>JBBQRT010000007.1:0-73308 GCA_038214505.1 Phycisphaerales bacterium | reverse complement strand
TTTCAGCCCCGACGGACGCTGGATCGTGACGGGGTCTCGTGACAAGACCGCGCGGGTGTGGGACGCGGGGAGCGGTCAACTGCTGCGGACGCTGGCGGGGCATGAAGGTCGGGTGGTGTCCGCGAGTTTCAGCCCCGACGGACGCTGGATCGTGACGGGGTCTTGGGACCAGACCGCGATCGTGTGGAAGGCGATGGAGTAAACCTTTTGAATCCCTAGCAGGCCAGATGCTCACGCCCTCCCTCTCCGGGGTTGTGACGATCTTGACCTGAACGCTGGAAGGTGGCGGCAGGCGGCATCGGAGTCTCGCCATCGTACGGAGAGTTCCTGACCTCCTGCGGCACCGAAGTCGATCTCCTCCGGGATCAACTTCGGTGCGTCCAGCATCAGTAAACAATACCACGTCCAACGCACCACAATCGGCCCCAGACCAAACCGACTCCGGCGGCAACGAACGTCCTACGGAGCGCCGAAATCGCCAACCGCCGCAGGCGTGCGTTTGGCTTGTCGTGGGGCGTCGAGAAATTCGACGGCGAGGACGTTGAGCTCAAGGCTGGAGAGCGGGTCGACAGCACACTGGCCACGAACGACCTAGCGGAGGCACGTCGACTCGTTCTCGAGGTCGGCGGGTTTGGGGGACGGCGTCAGGAGACTTGGGCGGGCAGGCGGCACCCGAGTCGCCTTCAGAGCAAGCCGAACTCGATGGCCCGCAACCTCCTCGGGAACACCCGGCTTCCCGGCTTACGGACGCTGGGCGTTGTCGTCGGACGAGCCGCCGCGGCTTGCTGCCTTCATGAGCGTGATGCACGGGTCCTTCGGGTTGTCCCCCAGCCTTGCTAGGCTGACCCGGATGACTTCCCGCGACTCCCGGAGCGCGTCGCTCTCCTCGGCAAGCCCCGCGGCCCGAAGGTTCAGCACGCGGGCCGCGTGGCGAACGCCGCGTACACGCTCCAGCCACGGATCGTCTGACGCGAGCGAGCGCTCCCATCTGGGCAGGTTGAGGGCGAGCGAGTCGTCGGCCCTCTGATAGTCTCCTGCCCTGGCGAGCCAGAAGCCGTGAAGAAACTCCCAGTTCATGGATTCCAGAGAGTCGGGTCCGCCGGCGGCGGCCGCGGCGTCGGCCTGGGCTTTGGCCACACGGATGCGGTCGGCCCACAGATCGGTCCCGTCCGGGGCCGTTCCCAGCACGAGAGTTCCTAGGACACTATCGAGCACCGTGACGATGGGCAGGAAGTTTGAGTTGAAATCTTCCGCGCGCGAGCGACGCAGGGCGGCGATCCACGCTCCGACTGTCGCGGAGGCCTCCTTGATCTTGCCCTCGGCGGCGAGCCTCTGTTCCTCGGCGATCGCGGTTTGGGCCTGCAGACGCTGATCGCGGAGCCGGGCGGAGTACGCGATTATTACCGCCGGAACCGTTGCAAGCGACAGCACCGCGAGGACGAGCGCGGCGGCAAGCCTGGGCTGCCGCGTCGCAAAGAGGCGGAGACGCCGGCGCGGGCTCGGCTGGGTCCAGGCGATGACTTCGCGCTTGAGCCAGGCATCCAAGTCCGAGGCGACCGCATCCGCCGAGCGATAGCGGCGTTCCGGGTCAATCGCCAGGGCACGCCCCGCAATCGCGGCGAGATCCGCGTCCAGATCTCTGGTAAGTACCGGACGCAGTGAGCCTTCGCCCCCCGCCCGCCCGAGCGCCCCCGTGGCGGCTTCGGGCGTGTCGCCGTTGGGCGCACGCCCGGAGGTGAGCCAGACCAGCAGCCCGCCCAGCGCATACACATCAACGGCCGGTGCTGCGGCGTCCGGACCGGCCCTCCACTGTTCCGGAGAGACAAAGCCCAGTGCTCCGCGCGGATGACCATCTTCCTCGCGCGGCGAAGCGGTCGGGGCTTGCCTGAGCGCCAGGCCAAAGTCGGCCACCTTGACGCAGTTTTGCTCGTCGATCATGACGTTGCCGGGCTGCAGGTCACAGTGGGTCAATCCCGCGGCATGGATGGCCTGCACGCCGAGGGCAGCTTCGAGGACGATCTGGGCCGCTCGACGGGCAGGCATCGGTGATGCCAGCGCATCGGCCACCTGCTTGAGCGTCCGGCCTCGCACATGTTCGTAGACCGCGTACGCCTCGGAGTCGTCGGTGACGCCCGCGTCCAGGACTCTGACCACGCTCGGATGGATGACCCTCCGGGCCTTGGCGGCCTCGTCGAGCAGGCGCCTGCCGTCGGCTTCTCGCCCCGCGGTAGCGTGGTGCAGCTTCACGGCGACGGTCGCCAGGCGATCCCGCTCGCTCAGCAGGGTGTCGACGCCCAGATACACGCTGCCCTGCGCGCCCGATCCGATGCACTCGCGGAGCTCGTAGCGAGGCCGGCCGTCGACCGATTTCCCGATCCAGAAGGGGAGCGATCGACCCGCGTCGTCGGACCTCGCGTCGAGGCGCTTCCGGACCGTCGCCGTGGAGAGCACGACCGCATCGAGCATCGCGGCTGTCGTGATCTCCGGGGCCAGCTCGGGGTACTTCTCGCTGAGCCGGGCGGCGGCCTGGGCGGGCGCGACACCGCGGAGGCGGAGATCCTTCAGGCTGACCTCGAGCGCGGCGTCCAGCGGGAGCCTTCGCGACATCAGGTCGGGAACGGCATCAAGATAGTGCTGGAGCGTGACGGCCTGACCCCGTCCGATCCGCCACCGCCCGTCCGCGGCGATGATGTCCGAGAGCACGTCGTCCGTCGGCCGGCCGGTGCCGGCGGCCGCGGCGCGGCGCAGGGCCTCGGGCAGGTCGGCCGTCGCCCACGAGTCGTAGAGCATGGCCACAACTTCCTCGGGTCGCGCTCGTCCTGGCCTCATGAGCGTCGCTCCTTGCCCGTACTTCCGCGGTCCTCGAGGCTGTCGCGCAACGACTGTCGAACACGCTGCCAACGCTTCTTCACCGCGTCTTCGGTCATGGAGAGCTGGTCGGCGGTGATCGCGTGGGTCTGCCCCCTGAGCCAGCCGCTCAGGATCTCGCGGTCGGTCTGATCGTCGAGCAACGCGAACACCGACTCCAGCTCGACCTCCGGGCCGTGGGCGGTCGCCATCGACTCCGCGGCACGCATGCGGTCGGTCAGCAGTCGCACGACCTCGCTGTCCTCGCCGCCGCCCTCTATCTCTTTGAGACGGGCATAGATCTTGACCCGGTTGGTCAGACAGTTGTCGGCAATCTGATAAATCAGGGCCCAGAGCTGGACATCGGACTCGGCCCGGAGGCTCTGGGCCCGGATGCACCGGTCCAGCCGGCGGGTGATAGTCGACAGCAACTCCATCGAGTCGAACAGCCGGCGCATGCCCGGCCCGAGCTTGCGGCGATATCGGCGCCGGATGAGATCGGCGTTGGTCGCCATGAACTCGGCCGCGGCCTCCCGGTCCCCGGCCCGCATTCTCTCGAGCAAGGGCACCTCTCGGGCAGCGTGCAGGGCGGGGGTGTCTGCAACCGCTCTCGAACGCCGGACCACTCCCGGGGGAGCGATGGCGGAAGCTCTCAAAACAATCTTGCCCATCGTGTCACCCCAGGTCCTGCGCTCGGGTCTCCCTCCTGGTCCGGCAACACCGCCGGACCACCGGAGGTACCGAAATGTTTGCATCGCGGAACTATACTCGTGTCGGCGTCCTGACCGCCTGGTCGATGCTGGCGATTGCCGTCCCTCTCGCCCCTTCGGTCGCAAGCGCGGCTTCGCGGCCAAGCCTAGAAGGCGAATTTTCAGCGGTCGTCTGGCAATCGTCCGTCGGTGCAGAGGCACCCTGGACGGATATCGACGACCTGTGGCTCGACGCCCTGCTCGAGCGGCTCCGCCAGATCCTCGATGCCCCGACGCCCAAGCCCAAGACGAGAGCCGACGCGGTCGCCGCCGTAGTTGACGGCTATGCCGCGTTCGGACTCAAGACACTGACCGCCCAACAGCGGGAACACGCGCTCGGCGACATCGCATCACTCCGCGCGCTTCTGAACCGCAATCCCCCCACACTCACCGTCGCGCAGACCCAGGAGCTTTCAAAGACTATCGACTTCATGGAGGCGGCGCTGCTGACACAGTAACAATGGCGCGACGGTCCGACATTCCGAGCCGTGCACAGGCCTCCGACAAGACCTCGAAAGCGTCGGAGGCGCTGTGTCGTGCACGGATCGCTGACCGGATCCGATCGGTTGGGCCGCAGAGCGCCGACTCCCGGCTGGATTGCCTGAAGCCCGATGCGACCTTCCAACTCAAGCGCGTGCTTGAAGGAGGCCGGATCACGTTGGAGTTGCTCGTGGCGGTTGCTGAAGCAACCGACTGCGACCTGCACTGGCTCATGACCGGGGAACACCAGCGGATCGCCGATCGCGACCGAGCCGTCGTGCTGGACACGGTTGCCGGGGCCGAGATCGCCCGCGAGCTCGCGCGACGCTTTGACGCGATAGATCGCCGCACGGAGCTCGCCCAGCAGGCCCTGTCGTCGGTGCTTTCGGCCTTTGAAGGCTCTCAACAATCGTCGGGTGGCCTCGAAGTGTTTCCAGAGTAGCGAGTACTCCGATCTCCCGTGCCGGCGGAGTCGAGCAGCTCTGGGATCGACTCCGGTGAACTGCCGGGTGACGTCGCCACACCACGCCCAACGCAACACAGTCGGCTTCAGACCATGCCCACACCGGCGGCACAGAACGTCCTACGGAGTGTCGATGCCACCCGCCGGCGCAGGCGCGCGGGCGGCCCGACGCGCGGCTTCGAGGATCTCGACGGAGATGAGGTTGAGTTCGAGGCTGGAGAGCTGGTCGACAGCGCACTGGCCGCGGACGACCTGGCGGAGGTAGGTCCACTCGTTCTCGAGGTGGGTGGGTTTGGGCGACGGCTTAATGGGTTTGAGCGGCCCGTTCTCGTCGCGGACCTGAAGCTCCTCCCACTTGCCGGAATGGATGGAGCCGCGTTCGGTGTAGATGTCGGCCTCTTTGTGGTCGTGGGTCCACGCCGCTAGCAGGCGGCGAACCACAGGCTCAGGAAGATGAAGAGGTCTTCGACGCTCACGCCGCTGGCGCCGCCGATGTCGGCGCGCGGATCCCTGCCAAACCAGGCGGCGAGATAGATGAAGATGTCGGCGACGTTCAGCGTGCCGTTGCGGTCAAAGTCGGCGTCGCACCGGAGCAGAAGCACCGGACGCGGGCGCCCGAGAATATCGACGCCCGTGCCCGCGATCCTGCCGAGATCGTCGATCGCCCTTGCCGACGTGACGAACAGCGCGGGCGACTCGGGGACGAGCCCGTTGAGGTCGAGCATGCCGCGAGCGGGAAGCACGACGAAAGCCCGACCGGCCGATTGGCCGACGATCTCGCCGGAGGAGTTCACCCCGAAGGCGTAGCTGGTGGCGATCGCGTTCCCCGGTGCCGCGAGCGTGCCCAGATCCGTTCGAGACTGCACGGCACCCGTCGGGCCGAGGACGAACTTCGTCGCGTGGGCAATGTTGCCCGCGGCGAGCGTGGAGAATCCCACGGCGACACCCGTGTCGTTGATCGCGTACGCCGCTCCATCGCTCCCGCCGAGCGTGCCCAGGTCGTTGCCAGCGCCGCCGACCCAGGCCATCGGGCGAGTCGCGTTGCCCGCGCTGGTGCCGGAGGAGCCGACGACGACTCTTGCGCTGTTGATCGCGTATGCGGTCGAGTTCATGTTGCCCGCAAGCGGCGCGAGCTCGGCGAGCCCCGCTCCGCCATCGAGCAGAGTGCAGGCGCGGTCGACGCGCAGGCCGCTGGATTCCGTCCGCGAGAGAACCCCCGCGATGTCACCCGCCGGGTTGACACCCCGGGGCGTGAAGTTGCCGAGGCTTGCTACGCCCGACGCGCTCACGCGGAACGCTTGCACGTCGGGGAAGCCGAGGCGATAGGAGACCCCGATGACTCTCCCGCCGCCGTCAACGCCGAACGCGCACGACTGCGTGTCGCCCGCCAGGGGTGTAAGGGCGATCAGGTTCCCCGCGTCGCCCACGAACCCAAGGTGATTCTGCGAGCTCGCGGTCGCAAAGCCGACGAGCGTCGGCCCCGCCGCGCCGGAGCCGATCGCGAAGGACTCGGCATCGCCGAACCCTCCGATCGAGCCGAAGTCGATGACGTGGTATGTCTGCGCGCCGGCAGCGCTGACGAGCGCAAACGAGGCGACCCCGAGCGTTATCGAGAGCAAGGTGCGGCGGATCATGCGTGCGGCCTCCTGGCGATCATGTCTCCGGACGAGCGTGCGGCCTAGTTGTCGCGCTTGTGCAAGAACGGCTCCGGCGGTGTCGCGGTGTGGCACACGGTGCAGGTATCGATCACCCCCGAGTGTCCCTGCAGACGCAGGGCCTGCGCGTTGTCCGCCGCCGTCTGCGTCGGCGTGATCGCGTGCGGGCTGGAGTGGCAGCTCACGCACTTGACCTCCTTGTGCCCCACGGAGTCTCGGAAGAGCACCCCCGGCTGCTCGAACTCGAACCTCGGCCTGCGGCTCTGATGACAGCTCGCGCATGTCGGCTCGTCAAGCCAGGGACGCCTTGCGGGGCTCGCCACGGCGGCCATGTCGCCGTGGCAGTTCAAGCACGTCATGCCGCGCTGTGAATGCACGTCGCGCTGGCACTGCGTCCGGATGCCTGGGTGGCAGGCGTAGCAGTTCACGGCGAGATTCGCCGCGGCCATGCGCGACGCGTGCGAGCCGTGCATCGCGTGCGACAGGCTCTTGACGCCCGGCTGTCCGGGCGCGCCCAGGGCAGCATCCGCATGGCAACTCGAGCAGTTCACGGGCATGTTCGCGAGCAGGTTGGTCGCGTGCCGGGTGTCGTGCTTGCGGAGCATGTCTCTACCGACGCTCTCGGTGGAGTTTGCATGGCAGATCTGGCAGGAGATCTCCCAGCTTACCGGAATAACGGCCTGTGTGCCGGCCACAATCTGCCCGTTCCGCTCGACAAGAATAGTCGCGAGCGGATAGCTGTTCTCACGCCCGTCATCGTCGACGGGTGTGACCGGCACGCCGCTGGCCTCCCAGTCGTTGTGCCCGCCGGCCTGACGCGAGACCATCGTGCCGCGAAGCCGATTGCCGGTCAGTCCGACGTCGGGCGCCAGCGCAGTGCCGAACAGAGCCTGCGAATAGTTCCAGAAGTTCGTCTTGTCGGTCGAATGGGTGTTGTTGGCGAGAAAGTACCGCACCGTAACGCCGCTGGTGACGATCGACGGCTCAACCGCACGACGGATCACCTGAGCCCGGAGCGTATTGAACGGGGGAAGGATCATGAACTCGGAGAAGTCCTGGTTCATGCAGTGCATGCCGAGCTCGTTGTATCCAAACACGACATACGTGCTCTGCGGCGGGGGCACCGTCTGCGCAAAGAGGCCGATCGCCAGTGCAACGCCGAGAACGGAGACCACGCCCCGCCTCACCCAGCGACCGATGCGCCCGCGGCCGTGGCTTTCTCGATCGGCCCCCTGCGAGGCTCGGACAGTTCGATGGTTCATGCGGCACCTCCGAGTGAGCCCCGGTTTGATTATGGATGCAGATATCCTATTTGCCAGTGTCTCGGAAGTTTCAGGCGCTCGCCCGGCGACCTCCGGCCAATGCGGGCCACGTCGTAACGCCCTATTCTGGGCACATCACGCACTGCGGGCCCGCCGATCCCTCGGCCGACGCTGGCGGGGCAGGCGATCTACACCCGAAGGCTACCGTGCGCAGGTTTGCGATCACGAACGGACACGCTCCATGCTCCACGAAGTCTCCGGCGACATTCTGAAGACCAAGGCCGCGGTGATCGCCCACGGCGTGGCTCCCAACGACCCGTTCCACTCCGGGCTTGCGCTGCAGTTGCGAGAGCAGTTCCCGGCGATGTACAAAGACTTTCGCCACCACTGCCAGACCGCTCATCCCAAGGCCGGCGAGATCTGGTCGTGGGCCGGCGCTGGACACCATGGCCCCGTGCAGCTCGTGGCGCTCATGACTCAGGAGGGAGGCTACGAGCACGGCGCCAAGCCCGGCCACGCAAGTCTGAACAACGTCGGCCACTCTGGTTACTTCCAGAAGCTTGCCGCCATCTTCGCCAACCGCTCGCAGATCACCCGCACCTTCGGACGGGCCCAGACCACCGCCCTTTCCACCCTCGGGGCCGGGTATGTTTCGGGCATCGAGCTGGAGCGTAAGTCCGGCGGCGGCGGCTTCGAGTACCGCGTCAAAGCCATGATCGACGGCAAGGAGTTCAACCTCGCCGTCGACGCCGGCACGCTGGGCGTAACCCCCCGTTGAGACGCGACAAGCCATGGGCGGTGCCCATATACTCAGGTCATGGGCACCCTCACACGTTTCATCGTTCCGCTGATTGTTCTCGTCGGCGTCGGCGTGGTCGCGTATCGGGCCTCGGGCCCGGGCCGCGCCGGGCCCACGCCCGAGGTCTTCACCTCGACGGACCTGACCGCGTCCCTCACCGCGGCCAGCGGCCAAACGCCCCCGGGGCTGGTCATCGCCGACTTCACGGCGTCCTGGTGCGGCCCCTGCCAGCAGATGAAGAAGCAGACTTGGCCCGACGCGGGCGTTTCGGGCTGGATCAAGGCCAACGCGACGGCCGTGCTGGTCGACACCGACGCCCACCCGCGCGAGGCCCAGGCGAACAACATCAGCGGTATCCCAGCGATTGTCGTCTACCGCGGGCAGAAGGAAATCGCCCGGGCCGTGGGCTTTCAGAGCCCGGCCCAGCTGCTGACGTTCCTGGAAGCCGCGAAGGCCAAGTGACCGGGCGCAAGCCGGCGGCCCCGGGCCCGGTCTAGCAACGGCAAACTGCAAAAACACCACCGCCGACCGCAGGAACGGTCGGCGGTCGTGTCTCTTCACGCCGGGGCCCACAATGCCGCCGCCGTGCGCTTTCCCCCAGCGGGGCCGATGCGCCGAACCAGTTGTCCCCCGAGCCCCGGTGTGCTCTAGCTATGTGCTCAAGCCGCCGGGCGGCGGCGCCGGGCGGCCATCAGGCCCGAGAGCGCTAGCAGCGATGCGGCACCGGGCGCGGGAATGACGTTGCTGAACGACCAGTCGAGGATCTCATGGCGCTGGACGTTGGTGAAGCCACCGGTCGATGCCGTGAATCCGACGAATGCCTGGCCGCTGGAGAGGTTCATCGTGGTCGAGAGGTCCAGCGGGACCGTCAGGCGGGGCGTCGTGAGATTGTCGTAGAAGATCTGCATCAGGCCGGGCACATACGAGACGCGCACGGTGTGGACCGCGGTGTCGTTGAAGCTGCCCGGCACCGAGACGCCGCCCAAAGAGGAGGGCGCGTCGGGGCGGTTGCGGCCAAGGCCGTTGGTCTGGACCGTCAGGACGTTCCCGCCCGCGATGGTCTGCCAGTCGTTCGAGTTGTCCCAGGCGTCGAAGGCGACGGCGACGGAGTTGGCGATGCCTTGGTTGATGGGGTTGCCCATCCCGTCGGTCTGGATGCCCAGATTAGTGGCGTAGCCCATCCCGCCGCCGGCTCCGCCCATCGCCGTCAGGCCGGAGTTCTGAACGATGAAGGCGATCCCGTCGGAGCCGAGCCCGGTGATGTCGCGCATCCGGAAGCGGAACTCGGTGGTGAAGCCCAGGTTGACCTGCACGCGGCTGCCGTAGTACATGGTGCCAACGGACTGGCGGACCGGGGCCGTCAGGCTGAGGGTGTTGCCCTCACCGATGAGCCCGGGCGACGGTGCCGCAGTTCCGTTGAGCTGCAGACCCGCCGTCGAGTCAAAGTTCGGGTAGCTGAAGCTCTGTGCCTGGGCCGTGCCCGCCGCGGAGGCCAGGGTCAGGGCGACGAGGCCGGCGGCGAACGCTTTCGATCCGGTCTTGAGGTTCATGGGTCTGCTTTCCGTTCTGGGGCCTTCGGGTGGCCGTGAGAGGGCGTCGATCGGTTCGGGTGTGCGCGGCCGCCGCGCCCGGAGCACTCCGTGCTCCTCACCACGCGCCGGCATACACGTCCTGCCGGTCGAGTTGTCCGCGGTTCCCCGCCCGCGCAGGTGCCGCCAGTGAAAGGGTCAAGACGCTCCCGTCGCTCGTTGGCGGCGGTGCCTCGGGGCCGATCTTCGCTCCCGGGAAGCGCCCGATCCGGCTCGGGCCGGGGCGCTCGCCCGAGGGGGCAAGGATGGATCTCTCTCTCGGTGTGGCGGACGGCGGGGCCGATCAGGCCGCCGCGTGTCATTGCTCGCAGCGGGCAGGGCCCCAGCACGAGCAACGCAAACACCCATCAGCCGCGGCCCGGGGGGCACGCGACGGGTCAACCGATCTCAGCTCTCGTCCAGGGATCCCCACCGAAAGTCCGGGTGGGAGGAAGGGGGTCCGGGACCCGCTCTGGCGGCCCGCAGAGAACCCGCGAATGTTGACCCAGGAATCAGGCTGTCGCCTGAACAGGGAGGCCAACCGGACAAATAGGCCACAGATTCGCCGGCTTGCAAGTCAATCTACTGCAAGCACTTCGTGATCTTGGGCAAGACTTTTGGCCTGCACATGCGGGCAAACCCGCGAGAAACTCTCCGCGGGCTCTGCGGGGCACTCTTCTCGGTCGTTCGGGAGCTTCGCGTGAGCCTGAACATCATGATCCGCTTGGGTTCTGGGCTCCGTCCAGGTGCAGGGGCATCTCCAGAACTGATTCGCCGGTTTCGGGGGCATCTGGCACGAGCGGGAAGCTCAGGCGGCACACCAGGCCCTGGGGGCGGTAGTCGGCGTCGACCACGCCGTGGAGCTCGAAGCCGATGGTGCCTTGGATGAGTTCGGACCCGAAGCCCCTCCGCGCGGGAGGTAGAACCGGGGGCCCGCCGGACTCGGTCCACACGAGCTCGAGTAGGTTCTGCGCTGCGTCCTTTGTGCTGACAGACCAAGTGACGTCGAGCCGTCCGGCGACGGCCGAGAGCGAGCCGTATTTGGCGGCGTTGGTCGCCAGCTCGTTGAGCGCCATGGCCAGCGACTGAGCGGCCCGCGGGCTGAGCGTGACGGCGGGCCCGTCGATGCTCGACCGCTGCGACGCGCCGAAGGCGTCGAGCGTGTTCGCGAGCAGCTCCCGGAGGTCCGTGCCCTCCCAGCGCGATCGGGCCAAGATGGTGTGCATGCGGGCCAGCGCGTACAGCCGCCCGCGGAACCGATCGATGAAAACGGGCACGCTCGCGGCTCCGCGGCCGGTCAGCTCGGCAAGGGAAATGATCGAGGCGAGGTTGTTCTTCACGCGGTGGTCGAGCTCGGCGATCATGCGGCTGCGGCGCCGGGCCGCCTGGGCCCGCTCGGTCACATCTTCGACGATGCAGGCCACACCCAGAACCTTCCCGTCTGGGTCCAGCAGGGGCGAGTTGTACCACTCGCAGGAGATCTCGCGACCGTCCTTGCGGAGGTTTGTGTTGGTCCCGCGGAAGCCGCCGGTGTTGGCGATCAGCTGCCGGTAGATCTGCTCGACGTAGCGACGCTCGGAGTCGGGGACCAGGAAGTCGGCCCGCTTGCCCAGCACCTCGGAGGCTTGGTACCCGAAGACCCGCTCGGCACCAGGGTTCCATTCGAGGACGCGGAACGTGGCGTCGATGAACAGCACGCCCAGCGGCGTGGCGTTGATGAGCATGTTCAGGCGGTGGCGGCTCTCCCGGAGAAGCTCCTCGGCCTGACGCCGGGCGGTGATGTCGCGGACGAGCACCAGCGCCGTATCGGCGTCGATGGGCACCATCCGGACCTCCCACGCCGTGGCCGACGAGCGCCCGTGGACCGCAGGGGCCTCATACTCGAAGCTCTGGGGCGCCTGCGTCTGGAATGCTCTAGCCAAGTTCTCGCGTGTGGGTGCCAGCACGAAATCCGGCAGAACCTCCTCCATCGATCGGCCCAGGAACCGCTCCGGGGGCACGATGAGCATTGCCGGGTCCGGGGCGTGGTAGTCCAGATAGCGGCCCTCGCGGTCCATGCGGAACATCAGGTCCGGCACGGCGTTGAGCAGGGCCCGGTTGGTCGCTTCCGAGTTGCGGAGCGCCTGCTCGGCCTCGCGGCGCTTGGTCACGTCGGTCGCCAGCCCGACCATCCGCACCGGCGAGCCGACTTGGTCGTATACAAACTCGCCGCGGCCCAGGACCCACTTGATCGCCCCGTCGGGCATGCGCAGGCGGTACTCGTGCCGGAACTGGGTCTTCTCGGACATCGCCAGCTCGACCAGCCGATCGAGCTCGGGCAGATCGTCGGGGTGCACGCGCGAGGCGAAGACCGCGTAGGAACCGTCGAAGTCCTCCAGCGGAATCTCCCAGATCTCGGCGTGCTGGGACGACCAGTCGATACTTCCGCTCACCAGGTCCCAGTCGTACACGCCCATGCCGCCAGCGTGGAGCGCCATCGTCAGGCGGTTCTCGCTCTTGGCCAGCCGCTCGGCAGCGTCCCGCTGCTCGGTCACATCGACCGCCGAGCCCACCACCGCCATCGGCTCGCCGTCGGGGCCGCGGGCCAGCACCATGTCACGCCCCATGAGCCACCGCCACGACCCGTCGGCGTGCCGGAGGCGATACTCGAACTCGACGACCTCATGGTCCCGGGCGGCGCGCAGGCGGGGAAGGTGTTCGCCGCCGTACCGCCGCCAGTCGGCGGGCTCCATGAGCTCCCGCAGCGCGTCCCCGCCCATCCCCCGGATGTGTTCGGGGCTGTAGCCCAGTGTGTCCTGGATCCGCCGGTTTACATACCGGCTGCGCCCGTCGGGAAGGTCGTACACGTAGATCACCACCGGCACGGCGCTGGCGATCTGCTGGATGAACCGCTCGCTCTCGGCCAGGGCCCGCTGCGTTGCGTTCTTCGCCGTCAGGTCGATCGACGTCACCAGCCGGGCCCCGGGGTGCCCGTCCCAGGGAACGGGGATGCTGGAGATCGTCACCTCCAGCTCGCGTCCGTCAGCGGCGCGGTGACGCCACATCCCCTCGTGCTCGGCTTCCAGCGGGCTGTCTCGGAACAGTGCCTCCAGACGCGCGATCTCGTCGGGGCTGATCAGGTCCGGCAGCCGCATCTCCAGGAGCGTCTCGAGCGGGTAGCCGTAGCCCCGCGACATCGCCCGGTTGGCCAGCAGTATGCGGCCAGTGGGGCGCTCGTAGACGAACATCGGCAGCATGTGGCGTTCGAAGGCGGCCCGGAACCGCTGCTCGCTGTCGCCCAGCGCGGTTCGCGCAAGCACGATCTCGTGCACGTCGGTGATCGCCCCCGCGACCCGCACGGCCCGCCGTGAGCCGTCGCGCGTCGCACGCCCGCGCGAGCGGAACCAGCGGTACGCGCCCTCGGGCATCCGCAGGCGATACTCGACGTCGTAGGGCGCATCGGACGTCAGATGGGTGTGAAGCGCACTCGCGACGCGGACCCGGTCATCGGGGTGGATCCGGTCCTCGAACACCGGGCCGCCGGCCTCGCCCGTCCGGTCGGGTATGCCCAGCCGGGCGGCGAACTCGCGGGACCAGTGCGTCGTGTCCGTCGCCGGGTCCCAATCCCACGCGCCCTGCGTGGAACTCTCCAGACAGAGGTTGAGCCGGTCTCGCTCGGCCTGCAGCGCCGCCTCGGCCCGTCTGGCCCGGGCCCGCTGCACGAGCAGAAGGGCGATGACCATCGCCTGCACGGAAACGCTCAGCACGCCCCACGCTAGCAACTGGCGGTATTCCTTGAGCCAGGGCTCGGGGCTGTTGAGGACCACAGTGCCCTCGGGCAGCAGGGTCGGATCGATGCCCCAGCGTTCGAGCATCGAGTGGTTTGCCGTGAAAACCAGGGCCGCGTCGACCAGCGGCGGGATCGACGAGGCGGTTTCGCCCAAGAGCACCCGCGAAGCGAGCACGCCCGCCTCAAAGCCCGCCTTCTCGGAGCTGACCACGCGGCCCGCGACCACGCCGGAGGTTCCCATCTGGCTGAAGTACGTCGCGTAGATCGGACGCCCGGCCTCCGCCAGCCGGCCAAGCCAATCGGCGTTGGGAACGTTGCGGTCGAAGAAGCTCATATGGACGACAGCCGACGCCCGGCCGGGGGGCAACGCTGCGGCCTCGGCGACGAGCTCGTCGACGGAGCGAGCCTTGGTCCAGCGGATCTCAACGCCCGCGTACGACTTGCCCAGTTGGGCCCGCGGCGCGTCGGACAGCGGCGCGAGAGCGTCCTGCTCATGGGCAGTGAAGAGAACGGTCGTGGCCTCGGGCTGCAAGCGCTTGATCAGATCGACCACGCCGGCGGCGTCGACGCGCTCCAGCACGCCCGTAGCGTTCAGCCCCGCCGCGGCGACGCGGGCCTCGTCCCAGACAAGGCCCGAGAAGACCACCGGCACGCCTTGGAAGACGTCGCGAGCCTCGCGAGAGATCAGGTCGAAGGCGAGCGTGTCGATGACGATGAGCAGGTCGGGGGTCCGCCCATCATGGCGTGAGCGGAGTTCGGCGGCCAGTTGCAGGCGTTCCTGCGGGTTCGGCGCGATGCGCGACATATGCACGGGCAGGACATAGTCACAGCGGATCGAGGCGTAGGGGACGCGCGTGGCCAGGGCCCGGCGCACACCGCGCTCCTGGTTCATCGCCGATGGGATGTAGGGCTCGAAGGTGCTCAGGATCAGCACCCGGGGCTGTTGGTCCGTAGGACGGGGCATGGTCGGCTGGCGGTCGAAGGGCTCTGTGGGCTCGCTATCTGGAACTGCGAGCGAGCCTGCGGCGAAGTGCAGCATGCCCGCCAGAGCGACGGTCGCGGCCGCGAGGCCTGCCGTCCGAGGTCGCTGTGCGTCCGGCCTTGGCATCGTCCCGGCTCCTCTCACCCCGCTGCGATCCACCTGCCCACTGGTCCGAGACTTGCCCTCAACGGCGTACCGAGAAGGATAGGATTTTCCCCGCTCCACCGCAGCCCGAACGCGGGGTTTTTCCGGCATCCGTTCCTCGCCCGAATGGCTCCGGTTGCGGAAGCCCGCAGACCATCCATCCTCCACTCAACGAGACGACCATGCCGACCGACATCGCCGCCATCCTGGGCCCCGAAGCCAAGAACCTGCTGGGCTACGAATCCAAGACGATCTCCAAAGACCTCCTCCACCTCCCCGGCCCCGATTTCATCGACCGGGTGTTCAGCCAGACCGACCGCTCGCCGGTCGTGCTCCGGAACTTCCAGACCATCCTCAACCACGGCCGCCTGGGCGGCACGGGCTATGTGAGCATCCTGCCCGTCGATCAGGGCGTCGAGCACTCCGCCGGCGCAAGCTTCGCCCCCAACCCCCAGTATTTCGACCCCGAGAACATCGTCAAGCTGGCGATCGACGGCGGCTGCAACGCGGTGGCAAGCACGATGGGCGTGCTCGGGGCCGTCGCCCGCAAGTATGCCCATAAGATCCCGTTTCTGGTCAAGTTCAACCACAACGAGATGCTCACGTATCCCAACATCTTCAAGCAGAGCTACTTCGGCTCCGTGCGGCAGGCCTGGGAGATGGGCGCGGTGGCCGTCGGGGCCACCATCTACTTCGGCTCCGACACAAGCCGCGAAGAGATCGCCTATGTCAGCGACATGTTCGAGGAGGCCCACGCCCTGGGCATGGTCACCGTCCTCTGGTGCTACACCCGCAACAACGCGTTCAAGGTCAAGGGCGCCGACGGTAAAGGCACCGACTACCACTCCTCGGCCGACCTCACGGGCCAGGCGAATCACCTGGGCGTCACCATCAAGGCCGACATCATCAAGCAGAAGCTCCCGACCAACAACGGCGGGTACGCCGCCCTCAACGCCGGCGGCTCGTCCTACGGCAAGTGGGACAAGCGCGTCTACACCGCCCTCGCCGGCTCCGACGAGACCGGCCACGGCGGGCACCCCATCGACCTGTGCCGGTACCAGATCCTCAACGACTACATGGGCCGCATCCCCTTGATCAACTCCGGCGGCGAGAGCAAGGGCGCGGGCGACCTCACCGAAGCCATCACGACCGCCGTCATCAACAAGCGCGCCGGCGGCATGGGCCTGATCTCGGGCCGCAAGGCCTTCCAGCGCCCCATGAAGGAAGGCGCCGCGCTGCTGCAGGCGATCCAGGACGTGTACCTCGATAAAAACGTGACGATCGCGTAGGACGGTTTTCCTTCCGTCTCCCGCCGGAGTCTTTCGATGAACCGCCCGAGCAACCCTGAGATCGCGTTTGTCGTCGAGGAGGACCCCGATGGCGGCTACGCCGCTTCGGCGGTGGGCCAGTCGATAGTGACGCGGGGCGACACCATCGACTTGCTCAAGCAGGCGGTACGCGAGGAGGTCACCCGCCACTTCGACGACGGCAAGCGGCCGAGCCTCATCCGCCTGCACTGTGTCCGCGACGAGGTGATCGCGGCATGAGGCTGCCGCGTAGTCTGTCCGGTCAAGACCTCGTGCAGCGTCTGGCGAGGCTTGCTTATGCCGAAACCCGTCAGCAGGGCCGCCATGTCCGATTGACCACCGGCCGAGGCGGCGAGCACAACCTGACCAAGCCCGCCCACAATCCGATCAAGATCGGCACGCTCAACGCTATTCTTCGATAGATCGAGTCCTGCCACCGCTTCTCGCGCGAGCAACTGCTCGCCTTGCTGATCTAGAACCCGATCACGTCTGCACGGAGGCCGCATGTTCGACTCTCTCAAGACCGCCGGTGCCCTCGCCGGCCTGCTCAAGAACAAAGACGCACTCAAGCAGGCGGGCGAACGCATCAAGGCCAAGCTCGCGGACCTCCGCATTCAGGGCGGCTCCGGCGGCGGGGCCGTGCGCGCCACGGTCTCGGGCGACCTGCGGCTGATCTCCCTGCACCTGGACCCGCCCGTGCTCATGGGCCTGTCGTCCGGCGACGAACGCTCGCGCGAGATGATCGAGGGCATGATCTGCGAGGCCGTCAACAACGCGAACGACTTGGCCAAGGCCGCCGCCCAGCGCGAGATCTCGCGCGAGGCCGAGGCCCTGGGCCTGCCGGCGATGCCCGGGCTCGAGGGGCTGCTGGGCTAGGGGCGTCCCGCGGGAGACACCGTGACCACCGTCCGCGTCATCCCGCTCGACCCCGACCACGCCCGCGTCCTGAACATCGCGCTCATCGGCGAACGCCGGTCGGACTCCGCCGTCGATGCGGCGTGGGACGCGATGCGGCGCAAAAGCCCCGCCCTCTTCGACGGCCCGATCGTGCTCGTCGATCCTCCGACCGTCTCTCTGCCCACGCTCCGCGGCGAGCTGGCGACCTACCGCCACGCCGCGACCGCCGGGGCCACCGGCCGCCGCGTCCGGTCGCTCGGGGTCAAGGGCCTCCTGCTGGCCCGCGACCGCGCGGGCGCGCCGCACACGCTCGTGGGCCTCCGCTCATCGTCGACGCGGACCTACCCGGGCCTGTGGGAGCTTGCGCCAGCCGGCTCGGTCGAGCCGCCGGGGCGTGGGGCTGCAAAGATCACGCTTGCCGCGATGATCGAGACGCTCCGCGAGGAGAGCAACGAAGAACTCGGCCTCGACCTGCCCGCTTCCGCCTGCACCCCCATAGCCCTCATCGACGATGACCAAGCCTCCAGCGTCGACATCCTTTTTCGCTGCGACCTAGCGGCCAACATTGAACGCCTGCCCCCGCCTTGCGCCGGGCACGAACGTCCGAGCAGCGAGTACGCCGCCGTGCAATGGGTGCCCGTCGGTGAACTGCCGGGCTGGCTCCGGCGCTCTGCGGACGCCATTGCGCCGCCCACGGCCCAGATCATTCGCTGGCTGGCCGATGCGTTCGCCTGAACTTTCGTAGAGCCCTCCCCGGGCACCCGCGGCAAGTTCCCAGTAGACTCGCCCTCATGCCCAACCTCACCGGCCTGCTCGGCGTCGGCGTGCTGCTGCTGATCGCCTACGCCATGTCCTCGGCCCGCCGCGCGATCAACTGGCGGCTGGTCCTCTCCGGCGTCCTTCTCCAGCTCGCGCTGGCCTATCTGCTCATCCGCTTCCCCCCGGTGGCCCGGGGCTTCGAGCTGCTGGCCGGCGGCGTCACGCGGGTGATCTCCTTCGCCGACGCGGGCATCGAGTTCGTCTTCGGCCCAAACCTCGCCGATCCCGCGGGGCCTTGGGGCTTCGTCTTCGCCTTCAAGGTCCTGCCGATCATCATTTTTTTCGCAGCCCTCATGAGCGTGCTGTATCACCTGGGCCTCATGCAGCGGGTCGTCGCGCTGGTCGCCTGGCTCCTTCGCCGCACGCTGGGTATCACCGGCGCCGAAGCGCTCTCGGCCTCGGCCAACATCTTCGTGGGCCAGACCGAGGCACCGCTCACCGTCAAGCCATACATCGCCGGCATGACCCGCTCGCAGCTCTTCTGCGTGATGGTCGGCGGCTTCGCGACCATCGCCGGCAGCGTCATGGCCGCGTACATACTCATGCTCGGCGATGCTTTCGGCTCCATCCGCGTCGCCGCTCAGGGCCTGACCGGCGAGGCCGCACAGGCCGCGATCGCCGACGGCAAGACGCGGTTCGCCGTGCACATCATGACCGCCAGCGTCATGTCCGCCCCGGCGGGCATCGTCATGGCCAAAATCATGATCCCCGAGACCGAGTCCCCGCGGCCCGAGACCGTGAACGCCCTGCTCGGCGACGAGAAGCCCAGCAGCAATGTCGTCGACGCCGCCGCGCTTGGCGCGACCGACGGCCTGCGGCTGGCCCTGAACGTCGCCGCCATGCTCATCGCCTTTGTCGCGCTGCTGGCCCTCATCAACTGGCCCCTCACCGCCATCAGCAACCTGCCCTTGATCGCCGCCTGGCGGGCCGAGCACGGCCTGCCCCCGTTCACGCTCCAGACGCTCCTGGGCTGGCTGCTCACGCCCCTGGCTCTGGTGATGGGCGTGGCATGGAAGGATTGCCCATCGCTGGGCGCTCTGCTGGGCACGCAGGTTGTGGCGACCGAGTTCGTCGCCTACGCCGACCTGGCCCGCATGGTTCGCGCCCAGAGCATCGAGCCCCGGACCGCCGCCATCGCGACCTATTGCCTCTGCGGCTTCGCCAACATCGCCAGCATCGGCATCCAGATCGGCGGCCTGTCGGCCATGGCCCCCCAGCGCCGCGCCGACCTTGCGGCACTGGCCCCAAGGGCCATGCTCGCCGGGGCCCTCGCCTGCTGGATGACGGGGGCCGTCGCGGGACTGGTCATTCCCTGATGGCGTCGGGCCCGGCTACTTCCGCGGTTCAGGCTCCCGAAGCGGCACGATCGCCGCGTCGTCGCCCGGACCCCAGAGCCCCAGCCGGGTGGCCAGCTCGCCCTGTCGGCGGTCGTGCGTGAGCAACCGGAGCCCGCCGGCCGCCGCGCTCGCGAGAAGGTGTGCGTCCACCCAGCCGATGGCTGCGCCCTCGAGCTTGTGGACTCGGACGAGCGTGACCACCTCCTCGTGCGAGCACTCGGGCGCCTCGGGCAACTGACGGATCAGATCGATCGCGAGCGACGAACGCCGGATCCCGCCGAGCATCAGTTCCCCGAGAACAAAGGGGTGGGTCCGGACGCGTTTGGCCAGCAGCAACCGCCCGACGCGTCCGTCGAACGCCCGAAGATGGTCGATCCAGACGGAGGTGTCGAATAGCACCGGTCCCGGCCTCACGCGCGGGCCTTCCGACGCTCGGCGGGCGGGAAACGGCGACGCGCGGCGACCGACGCGCTGGGCTCCGAGCCGCCCAGAGCGATGAGCCTGCGCGCAACCTCGTCCTGAACCAGCGACCGAAGGCCGGCGTGAACCAAGGCGGTCGTGCCCTTGATGCCCGTGTACCCCGCTGCTCGCTCCAGAAGCTCCTTGTCCAGAATAATGGTAGTACGCATATGCATTAGTATGCACGATGCATGCACACCTGTCAAGCCCGTGGGGCCGCCCAGCCCCGCGACTCCCTATGCTGCTGCCCCAACCGCCAGGAGCCCCGCATGCGCGCCATCGTCACCGGCCAGATCGGCATGGACAAGAAGCCCTACCTCAAGGCCGTCGCCGAGATGGCCGGCCAGCAGGGCGAGGCCGGGGTGAAGATCTACAACATCGGCGACATGATGTACGCCGAGGCCAAGGACGTCCGCCCGGGCCGCATACTCGACCTGCCCATCAGCCGCCTCAACTCCCTCCGCCGCGCCGCCTTCAAGGACGCCATCACCGAGGCCGACGGGCACGAGAACGTGCTGGTCAACACCCACGCCACCTTCCGCTGGCGTCACGGCCTGTTCAGCGCCTTCGATTTCGATCAGGTCGCCGCCCTGCGCCCGGACATCTTCGTCTGCCTGGTCGACAACATCGAGGTTGTCCACCACCGCCTGCACCGCGACTTCGATGTCGACGCAACGCTCAAGGACTGCATGGTCTGGCGCGAGGAAGAGATCCTCGCCACCGAAATCCTCTCCCAGGCCATGCCGGGCAGCCGCTTCTACATCGTCAGCCGCGGCCGCCACACGCCCACTGTCCGCACGATGTTCCGCCTGCTCTGCCGCCCGAAGATGAAGAAGGTCTACCCCAGCTTCCCCATGAGCCACGTCGTCGACATGCCCGACGTGCTCAAGGAGATCGACGACTTTCGGGCCGAGCTCGCCGAGCACTTCATCACCTTCGACCCCGGCGACGTCGACGAGAAGCTCCTGCTGGACCGGGCCGTCGCCAAGGCCCGCGAGGGCAAGGTCGACGAGTGGCTCGAGGTCGCCCCCCACGCCTTCGGAGGCTCTCTGGGTACCCCGCCCGTCCCGGGCGGCCCCGCCGGGGACCGGCGGGGTACCCCCCTCCGCGTCCGCGTCCGCGAGGTCCTCGATATCGCCGGCGATATCGACGGCCAGATCTACATGCGCGACTTCAAGCTCATCGACCAGTCCGACATGATCGTCTCACTGGTCCCCGAACTCCCCGGCGAGGGCGGCAAGTCCATCCCCGGCCTCTCCTCCGGCGTCGAACGCGAGCTTCAGCACGCCTGGGAACACACCAAAGAGGTCTACGTGGTCTGGAAGCCCCGCAAGAGCCCCTCGCCCTTCATCACCGAGACCGCCACCAAGATCTTCTCGAGCGTCCCCGAGGCCATGGCCTACTTCGAGTCCAAGGGCATGTTCGGCGAGAAGAACCTCTTCGGGCATTGAATCCCGATCCAGCCCCCGATCAAAGCGCCCGGGGCGTACTTCGTGAATGGGTCGCAGGATGAGTTTCAGGCCCTCTCCATGAACCGGCCTTCACGCCGCGACGCACTGTGTCCGGATGCCCCCGCCCACCCGCGCTTGCACGCCGCTTCTCCTGCTCATCCTTCCCGCCTGCACCGTCCCCATCGATGGCCGCGTCGATGTCGACCGCCTGCCGCCCATTGCTGGCAACATCCACACCACCACCGATGCCCGCCTCGTCGGGGGCCAGGTCCGCGCCGACGCCAACGTCAACGGCCGCGTCGATGGCCGCCTCGCCCTCGAAGGCCCCATCAACATCCACATCAGCGGTCCCGGCGTCCGCTATGAGGGAACGTTCGTAACCAAATCCTCGTTCGAGCGCATCGCCACCGGCACCACCCGGGCCGACTGGGTGCTCGCCGTCATCGGGAAACCCGATTCCGCCGCCACGCTCGACGACGGCTCGGTGGTCTGGAAGTGGCAGTACGCCCCCGTCGAGCAGTCCGGCTCGCTGGTCACGCTCTTCGGCTCCTCGAAGGACGAGCCCAGCCCGCAGCCGGTAATCTGCATCCTCCGGCTCGAAAATGGCGTCGTGGTCGAGAAGTGGCGTGACTGAAACGCCCGCGCACTTCCTCTCCGGAATCACGCCGAGGACGAGCGTGCCCTATATCGAGGCCCGGGTGCGCCCGAGGCGCCCGTAAAACCGCCCGGCCCGGTCCCCCAACAATCTTGTGCCATGATTGACCCGACCCAGCCGCCGCCCATCCCGCCGCCCACACCCATGATGACCCCGGGAGGCCGGCTCGTCGACCTCAGCGCGACCTCGGCCCAGCGCAACTACGCCGTCTTCATGCACCTTACGCTGCTCCTGGCCTATGTCTTCTGGGGCATCAGCCTGATCGCCCCGATCATCATGTGGCAGGTCAAACGCACCGAGAGCAACTTCATCGACGACCACGGCCGGGAGACGGTCAACTTCCATCTCACGCTCCTGCTCTACGCCCTCGTGGGTGTCGCCTTCTTTCTCACGGGGATCGGCGCCTGCATCGCCATTCCGCTTTGGTTCTTCGCCGCCGTGCTGGGCATTGTCGGCATGATCCTCGCCGCCACCGCCGCCGGCCGGGGCGAGTACTACCGCTATCCGGCGTGCATCCGCTTCGTCCGATAATCGCGCACGCCCACCTGTTCTGGGCACATCCTTTCCGGTGTCCGCATGCATTGTCCGTTCAGAACCCAAACAACGATGCTTTTCCTCTTCCGAGTTGCGTCGTCAGCCGCTATCCTGCTGTCTCGCGGGTTGGGGGTGGGTGTGTATGGACAGCAAGACGGCTGACAGTGAACCTCCCGGGAATCGTGGTCGCTCGGTCCTCGCCGGTCCGTCGCACTGTCGCCTTGCGCCCGAAGCCCTCGATCTAGTCGACGCCACCGGTCGCCTGAGCCGGGTCCAGATCGATGACCTTCAGCAGCGCGCCCACGCCGCCGTCGCGGCGGCCTTGGGTGATCGCTCCAGAGAAGCCGATCATTCCGTCCGCGTCCGCATTGTCGCCGACGTCGAGATGGCCGACCGGCATTGGAGATACTCCAAGGTCGCCGGCACCACCGACGTGCTGACATTCGATCTCTCCCAAGGTGCATCGGCCGCCCGGGCACCGCTGGATGTCGACATCTTTATCTGCATCGACGAGGCCCTGCGACAGGCCCATAGCCGCGGCCACGGCGTCGAGCTCGAACTCCTGCTCTACATCCTCCACGGCGTCCTGCACTGCCTGGGCGAGGACGACCACGATGAAACCGCTTACGCCGCCATGCACGAGCGCGAGGACGCGATCCTGACCGCGATCGGCCTGCCCCGCGTCTTCGCCCGCCCGGCCCCGGGCGACGGGGAGCGAGCCTGACATGGACCAACGCGCCCTGCTCTTGATGCTCGCGTGCCTGGGCTTCGGCAGCCTGCTGAGCGTGCTGCACGCCTGCCTTCTGGCCGTCGCACTCTCGCAGCTCGAGGAATATTCCGACGCCCGCAAGCCCCGAGCCCGTTTCCGCGCCGGGGCGACGGCCAGGATCATCCGGGATATCGATGGGCACGCCCGGGCCGTGGCCCTCACGCGGATCGCGTTCAATCTCGCCGTCGCGGTCACGAGCGTGTTCCTGGTCGCCTCGATCCGCACGGCGATGATGCAGTCCGACGCCGCGCCCGATTTGGTGGATGCGCTCATCGGCGTGGCGTTCTCGGCCGTGCTGCTGTGGATCTTCACGGTGACCGTCGCCGAGAGCGTCGCCGACCACGCGGCGGAGCGGACGCTCTTCATGTTCGCGCCGCTGGTGCGGATGACCTACTTGCTCCAGCGGCCGCTGGCGCCGATCGCGCGTCTGACCGATGCGGCCGTCCGCGTGCTCTCGGGCACGCAGAAGACGACCAAGCAGGAGGACGTCGCCGAGGAGATCCTGAGCGTTGTCGAGGAGGGCGAGCGAGAGGGCGTGATCGACGAGGACGAGCGCCGCATGATCGAGGCCGTCGTGGGCTTCAAGCACACGACCGTCGAGCAGATCATGACGCCGCGGGGCGAGATCGAGGCCTTGGAATATACCAACAATCTCGGGCTGATCACCGCGTTTGTGCGGCGGGTCCGGCACAGCCGCATCCCTGTCTATCGCGCGGGCAAGGGCATGGACGAGGTGATCGGGTTCTTCTATGTCAAGGACCTTCTGCGCTGGCTCGCGGGCGACGGCCCGCGCGGGGCGTCGATCAACGGTTTCGAGCTCAAGACCATCCTCCGCCCGGCCCTGCACGTGCCCGACTCCAAAACCGTGCGCGAGCTGGCCGACGAGTTTGTCGCCCGCAAGGTCCACGCCGCGGTGGTGGTAGACGAGTACGGCGCCACCTCGGGGATGGTCACGATGGAGGACATCGTCGAGGAGGTCTTCGGCGACATCCAGGACGAGTACGAGAAGGCCGAGGACGACCCGCCCAAGATCGAGGTCAAGCCCGACGACCGCCTGGCCGACATCGATGCCCGGGCGTATGTTGCGGACGCGAACCAGGCGCTCGAGCCCCTGGGGATCAGCCTGCCCGAGGCCGACGACTACGACACGGTGGGCGGGTTCGTGCTCACCAGACTCGGCCACATGCCCGAGGTGAACGAGACGTTCAGCCACGGGCTCATGAGCGTGACGGTTCTGGAGGCCTCGCCGACGCGTGTGCTCAAGGTGCGCGTGCAGGTGCGAGAGATGAGCCCGTCCGCCACCGATGAGGCCCAGCGGGCCGAGGCGGGCGAGCGGGGCAAGTAGGCCTCCGGCCGATGTCGGCATGGGCTCAACACGCCCCGCCCACGGGCCGATTGGTCAGTACCATTTCCCCCCCATGCCGCTCCGCCTGTACAACACCCTTGTCCGCAACCTGGTCGCGCTCTCGCCGAGAGACCCGGCCCACGTGACGTTCTACACCTGCGGCCCGACGGTGTACGACGACGCCCACATCGGCAACTTCCGGTCGTTCCTGGCCGCCGACGTGCTGAGGAGGTTTGTCGAGAGCCCGCTGTGCGAGCTTCAGCTCCCCGGCGTGACCGCCGGGGCTCAGATTCATCGCGGCCCGCGCCGCGTTACGCACGTCATGAACATCACCGACGTCGGGCACATGACCGACGATGACCAAGCCGACGGCGGGGGCGAGGACAAGATGGCCGTCGCCGGCAAACGGATCGCCGAGGCCAAGAAGTCGGGCAAGCTCCCGGCGGGCGTCGAGATCAACCCCGCCGACCCGTATCAGATCGCGGGCTTCTACGCCGAGCGATTCATCGACGATGCGACGCGGCTGGGCCTGAAGGTCGCCATCGAGAGCCAAAGAGACCCGACGGTCATGCCCCGCGCGACGGCGAGCGTGCCGGGAATGATCCGCGTCATCGCACGCCTCATCGAACGCGGCCACGCGTACGTCGTCGGCACGAGCGGGAACCGTGTGGTCTACTTCGACGTGAAGAGCTTCCCCGCGTACGGCTCGCTCAGCGGCAACACGCTCGACTCGCTCCGCGAGGGCGCGGGCGGGCGCATCGACGAGGGCAACCAGAGCGGCAAGAAGCACCCGGCCGACTTCCTGCTTTGGAAGGAGGACGCCACGCACATCATGAAGTGGGACTCGCCCTGGGGAACGGGCTATCCGGGCTGGCACATCGAGTGCACCGTGATGAGCGCCGCGCGGCTGGCCTCGCCGGGCAAGCTGCTCTCCCCCGACGAGCTCGCCGCGCTGGTGGTCGACAACTCGTCAGCCATCATCGACATCCATTCCGGCGGCGAGGACAATATCTTTCCGCACCACGAGTGCGAGATCGCCCAGTCGTGCTGCGCGTTCAACGCCAGCCATTCCGGGCCGTTCGCCCAGACCTGGTTCCACCCGCGCTTCCTCTTCGTCGAGGGGGCCAAGATGAGCAAGAGCAAGGGCAACTTCTTCACCGCACGCGACCTGTTTGCCAAGGGGTACGAGCCCGCCGCGGTGCGGCTGGAGCTGGTCCGCACGCACTACCGCTCCAACGCGAACTTCACCGAGCAGGGTCTGAAGGACAGCCAGCGGATGGTCGATCGCTTCCGCCGCCTTGTCGAGGCCGGGGACAAGTCGCCCGGCGCGGGAACACCCGAGGCCGGCGCGGCACGCGAGGCGATGCTGCGCGACTTCGCCATCGCCATGCACGAGGATCTGAACATCGCCGGCGCGATCGGCGCGATCAACGCCTGGCTGGGCGCAACGCCCGCCCCGGTCGCGGCCGACGCCCACGCGCTCCGGTCGGTCGATGCGGTGCTCGGTGTGCTGGAGCTCGAGGCCCCGAAGTCGGCCAGCACCGACATCGGCGTGTTCATCGGCTGCGAGCCCGACCCCGCGGTGCTCGAGAAACTCGTGCAGCGCGCGGCCGCCAAGGCGGCCAAGGACTTTCCGCGCTCCGACGCGATCCGCGCCGAGCTGGCGGGCATGGGCTATCAGATCAAGGACGTCGCCGGCGGCAAGGTCGAGGTCCGGCGTTGCTGAACGCGTCCGAGCCCGGACTCGCGATTCGTGAACGCCGGCTCACTTAAGCACGACCGGGTCGCGGTCGGTCCTGGCGATGATCACCGGCACGCTGGGCACAAGGACCTGCAAGCGACCTTTGAGCGAGGGCAGGTAGCCGCGCTCGGTCGCGGTGTGCCCGCCGAGGATCACGGCCATCCCGCTGGCGACGGCGGCGGCGACCTCGTGGTGCTTCATCTCGCCGGTGATGAACAGCTCGCACCCGTCGGCCAAGGCCGCCCCCGCGACCCCGCCGCCGGCCCCGGGTACCAGGCCGATCCGCGACACCCGAAGCGACGCGTCTCCCCCGGGTGCCGCCAGCTGCACGGCGGGCACGCAGAGGTGCCGCTTGACCCGCGCACATACCTCGTCAAGGCTCGCCGGCGTGTCGAGCGTGATCCGCCGTCCGACGCCCGCCGAGCGGTCGGGGCGGGCCTCCAGCGAGTACACATCGACCGCTGGCTCCTCATACGGATGGAAGCTCCGGAGCGTTTGGAGAGCAAGCCCCAAGGCGCGGCGCGAGCAGACCATCTCGAGGCGCACCTCCTGGACCGACTCGAGACGGCCGGGCGTGCCGACGGCGGGGCTCGATTCGCTCCCGCCCCGGAAGGTGCCCGTGCCGGGGGTCGTGAACGAGCAGACGTCGTAGAGACCGATGAGCCCGGCCCCCGCCGAGGCGAGCGCGCCGCGGATCATCTCGAGCTCGGTGGCGGGGACGAAGGTCACGATCTTGACCTCCTGCGTTCCCGCGTGCTCGGCATGGGCCATAAGGGCGCGGCGGTCGGCCCCGGCGTGGACCCGCCCGCCCCCGGCGCGGGCGGCCTTGCTCGAGGGATCGAGCACCCCGTCGGCGAGCCAGTCGGTCACGCCGCCGACCGCCGCGTCGAGGGCGGTATGGGGCGAATAGACCGCGATGCCCGCGTGGATCACCGTCAGCGCCACCCGCTGGGCTGGCGTCGAGCCGGGTCCCGACACGAGCCGGCGCACCGGCTCGAACAGCGGTGGGTGATAGGCAACGATCGCGCTGGCCTGCTCCTTGACCGCCTCCTCCGCGACGGCCTGCGTCAGGTCGATTGTCAGCAGGATCGGCCCGTCGACCGGCTGCTCGGGCGAGCCGAGGATCAGTCCCACGTTGTCCCAGTCCGCCGCATATTTCAGCGGGGCGATCGAGTCCAGGTGCGCGATCAGGTCGGCGACGAGCATGGCGATCTCCTCGGGCTCGGCCCGCGGGGGACGGTTGGTCGGAGGCGTGCAGGCCGGCCCGACCCTAACCGTACGTCGCCAGCGCGGCCCACCCGCACCCGGCGGTGCCCATCGACCACGCCGCCAGTCCCGCCCGGCGTGGCATCGGCCACGGGCGAGCCTGATCCAGCACGAGCAGGGCCCACCCGGCGACGACGCACAGCAGGGCGGCGAACATCGCCGCGTGCGGCGGCGCGGCACCCTCGACGAGCGAGAGAGCGACCCACGACCCCGGCCCGAGCGTCAGCGGGGCGATCCACCACGGACTGAGTTGTCCGCCTTCGGATGTGCGGACAACGCCCGCCGCAAGCGAGAGCGTGGCGGTGAACAGGCTGGCCGCAAGCCGCGGCAACCAGCCCGAGCCCGGCGGCAACAGCCCCGCCGCAAGCACCCCCAGCAGGATGACGCTCGTGCGCGTCCGCAGGCGGACGCGGCCGGGCACCCGCATGCCCAGCAGCCCGGCAACCATGAGCACGCCGGCGGCCTGCAGCCCGAGCCCCATGCCGACCCACGCTCCGTCCGCGCGTTTCAGCGGCGCGACGGATAGCCCCGCGGCGACGGCCAGCATCGCGAGAGCAGGGATCCACAGCCGCAGGTGTGCGCGGGGCGACATGGCGAGTACTCTACCATCGCGCGGATGAACGCTTCTCCCCACACCCTCAGGCTCAGCGCCCACGCCAAGCTCAATCTGGCGTTGAGCGTCGGACCGCCCGCGCCGCCCGAGGGCTCTCGCGGCGGCTATCACCCCATCGCCTCGTGGTTCGTCGCCATCGGGCTCTTCGACACCGTCGAACTCGCCCGGTTGCCCGACGGCACGCCCAGCCGGTACGAGATCCGCTGGGCCGGCCCACGCGATCCCGGCCCGCCGGCGCTGCGGCCAACGCCCATCGACTGGCCGACAGAGAAGGATCTGGGCGTGCGGGCCCATCGCACGCTGGAGCAGCGCGCGGGGCGCGAGCTGCCCCTGCGACTGACGCTCATCAAGCGCACGCCCATCGGCGGCGGGCTCGGCGGCGGGAGCAGCGACGCCGCGGCGGTGCTCGTGGGCGTCGACCGGCTCTTCGGGCTCGGCATCGCTCGCGCCGAACTAACGCGACTCTCGGTGTCGCTGGGCTCGGACATCGGGTTCTTTCTTGACGATCCCAAGGGCGAGGGCAACCTCCGCCCGGCGTCGACCGATGATCCGCCGCTGACCACGGCCCCGCGGCCCGCGCTGGTGACGGGCCTTGGCGAGTCGATCACACGCGTCGATGCGCCGATGAGCACCGATGTGCTGCTGCTTCTGCCACCGTTCGGATGCCCCACGGGCCCCGTGTATCGGGCCTTCGACGCCGCGGCAACCGCAGGCGTCGACGTTGCGCGGGTCGAGCGCCTCATCGACGCCGCGCGGCTGGCGACGCGCGTTGAGCCCGGCGACTTGTTCAACGATCTGGCGGAGGCGGCCTGCGTCGTGCAGCCGCCGCTGCGGGAGATTTTGGGCCGGCTCGAAGCCCTCAGCCCGCACCGCGTCCACGTGACTGGCTCGGGCAGCACCATGTTCATCATCCCCGAGCCCACGCGGCCGGTGCTGCTGGCCGAGTTGGCGGCCAAGGCCGAGTCGCTGGTGCCCGAGCTGGTCGTGGTCCCCACGACAACGCTCTAGCGACGGGCCCGGGGGATGGCCCCGGCGAGCACCTACGATCGGGCATGTTCGAGCTCAGTGTCCAGCGCGAGTTCTGCGCGGCCCACGCCCTGATGTTCCGCGGCCAGCGCGAGCCGGTGCATGGACATAACTTCCGCCTCACCGTCACCCTCGCCGGTGATACGCTCGACCCCGACGGCGTGCTGGTTGACTTTCATGCGCTCGAGAAGCTCGTTGACGCGATCATCAAGCCCTACCACAATGCGAACCTGAATGACATCCCCCCGTTTGACCAAGACGGTGGCATCAACCCCTCGGCCGAGTTGATCGCCAAGCACATCTGCGGCAGGCTGGAGGACGGGATCACGCGAATCGGGGGCCATTCGGCACAGGTCGCAGCGGTATCCATCACCGAGGCACCTGGGTGTGTCGCGACCTATCGGCCGGCGGCGGGCCGGGCTCCTGACGGGCGGTCGATGGACCGATAGTCTTGGTTGAGCGCCCGCGCGGGGGCGTCGGTTGGGTCCGGACGCTTGTGCCCACGGCCGCGTGCCGGCTTGCGGAAGATTGAACTCATGTCGCCAGTCGATCCTCTTTCCAGCCTGAGCATGCCCACGCCGGACGACCTCGCGGCCGTTCCGAAGCCGGCCGGGCCCGCCCTCCGCCTGGTCGCCGCCGGAGACGTCGGCACGCCACGCCAGCCCACGGCCCGCCCGGACGTGCACGAGGGCTCGCGGCTGCTCAACCGTGATCTGTCGTGGCTGGAGTTCAACAGCCGCGTGCTGCAGCTCGCTCAGGACGAGCGGACCCCGCTGCTGGAGCGCGTGCGGTTCCTGTCGATCTTCTCGAACAACCTCGACGAGTTTGTGATGAAGCGGCTGGGGCTCCTGCATCGGCGGATCGCCGACGGGATCAGTGCGCCCGAGCTCGACGGCATGAGCCCGGCGGAGCTTCTGCGGGCCATGCGAATGGCGATCTCCGACGGGCAGCGGCTGCAGGCCGAGTGCTTCGAGAACTCGGTCAAGCCGGCGCTCGCGGAGCGTGGGATCGTTCTGGCCGGCTACGCCGCGCTGAGCCAGGAGCAGCGCCGCTGGCTGCGGACCTGGTTCCGCAAGTACGCGTTCCCGGTGCTCACGCCGCTGGCCGTCGACCCGGGCCACCGCTTCCCGTTCATCTCGAACCTCTCTCGGAGCTTCGGCATCCTGCTCACCGAGCCGGGCCAGAGCCTCGACGAGCCGCTGTTCGCCCGCCTGAAGATCCCCAACGTCGGCGCGCAGTGGGTCCGCCTGCCCGACGAGCAGGGCCCGGGCACCGGTGCGCTCCAGCCCCGCGCGGGCACCGGCACGTTCGTCTCCATCAACGACGTCATCGCGGCCAACCTCGACGATCTCTTCCCGGGCATGCAGGTGCTGGAGATCGTTCCCTTCCGCGTTGTGCGCGACTCGGAGAGCCACGGCGGGCCCAGCGACGACGACGCCGACAACCTCCTGGAGCTCGTCGAGGCCCAGCTCAAGCAGCGCCGCTTTGCCAAGCCCGTTCGCCTGGAGACCGGCCCGAGCCCCAGCCCCCGGATCATCGCCAACCTCGCCGACGAGCTCGGCCTCGACGCCGCCGACATCGCCCAGTGCGCCGGTCTGCTCGACTACACCGCCCTGACCGAGATCGCCGACCTCGACCGGCCCGAGCTGAAGTGGCGGAAGTGGACGGCGGCGGTCCCGTCCCGCCTCCGCGACCGCGATCAGAGCATCTTCGACGCGATCCGCCAGGGCGACATCCTCGTCCACCACCCCTTCGAGAGCTTCGAGGCCAGCGCCACGCGGTTCATCCAGGAGGCGTCCCGCGACCCGGACGTTCTGGCGATCAAGCAGACGATCTACCGCACCAGCCGCGACTCGCCGTTTGTCAGCAGCCTCATCCGCGCCGCCGAGCAGGGCAAGCAGGTCGCCGTGCTCGTCGAGCTCCGGGCCCGTTTCGACGAGCAGGCCAACGTCCGCAACGCCCACGCGCTCGAGAAGGCCGGGGCCCACGTCGCTTACGGCGTCGTCGGCTACAAAACCCACTGCAAGGCCGCCATGGTCGTCCGGCGCGAGAACGGCGGCCTCCGCACCTACGCCCACCTGGGCACCGGCAACTACCACCCGCGCACGGCCCAGCTCTACACCGACCTGGGCCTCTTCACCTGCGACCCCTCGATCACCGAGGACCTCACGGAGCTCTTCAACTTCCTGACCGGCCGCTCGCGCTTGGACACCTACGAGACGCTCCTGGTCGCGCCCATCAACATGAAGAAGCGCTTCCTGGACCTGATCGCCCGAGAGATCCGCCAGGCCCAGGCCCACGCCCTCGGCGAGAGCGACGTGGGCGGGCGCATCATCGTCAAGATGAACGCCTTCGCCGACAACGAGATGGCCGACCAGCTCTACGCCGCCAGCCAGGCGGGCGTGAAGATCACCCTCTTCGTCCGCGGCTTCTGCTGCCTCCGCCCGGGCGTGCAGGGCCTGAGCGAGAACATCCGCGTCGTCAGTGTCCTTGGCCGCTTCCTCGAGCACAGCCGGGTGTTCCACTTCGGTGCCTCCAAGGCCGATCCGCTCGAGGGCGACTGGTTCATCTCGAGCGCCGACTGGATGTACCGCAACCTGCACAACCGCGTCGAGAGCGCCACGCCCGTCGGCGGCCGGGCCGCCCGGTCCAAGCTGCTGCACATCCTTCAGGTCATGAACGCCGACCGGCGCGGGGCCTGGGAACTCCGCCCCGACGGGACGTACACCAAGCTGGATCCGGCCCCGGGCCTCGCCGCCGACTCGCCGGAACTGCTGGGAACGTTCGAGACGCTGATGCGAGAGGCAGCGGGCTATTGATTCGTTCGGGAAGTTGGTCGATGGTCGCGGTTGCGCAGATCGCGGCGCGGCTCGCGTGTCTTAAGGTCTAGTGAAGTCCACCGGTCCGCCGCTGCCGCACGTTCGCGGGCATGGCCGACGGGTAGCAATGAACTATAGTTGCCAAGGCTCCGCCTGCGCCCGACAACCCGTGTCGGACCGGTGTCGCCGACCCTTCCACCGACGTTCCGCCGACATCTGTCGACACTGGCCAACATTGGAGATACGAGAATGACGCTCCGAACCCTCCTGCCGGCCCTTCTTCTCCTGCTGGCTGTTCCCGTGATCGCGCGAGCACAGGTTACGGTGCTCGATACCTTCGGCCCGTCGAACTCGGTGAGCGGCAGCGCGACGCTCAACACCGGAACCACGTACAACGCGGTGCGGTTCACCACCCCCGCGGCCGTCAGCGCGATCGTGCAGCGCGTCGAGCTCACCATCGGCGTTTCTGGAAGTGTGCCGGGGGCGAGCGTCGCCATCTTCGCGGATGCCGGCGGGTTGCCGGGCATCACGCCCATCATCACGCAGGCCATCACGTCGCCGCTATTTGTCACCAACAGCTTCACGACAGTGAGCTTCACCTCCACTGCGCCCCTCAATCCCGCCACCAACTACTGGGTTGGCGTTCTCACGCCCACAACCGGCGGCAACGGCATCGGGTGGTCGAACGGGCTCTCGGCGGCGCCCACCGCCCAGTTCTCCGGCGGTTCCTGGATCGGCGCCCAGCCGCAGACCCCGGCGGTGCGCGTTGTGCTGATCAACGCGCCCACGCCGCCCTGCACGCCGACCCCCGGGGTCGATACCTTCGGCCCGAACAACGCGTTCACCGGCACCGGCACGCAGGGGATCAACGCGGCGGCGACCGCGGCCTGGCGGTTCACTGTTCCGGCCGGCGTCGATCGTCCGATCTTGAGCGTCGAGATGCCGATCGGCGTGATCGGCACGGTCGACGACGCCACGGTCGCCATCTGGGCTGCCAACGCCGCGAACACGCTGCCCAGCGGTGCCCCACTCATTCTCCAGTCGATCACAAGCCCGCTGGGCGCCACGCCCGCCGTCGTCAGCGTCCCGTTCTCAAGCCCGACGCGCCTGGCCCCAGGCAACTACTTCGTTGGCCTGCGGAACAACGCAACGGGCGCCAACTTCCTCCTCTGGTCCTCCTCGCCCTCCGGAGCGGTCGGCGTGCCGTTCTCGAGCAACGGGGGCGGCAGCTGGTCGCTGGTGTCCAACCCGCTGCCCCCGGCGGTGCGCGTGAATCTCGGCTGCCCGGCGGGGCAGTGCGAGTACGGGACGATCTTCGACCTCTTTGGCCCCAACAACTCGACGGACACCAGCGGACCGAACCTCAACGCGACGTCAACCGTCTCCGCCGTTCGGTTCACGATCCCCGACGGCGTGCCCCGGCTGGCCTGGCTGGTCGACGCCCGCGTGCAGGCCAACGTCGCGGCCAGCAACACTACGTTGAACATCTGGCCCGATGTCGCCGGATTGCCCTCGACCAACCCCATCATCGCCAGCACCATCCCCAGCCCACCGGTCGGCACGCCGACGACTCTGCAGTGGATCATCAACTCGCCCATCCCGCTCACGCCCGGGGCGAGCTACTGGATCGGCATCACCTCGGACGCGAACCCGACGCTCGGCGCAAGCGTCACGTTCTTCCGCGGCGGCCTGCCCGTGTTCCTCAGCAGCGCCACGCGTCGGTTCGATGGCGCATGGACCCTAAGCGCCGCCAACAACGCAACCCTCGCCGTGCGAATCTTCGCCGAGTGCGCGGACTTTGGCGCCTGCTGCGCCCGCTCGGGTGGCGGCTGCGTGCTCCTCTCCCGCGCGGAATGCGCCCTTTCCGGGGGCGCGTTCAATGCCGGGTTCCCGTGCCAGGGCTTCGCGTGCGCCGCGACACTCCCGGGCGCGTGCTGCACCGGGGCGGCTTGCACGCAGACAACCAGCGCCGCCTGCGCGGGCACGTTCCTGGGCGTTGGCATCGCCTGCTCGCCCCCCCGAGCGGGCGGGCCGAACGTCTGCTGCGGCGCCGACTTTGATAACTCCGGCGCACGCGACGTGAGCGACATCTTCCGATTCCTCAGCGGCTGGTTCGCCGGCTGCCCCTGAGCGGGGCCGCCGTGCCTCACGCCGTCCGCAGCTCCGCACCAAGCCGCGCCCTGGCCAACGCCACCAGCGACTCGACCTGCGGCGAGACCTCCTCGTGGGTGAGCGTTCGAGAGTCGTCGCGGAAACGCAGCCGCAGCGTGACGCTCTTGCGCGAAGCGCCCACCTGCGGGCCGCGATAGACGCCCACGAAGCCCCAGGCCTCCAGCAGCGGCACCGCCGCACCGCCCACCAGCTCGTCGATCGCCGACCACCGCACATCCTCGCGAACAATCAGCGACAGGTCGCGCTCGATGCCCGGCATCTGCGGCAGAGCCCGAACGTTCGCCCTGGGCGGGAACATCGCGCATAGCGCCGACATCTCAAGCTCGGCCCCGACCACCGGCATCTCCAGCCCGTACTCGCCCATCGCCGCGGCGGCGATCACGCCCATCGCGCCGATGGTCGCTCCGTCGAGCGTGACGATCGCGCACGCGCGCGGATCAAAGCCCGGCGCGGCTCCCGGCACCAGCGCGACCCGTGCCGCCGACCCGCCCAGCGCAACGGCGACCGCCTCGATGGCACCCCGAAGCGCCCGCACGCCGGCCTGCTTCTGCTCGAGGGCCCTGGCCCCGGCAGGGAAGCCTGCATCGGCCAGCAGCGCGAGCTTGACGCTCTCTCGACCGACGCCGCGCTCGCCCTTGGCCCGGGCCGGCTCCTGCGCGAACACGGCGGAGACCTCGTATAGCCGCACACCGCCGGGCCCCACGCCCGCGAGCTCGCCGTCGGACTTCACGCCGCCGTCCTGGTTCTTCTTCCGGCACGCCAGCAGGCTCGGCAGCACGCTCGGCCGCAGGACCGGGTCGGCCTTGCGCCGCTCGTCGTGGACCATCAGCGTCTCGAGACCCGCGGGCGTGAACGCCTTGGCCGCCTTGGGCGAAACGAACGTGAACGTCACCGTCTCGAAGAAGCCCAGACCCGTGAGTGCCTGGTGCACCGCCTGCACGGCCCGCTCGCTGGTCTGCGGCCCGGTCACACGCACGCCGATTTTCTCGTGCACCGGGATCTTGTCGAGCCCGACCGTCCGCGCAACCTCCTCGACTAGATCGATCTCGCGTTCGAGGTCCGGCCGGTGCGCGGGGATGGTGCACGCAAGGCGGAGGTCGGCCCCCGAGCCCTCGGGCCGCACCTGCAGCTCGTGGGCCTCCAGCACCCGCTGGATCTCTGGCGTGGAAACGTCGAGCCCGATCATCGCTCGGCACCGCGCAGGGCGGAGCGACACCTGCGCAAGCCCCCGCTCCGTACCCCCCGCACCCCCCGCACCCCCCGCACCCGCCGCGCCTCCCGCGCCAGGGGCGTGGATCACGCCCGGCAGCAGCTTCCCGCCCGCGAGCTTGACGATCATCGCGGCCAGCCGACGCGCCGGCGTCTCGATCGTCCGCGCGTCGACGATCCGCTCGTAGCGATACGACGCGTCGGTGCGGATGCCCAGCCGCCGTGCGATGGTCCGCACACTCACCGGATCCCACGTGGCGGCCTCGATCACCACGTCCGTCGTCCGCTCCGTCACGCCCGTCTCCGAACCGCCCATGATCCCCGCCAGGCTGATGGCCCGCCCGCCGCCATCGACGCCATCGGCAACGACGATCTCGTCGCCGATGAGCGTGACGGTCCGCCCGTCGAGCAGGGCGAGCTTCTCGCCCTTGGCCGCGGGGCCAACGCCCAGGCGGACCTTGCCGTCGGCTCCGACCGCGAGCGTCGCCAGGTCGAAGACGTGGGTCGGCTGGCCGTACTCGAGCGAGATGAAGTTGGTGAGATCGACGACGTTGTTGATCGACCGTTGCCCGACGCTCTCCAAGGCGCGGACGAGCCACTTGGGCGATGGGCCGACCTTCACGCCGCGGACCACGCGCGCGGTAAACAGCGGGCACTTGTCCCCGGCCCGGTTATCGATGGCGATCAGCGAGCCGACGTCGGTTCCGCCAGTGCCCCCGCCCGGGGCGGCGAGGTCGGCCTCGTCGAACCAGTTGAACGCGCGGTTGGCCGCCGGGGCGCGAAGCCGCCGGCCCGTGGCGGCGGCGATCTCGCGGGCCACGCCGATGTGGCTGAGCACGTCGCCGCGGTTGCTGGTGACCTCGACGTCCATGCACGTGTCCCCGTCCGGGGTGGCGTGGGCCGACTCGATCGGGAAGCCGGCGAAGGTCAGCACCCGCTCGGCGTCCTGGGCGGTGATGTCGCCCGGTTCCAGGTACTCGTTGAGCCAGGCGACGGAGATCTTCATAGGGGCGGAAGAGTAGAGCGCACCGGCGGTGCCCGCAAAGACACAGCCCCGGGCGAGGGACGCCCGGGGCCGGAGTGAGCGCCTGGAGTTGGGCCGGCCCGGATCAGTCCTCGGGCACGTGGTCGCTGGTGACGATGTCGCGGAACCGCTGGCGGAGCTTGGCCGTCACTGGTCCCTCGCCCTCGGAAATCCGGAAGTCGCCCACGCTGTGGACGGCGATGATCTCCGCGGCCGTGCCGGTGAGGAACAGCTCGTCGGCGCCGAGCACCTCGTCGAGGCGCATCAGCTTCTCGCGAACGGGCACCTTGCAGTCGCGTGCCAGCGTCTCCATCACGAACCGTCGCGTCACGCCCTCGAGCAGGGCGCTCTGCCCGTTGATCGGGGGCGGGGTGAGCAGCTCGCCGTTCTTGACGATGAAGACGTTGTCGCCCGTGCACTCGGTCACAAAGCCGTCCGTCGAGAGCATGATCGCCTCGTCGCAGCCGGCATCGATCGCCTCGCACTTGGCGAGGATGTTGTTGAGGTAGTTGAGGCTCTTGATGCGCGGGTCGAGGCAGGCGACGGGCGTCTTGGGGCGCTGCGCGACAACGACCTTCATGCCGTGGCGATAGGCCTCCTCGGAATACAGACGGATCTGGTCGGCGATGCAGATGACGCCCGGAACGGGGCAGCGGCGTGGGTCGAGCCCCAGGGTGCCGAAGCCGCGGGTGACGACCAGGCGGATATAGCCCTCGTCGAGCTTGTTGGCCTCGATGCAGTCGCGCTGGATCTTGACCATCTCGGCGGGGGAGACGGGGATCTTGAGCTGGATGGCCTCGGCGCAGCGGTACAAGCGCTCCATGTGCTGGGCGCACTTGAAGATCTTGCCGCGGTACACGCGGATGCCCTCGAAGACCCCGTCTCCATAAAGGAGCCCGTGGTCGTAGACGCTGACCATGGCGTCGCGCTTGGGGAGCATCTTTCCGTTGACGAAGATGATGGGCTTGTCGCCCGGGTCGTCGTTCCAGTGCTGCGTGGGGGCGGGCTGCTGGAGCGGGGCGTCGGCGCCGCCAGCGGCGCGGGGGCGGGGGGGAAGGTCGGTGCTGGTGGCCATGGGTCACCTCGGTGCGAAGGAACTTCGGACGCGCGCCCGCGGATGCGTGCGGCGATCAAGCATGCGGATCGGCGCTGGAGTTGTCCAGCGCCGAAATCGATCATAACCCCCGCCAGCCGCGGCGACGCTCGGACAACTCGTCCGTGTTGTCCATTTTTCCACGCGCCCCGGCAAACCCCCGGCCCGCCGACTCGGCCGCCAAGCCTTACTCCGGCAGCTCGTATCGATATACCGCCATCGTCGGGATCGGGGGATACCGCATCCGCATCCGGAAGCCCACGAAATCCCCCGCCAAGAAGCCCAGGCTCGTGCACCCCATCTCGATCATCGCGGGATACCGCGGCAGCTCGGGCGTCATCAGCTCTGGCGGGCTGCCCAGCTCGAGCATTCCCTCGCTCAGCGGCAGAATCCCGCGCTCGTGCCCGTCGCGCGGATAAATAGGGCCTCCGGGCAACTGGCTGTAGACCAAGGCCCGCGGCTTGTGGGCGAAGGTCAGCGACCGGTGCATGAACAGATCGAACACCGCAAGTTCCGCCGGCGTGTTCCAGTGCACCGCATGCTCGCCGAAGCGGTCGTCCGGCGTTCGGCGCAGACACCCGGCGGCCTGCGAGATCCAGCCCGTGATGCACGTGCACGAGCCCGTGTTGCCCACCGGCCCGCCGGGCAGCTCGTAGCGGATCCCGCCGTCGGTCGTCCGGCTCTTGAGCATCGAGGGTAGCTGCGGCGAACTGAACGCGCTCAGCAGCGGAAGCCCGTCGGAAGGCACCTTTCCTCCGTCCATCGCCGTGACCCCCGCGTACTCCTTCTCTACCCCCGAATCGGTGTACGACCGCAGGATCGCGACCGCCCAGGGCGTGTCGGCCCGGAGACGTCGGAGGTCGACTAAGCCGTTGAGCACGACGATATCGATGTAGTCGGGCGTTTTGGACGGTGCGACGATGTGGGCTGTCGTCTGGACCCGGGCCTGAACCCCGAAGATCGCGCTGTTGCCCTGGAACGCCAGCTTGCGGAAGGTCTCCTCACGCTCGGGCGCTCCCTGCGCAGAGAGGCTTGAAACCATGACTTCGAGCGTTTCGCGGTCCCCGGCGTGGATCTCGACCAGCCGCTCGAACTCGTCCATCGAGTCCTGAACCGACTTGAGCGACTCAACGCTTGCCCCGGCTTGCTCCAATGCCTTGATCAGGATCTTCTGCCCGGAGCGCCCCGGCAGGCGGGGCATGGCCGCGAAGGGGTCGTCGTCGCTTACCAGGCGGCTGGTCTTCCACGCCAGGCTCTTGTCGAGACCCAACTGGCGTGACATGACCTGCGGCTTGGTGGGGTCGATGCCTAACTGGCTGAGGGTCTCGGCCAGACTGGCTCGCACGCGATGAGCAACCACCCGGACATGAATGTCAAATGAGGGAGTCTCGGTTGGCGAAGCGGCCATAGCGAGCGTTCCTTGGGTGCTGACGGTCCAGGCCCGAATCGTTCCACCCAGACCCCCACTTTACAAGACAAAATCTCGTCCCGGAAGAAACCGATGACTTTCTTTGGAGAAACTGTTGCAGTTATCTCTATTCGGAGGTAAGGTGAATCGATATCAACCCAATTACTGGCTCGCGCTGGCCCGACCGTGGGCCGAACTCAAGCACTTTTCCTCCCGCCCCGGAATGGCGACAGTTGTCACGGGGTATTACCCGGGGCCTTGGCCCCTAATTCTCGGACCTGTTGTCTTCGACCGGTGTATTGGGCGCGAGCGCAAAGAAGCATTCGTACGAGGTGTCGTTCGATTCTGGCCTTCCCGGCCCTCGCGGGCGGTCTCACCGGCTCGTCCCTTGCACGAACGCTCCACTCGATCGGCGGCGGGCAGCCCATCGATCTCACCGACAACGGCCTGTCGTTCATCGGTACCCAGTCGGTCAGCAACCCCTGCACTTCGGGCACCAGCGTCTTCCGCATCACCTTCGGCTCACCGATCACCTTCGGCACGCTGGGCGCGGGCCAGAGCAACATCACCAAGGCCAGTGGCAACGGCACCGTCGCCGTGGGCACCGTGGCCAACGGCACGTCGATCGTCCTCAACCCCGTGTCCACCACCGCGACGATCGCGAACCTCTCGACCGGCGGGGCGAGCTGGGCCGCCTTGGCCAACGCGAGATATCCGACCGACTCCGCCGCCGCGGACCTGCCCGTGAACGATAACTGCACTGGCGCCACGCCCGTGACCGTCACGCCCGGCGCCGTCGCGGGCTCGACGATCTCCTCGACCGCCTACACACTCGACGACGTGACCACCGACCCGGCCTTCTCGACGATCGTCAACTGCGTGGGCGACTCGCTCTCGACCTCCACCGTCACCAGCCGCGACCTGTTCTACACCTTCACCCCGCCCTGCTCGGGGACCTACACCATCCAGACCTGCGGCTCGACACAGTTTGCCCCGATCCTGCACGTGTTCAGCTCCTGCTCCGAGACGGCCATTCTGGCCTGAAGCGACAACGTCGGAACCGCGACCGGCTGCTCGTTCAGCCAGTCCCGTATCTCCAACCTCGCCCTCGGCGGGGGGTGTTCCGGTGCTCATCCGCGTCGCCAACACGGGCATCAATCGCCCGGGCAACGTGGTCGGCACGCTCTCGATAACCCAGACCGATCCGCGCCGCATCTGCTGCCGCGGCGTCACCTGCGCCCTGACCTCCGCCGCCGACTGCACCGCCCACGCGGGCATCGGCGCCCGCTTGCTCCCCGCGGCCCAGGTCACCTGCACCAACCAGTCGGCCATCAACGCCGGCTGCTGCTACGCAGACTTCGACAAGTCGGGCGTCAAGGACGTCGCCGACATCTTCGCGTTCCTCTCCGCCTGGTTCGCCGACTCGCCCTTCGCCGATATCGGCGGTAACGGCACCGGCACCCGCGACGTGACGGACATCTTCAGCTTCCTCTCCGCCTGGTTCGTCGGCTGCACCTGAGCCCGGACCCGGCCAAGCACCAAGCCAAGTTCCGCGGCCCCGCTCATCCGAGCGGGGCCGCGGTCGTTCGGGCATGGGCCGGATCTTGCGGTGCTCTCGGTTGCGCTCGTGTAACCGGGCAATTCTTATCTGTCGGCATCAGCCCTCGGCGCATCGTCGCCCGGGGTAGCGCCGGGCGGATCAAACTCGACGCGCACCGGACCGCGGTGCCCAGAGAGCGTCCGCACGAGCGACTCGATCTGCCGGGCCGAGAGCTCCACTAGCCGGCGCTGGTCGTCGGGCAATAGTTCGGCCCGGCGGGCCTGGTCGTAGAGGCCCATGCGGGCCAGGCCCAGGTGGTACTCGCCGGCCACATCGCGCAGCCGCGTCCCGCTGACCCGCACGCGATCCGCCCGCTGCTCGGGGAGCACCTCGACGGCCAGCCGTCGCGGGGCTGGCACGCGGAGGGTCATGGCCTGCGCGGGCCCGTCGATCCGGATGTCCGCCGGTTTCAGCTCCGAAAGATCGACGGCGTAGTAATACCTCGCGGGAGCGAGCACGCTCGCCAGAACGTCCCCGCGCCAGGAATTGTGCTGGCTGGTCGAACGCACGCCCGCGTCGATCTGCACCGTGACCAGCTGCATCGCCCGCAGCACCGAGACAATGTCCACGCTCGGCGGCGGCCGCTGAGCGACGGGCATCCCCGTCGCCCGGGGCGGGGACGGACGGACGGTCCGGGCGGCGATGACCACCAAGCTGCCCGAGGCGAGGCTGACGACGACGGCCATGGTCCAGAAGCGAGCAGGCGACATGCTTGGACGATCGACCCGATCGATCCCCGGTGTGCAAAAGCAAACCGCGGCAGGCCCGCGAGGGCCCGCCGCAGGACAGGGGATGGGCGTAGGAAAGTCTGGAGCCAGCGGAAGTGACCGGAAGAATCAGACCGAGCGGCGGCGGCGGGCGGCGGCCAGACCCGCAAGGCCCAGGATCGCGGCCGAGCCGGGGGCGGGGATGGGCACGCCGGCGAACGAGAAGCTGCTGAGCTGCTGGGACGAGGCGTTGATCAGGCCGCCGGTCGCGGAGGTGACGCCGACGAAGGCCTGCCCGGCGGTGGAGCCGCCGTTGGTATCAAGGGAGAGCAGCCCTGAGAGGTCGATGTTCACACTGAACAGGGGTGTGTTGAGGTTGTCGACGAAGACGTCGAGAATGCCAGGGGTGTAGCGGACGCGGAGGGTAACGGGGTTGCCGTCGACGAAGGAGCGGGACGCCATGGCCGAGCCCATCGAGTACTGGTGCTCCGCGGAGTTGGCGAGCAGGCCGCGGGACTGAACGCTGACGTGGGAGCCACCCATGTCGTCCCAGCCGGTGCGGTTGTCGAAGGTATCGAGCTCGATGGCGATGGAGTTGGCGATGCCCATCTGTGCCGGGAAGAAGGGGTTGGTCCCGTAGCCGATGCCGCCGCCGAAACCGCCCAGTGGCGTAGCCTCGGAGTTCTGGATGACCAGGGCGAAACCATCGGAGCCCGAGCCGTTGGTCGTGGGAACGCGGACGGTCATCTGGGCGTCGAAACCCAGAGAAATGTTCTGCTTGGCCTCGTGCCAGACGGCGCCTGACTGCTGGCGGAGGGCGGTGGTGAGGTCCATGGCGCTGCCATTCTGCACCGCCGAGCCCACCATCTTCAGTCCGGTGATGTCGGACATGTCGGTGTAGTTGAAGTCGGCCAACGCGGGAGCGGCGGAACCGATCATCGCGAGGGCAACCAGAGCGGAGTACGAACCAATCTTGCTGGACATGGTGGAGTCGCCTTCGTTGGCCCGATGCCCCCCTGTCTGGAGCGGCTGGGCGAAGCGGCGTGGCCGCGCATGCTCGCGGTGAACGCTCATTTTCTCGTCGCGCCCGTCGAGCCCCGGTCAGGGATCGACATTGGGCGGCATGGTCGACACAAGGCTCTCGCGACACCGGTGGGCGGCACGGGCGAATTCCGCGTTGCAGTGGGAAGAATACTTGAGAAATTCCACTGCTAAATCCGCAGGACTCTTGGAATGTACGATCGTGCGCTGGGTGTGCAACCAAATCACCATGAGCGGGGGAGCGTCCCCCGGTCTTGGGCATATCCGCCACGGCAAACTTGGGCCGGTTTAGCCCCGATAGCCGGGGGGTACACCGACGCGTGGTCGTTTTCGGACCCAAGGTCAGGGACGAACGGTGTGGATTACTGGCTGGTCGATGGTGCCGAAGACGACCGATTGGCAGCCGTGGCGATCCGTATCGAAGGATTCCGCCGACGGGCCCTTGCCCGAGCGAATCACGATTGCGTCGGCATGTTGGGCCAGTAGCCGCTGGGCCGCGGGGTTGGCCAAGGCGCGTGGGCGGCCGACGACGCCGGCGAGTGAACCAATCGTCCCGAGAGACGCGATGGTGGAGTCGGGGGCCGACGAGAGCAACAGGAAGGTCTGGCCGTCGGAGGACTCAAGGCTGAGGACGGCGGAAGCGTCGGCGGGCGTGCCGGGCGTGATGGGCGGCGCGTGGACGCGCAGGGTCGAGTCGCCCAAGGGGAAAGTCTGGGCGTCGAGCAGCGGCACGACCGCGACGCCGCGGGCCTGGAGGAGATCCAGCAGTTCGCCCGCGGGTCCGCGCGGCGCGTTCCTGGCCATGGTGAGCAGGGCGTCGGGGACGTGGACGGTGGTGATGCCCAAGGGAACAACCAGGTCGGGGAGGGCGGAGAACGCGTCGAGGGTTGGGCGGGTAATGATGACCGTTGGTACGCGCCACGCACCAAGCGAGCGGAGGGCCTGAGGGATGATCCGCTCGCCCAGGCCCGAAGCCGAAGATCCGGCGTCGACCAGCACACATACGCCGCCGGCGCGAACGAGTTGGCACGAGCCCTCTCCCACGGCGAGCACGTCGACCCGGGGGCCGCCCGCCGCCGAACGCTGGGGCAGCCAGAAGACCTGGACGCACAGGGCCGCGAGCACGATTAACCACGCGGCTATGAGTCGGCGCGGGCGGGTGTTCAGTGCGGTCAAAACACCCGCAGCCACGGCCAAGATGGCCCACAACGGCCAGAGCCGGGGCAGGTAGACGGCGGTCAGCGGCATCTGATCCAGCAGCAGCACGGCCCGCACGAGCACGAGGCCCAGGGCGTCGAGCACGACCCCCGAGACGCCCGCCGCGACCGGCACGAGCGTGCCCACAAGAAGCGCGGCGTAGCCGACCCAGAGCAGCACGATCGTCAGCGGCAGCACGATCAGCCCGGAGACGATCGCCAGGGGCGAGACGAGGCCCGTGTGCCAGGCGACCACGGGCGTCGAGACCAGCCACGCCAGCACGCTGGCGGCGATGTTGGCCTTCAGCCCGGCCTTGGCGGCGTAGCCCGCGCCTGAAAGCAGATCGGAGAGCCGCGGCGAGCCCGGAGGCTTATGGGGCTTGACCAGTCCCATGATCGGCGTGCCGAAAAGTCTGCGGCTCATCGGCTCGGCCAGGAGCAGCAGCGCCGCGACAACCCCGAAGGAGAGCTGGAAGCCCAGGTTGAACAGGTCCATCGGGCGGAAGAGGAGCAGCGCAACGCCGACCCAGGCCAGCACGCTGACTCGGTCGTACCGCCGACCCAGGGATTCGGTGAGCAGCAGGGCGAGCACGAGGATCCCCGCGCGGAGGATCGGGGCCTGCGCGGGGAGCACGATGAGATACGCGAGCACCAGCAGGGCGACTAGCAGGGGCTCCAGCGGGCCGCGATCGCCGGTGAGACGGAGGAGGAACATCGCGGCCCCGGCCATGACGGCGAGATTGAACCCGCTGATGGCGACCATGTGCAGCAGGCCGAGTCGTGTGAACGCCGCGGAGACGTCGCGGAGGCGGTCGTCCTGCTCGCCAAGGAGCAGGGCGGCGATCAGTGCGCGTGCGGCGGGAAGCTGGGCGTCGTCGTCGGGGGCGCCCGTACCGCGGCCCAGGGCAGCGCGGGCCCGCGCGTGCAGCGAGCCGCGGAAGGCGCACCAAGAGCCGAGCAGTCGCTCGTGGAGCGAGCCGGGCGGGCGTTCGGTGACAAGCTCGGGGCTTGGGACGTCGAGCGTGCCGACGACGCCGTCCTGATTGGCCATGGCAAGCCAATCGGGTTCGCCCGGATTTCGGCCGGGCTCGATGGGTTTGAGTTCGCCGGCGATGCGGACGGTTGCGCCGGGGCGGATCGTGTCGGGGACGGCCCCGTCGGCGCGAAGGCGGATGCGGAGGGTCCCGGAAACGGGCACGCGGCGCATGCCGGTGTCGGCCTCGAACACGCGGAGGGTGAAGCGGACGGTCGGCGGCATGTGGCGTTCGCGGGCCATCGCCGGGCCGAGCACGCCGCGGGGCGCGGAGGCGGGCTCGGGGTTCGAGGTGACAACGCCAAGGGCGGCCAGCAGGACGGGGGGTGCCTCCGGGCCCGGATCGGCCGAGATTGCCAGCCCCGTGAGCGCATCGGCGGGGCGGTGCTGGACGCGGAGGGAGAACCACCCGGCGGCCGCGACGACGACGGCGAGCACCAGGGAGCCGCGGCAGAGCCAGCCGCGGGAGGCAAGGGCGAGGAGCGTCAGTCCGCCGGCGATGCCCAGCAGCCACGCGGGCGTGATGGCCGGCAGGGCGGGGAGGGCGCTTCGAGCCAGGAGATAGCCCGCCGCCAGACACGCAAGGGCGATGACACTTCGACGGGCGGGGCGCGGCCGGGCGAGTTGGGCCGTGGGCGGGCGTGCGGGCGGCGGTGGAGCAACTGGGGCGGGCACGGGCCCACCGTCGCAGATCGGCCCGCAACTGTCAAGACGGGCGGGGCCGGGCGGGGATCAATCAGGCGGCCCGGCGCTGGTCCCGAGGCAGTTCGGGGTGACCGGGCTTGGTCCGCACGCCGCTGGGAGTGGCGGGCTTTTCGGTCCAGTCCTCAACGTTCCGAAGGTTGAGCTCGCTGGGCATCGTCTTGCGATAGCCGAGCAGGCGGACGACCTCGAGAACGTCCGTCCAGGTCGGGAACATCTTCGCGTTGGAACGCTTGAAGGCCTCGATGGCGGCGATGAACAGGAACTGCTCCTGGGTCATCTCGCCTTCCTCGGCCGACTTGGTGAAATCGGTCCGGCGACGCCCCGGCCCGCGGCGACGCTCGAGGCCCGTGCCGGCGTCGGAATCCTGATCCGGTGTGCTGGCTGGGGCCGGAGTGGGCTCGAGGTTGAGTTCGGCGTCCAGCTCGGCCTGCATCTTGGCGACCAGCCGCCGGTCGAGGCCGGTGCGGCGATCAATGACGCCCGAGAACCGCTGGGGTTCGGTCGGCGGCTGGGGGGTGCCGGGCTTGGTGCCGGGGACGGCCGCGGGGTTCGAGGGCTGATCGGCGTGGGGCGGGATGCGCATGGGTCGTCGCCTCGGCGGGGAGCGGCGACGACCGGGGCAAGAACCACTGGCGATCAGCCGGGCTCAGAAGTCGTCGTCTTCCTCGTCCTCGTCATCGTCCACGTCGGCGTCGAAGTCCTCGTCTTCTTCGTCCTCGCCGAAGACTTCGTCCTCCTCATCCTCAAACTCGTCTTCCTCGTCATCTTCCTCGTCGTCCTCGGCGTCGAGGCCCTCGTCCTCGTCGTCCTCGTCGTCCAGATTGCCCCCTCCTTCGGCGGGCGCCTCTTCCTCGTCCTCATCGTCGCCCTTTTTGGCGTCCATGAGGGGTGAGAGCGGCGATTGGAACGCCAGGGGCGACCGGGCGTCGGCGGGGCCGAGGAGCTCGTCTTCTTCAAGAAGCGCCACGCCCGAGGCATCGCCGTGCGGGGTGTAGTTCTCGGACAGGCCCGCGGGCCGGGCGATCTCTTCAAGCAGGTCCTGAGCGCTGCGCAGCATGGTTGAGTCCTCGGCTTCGAACACGTCCGCGACGCCGGCCCGCCACGCGCGGACCACGATCCACATACTGGCCCCTATGGGCCGCGCCCGTGCGCGGCCGGTCTTATCCGGCCAATATGGCGGTACACTACTCACTCGCCCCCGCGTGTCAACCACCCCCGCCGAGGCGGGCGGAGCGCCGGCTTGGTGGTCAGCCATCCACGGGGGCGGGGCGGGAGAAGCGAGCCGGTGGGGGCGGGGCGGGGTGTGTGTAGACTCCGAGCGGTTCCGAATCCTGACGTCCCCTCCCGCGCCGAGCCAACTGCCGCGCCAATCGTCGAGACTGCATCCGCGTGAGCACACCCAGCACTCCGCCCTCATCGCACACTCCGACGGCGTCGGCAACTCCCGCGGCCACGCTCCGCCCCGCGGCGAGCCCGGCGGCCTCCCGGTCGCCCGAGCCGCTGCAGCCGGTGGCTGGCGTGCTGGGTTTGCTGCTGCCGGGGCTCGGCCACTTCTACCTCGGCCACATCCGTCGTGGCGGGCTGATCTTCACGGGTGTGATGGGGCTGTTCGCCTCGGGCCTGCTCATCGGCGGTATCGACTCGGTGGATCGGCGCGAGGATTTCATCTGGTTTCTGGGCCAGGGGCTCGTCGGTCCCACGGCGTTCGCGGTCGATTACACCCACCAGCACCATTTCAAGGTCGCCGACGCGCGCAAGGTGATGGTCGATCCGTCAACCGGGCGGACGGTCCCGCTGCTGCGGTCGGCCGGCCCGGACGAGTTCAGGAATCCGGAGTCCGGCCAGGCCGTGCCGATCGTCATGGGGTCCGATGGCGTGGGGAGTGCAACTTATACCGACCGCGCAGGCAGGAGCGTGACGGTGCGCCCCGCGTACCCGCCCAATGCCAAGGGCTTGGGCCGGATGAACGAGCTCGGGACGCTGTTCACCACGCTGGCGGGGTTTTTGAACCTGATTTGCGTGCTCGATGCACTCTGGCACCACCGGGCCGAGCGTCGGGGCCCGGGCCGGGGAAGGGTGGGGGGCAGCGTGGGGGGCGTCGGGGCGGGCTCGGTTCGTCGGACGCTCAAGTCGCCGGGGGGATTCTCGTGATGGGCACGCACCGGCGCTTGATTCTTGCGGCGACGGCGCTGCTCGCTCTGCCGGGATCGGCGGCGCTGGCGCAGGGGGTCAGCCCGAGGCTGCCGTATCGGCCGTTCATCGATCCGCTGCCGCTGCACGACTGGTGGTGGGTGTTTCTGGTGCCCTTAGCGCTGGGGATCGCGGTGGTGTACAAGGCGGTGCAGATGAAGGACTCGGCGGGGTATCCGCGGGCGGTGGCGGTGATGGCGCTGCAGATCGTGCTGGGGATGGTTGCGCTGGGGGCGGCGAGCTATTTGTTGGTGGCCGTGTATGTCCGGTTCATCGCCGAGTGGCTGGCGGGTTGAATAGAGCAGCCAAGCCCATGCCCAAGGGAGTTCTGTTGAGGCGCCCGCCGATCATCCTCTGGCTGTACGTCGCCGGCGACCTGTGGAAGCTGGTTCTGCTGACCACGGCGGTGCTAGCGACGGTGATCGCCTTCGCCCTGGCGATCAAGCCGCTGGCCGACGGGAAGCTTGGGCCCGCCGATGCGCTGAGGTTCATGAGCCTGGCGTGGGTTCCTGCGCTGCAGTACGTGCTGCCGTTCGCGGCGTGCTTCGGGGCGACTCTGGCGTATCACCGCATGGCGACGGACAACGAGCTCACGGCGTGCCACGCGGCGGGCGTGGGGCACCGCACGATGCTGGTGCCGGCGGCCGTGTCTGGCGTGATCCTTGGGCTGGTGCTGCTGGTGCTGAGCAACTATGCGATCCCGCGGTTCTTCCGATCCATGGCCGAGCTGGTCGGCCAAGACGTGACGCGGATCCTCATCAGCAGCATCGAGCGGGGCGAGGCCGTCCGCATCGCCGACGACATGTATATCTACGCCGACAAGGTCGTGCCCCTGGGCCCCGATCCCGAGAGCCCGGGCGTGTACCAGCGGCTGTATCTGCAGGGCCTGCTGGTGGTCCGCATGGAGAAGGACGGGGCCGTTGGGGCCCAGGCCAGCGCGCGGACGGCCCACGTCTGGCTGCGGCGCTCGGGCGGTGGCGCGGACGAGAAGCCGATGACGCAGGTGATCCTCAAGCCCAACGACTTCGTGGGCGTTCTGCCCGGCGCCCGGACGATGGGCTCGGACGCAGTCACGCGGTTCGACGTGCCCGACAGCTTCTCGGACAATGTCAAGTTCCTCAGCTTCGCCGAGCTTATCGAGCTCCGCCAGCGGCCCGAGCGGATCGACTCGGTCGAGCGACTCCGGCGGTCGCTGGGCGTCAGCCTCGGGCAGCGGGAGATGGTCGACCTGGTGCGGGAGCAGCTCCGGAGCGACGGCTCGGCCCAGTTCATCGATCCCTTCGACCAGCCCGTCGTGCTCCGTGCTGGCGACCTGCGGCCGACCCGGCGAGACGGGAAGCGCGAGCCCAAGCTCTTCTCGATCGTCCCCGCCCAGCGCGGCGGGGCGGTCGTCGTCGAGCGCACGCCGACGGACGGGGCCCGCACGCAGCGGCAGAGCGCCCAGGCGGCATATCTGCGGTTGCCACAGTCGATCGACCCCGCCAAGCCCGGGGTGCGGTGCACGATCCAGCTCCTGGACGTGGCTGCCGAGGAGTTCTCCGCAAGCAGCGCGACCACGCCCGACGCCGATTCCGAGGTCGCGGCCCCGCAAGAGGACGAGAACGGGACGTTTATCGGCGGGAGGGGCGAAGTTAAGGAGCGCCCGATCGCGGACCTGCGGGCCCGGACGGACGTGCTGGCCCCGATCATGGGCCTCTCGACGGCGGAGCTTCTCGAGCGGGTGCGGGAGCGGGTGGCCCGGCGGCCGGGCGAGGGCGAGGCGCTCGGGGTGCCGGCCGACAGGCTGCGGGCCCGCGTGGACGACCTGATGCGAGAGGTCGTGAGCAAGGAGCAGGAGCGGTACGCGATGTCGGTCGCGTGCCTGGTGATGGTGCTGGTCGGGGCGGTGATGGCGATGCGGCTGCGGGACGCGCTGCCGCTGACGGTGTATCTGTGGGCGTTCTTCCCGGCACTGTTCACGATGGTCGCGATCTCGGGGGGCCAGCAGCTGGCCCACGGCAAGGGGATCATGGGGCTCCCGGTGCTCTGGTCGGGCGTGGGCGTGCTGACAGTGCTCCTGTTGGTGGAGTTCCGCAAGCTCGCGCGGCATTGACGCGGCGTTTCGTCGGGCAGCACATCCATGGGCCAGAATCTTCCAGCGACACGGCGCCAGACCAGCCTGCTCCCGGCCGCGGGGCTGGTGGTCGGGCTGCTCGTGCTGCGCCTGGTGTACCTGCGGTTCCTGTGCCCATACGACCTGGTCGAGGACGAGGCGCAGTACTGGCTCTGGTCGCGGTTTGTAGACTGGTCGTACTACTCCAAGGGCCCGGGGGTCGCGTGGGCGATAAGGCTCTCGACGGGCGTGCTGGGCGACGCCGAGTGGGCCGTGCGGGTGCCGGCGGCGCTGCTGTGGGCGGTGGGAGCGCTGAGCGTCGCGGGCCTGACGCGAGATGTGGCGACGCACGCGTGGGAGCGGCTGGACCCGCTGCGGCGGGCCTCGCGCGCGACGCCGCGGATGGCGGCGGTGTACGCGGTGATCGCGCTGAGCCTCGCGCCGGCGCTGCACATGGCCGGGGTGCTCATGACCATCGACGGGCCGTATGTCGCCTGCTGGGCCCTGGCGGCGTGGGCGGCGTGGCGGGCGGTCATGCTCGGGCAAGCCCGGCTGTGGGTGCTTGCGGGGGCGGCGGTGGGGGCGGGGTTCTTGTTCAAGTACACGATGCTGCTGCTGGTGCCCGGGCTGATCGCCGCGGCGCTGGCCGCGCGTGGCGCGGAGCGGGCGAGGGCGGGCGGCCGCTGGTGGTTGGGCGTGGGCGTGCTGCTCGCGGCGCTGGGCCTTGCGCCGGTGCTGATCTGGAATGTAGAGCAAGGCTGGCCCACGTTTGCGCACCTGCTGGGGCACTTGGGCCTCCGGGGCGGCGACATGCCGGTGGCGGGTGGGGCCGGGAGTCGGTGGAGCCCGTGGTGGCTGCCGGAGTTTGTCGGCCAGCAGCTGGGCATGATCGGGCCCGTGCTGGTGCTTGCGATCCTGGCGGCGATCAAGGGCGTGCGGTCGCGGCGAGCGGCCAAGGGCTTGGGCGAGCCGGCGGACCCGCGCTGGATCGGGCAGCGGTATCTGCTCTGCTGCGCCGGGCCGATCTTGCTGTTCTATGCCTTGGTGTCCTTGCTGGCCGAGCCGGAGGGCAACTGGCCCATGGCGGCCCATGCGACGCTTGTGCCTTTGGGCGCATGGTGGGCCGCCGATGCGTTGGCGGCACGGCGGGAAGCGCGCCGGGCGGGGCGTGCCCACGTCCGCGGGGCACGCGGGCTGTGGCACGCGACCATCGTTTACGGGCTTATCGGGGTGGCACTGACGCTCCGGGCCGACCTGGCGGCTGGCGTGCTCGAGCGGCTCAACGCCAAGCCGGCATTCCGGGCTGCGTTCGCCCGCGTCGTCGGGCGCGAGCCGCGGAACCTTGCGCTCGGGCGGCTCATGGGCGCGGCGGAGATGGCGCGGGGTGTGGCGACGTTGATGGACGACCTCGAGCGGCAGACCGGTCGGCGGCCGATGGTGATTGCGCAGCACTACGGCCGGGCCAGCCAGATGGCGTACTACTTGCGAGCCCGCGGGCCGGAGGTGTTGTGCGTGGCGTCGCTCACGGGCGGGCGGCGGTCGCAGTTTGATCTCTGGCCGCAGGCAAGCCCGTTCCGCGATGAGCTGGCCGGGCGGCCGAGCGTGGCGCTCATGAGCGATGATGCCGAGGCACGGGCGTTCCTGGGGTCGGTGTTCGCCCGCGTGGTCGCCGCTCCGGGTGGCGAGCGGTTTGCGGGCGAGCACAAGGAGGGGCGGATGGTGTATCTGTGCTTCGAGTATCGCCCGCCCCAGCCGCGGACCGACAACGATCGCTCCGGTCCGGGAGCGAAGCGTTGAGCGAAGAGGCACGAATACACGAAGCGTCAATGGCGGGCGCTACGGGCACGCCGGCCACGTTCGCCGACACTCCGCGCGTGCTTCGGCGTGTGATTCTCTCGCGCACCGAAGCCCTCTGGGCCGCGTGCGTGCTGCTCGTCGCCATGGGGTGGGACCGCGCGGTCTGGCTCTTGAGCACGCGCGCCGGCACGCCCCGGCTGGTCTGGCTCGAAGGTCTCTACGGCGTGCCCGCGGCGTACCGCGCGGCGGCTTCGGGCGCGTGGCTCGACGCGGCCATCGCGGCCGGCTACACGGCTATCTACGCGTTCGGCCGGGTTTGGATCTGGCTCGCGCTCGGGGCGCTGGTCGTCTTCGGCGGGTTCGTTCAGCCCGACGCGGCGGGGGCCAAGCGCTCGCTCCGGCGGGGCGTGTTCATCGTGCTTGTGCCGGTCGCCGCGGGGATCGGGGCCGAGCTGCTCAAGCTGCTGTCGCGCCGCCAGCGGCCCGAGTTCGGCGACGGTTTCTACCGCTTCAAGCTTCCGGCCGGCTCGCCGGGATCGGCGGAGTTCTGGAGCACCTCGGGCCTGGGTCTGGCGTCGAGCCACGCGAGCGTCGCGGTCGGGGCGGCCCTGGCGGCTGGGCTGGTGTTCCCGCGCTGGCGGTGGGTGCTGCTGGTGCTCGCGGCGCTCTGCTGCGCGTCGCGGCTGGCGGTGGGGGCGCACTACTTCAGCGATGTGCTTGCGGCCGCGGCGATCGGCGTGCTCTGCTTCCGCGCCATCTACGCTTGGGACCTGAGCAACAACGCGGGGGCCCCGATGCCCTCCGGGCCGCGGACGCTTGGATCGCGATGACCACGCTGGACCGATACATCGCCCGCCAGTATCTCTTCAACGTGGTCGCGTTGCTGGTGGTCCTGTTCAGCTTCGTCGTGGCCGTCGACGTGGCGCTGAACATCGACAAGTTCATCGAGGGAGCGATGAAGACCGACCCTAAGGCCGAGGGGGTCCGTCGGGTGGCCCTGACGGTTCTGGCGATCGTGCACCTGTGGGGGCCGCGGCTGCTGCAGCTCTATGTCTACCTCGTGGGGCTGGTGCTCGTGGCGGCGATGGGTTTCACGTTCACGCAGCTGGTGCGGAACCGGGAGCTGGTCGCGGTGCTGGCCGGTGGGATCAGCCTGCGTCGGCTGGCCCGGCCGGTGTTGATGGTCGCGGCGCTCATGCTAGGCCTGAAGGTGCTGAATCAGGAGCTGGTGCTCAGCCGCCCTGAGATCGCGCCGCTGCTCACGCGGGGCAACGACGACGTGGGGCGGATCGACTGGAAGCAGGTCCCCGTCATGCTCGCCTGCGACACCCAGGGGGCGATCTGGCTCGCGAGCACGTTCGATCCGGCCCGGGGCGAGATGGCCAACGTGACGGTCTGGCTGCGGGACAAGGGCGTCGCGACGGGGGCCATCAGCGCCGAGCGGGCCGTGTGGCGTGATGGCGGGTGGGACTTGACCAACCCACGGCTCGCGTCGATGCAGCTGGCCCCCGGCGGTGCCGGTTCGGCCCCTGGTGGCGGGGCACGCCCGACGCCCAGCCGCATCATGACGGACCTCGATCCCGAGAGCCTGAAGTTCCGCCAGTTCCGGGCCTACAGCCAGTCGCTGTCGTGGGCACAAATCGGCGAGATGCTGGCCCGGCCCAACGTCGACAGCAAGTTCCGGGCCGAGCTTCAGCGGATCCGCTGGGGTCGGGCCAGCCAGCTGCTCTCGTCGTTTCTGGCCCTGATCATCACCATGCCCTTCTTCCTGATGCGCGAACCCAAGAACATGCTTGTGCAGTCGCTCAAGTGCGCCCCGATCGGGATCGTTTCGCTGATGGGCGGCATCCTGCTCACCAGCGTGAACTGGCCGATGCTCCCGCCGGGAGTGGCGGTGTTCATCCCGGTGCTGATCCTGGTGCCGGTGGCCATCGCGGTGGTCTCGTCGATGAAGAGTTAGCGACGCCGGGCGGGGCTCTGGAACGGGTGGGCCGGGGAGCATGGGGCCTAGGATCGCGTCCAATGGCCTGGATCACCAAGAACTCCGCCGGGATCAAGATCGAGCGTCGGGCCGAGCCCTACCTGACGCTCGCGATGCAGGCGACGCTCCGCGACACCTATCTGCCCCGCTACGAGCGCTCGCAGGGGGCACTGCTGCCCGCGCTGCACATGCTTCAGCATGAATACGGCTGGATCCCGCCGCAGGCGATGCTGGAGGTCGCCGAGTTCCTGAAACTCAAGCCTTCGGACGTGATCGATACGGCGTCGTTCTACGAGGAATACTGGCTCAAGCCCAAGGGCAAGCACCTGGTGCAGGTCTGCCGCTCGATCGCCTGCGAGTTCTGCGGCCAGCGCGAGGTCTCCGAGGCGTGCAAGCGAGCCCTGAACGTCGACGTGGGCGAGACCACCGACGACGGGCGGTTCACGCTGGTCGAGCTCGAGTGCATCGGCTCGTGCGGGACTGCCCCGGCGATGCTGGTGGACGAGAAGCTCTACGAGAACGTCGATCCGGCGAAGATCCCCGAACTACTCGAGAATCACGCGGCCCACGCCGCTCATCACGGGCACCACTGACCCCGATCGCGAGGCCCCGGATGGCCCCAGTTCCCCCGTCTGCATCTGAACCGCCTCCGTCCCGCCCCGGGACGGGCCAAGGGCACGACTCGCTGCTGCGCAACATCGGCGCATTCTTTGGGCACGTGGTCAACGCGATCACGTCGGACCCGGCGCCGCCGCAGCCGCCGGCCGCCGGACCCACGACGATGGACGCGGGCTCGGCGCAGGCCGAGCCAACGCGTGTGGTGCGCGAGCAGGTTGAGGAACGGCTGCACGTGGCCCCCGGGGGGGAAAAATACCTGCTTCGCCGCCGGGTGATCGACGAGGTGGAGATCGTGCCACCCCGACCCTCTGGTGGTGCGTCATGACCGCCGTCTCCGGCCACGGCAGCGGCGGCGCCGACCTCTTTGAGATCGCCGCCGCGTCCACGCCCGCCGCGAGCGACGCGATCGGCGTGCGCAACTTTCAGGCGCGGACCGACACGCTGCGTCAGAGCGAGGCCGCGTACGACCCCTGGGGCGGGGCGGCGGGGCTTTGGACGGGGTATCTCCTGCCACGGCTTTCGCGGGTGCTCCCCGCCGAGCACGTGCTGGAGATCGGTGTGGGCGCGGGGCTGCTGGCCTCGTGCGTGCGGCCGTTTGCGCTGCGGTACACGGGCGTTGATGTCTGCGAGCGCAGCCTCCGCCGGGCCCGCGAGCGGCTGGGGCCCGGGGTCCGGCTGATCCTCAACGACGGCCGGTCTCTGGCGGAAATCCCCGACGGGAGCGTGAATGTCTGCCTGTCGTGGGAAGCGCTGGTGTTTGCCGACCGCGACACTGTGCGGGCATATCTCGCGCAGCTGGCCAGAAAGCTCGCCCCGGGGGGCACGGCGCTCCTGCACCACTCGAACCTCGCTCAGCATGTCGAGCAGCTCAAGGCCCGCTCGCCGACGGGAATGATCGACCCGCAGAGCCCGATCGTCGCCGGTCGGCACCCGTCGATGTCCGCGGAGATGCTTCGGCTGGACGCGCCGGGGCTTGGTCTCCGCGTGGCGGCCCAGGAACTCTTCGGTGTCACCGACCACGGCCTCTTGACCGACGCTTGCTCGTTCCTGGTCGCCAATGCGGGCGGGGCGGCGATCGCGCCCAGCGTTGTGAGCCGGCACGATTGGGCCCTAATGCAACGTGAGGCCCGGCGGGTGGCCACCGTCTATCGGGGCGTGCCGCCGGTGCTTTGACGGGCGTAATGCGGGGTCGAGCGCGGCCGGTCAGGCCGGCCGGGTGGCTCGGATGATCCGATTGGCCCGCCGGTCGGCGTAGAACTCGTGGACAACCAGGCAGGCGTGGATTATGCCGGGGACGATCCCCAGGATCCACAGGATGACGTTCAGCAGGGCCTGCACGGGCTTGCCGCAAAGCAGGACGGCGACAGGGGGCAGGAGAATGGCCAGGAAGTACCGCATCGGAAGATTGTTGGCCGTTGCCACGGGCGGATTTCAGGCCGCGGAAGCCCCGTGATCGGCACAGTTGACCTCCGCCCTGCCGGGCGGGGGAAGGCGGCGGCGGGCCTGGACGGGCATCTGTGTGCCCCGGCGCGGGGGCGGGCCGATATCGGGGGTGTGATGACTGAAGGAACAACCGTCGTAAAGGGTGGCCGCGCGCGGGCTCGGGACGCGGAGGAGGCCGGCGTGAGTGCTTTGAACAAAAAAGGCGCAAAGTCTGCCGATGGGTCGGGTGCTCGCGGCGGGGCCAAGCCGCTGATCGAGTCCGACATGGACCCGTCGGCGGTATGGAAGCGGGTGGCATGGATCGCGGGGCTTCTGGCCTTCGTGTTCGTCGTGCTCTCGCTGGGCTCGTTCAGCGCGACCGACCCCGGTTCGGCGGCGGTGCCGGTCAACAAGCCACCGGCGAACCTGGGGGGCGTGGTGGGGGCGCTCGTGGCGCACTACCTCTTCTACTCGCTCTGGGGATATGGCGCGTGGGTGCTGGTGGCGCTCTGGGGCGTATCGCTGTATGTCTGGGGCAACGGGTACCGCATCAGCCATCTGGCGGTGCGGACGCTCGGGGCACTTCTCATGACCGCGACGGCGGCGTGCGCTCAGGCGATCTACTTCCCGACCTCCGGCCCGGTGATGAACCTGCCGGGCGGGCTGATCGGGCTCAACGGCGGGCAGGTGCTGTCGCGGAGCTTCTCGACGCTCGCCGTGGTGCCCTTGTCGCTGGCGATGATCGTCGGATCGATCGTGACGCTCGACGTCTGGGCCATGCTGGCGGCGGCGTGGACCGGGCGAATGCTCTGGAGCGGGACGCGGACCGCGGGCCGCGTCGCGGGCACCGCGGCGCTGGCGACCGCCCGAACACTGGCGGACAAGCGGGCCGCGGCAAGGGCGGCGAGCGAGGCCGCGACCCTCAAGGTCCGCGAGACGGATGTGGACGACGACAAGTCGCTGGTCGAGGTTGCGGCCCAGCCGGGCACGCCGGCGATACCCGGCCGCAAAGCGCGAAAGAAGACTAAAGCGGGCCAGGACGCGGACGGCGAGACCGGCGGCGAGTCCATCGACCCGGACGCGGGCGGGATCGGCGGCGTCGAGGCGTTCGATCCCGACGGCGGTGGGCTCACGCCGGCCGCGGCGCGGGGCGTGCCGATCGCCGAGGCCGACGATGATGCTGATGATGAAGTGTCCGAGCCCGCGGGGTCGTCGGACGACGATGAGAACGATGACGAGCCCGCCGCCAAGCCGGCGGCGGCCGCCGAGGAGAAGAAGGGCTTCACGCCCGAGGAGCTGCGGGCCAAGATGGCCAAGCTGCCGGTGCGATTCGCGAGCCAGACCAAGCGCTCGGCAACCGAGGCGGACCTGCGGGACATCCAGAGCACGATGGACCTTGAGGGCTATCGCTTCCCGGGCCTGGACCTTTTGGAAGAGCCCGAGGGCAACTTCGTTCAGACGATGGAGAGCTACGTCCGCGAGCAGGCCGAAGCCTTGGAGCGGGCGCTCAAGGAATACAAGATCGACGGCGAGGTCGTGGGCGTCGAGTCCGGGCCGGTGATCACGATGTACGAGCTGCGGCTCGCGCCGGGGACGAAGGTCGCGGTGCTCAGCGCCGTGGCCAACGACCTGGCCCGGGCCCTGAAGAGCGTGAACATCCGCGTGGTGACCAACATCGCCGGACGCGACACCGTGGGCGTCGAGGTGCCCAACGCGCACAAAGAGAAGGTTCGGCTCAAGGAGCTGATGACCAAGGCGGAGGTCTACGGCGGCATGCGGCTGCCGATGTTCCTGGGCAAGGACGCCTCGGGCGAGCCCATGATCGAGGATCTTTCGAAGATGCCGCACATGCTCATCGCCGGCACGACCGGCTCGGGCAAGAGCGTGTGCATGAACACCATCATCATGAGCTTCCTCTATACGAAGAAGCCCAACGAGCTCAAGCTGGTGCTGGTCGATCCCAAGATGGTCGAGATGAGCCAGTTCAAGGACATCCCGCACCTGATGTGCCCGGTGGTAACGGAGATGAGCAAGGCGGCGGCGATCCTGGAGTGGGCTGTCAACAAAATGGACGAGCGGTACGAGCTGCTGGCCGAGGCCGGCTGCCGCGACATCGCCAGCTACAACGAGATGACCTGGGAGGAGCTGAAGGACCGCTTCAGCCCGACCACGCCCGAGGAAGAGGCGAAGATCCCGCGGAAGCTGCCTTATATGGTGTTCGTGATCGACGAGCTCGCCGACCTCATGATGACCAACAAGGAGGTCGAGCACTCGATCGTGCGGATCGCCCAGAAGGCCCGCGCGGTGGGGATGCACCTGATCCTGGCGACGCAGCGGCCGCAGGCGAACGTGGTGACGGGCCTGATCAAGAGCAACATGCCCGCACGGATCGCATTTAAGGTGGCCAGCGGGATGGACTCGCGGATCGTGCTGGACCAGAAGGGCGGCGAGCTCCTGCTCGGCCAGGGCGACATGCTCTATCTCTCCCCGAAGAGCAGCAAGCTCATGCGGGCCCAGGGTACGCTGGTGGACGACAAGGAGATCCGGCGGGTCGTCAAGTTCATGCGCGAGGTGGCCCAGCCGACCTTCGAGCGGAGCCTGATGCAGATCCGCTCGACGCCCGTGGGCGGCAGCGACGATCCCGACGCCGACAAGCAGAGCCTGGAGAACGCCCAGGACGACCCGATGTTCGACAAGGCCGTCGAGGTCGTGATCGAGACCCGTCGCGGCAGCGTGAGCATGCTGCAGCGCCGGCTCGCGATCGGTTACACGCGGGCGAGCCGCCTGATCGACGCGATGGGCCTTGCCGGGATCGTCGGCGAGCACAAGGGCACCGTCGAGCGCGAGGTGATGATCACTCTTGAAGAGTGGCAGGCGATGAAGGCCCAGGCCGCGGCCGACGCGGCGGCGTCCGAGGAGGCCGAGCGGCTCAAGCACCTGCCCAGCCGCCCGCTGGCCGATTCTCTGGAGCAGGCCCAGTCGATCGTCAACGATGGGAACCTGCGAGAGCAGCTCGAGAACGAGTCCAAGGCGAAGGCGACCGAGGATCTGGACGATGACGCGGAGGACGGCGAGAACGAAGAGGCGGAGGGCCCGCCGTTCACCGTCGAGGTCCGGGCCAAGCGGCCGGGCGTGAGCAATCCCTGAGTAAACGTGAAGACGACCGGCCGCGGGGCCGGTCGTTATACTTCAGGGATGATCCACCCGAGCGAGATCCTCGGCGAAGCGAACTACTCCGGCCTGCGGATGACGGCGGAGGAGTATCTGTCGATCGGAGAGTCCGGCGCTCGCTACGAGTTGATCGACGGAGTTGTCGTGATGCCCCCAAGCCGATCGTTCCGGCACGGAGAGGTCATCCGGTTCCTGATGGAGGCGCTTGGCCGGTGCGCTCCCCGGGCTTCGGTTTGCTTCCGATGTTGACGTGCACTTCGGGCCGGCTTTGGTGTACCGCCCCGACATCGGGGTGTTTTCGCCCGGACGCATCCAAGGTCGCGCCGACCGGCCGACGGTCGTACCCGATTTGGTGATCGAGGTGCTGTCGCCCGGCAGCCGGACCATCGATCTCGAACAGAAGCGGACGGATTACGCCCGCTTCGGCGTGGGCGAGTACTGGGTTGTTGATCAGGACGATCTGTCGGTGCGGGTCTGGCGACGTACCGGAGCCGGCCTTGGAGAGATCGCGGCAGTTGGCGACCGCCTCGCGTGCTCGAGTATTCCGGGACTGGTCATCGACCTGATCGCTGTTCGGGACGGGCTGAGCAGCCTGTAATCGATCGCGCGACGCCCTGCGACTACCCTCCCAAACTCATGACCGGGGAGGCCGCAACAACACCGTCCGCGACTCGTGAAAAGTCTCCCCTCATGGAGATGCTGGTGATCTCCGCGCCGGTGGTGGCGAGCATGACGTCCTACACGCTCATGCAGCTGCTCGACAAGTGGATGGTCGCGCACATCGGGCCCGACCCGGTCTATGTCGGGGCTCAGGGTAACGGGGGCATGTGCTCGTGGGTGCCGATCTCGCTCGCCCACGGCCTGATCACCGTGGTGAACACCTACGTCTCTCAGCATTTGGGCGCCGGCCGCCCCGATCGGGCCCCGGCCTACGCCTGGGCCGGCGGGTGGATCTGCACCGCGTTCTATCTGCTGGTGCTCGTGCCCGGCGCGTTCGTGCTGCCGGCGATCATCGGGGCCGTCTCGGGCGGTGTGGCCGTCGACGACCCGGTCGCCGTCGCGGAGCGGGCCCGCTTCGTCGCCATGGCGTCCTCCTACGGCCAGATCATGCTGCTGGGCTCGATCGCCACTCTCTGGGCCCGCACGCTCGGCCAGTTCTTCTACGGGCTGCACCGGCCGGGCGTCGTGCTTGTCGCCACCGTCAGCGGCAACATCCTGAACTTCATTCTTAACAGCTTCCTGATCTTCGGACCCGTCGCCTGCGTCACGGGCTTCGCGCCTCTGGACGCCTGGTTCGCGTTCACGGCCCGCGCGAGCGAGCAGATGGGCATCCCACGGCTCGAGATCACCGGGGCCGCGCTGGCCACCGTCATCGCCGGCGGCGTCGAGCTGCTCATCCCGCTCTGCGTCTTTCTCGGGCCCAAGTACAACGCCCTCTACGCCACCCGACGGGCGTGGCGGCGGAACCTCGCCCAGGTCCGCGAGATCTTCAGCATCGGCTGGCCGGGCGCACTTATGTTCGGCAACGAGATGGTCTGCTGGGCCGTGTTCATGGTTGCGCAGGTCGGGCACTTCGGCCCGAGGCACTCGACGGCCGGCTGGATCGCGCACCAGTGGATGACCCTCTCGTTCATGCCCGCCGTGGGCATCTCGATCGCCGTGACGGCGATGGTGGGCAAGGCGATGGGCATGGGCCGGCCCGACCTGGCGGCGGCCCGGGCGTGGCTGGGCGTAAAGGTCTCGGTGGCCTATATGTCGATCTGCGCCGTGTGCTTCGTCGCCTTCGGCCCCTGGCTGGTGGGCGTGTTCATCGATCCGGGCACACCGCCGGAAGACCGCGACCAGCTCCTTCGTCTGGGCACGGGCTTCCTGATCGCCGCGGCGACGTTCCAGTTCTTCGACGGCATCGCCATGAGCCTCTCGGGCGCGCTCCGCGGCGCGGGCGACACGCGCTGGGTCGGCCTCGTCACCGTCATCCTCTCCTGGACCCTCATCGTCGCTGGCGGCTGGATGATGGTCTACTTGGCCCCGGGCCTGGGGAGCGTCGGCCCGTGGATCACGGCGTCGGCGTATGTCATCGTGCTCGCCCTGCTGGTGCTGGGTCGCTTCATGCGGGGCAAGTGGAAGAGCATCAAGCTCGTCGAGGGCGCGACTGGCCACACGCCAGGTCATTGACCGCGGCGCGCGGCGCTCATCGGCAATGGCTCGCCACCATCCTACCGATCCTGCAACCCGATCCTGCGGCAACGTGTACACGAAGACACCCGCGGGCGTCCGCGCGGGCACCGAGTCCGCATTCAGGCCCAGAACAGGTGAGCAGGAAATTTCATTACTTCCCGACCGTATCCGGAATGCACGAAACATTTACCAGCGCTCTCGGCGAGTTCTGGCCGGGCTCACTTGCAGACCGATCGACATCCATGTACATTGTTACTCAACCGCAACGCGGCCGGCACGCGCTGGCCCGGGACGCGGGTTTGGGGAATCAGGAGCCTCACATGATGCGGCGACTTATCGGGACAGTGCTGTCCGCCTGCGCGGCGGCGGTCGGTGTCGGGGGGGAGGGGTGACGGCCACGGCCCTCGCCCAGGACGTCTACTACGGCGACCTGACCTACGCACAAAACGCTGAGGTCCGCCAGTGGTCCGAGCACTACTGGGCCCGCGTGGAAGGGCAGTCGGCCTCGCCTGGAACCGGGTTCTCGTTCACCAGCCCGCTGCTGAACAGCCACCTGTTCAACCCGGTCCGCTCCGGACGGCCGACCCTCGAAGCGCTGAACCTGATCGGCGCCTCCGACTGCGACGGGGCGTACACCCCGGAGATCCTGAACTCGGCCCCGCTCGACACCTATCGGGGCGCGCTCAAGGACCTCATGCTCGCGGGCGAGATCACCACCGAGCTCGGCACGCCGGAGAACTGGTACCACGAGCTGCTGATCCTGGCCGCCGATCCCGACCTGGGGTGGCTGGTGTTCGACGAGCTCGGTCAGCTCATCACCATCGACCTGCCGCTCGCGGAGGTCAGCGGCACGGCCCACACCGCCTCGCTGGCCCTGAACATCAGCACCCAGAGCCAACAGATCATCGCAACGATGATCGCGGCCGGGCAGCACTGGCGGAACCAATGCACGGATGTGCCGCAGTGGCGGGCGCTGATCACGGGGGAGACGAGCACTGCGGAGCAGTTCCGGGCGCAAGTCGCGGCGTTTCTCCAAATCGCCGCCAACAACTCAAACCCGGTCGATCTGATCCAGGCGAGCTTCGGCGTGTTCGGCGAGCTGCCCGTCGTCGTAGCGAGTCTGAACGACTGCTACATCCTGCTTGATGCAACCAACGGCAACGTGTCGGGGCCCTTCGAGCTGACCTCGCCGTTGGATGCGCGTGGGCTGCTGTCGCTGCACATAGGCGCATACCAGGCCGGGACGGCGGTCCGGTACTTCTCGTCTAGCGGATGTACCCGAACTGTCGCGGCGTCATGGAAGACGTCACCTCCCTGTCCTTGGTATCTTCCTGCTTGTACATTTACGCCGGCCCTTCCTGCGGCCGGCACATGGCAGTGCTTTGATTACGGCCTTCATCCAAACAACACGGGGACCCCGAGGTGTGTGTGCGAGTACACGGGCACGGCGACTCGCGGTCCTGTTACAGTGCCGTTCCGGCTAAACTGTGATTGCGGTCCGGCGGGGGCCCCGTGTGGTGGCAGTGTTCCTGGAACACCCGTCACGCCTCCGGGTGGCTGTGCCTTTTGCATGCCGCAGTACTTCCACTAAGCGTAACACGGAATTCCCGGTCGTGCAGCACGGGTGCGCGGCCGGGCTTTCGCCCACGCCGGAGTGAGATCATGGTGTCACCAAGCTGGGTGCGCTCTCGCGGCGTTGCGGTACCCTGGGCGGCTGCGGCGTGCGTCGTAGAAACTTGGGTCTATGTGCTGTTCGCGGCGGCGGCCGTGTCGGCGGCAGGCCAGCTCGTGAGACCATCGGCTCGTGAGCGGACGGTTTTAGAAACGCTGTGGGCGGCGGTCCGTTTCGAGTCGGGGGAGTACGCGGACCCCGCCTCCGCCCGGCAGGCCGTGATTTCCGCCTTCCTCGTGCTGTCGGCCTGCGCCGGACTGGTCGCGCTCGCCGGCGGCGTGCTGGGCGTCCGCGCCATCGCAATGCTGCTCCGTCCGGACTACACGCCGGCGCTGCGCGCCGAGGGGATCTGGCGTCTCCAACTGATCCCGGCGCTGCGATCCGGCCTCCGCTGGGCGATGGTCGCCAGCCTCGGACTCGCCGCCCTGCGCGCGGCGGCTTTGCTGACGATGGGCGATGACGGCCGCCTCCGCGCATTCGGCGCCTGGTGCTACGGCTGGGCGCCGGGGTGGACGGCAACGGTCCTAAGCCCGCTCGTGGAGCGGATGATCGGGTGGGGCGTTGCTGACTCGGGCTGGCTCGCGGCCGGCATCCCGCCTCTGCCTTGGCTGGTCGCGATCGGGGTCCTGCCCTTCGCCGCCGCACTGGCGCGGTCACCCGCAGTCTACCGGCGGGCAGTCGCGTCGGCGATCGCTCCCGGCGAGCGCCGGTGTCGCTGCGGGTATCTGAGGTCGGCGGCGGAGCGCTGCCCCGAGTGCGGGCGGAGTCACCACGATGCCATGCTGCCGCCGCGATGGCGCTGGGTACGTTGATCTCCGGCGGACGATCCTGAGGCCATGCCACAGATGTGGGTCCCGGAACCGATCGACTCCGGCGAAACGTGCCCGGTACCGCCGAGCATCTGCGCCGGGCCGGTCTAGTGTCCTGACTTGAACAAGCGCGCAACCGATTTAGGGTGTGGCGCGTATCGACTTCAGGGCATCCTGGAGGCGAGCGATGGGCATACGGACGCCGTTGAATGTGAGCAAGACCGAGCGGACGGAGCTGGAGCGCGTGGCGCGGCGGCCCAGCACGCCGCAGGCGCTGGCCAGGCGTTGCCGGGTGGTTCTTCTGGACGAGGAGGACCTGACGTACGCGGAGATCGGAGAAGAGCTGGGCATGCGGGAGCAGACCGTGCTCAAGTGGCGGATCCGGTTCCTGAAGCACCGCCTGGTGGGGCTGCGTGATGCGCCCCGTCCGGGCGTGAAGAAGAAGATCACGCAGGAGATGATCGCCGAGGTGGTCCGCAAGACGCTCGAGGAGAAGCCGCCGGGCGCCACGCACTGGAGCCTGCGATCGATGGAAGCCGCCAGCGGCATCTCTCGTTCGAGCGTGAACACGATCTGGAGGGCTTTCAATCTCCAGCCGCACCGGGTTGAGACATTCAAGCTCTCGACGGACCCGAACTTCGTGGAGAAGACGCGGGACATCGTGGGCCTGTACATGAGTCCGCCGGCCAACGCGGTGGTGATCGCGGTGGACGAGAAGAGCCAGATGCAGGCCCTGGACCGCACGCAGCCGCTGCTGCCCATGCGCCCCGACACGCCCGAGCGCCGCACGCATGACTACCACCGGCATGGCACCTCCAGCCTGTTCGCGGGGCTGATGGTCAAGACCGGCGTGGTCATTGGCGAATGCCACCGCCGGCACCGGCACCAGGAGTTCATCAAGTTCCTGAACACTATCGACGGGGTGGTGAAGGCCACCGAGCCGGTCGGCACGGCGATCCACATCGTGCTGGACAACTACGCGACGCACAAGACGCCCGCGGTGCAGCGCTGGCTGGCCCGACACCCCGAGTACCACCTGCACTTCACCCCCACCAGCGCCAGTTGGCTCAACCAGGTCGAGCGGGTCTTCGCCGACCTGACCCAGAAGCAGCTCCGCCGCGGGGTGTTCACCAGCGTGGCCGCGCTGGAGAGGGCCGCCCTGGCCTACATCGACGCCCGCAACGACGACGCCAGGCCCTTCGTCTGGACCGCCGACGCCAGTACCATCCTCGGCCGCGTTGACAGAAATCGTGCGGCTATCTCGAAGTTAGGACACTAGGGACGCGGCTTGGCTTAGAAGTCAGTACTTGTGGGACGCAGACCTCAGCGGTGTTCAAAGATGGTCTGGGTCCGGATGATCAGGCCGCTCTGCGCGACCAGGTGGTAGGACTGGGCATGCACCTCGCGGCCAAGACGCTGCACGTCGAGGATCGAGGCGTGCCGCCGGCCCAGCTCGTCGGTGAAGGTGTGGCACAAGGCGTCGGTCTCTTTGGCCAGCTCGATGAGCTCCTGATAGCTGGTTTTGTAGAGGCTGTCGCTGAGGGTCTCGGTCTGGACGCTGGTGAGGTAGCGGACCTTCTCGGGGCCGAAGGTGTGGTCGAAGTCCTGTTCGCCGCTGCACGGGAGGCAGGTCACGGCGCCGTCGACGGGGAGCCTGTCGGCGTGGTCGATGAGCAGCTCGCAACACGAGAAGGCCCCTTGGCGGAAGCGCATGACGTGGCCGCCGGGCATGACCCAGGCTTCGAGCTCGTAGGCGTTGTGCTTCAACTGTCGCCGGGCCTTGATCTGGAACAGCTCCGAGTGCAGCGGGCGGCGGTACAGAAAGATCTGCAGGGCCGGAGCCGGAGCAGAGCGGACAGACGTGGAAAAGCCGATGGTGGCCATGGGGGGTCCAATGTCAGCCTGGCGAGGAAGCTCTGTCGGGGCCGAGGCTGGAGGTCGGGGACATGGATGGAAGGCGTCGAGTAGGAATCGCAAGAGTCGGGGGCGTTTGGGGGCTTGGTCGGTTGCCCTGTTCAGATCAGGTGAACTCAGGCATGTGTCGGTCGCCGAAACTGTTCAGGCTGGAACAAATCCGCCGATAATCACCCATTGTTCCGTGCTCAGGAACGTTCCGCAAGGAAAAACTCGGGGATTGGCCTCACAATCAGTTGGGGCCTGAGCAATTCACCCACAAGAGGTTGCGGAGCGCGACATGACGCAGCACTTTTTGCCATCCTCGACACCACGGTCTCGGATCGAGCCCGACGAGCCATTGCCGACCAAGCCGTCTGGAATAACGGGCGAGAAGTTGATGGATCGGATGCTGGTGGCCCTTGGCCGGCGGGACTATCGCGGCGAGGTCCGGGCTTTGACCCAGCTGTTGCCCAATGCCTCGGACGAGCAGGCCGGCAAGATCGTCGACGGGCTGATCGAACTGGCCGCCTCGAACGCGGGCGAGCAGGCCTTGGCCGCGGCGACCCGCGTCTACGGGCGATTGAGCGAGGCCAAGGGAAAGCGGCTGATCGCAACGGGGATGGGGCAATGGGGCGGGGCGTGCCGACTGGCGATGCAGGGGGCGGCACCGGGGGAGCGAGCCTCGATCGCGGGGCTGTTGGGCGACGCGGTTGATGCCGATGCGACGGGGATACTCACCACGCTGATCGCGGACGAGGATCCGCTGGTGCGCGACGCGGCGGGGCGATCGCTCATCGGGCTGGCGGCTCGAGTGAACCGGCCGCCGACGGTGGACGGGTTGACGCGGCAGAGCGTCGAGGCGGCGGTGGTGAAGGCGGCGTCGGAGTTCGACGCCCATCGGCAAAAGGCGGCGCTCAGGGCTCTGCTGATCCTGCTGGACTCGCCGGCGGCGATGGCGGCGGCGGGTCCCGAGGTCCGGGCCCTGCTGGCCGACGATGCCCATCCGATGCACATGGCCCTGCGGGGGGTCATCAAGAACGATCTCGACGAGCGGTTGCAGCACGCGGCGTGGGTCTGGCTTGGGCTCAAGCGGGCGGCCCCGGCGTGCCTGGACCGGCTGGCCCGGAAGGGCGATGCGGCGTCCAGGTCGCGGGTGTTCAACAGCGGTCATTTGCTCGGCAGCCCGCAGCGGCGGGCCGCCGTCACGCGGGCTGCGAGCGTTGATCGCGGGGCGGGCATCGCGGGCATCGGCATCGACGAGCGGGCCCTGATGGAAGCCGGCGGGCCCGAGGCGGCGGCGGCGCTGCGGATCGCGGCGGCCGGTGCGCCGGAGGCGGCGAATCGCGCGGTCGAGGCGGCGCTTGCTCATCCCGAGCCGGTCGTACGGCACCAGGCGATGCGGCTGCTGGCCGACGGCGAGATCCGCGCGGGGAGTATCGAGGGGCCCACCGACGTGTTGCTGGACTTGTGCTTCGACGAGCACGCGGGCGTGGCGCGGGGGGCGATGCTGCGGGCTTGGAGCGCGGCGCGGACGGGGCGGCTCAACGCCGAAGAATCGACCGCGGTGTTCGAGCGGCTGCGGCGGAGCGAGCACGAGACCGTGCGGGCGATGGCCGACTTCTCCGGTGCGCCGCCGATCGGCGCATCGGACGGGCCGGTGCAGCGGGTGGTCGTGCGTCGCTGGCTGGGTCAGGACCCCGCGGGCGTGATCGAGGCGATCCGCGAGCGGCTGCATGCCGGGCCGCTCTCGGAGCGGATCGGCGCGATCCAGCTGGCCCGGCGGCTCTTGATCGTCGGCCCGCTGGAGCTTGACCTTCTGGCGATCATCGATCGCTCGCAGGCGCTCTCGAGGCGGTCGCCGGACGCGATCTCGCGGCACGAGATGCGGGTGGCGGCGTCGGCCGTCAGCGCACTCGGAGAGGTCGCTACGCCCAGCGCCGAGCAGGCGCTGCTGAGCGTGCTGGGGCACGCGGACGACCGGGTCAGGGCCAACGCGATCGACACACTGACGCGCCGCTCGCGCCGGGCCGGTCGGCTTGGCCGCGCGGACGACGGGCTGACGCACCGGCTCGCGGAACTCAAGGACGACGCCCACCACCGCGTTCGGGCGGGAGCACTCCGGGCGGAGCTGCTCGGGGCGGTGCGGGGCTCTGGGAATGCCGCGGGCGCGGAGGCCGGAGAAGTGTCGCGCCGGCTGCTGTCGCGTACGGCGGTGATGCTCTCGGACTCGCGGGCGATGCACCGCGTGAGCGGGCTGTGGCTGGCCGAGCGGATGAGCGCCGAGCTTGGGTCGACGTGGCGCGACTTCGGCGCCGGGCGGGCCTTGGTGCAGGCCGTGGACGAGATGGCGACCGGGGATGGCGATGGTGCCGTGCGGCTGCGGGCGTCGACCGCCGCGGCGAGGCTGCGGGCGGTGGTGCGGCTTGGTTGGGGAAACCGGGCGGCGAGCGTGCCTGGCGGGTGAGGGCGGGCATGCAGGGAACTGGGCTTGCTCGGGCTGCGCGAACCGCGACCCCGGCGTGGTGTCGCGCGCGGGCGGCCAACAATCAGTCCATACCGGGAGCAGCACATGAGCATGCGTCGAATGTCGTTGATGGTCGCGGGCGTGCTGGCCGCGGGAGCGGTGGGGTGTCTGGCGACGGGCGCCGGCGCGGCGTGGACGGCGGTCCCGGTCGACGCGGCGGCGGCGAAAAAGACCACGGAACGCTTCTTCCGCATCGTCGAGGCCGACGGCGGCTCGACGATCATCGTGCAGTCGGGCGTGCACACCTACGAGCCCACGAGCGGGCGCGGGCCGACGATCACGCTGGCCCCGGCGATCCATATCGCCGACCGGGCGTTCTATGACCGGCTGCAGGCGCTGCTGGACGCCAAGGACCTGGTGCTCTTCGAGGGCGTCAAACCCTCGGGCACCGGCCGGACCGATCTTGACCGCGGCGCGGACACCGACGCGGCGAAGGCCAAGCGGACCACGCAGCGGATCCGGCTGATCGCGATCGCGGCGCGGATGCAGAAGAACGCTTCGGGCGCGTTCCCGGAGACGCTCGAGCGCGTCGTGGCGGGTGCAGAGGACCCGCTGACGCCGTATGTCGCGGGCGCGGCCGTGGACGGGTGGGGCAACCCGCTGAGCTACACCGTCGTGCCGTGGACGCCCGAGGGGGCGAGCGAGCCGGCGAAGGACGAGTCGGGCGCGGCGATTACCACGATCGAGATCGGCAGCCTTGGGAGCGACGGGCTGGCGGGGGGCGAGGGGACCGCGGCGGACCTGAAACTCTCGGACCAGCCGGGCTTCGTGCCCGGCGAGGTGCCCGGGGGTCCCGGGCCGGGGGGAAAAAGCATTCGCGGATCGCGTGGGCTTCAACAGGAGATGGCCTCGGCGCTCGGGCTTGTCTTCCAGCTCGATGCCATGCGGCACGACAAGCCCAACTGGCGGAACAGCGACCTGTCGATGGACCAGCTGCAGGACCGCATGGGCACGGGCGACTCATCGTCGCTCATCAACATGCTGCAAGGGTCGGGGTTCCAGGCGCGGCTGGCCCGGCTGGTGCTCGGGGTGATGAAGGTGTTCCCGGCCGCGAGAACGGTCGGGCGGCTGGCGCTCGTCGAGGCGCTGGTGCGGGCCGACGAGCTGCTGAAGGTCGCCGGGGCCGCGGGACTCGACCAGCGGACCATGGACGTGATCCTCCACGACCGAAACGCGGTCGTGCTCGCGGACCTGCGGCGGGTGCTCGGCGACGAGCCGGGGATCAGGAGCATCGGGGTCATCTACGGCGGCGGGCACATGCCGGGAATCGAGCCGGAGATCCTGGCGATGGGGTATCGAGAGGTCGGCGTCGAGTGGCTTGACGCGATGCGGATCACCGCCGAGGGCTCGGGGCTGAGCCTGGCGCAGATCCGGCAGATGCGGGCGAGCATCGCGCAGAGCCTGGACCAGCAGATCGCGGCGCTGCGCGACCGCGAGGCCCGCGAGTAGGCCTTGGGAGAATCGTTGAGCCCGGCGGCGACGGCTCAGGGCTTTGGGCGGGGTTCGGTCCGCGGCGGGGCCGAGCGTGCCGGGGGAGCCGGGGGCGTCTGACCGAGCGCGGGCGCGCTGGACTGGCCGGCCTGCGGACGCGCGGGGGCGTGCGGGGCCGAGAGCCAGAACTCCGCGAGATCGGCACCCTGATCGGTGTTCAGCCAGACCAGCACGCGGTACGCACCGGGCTCGTTGATATGGGCACGGAAGACGGCCAGCTCGTCGGTCCGATCGCCTAACGGAAGGCCGGGGGCGGCATAGCCCAGATCAGCCCGGACGATCGCGGCCTGGGACCCCGACAGCCTGAGGCGGACCGGCGAGCCGGCCTTAGGGACCTGAGCCGGGCGGACACGCACGACATTCTCGCTGCCGCGGAAGAACTGCGGCGGGTTGTTCTCAAGCTCGACCATGCCCGAGCGGAGCTGGGCCTTGGTCTGCGTGACGTACGAGGGCGCGGCGGCGTTCGCGGGTGTGGGGGCCGTCTCGCCCGCTACATCGAACTCGGCCGTGACGGTCTGTGGCGGCAGTCCGGGGGGCGAGAACGTGCAGACGACCAGGTGTTTGCCGGGCTTGGTGGGCGGGGCCCCGGTGAGGCGGACGACGCCGCCGGGCTCGAAGATGACGCCGGGTTTGCCGAGGTAGTCGGGCGCGATCGAGACGATCGCGGCCTGAACCGTGCGGCCCGCGGCGGCGTCGAAGGTGGACGGATCGACATCACAGCCAGCCGGATCGGCGAGCGTGAGGCGGAGGTCCAGGGGCTGGCCGACCCGCGGGGTCACGCTGAGCTTCAGCTGGCCAGCGAAAGGGACCTCTTCGTAGGGGCGTAGGTCCATCTTGCAGATGGGGCACTTGCCCGGGGCGTCGAAGGTCTTGCAGCCTTCGCAGGCCATGTCGCAGACCCAGCCGCGGGAGCGATTGGAGGTGCCGGCTGAGGTGGAGACGGCGGTCGAACCGGCGGCCGGGGCAGCGGGGTTGGTTGGCGCGGGCTTCTCGCAGCCGGGCAGGGCGAGCGACGCCGCCAGGGCGAGGGCAGATATATAAGTGCGGGAGGGTGTGGCGAGTGGAACGTTCACGAGATAAGGATACTCGTGTGGGGGAGAGCGGCTGGCCGATCGTGGAGGGGCGTTTGGGGACGGGTGGTTGGGCTGTCGGGCCCGCGACGCAGGTGGGCTCGGGCGGTACAACCGATGGGGCTTGGTTCCCCGAGCAGGCGTGAGGGGCTGGGCGGATGCGGCTGGGGATGCGACCCACTACCCTGTCGCGGGCGTAGCACCAGCTGCGGCACGGGCCGACGGAGCGTTCCTGAGAGCCGATTGACACCGATGCGGAGCCGATGACCTTGAGCATTCTCAACGCGATTTCAGCGATGACAGCGGGCCGGAAGATGACGAGCCCTCGCGCCGCGGGCGCGATGGCGTTGGTGTTCGCGTGCGGCGCCGGCCTGCCGTTCACGCCGTGCATGGCCGAACAGGCGACGGCCGCCGCCGCAACGACGGCTCCCCCCACTGCCGCCGCGCCGAGCGCGAGCCTCGGCGGGGAGGACAAGATCGCGCAGCTGCGGTCTGACGTTCGTGCGCTGGTCGCGACGGCCCGCGACCGGGTCTTCCCGGCGCTTGTGAACATCGAGGTCGTGAGCCTCGAGTATCAGGGCGGCAAGGAGGCCAAGGGCCGTTCGTCGGGCTCGGGGACGATCATCTCGCCCGACGGGTATGTGCTGACCAATGCGCACGTGACCGACCAGGGCTATCGCTTCTGGTGCGTGCTGTCGGACAAGCAGCGGGTGCCCGCGAAGCTCGTGGGCGAGGACCCGTGGACCGACCTTGCGGTCATCAAGATCGACACGAGCAAGCTCGACGCCGGCACGCGGCTGGCCTCGGCGAAGTTCGGCGATTCCGACGAGCTGGGCGTGGGCGACTACGTGCTCGCGATGGGCTCGCCCTTCGCGCTCTCGCGGACCGTGACGCTGGGGATCGTGTCCAACAACGAGCGGGTGTTCACCTCGATGCGGGAGGCCGGCGAGGTCGACGAGATGATGCTCAACTTCGAGCAGCGGACGGGCACGTTCACCAACTGGATCCAGCACGACGCGCTGATCAACCCCGGCAACTCGGGCGGGCCGCTGGTGAACCTTACTGGTGAGGTCGTGGGCGTGAACACCCGCGGCGGGTCGGGCATGGCCTTCGCCACGCCCAGCAACATGGCCCGGCAGGTCGCCGAGAGCCTCGTCGCAAAGGGCGAGGTGGTGCGGTCGAGCATCGGCGCGAGCCTGCGGCACCTGCAGAACACGGGCATCGACAGGGGCGTGCTGGTCGATTCCGTCGAGCTCGGAAGTCCGGCCCACGAGGCGGGCCTTCGGGCGGGCGACGTGATCACGGCGCTGGACGGCGCGCCCGTGAACGTGCGCTTCGCCGAGGAGGTTCCGCCGCTCTTGCGGAAGATCGGCGACCGGCCCGTGGGCTCGAAGGTCGCGGTCGACTATCTCCGCGAGAGCAAGGAGTCGAGCGCGTCGATCACCACCCAGAAGCTGCTGCGCGACAGGGGCGAGGAGGCGGCGCTGCGGACCTGGGGCGTGACGGCCCAGGAGATCACGCCGCGGGCGGCCCAGCTCCGCAAGCTGCCCGACACCAAGGGGGCGCTGGTTTCGAGCACGCGGAACGGCGGGCCGGCCGACCAGGCCGAGCCCAAGCTGGGATGGGGCGACGTGATCCGCTCGGTGGACGGGACGGAGATCGAGACCGTCAAGGACCTTGTCGACGCGTACCGGAAGATCGACGCCATGAAGGACAAGCCCGAGTTCGTCCTCGTGGAGTTCGAGCGCGAGGCCAAGAGCTACATCACGCTGCTCAAGCCCAAGCCCGACGACCGGCCCGATCCGGTGCCCGAGCTTCCCAAGGCCTGGATCGGCGTGGCGACCCAGCCGGTGATCCCCAACCTGGCCAGGAAGCTCGGGGGCGACGAGGCCCGCGGCTTCCGCGTCATGCGGGTCTATTCCGGCACGCAGGCCGCCCGGGCGGGCCTGAAGGTCGGCGACATCATCACTCGCATCAACGACACGAAGCTCGCGCCGCGGGCGCTCCAGGAGGCGGGGATGTTCACGCGGGAGGTCAAGAAGCTCTCGATCGACGAGCCCGCGAAGCTGACGGTGCTGCGAGACGGCAAGCCCGAGGACGTGAGCCTTACGCTGGAGCGGACGCGGCTCGAGCCCGGTGAGGTGCCGCGGGTGCGCAACACCGACTTCGAGCTGGTGGTCCGCGACATCACGTTCTTCGACCGCCAGGACGAGAAGTGGGGCGACGAGGTGAAGGGCGTGGTCGTCGATTCGGCGGAGGGCGCCGGGTGGGCGGGGCTGGCGGGCGTGCGGCCCGGGGACCTGATCCAGAAGATCGGGCCCTACGAGGTTCCCGACGCCGCGGCGTACAAGGTCGCGATGGAGCGGATCGCCAAGGATCAGCCCACGCGTGTCGTGTTCGTCGTCTACCGCGGCGTGCGGACGTTCTTCCGCTTCGTCGAGCCGGAATGGAAGGCCAAGACCAGGGAAGAGAAGCAGGCCGAGCCGACGCCGGCCACAGAGTGATCGGCGGTCGTGCTCGGTGTCCCCGTCCTCGCTCCCGTCCTCGCGCCGGGATGAATCTGTCCCGGCCTCGATCGTTTCCTGTGCAGATAAGCCCTATTTCCAGGAGCCTCCTGATATGAAGACTCGTTGTTCGTTCTTCGCCGCCGCCTTGATCGTCGCCGCGTCCGCTTGCAGTGGGGCCGCTTCGGCGTCCGCCTTTGCGCAGGGGGCGGACCCGACGGCCGTCGCCTACAAGAGCCTTGCGGACAAGGTCGGGCCCGCGCTCGTGAGCGTGAAGTTCGTGATGAAGGTCGAGGGGATGGGCGACGACAGCGGCCGCGAGAGCGAGACCAACGGCGTCCTGATCGAGCCCACGGGCCTGATCCTGGTCTCCAACGCCAAGATCGGCGGCATGGCCAGCCGGATGGGCATGACGGCGAGCCCGACGGACATCAAGGTGATGCAGGGCGAGGACGCCGAGGGCCTCAAGGCCCGCGTGGTTGCTCGCGACACGGAGCTCGACCTCGCGTGGATCCAGATCGACGACGAGAAGGCCAAGGGCCGGAGCTTCCCGGCGATCGACATCAATGCGAACGTGGTGCCCGCCGTGGGCGACCGAATAATGATCGTAGACCGGATGGGCAAGTTCTTCGACCACGCGGTGGTGGTCGAGGAGGCGCGGGTGGGCGGGATGACCAAGAAGCCGCGGAACCTGATCATCCCGTCGGGGATGTCCGACCGCCGTGCGTTCAGTGCCCTGGGCATGCCGATTTTCACCGAGGGCGGGAAGGTCATCGGTGTAACGATCATCCAGCTGCCCGGCAAGGAAGACATGGAGGGCGGCGGCGACATGGGCGAGGGCAACGCGGCGATCGCGATCCTCCCCGCCAGCGAGGTCGTCAAGGCGACGGCCCGCGGCAAGGAAATGGCGGCGAAGGCTCCGAAGGAGGAGCCGAAGGCGGAGGGCGAG
>JBBQRT010000006.1:0-74196 GCA_038214505.1 Phycisphaerales bacterium | reverse complement strand
GTATCCTTCCCCCGTCATGCACGACCCGGCCCAGCCACACCACCCGACCCACATCGGGTCCTACGCCATCGAGAAGGAGCTCGGGCGTGGCGGCATGGGTGTGGTCTATCTCGCCCGCGACCCGCGCCTGGGCCGCCCGGTCGCCATCAAGGTGCTCCCCGCCGCCTTCGTCGCCGATCCCTCTCGCCTGCAGCGTTTCGAGCGCGAAGCGCGGACGCTCGCCGCTCTCAACCACCGCAACATCGCCATGATCTTCGGCCTCGAAGACGACGCCGGGCAGCGCCTGCTGGTCCTCGAGTTCGTCCCGGGCCAGACGCTGACGCAGAAGCTCGGCCGCGGCGCCCTCCCGCTCGAAGAGGGCCTCCGGCTGGCCATCCAGATCTGCGAGGGCCTCGAGGCCGCCCACGAGCGCGACGTTGTGCACCGCGACCTCAAGCCCGACAATGTCAAGGTCACGCCCGAGGGCCTCGTCAAGGTCCTGGACTTCGGCCTGGCCACCACCCGCAAGACCGACGACGACGCCACCAGCTCCGGCTCCGCCCTCACCGTCGCCGGCATGGTCATGGGCACGCCCGGCTACATGTCCCCCGAGCAGGCCCGCGGCCTGCCCACCGACAAACGCACCGACATCTGGGCCTTCGGCTGCGTCCTCTTCGAGCTCCTCTCGGGCTACAAGGCCTTTGGCGGCGAGACCGTCAGCGATTGCATCGCCGCCATCCTCGACAAAGAGCCCGACTTCGCCCTCATCCCGCCCCGCACGCCCGGCCGCCTGCTCGAACTGCTGCACCGCTGCTTCGTCAAGGACGCCCGCCGCCGCCTCCGCGACATCGGCGACGCCCGCATCGAGCTCGAGGACGTGCTCGCGCAGCCCCAGAGCGGCTGGTTTCTCCCTGGCCCGGGCCAGACCGCCCGCGCCGGCGCCGTTGTACGCTTGGTGCTGCCCCTCGGCCCCGAGCCCGGCACTACGTTCGCGCCCGCGCTCCCGGCTCTTCCCCCCGGCCCCGCGCCGCTGCCGGAGTTCGCCCTCTGCAACGCCCTTTGCCGGGCCATCTCCGTCTCGCCCGACGGCTCCGCCGTCGTGTTCGTCGCCAAGAGCCCGCGGCAACTCTGGCTCCGCCGGCTCGACTCGACCGAGTCCCGCCCCATCCCCGGCACGCTCGGCGCCGAGGGGCCGGTGCTCGCCGACGACGGCGTCCGCCTGGCCTACTTCGAGGGCGGCCGCCTCCGCCGCATCTCCCTCGCCGGCGGCGCCCCCGTCGCTCTTGCCCCCGCCCCCCGCCCCCAGGGCGCCGCGTGGGACTCGGCCACCGACCTGATCTACTACATCCCCGACTTCGGCAAGCCGCTCATGCGCGTCCACGCCTCCGGCTCCGCGCCCGAGGCCGTCGCATCGGCCGACAAGGACGCCGGCGAGATCGCCCTGCTCACCCCCGAGGTGCTCCCCGGCGGCCGGGCCGTGCTCGTGTGCGCCTACTCCGGCGACGGCTTCGAGCACGCCGTCATCCACGCCGTCGACACCAAGTCCGGCACCCGCCGCCCGCTCATCCAGGGTGGCTCGAGCCCGCGCTTCCTGCCTAGTGGCCACATCGTCTTCTCCCGGGGATCCTCGCTTCTGGCCGTCGCCTTCGACGCTGACCGCCTCGAGATTGTCGGCCAGCCCATCGCCATCGAAGACCACGTCCTGGGCCACGCCCAGTCCGGCGCATCCCACTTCTCGATCAGCGAAGAAGGTACCCTCGTCTTCGCCCCGGGCATCGTCTGCGCCGAGTCCTCCGCCCTCGCGCTGGCCGGCCGCGGCGTCGAGGCCGCCGGGCGGGCCATGCAAACCGACAACAAGAGCGTGTCCGCCCCCGCCGTCGGTCCCGATGGCCGGGCCTTGGTCGCCCAGGTTCTGGGCTCCACCGACCACCTGCACCTCTACGACCTGGATCGACCCGGCGCCCCGGGCGTCAAGCTCACCTTCCGCGGCGACAACACCCACCCCGTCTTCACGCCCGCCGGCGACCAAGTCGTCTTCCGCACCACCATGAACGGCCGCGACGAGATCGCCGCGATGAGCGTGCAGATGGGCGGCTCCGAGGGCGTCAGCAGCGTCTACGCCTCCGACCTCGCCCCGGCCCCCTGCTGCACCTACGCCCTGGCCGGCAAGACCATGGTCGCCTTCGTTCAGACCAAGCCCGCCGCCGCCGCCTCCACCTCCGCCGCCGGCGGCCACGAGATCTGGACCGTCGAGCTGGGTGACCCATCCTCCGCCAAACCGCTGGTCCAGGGTCCCGGCTCGTGCTGGGCCGCCAGCGTCTCGCCCGACGGGCGGTTCGTCGCCTTCGCCAGCGATGAATCGGGCCGGCCCGAGGTCTACATCCAGCCGCTTTCCGGCGGGGCCCGCCGCCAGGTCTCAACCGACGGCGGCACGGCCCCGCTCTGGGCCCGCTCGGGCGGCGAACTCTACTACCGCACCGACAAGGCCCCCTCTCCCACGGCCTCCGGCCCTGATGCGGCAGCGGGCACCGCTACAGGACCGGGCGTCATCGCCGTCCGCGTTGCCATCGAGCCCAGCTTCATGGTCGGCCGCCCGCGCGGGCTGTATCAGGGGTCCATCGCCCCGGCAACGCGCACCAGCCGGCAATACGACGTCGTCGCCGACGGCCTGCTGCTGGTCACGCGTCAGCTCGAAGACGCGACCCGGATCACCCGCCTTTCGGTCGTGCTCAACCTCTCCAGCGAGCTCCGCAAGAAGGCCCCGCCCCCCGCACGCCCCGGCTCGAGCATGTCGGGCATTGGCGGCACCATCGGTGCGGGCCGTTCCAGCGGCTTCAACTCCGCCGCCGGGGTCACCGGGGCCGGACGCACCGTCTCGGCCCGCGTCGCCGCCGGCCCCCACGGCGTCGCGGGCGTCACCTCGATGCCCACCATCGAGACCCCCACGCCCCGCCAGGGCACGCCGTCGGCCCCGCCGACGCCCAAGCTCTGGCCAAAGCGTTCGGGCGAAGACCCGCACGAGTCACACACGATTGGTTGAGCGATCACCCCGGTGTTCCGACGCCATGCTCGCCGCGCGACGGCGGGCCTGCGCGGCCGTCGGTAACCCCGGGCGGAGCCGGCCCAACCGCCGAGCGTGCCGCCCTTGCGTTCCACCAGCAAGCAAAAAGCACGACGGACGGTCCTAGGGGGACAGTCCGTCGCGAAGGATATCAAAGTTTTCGCTCGGTCAGAGCGTGTGTAGAGCTGTCGGTAGGGACAGGATCAGAACACGAGCTGGAACTGCAGGCGGACGGCGACCTCGCCATCGTCGCTGGTGCCCAGGAGGCCCGTGCTGGTGTCGACCGAGCTGCCGAAGGCGGTCAGGCCGTTGGTGGCCTGGAAGGCGTAGACGACGTCGAGCGTGGCCTTGGCGGCGTGCCCGGCGTAGTACTGGTTCAGACCGACGGTGAGGAAGTTGTAGTTGTCCTCGACCAGGGCGCGGTCGTTGTCGGCGAAGATGGCGTCCCAGCGGCCGAAGAGCTCGGTGTTCTCGGCGAAGCGCCAGCCACCCTGAACGACGGCGCCGAAGTCCCACAGCTCCTCGCCCACGCCGAAGGAGGTGTTGTCCTGGTAGCGGCCGATGAACGCGCCGAAGAGGTTCCAGCTGTCGCCCTTGAGGGTGACGTCGCCGGTGAACTGGAAGGTGTCGCGGTCGATGTCGGAAGCCTGGAAGGTGTTGTCGGACTGCTGCCAGTGGGCGGCCGCACCGGCCATGAAGCCGAAGTCGGAGCCCTTGGGCGAGGTGAAGTCCTCGAACTGATCCCAGTTGCCGGCAAACTTGAACTCGCCGCGGCCGGTGACGGCGTACTCGGCCTGGCCGGAGGTGCGGAAGCTGGCGGTATTCTCGCGGGCGTCGAAGTCCGTGTTGGCGGAGTCCAGGCCGTCGGAGAAGGCGAAGAAGGCGCGCCACGCGTCGGCCTCGTAGGCGAGCTCGATGCCCTCGGAGTAGTTCTGCGTGAAGACCGCGTTGGTGAAGGAGCGGTCGACGGTGAGCTGCTTGGAGTCGCTGACGAGCTCCTCGCGGAGCATCGGGAGCTTGAACTGGCCGAAGGTGAGCTTCCAGCCGTTGGCAAACTTGTAGCCGGCGTAGGCGTAGTCGAAGTCCACACCGCTGTCGCCGACCGAGTCGGTCAGGCGGGCGCGGAAGAACCAGTCCTTGTTCAGCTCGCCGTTGAAGTCGACCTTCGTGCGGGCCCGCTGGAAGCCGTGGGTGAAGTCGTCCTGCTTGCCGTCGAGAGTGTTGCCGCCCTCGTCGCGGTAGTTGAGGACGTAGCGGAACTGCAGCAGGCCGCCGACATTGAGGCGGAAGCCGTCACCGGCGATGAAGAACCGGCCGTCGTGGCCCGCGTCGCCGCCGGCCAGGAGGCTGGAGCGGGACTCGGCGTCGGCGAGCATCTCGCTGACGACCGCACGCACCTCGTCGGTGCTCGTCTGGGCCATCGCGGCGCTCACGCCAGTCAGGCCCAGAGCCGCGCCGGCGAGCATCGGAAGAAACTTGCTCTGCATGATGAGACTCCTTTTCGTGCTTGTAAACGCTTCTGTATCGGACGGCCCCGGCTTCCCGCCGGACGCGTCCCAACGATTCCGACCCGGGATCGACCCACGAGGGCCTTCCCGCCTTCCCAAACCACCGGCCGCTCCGGGCCGGATGCTTGGGACACACTGCCTGGGACACTTCCGCATCCCGTCTTCAATCGCTCCGACCAGGCTTCCGCCCGCGTCGTGCCGCCCGACCCGACCCGACCCACCCCTCGACGCTGTTTGCCGTCCGATATCGTCTCGTCACGGTCGGCTTGTTGGCAAGCACTACCTTACTTTTTTACCGGCAACCTCTCCGAAGCCTCTGTCGCGTCCTGCGACGAGCCGCTCACCAGTCTTTAGTGCAACACTTCCGTGTGGTCGCCCCCCGATGGGCATCCATGCAACCCGAATACCCGTTCACCCGTTCCCTCGTGTGCCACGATCGGCACACACAGGCGAACTCTGCGGATCCTCCGCTTGGAGTCGATGCTACCCGCGGTGATTAGCAAACGCAAACTCCGGGATTCAAAATTTCGGCTACCGCCCTGCCTCCCTCCAAGATTCGCCAGAGATTGACACAAAAACACCCGCTCCCGGGCCCCTGCCAGCCACAATACGGAGTGTTCAGACGGGTCCTGCTCTCCCCCATACAGAGGCCTGATCCATGACCGCCTTCCCCCCGCTCGCCAGCCCGATTCAAAGCTCCGTCAAGCCCGGCACCATCGACGCTAACTCCTTTCCAGTCAACAAGATGAGCACCACCAAGCGGATCGTCGTCGTCGAGGATGAAGCCGATCTGGCGGAACTGCTTTCCTATAACCTTCGCCGCGCCGGGTACGAGGTCGAGGTCTGCCGTGATGGCGCCTCGGGTCTTCGCCGGATCCTGGAAACCGTCCCTGATGTCGCCGTCCTGGACATCATGCTCCCCCATGTTTCGGGGTTGCAGATCGCCCGTCAGATGCGGACCAACCCCAAGACGGCTCGCGTGCCGATCCTCATGCTCACCGCCAAGGCCGAGGAGGCCGACCAGATCGCAGGTCTGCAAGTCGGCGCCGACGACTACGTCACCAAGCCTTTCTCGATGAAGGTTCTGCTGGCCCGCGTGGAGGCCCTGCTCCGCCGGACCCGCACCGCCGGGCCCGAGAGCGCCGACCTGATCGAGCTCGCCGGCATCAAGGTCGATCTCTCGACCCACGAGGTCAGCGTTAAGGGCGAGCTCATCAAGCTCACCCTCACCGAGTTCCGCCTTCTGGTCGCCCTGATGCGAGGCAAGGGCAAGGTCCTCTCCCGCGCCGACCTCATGTACACCGCCATGGGGCCCGACGTCTTGGTCACGACGCGCACCATCGACGTCCACGTCGCCGCCATCCGCAAGAAGCTCGGCCCCTGCGGGCACATGATCCGGACGATCCGCGGCGTGGGCTATCTCTTCGACGAGAACGCCCAGCCCGGCGAGCTCGATGGCGCCGACGCCACCGCCTGACCGGCATGCCTTAGCCATCCAGTGCGACGGGGTGGACCGGGTATGCTCGTTCAGCCCAGCGCCGATTGCCCCCCAGCGGGCAGGCCGGGCGTCTCCGCCATGCCCATCCGTCGCACCAGCATGACTTCCGGCTCGCTGCTGTGGACCTCGCTCGGGGCCGTGGGCATTGTCGCCGCGGCCGGGATTGTCGCGGCCGCCATCGGCGTCTCCTGGCGGGCGCAGATCGCCTGCATCCTGCTCGCCGCCCTGCTGGGCTGCGTGGTGGCGGCGTGGCAACTGGCCCGCCGGGCCGAGGCTCTCCGCCGACTCGAGGCCGCCGCCTCGCGCATTCTGGAGAGCAGCCTGCCGGGCCCCGAGAACGCGGCCCTGAGCCCCGCGCCGGCGCCGATCCCGCCGGCGCGGGAGCTGCCCACGGAGCTCGGCCCGCTGGCGGGCACGCTCGCGGGGCTGCGCGACCGCACACGGACCCAGCTGAAGGAGGTCGCCAAGAAGAGCCGCAATCTCGAGGCGCTCATCGACGCGATGGACGAGCCGCTGCTGGCGACGGATTCGTCCGACCGCGTCATCCTCTATAGCCGCTCGGCGGAGGCGATCCTGAACGTGCCCCCGGGCGGGCTGCTGGGGCGCCCGATCAACGAGCTGTTCACCCAGGCCGAGGTGCTGGCAATTCATCAGTCGGCCAAGGGCGGGCAGACGCGGCGAGACCGCATCCGCATCGTGACGCCGCTGGGCAAGCGGACGTTCCAGATCTCCGCCGCCCCGGTGCCGGCGGCCTGGGGCGAGGGCGTATTCGGGGCCGTGCTGGCCCTGCGCGATGTGACAGAACTCGACCACGCGGTGCAGGTCAAGACGGACTTTGTTGCCAACGCGAGCCACGAGCTGCGGACGCCCGTCGCCGCCATCCGGTCCGCCGCCGAGACGCTGGAGTCCGCCGCGGACGACCCTGCGATGAGCGCCCGGCTTCGGGGCATGATCGTCGCGCACGCGGCTCGGCTCGAAGAAATGCTCCGCGACCTTCTGGACCTCTCCCGCCTGGAATCTCCGGATGTCCCGCTGGTGATCGAGCCCATCGACCTCGTCGAGCTCGAGCGGACGCTCCGCCAGCTCTCCGAGCAGGCCTGCCTGGAGCGCAGCCTGACCCTGAGCTTCGATCTCGAGGACGAGCTCTACGGCCTGCACACCGACCGCAAGCTGCTCACGCTCATCCTCCGCAACCTCGTCGAGAACGCGACCAAGTTCGCCTACGAGGGCACCGCCGTCCGCGTCGTGGGCACGCTTGTGGAGTGGGAGCGGCCCGCGGGCACGCACGGGCAGGCCTCGCCGGGCGTGGTCCGCTTCGAGGTCGTCGACAAGGGCATCGGCATCCCGCTCCAGCAGCAGGATCGGGTCTTCGAGCGCTACTACCAGGTCGACTCGGCCCGGGCCGGCTCGGTCGTTCCCGCCTGGCGCCGCGGCACGGGCCTGGGGCTTGCGATCGTCAAGCACGCCGTCCGCGCGCTCCACGGCCGGTGCGGGCTCACCAGCGTCTGGAGCCAGGGCACCACGGTCTTCGCCGAGCTGCCCGTGCTCATCGCGGTCGAGGACGTTGAAGCGGAGAAGCGGGCGGGGTGAGCGGGGCAAGGGCCGCCAAAGACGCGCCGAACTTCCCGCGAGCGGGAGGAAAGGTCGAGCGACCGTGAGACCAAGCGACGGTGCGAGGCGTGGGGTTGCCGGCATGCACCCTCGGCTGCATGTCGCTTTCGCTCCAAGCGGTCCTCGCCCGAGCGCCGGAGAGGGCGGGCGGTCTCATCAAAGTCGTCGGTCAGGCCCGCTTGGTCGTGCTGGGCTCGATCGGGGCCCCGGCGACCGAATCGTCGGCGGGGCCTTCGTCGGTCATGCGGATGCGCTCGACGATCCGCCCCGAGCCCACGAGCTGGCCCGACCGCGCGTCGATGACGACCATCTCGCCGGTCTTGAGGATCAGGTCGGCCGGGGCCAGGCCCGAGCAGAGCACGCTGATGAGCTCGCCCAGCTGCGGGTTGTGGCCCACGAGCATGATCGCGCGGTCCTGGGCGTGCTCGGCGACCAGCTCCAGCGCATCGGAGACTTCCCGGTTGACCTCGAGCCGCACGTCCGTTGCCAGGTCGCAACCCATCGAGGCCTGGATGAGGTGGGCCGTCTGGAGGGCCCGGGGGTAGCGGCTGGCCACGATCGTCCGCAGGCGGCGCTCGCTGCCGCCGAGCTTCGAGGCCAGAAATCGTGCCTGGGCCTCGCCCCTGGGCGTGAGCTCGCGGACAAAGTCGGGGTCCGTCCGCGCCGGGACGCTGGTGGGCGATTCGAATGCCTTGCCGTGCCTGACAATGAACACCCGCATCCAGCACCTCCAAGCCCGCCCCGACCCGGCATGGGTCCTGCGCCGAGAGTCTCGGTCAGTATCGACCATCCGCATGAAGAACGTCGATGTGTCCCGGGCAACATGCGAAACCAGCCCGGACACCCCGCACATCTGATAACCGTATCTTTACCAAGGGCTTGCGGACGCCGGCCGTCGGTGGCCACTTCAGCCAGGCCCCTCGGCGTACTCGGCCCAGGTCGAGGCCGTCTCGGAGACACGGACGCGCTCCAGGCGGAGGCCCGGCGGGAAGCGGTACGCCACGCCCCGCTCGTCGGGATAGGTCTTGCCCGCCGAGAGCTCGCCCTTGAGGAACCTGTAGATGTGCTCGGCGAGCACCTCGGTCGTCGGGTCGACACCCTCGAAGAGCACCAGCCGCTCGCCCATGGGCCCAAGCCGCTCCACCATCGGGTCCGCGGCGTTGAGCGCCATCGAATGGTCGAATCGATCGATGAACGCCTTGCAGGCGAGCTTGACGGCCTTGAAGTCGCACACCATGTCGCGCTCATCGAGCCGCTCGGCGGCGAGCACGATCTCCACCGTCCGCGAATGTCCGTGGGGGAAGCGGCACAGCCCCGGGTGCTTCATCAGCATGTGCCCGGACTCGACGGTGAACGACTTGCAGATGCGGTAGGTCACTTGGACGGATTATTCGCACGCGCCGAGCGTCACGCCCGCCCGGCCCGCTTAGGTCCCCCGCGTGTGCCCGAAGAGCTCGATGTGCAGCCTCTGGCAGTATCGAAAGCCGCGCTGCAGACAGACCCGAACCAGCGCGTCGGTCGTTTCTCGCCCCGGGCTGGCGACACCCTCGGGCATGAGCAGGACGTCCTCGCGGGACCAGCCGCTCAGCCGCGAGAGCAGCGCGTCGATCTCGGCCAGGTCGCTGGGATGCGCGACGACGAACTTGAGCTGGCGGTCGGTCGTCGTCGAGCGCGGGTGCAGGTCGAGCAGGCGCTGCAGCACCGCGACGTTCAGCCGCCGCTCCTCGTGCCGCCGGGCCCAGACGCCCCCCGGGTCGCGCGGGTCGTTCAGGGGCGTCGAGTTCGCGAGCTTGGGGCTGATCGAGATCAGGTCTACGGGCTCGAAGCCCTCGGGGATGACGGTGCCCGCGGTCTCGATGGTCACGTGCATGCCCGCTCCGCTGGCGGCCCCCGGCCTTCGCAGGCCCGAGAGCAGCGCCGGCAGGCCCGGGAAGATCATCGGCTCACCGCCGGTGACGACGGCGTGCCCGACGCCCGACGCCCGGGCCGCCGCGGCCAGCGCGTCGATGCTCGTCGGCCGGCCCTGCGGGTCCCAACTCGCGTAGGGCGTGTCGCACCAGCCGCAGCGGAGGTTGCACCCCGAGAGCCGGATGAAGTGGCTCGGCACGCCGGTGAGCTTGCCCTCGCCCTGCACCGACGTGAAGCACTCGGACACCGGCAGCGCGGGACCAGGACCGGGCGGGCTGGGCGCAGCGGGCGCACCGGGCGCACCGGGCGCACCGGGCGCACCGGCCGCACCGGAAACCGACGGAGTGCGAAGGATGGGTAGCTCGGGCACGCGGGATTGTTGGCCCGGCGCGAACGCTGTGGCTCAGGCGTACCGCGTTGGATCCGCAACGCCAGCGTCGGCAAAGCCCTGAGACCGGAGACGGCACGAGTCGCACCGCCCGCACGCCAAAGTCGCTCCGGCCCGCTCGATCGGGTCGTAGCACGAGTGCGTGAGCGAGAAGTCGACGCCCAGCTCGACGCCCAGCTTGATGATCTCCGCCTTTCTCAGCCGTACCAGCGGCACGTGCACGCTGAAGGCCCGCCGGTCCTGCATTCCCGCCCGAGTGCCGAGGTTCGCCGCCGCCTCGAAGGCCCGGATGAACTCCTCGCGGCAGTCGGGATAGCCCGAGTAGTCCACCGCGTTGACGCCGATGTACAGATCGCTGGAGCCGACGGTCTCGGCGAGCCCCGCGGCGATCGACAGAAACACCAGGTTCCTGGCCGGGACGTAGGTGCTGGGCACGCCCGAGGCCATCTCCTCGTGCCCGCGGTCCTTGGGCACCTCGAGGTCGGCGCTGGTCAGCGACGAGCCTCCGATCGCCTCGAGCGCGATGCGCACCACGCGGCGCCGCGACGCGGGCACGCCCAGGCTCTCGGCCACGCGCTGGGCGGCGAGGAGCTCGGCGCGGTGCCGCTGGTGATAATCGAAGCTGATGGCGTGGGGCTCGAAGCCGTCGCGCAGCGCGCTGGCGAGCACCACGGCGGAATCCAGACCGCCCGAGAGCAGCACCACGGCCCGGCGAACGTTCGGCATAGGCCCGAGGGTACGTCGTCCGGGCCGCCGTCAGTGGGCCGCGGGGTTGGGCGGGTGCTCGATGGCCAGCGGCGCCGGCTCGCTCGGCGGCCGCTTGTGGGCCGACCGGCACATCGAGACGAACGTGTTGAGCTGCACCAGCGACTCCTCGACGGCCATCGTCGCGGCAAGTGCCTTGAGCAGGTTCTGCCCGAGCTTGGCCACCGGATCAAAGCCCAGCGCCGGCGCCGCGCCGGAGATCCGCAGCACCTGCCGCCGGATCGCCTCCACGTCGTTCTTCTTGGCCAGAGTCTCCACGACCGTCGCGCACGTCTTCAGATCGTCGACGAACTTTTCGGCGAGGATGAGCAGCGGCGAGTTGGCCGGCAGCGACGTGCTGACATGGGGCCCCTCGACATCGCGCCCCGCGGTCCCGAGCATGAACTCCGCCAGGGCCCGCAGCAGCAGGTCCTTCTGGATCGGCTTGGCCAGGAAGCCCGTTGCGTGCGCATCCCGCACCGCCGCCGTCACCTGCGGCGAGGTGTCCGCCGACATGATCAGGATCGGGCACCGAACCCCTGCCGAGCGCACCTTCTCGATGAACTCCAGCCCGGAGCCGCCCTCGAACGCGTGGTCGCAGAGGATCAGGTCGGCGCCCTTGACGGCGTACTCGAAGCCCTCAGTAAGGTCCGGCGTCAAACAGACGTCGAGCCTGGTCTCCGTCAGCATGGACTCGATGCACGAGGCCTCGATCCGGTACTCGGCGATCACCAGGAGCGTGCCCTTGAGCGCGGTCGGGTCCACCTTCTCGCAGCTGAACGCCTGCGACTGAGACTCCATGTCGATGTAGTCGCGGAGATTAATCGGCTCCTTGAAACGCACCCCGCAGTCGTGGATGTGCCGCGTCACGTGCCGGCACCGCACCAGCACCCCGTCGATCCGCTGCAGCCCCATGTTCTTGTGCGGCAGGATCGTGGTCACCTGCGTGCCGGGGTGCATATATGAGGAGTGCAGGAACCCAAGCCCAGAGCGCGACAGGTTCCGCCCCGCGACAAGGATCTTGGTCTGCCCGCCGCCGGGCTGGGTGATCTCCAGCGGCACGCCGTTGATGCGGAACTGCAGCCGGGCCGACTCGCGCCGGACCGACTGGGCCCCCGCCGTGGGCGCGTCGAGCGATTCGAGGATCGTGTCCAGCTCGGTCTTGCCGAGCCCCAGCGTGTTGGCCCGCCCGTGATCGCTGTGGATCGGGCGTCGGGGGGCCTTCGACTTTGTGGGGATTGGCGGCATGGCTCCCCTCTGCATCGGCGCTCCGGCACAGGCCATCAAGGGGAACACCCACGCCGCGCGAACCCGCCGGGCCACGCCGCCCGCGCAACCGCGCAAGGCCCGAGCGCCCCAGCGGGTTCTCGGGCCGTGCGCCTCGGGGCGGCACCCGGCCGGGGGCTCACACGTCCAGGTTCTTGACCTCCAGCGCGTGCTCCTCGATGAACTTCCGCCGGCTCTCGACCTCCTCGCCCATGAGGATCGAGAACAGCTGGTCGGCCTCCGCCGCCCCGTCCCAGCTCACGCGGAGGAGCGTGCGCTTGGAGGGGTCCATCGTGGTCTCCCAAAGCTGGTCGTGGTCCATCTCGCCGAGGCCCTTGAAGCGCTTGATCTCCAGCCCGCGGCGTCCGACCTCGTGCAGCTGGTCCAGGATCGCCGGCACGCCGGGCACGTCGACCACCTTGCCCAGCGGCGCCACGGGCTTGGCCGTCTCCCCGCCCTCCTCGGGCTCGACATCAGGTGCCTCGGGCTTGCCCGCCTCCTCGGACTTGGCCTCCGCCGCGGCCGCGCGGAGCTCCCAAGCGTACTTCGTCGGGAGCTTGTCGCCCGTGACGGACTCCTCCTGGGTCAGGGCGTAGTCGGCGATGTCGACCCCGAGCTTGCTCAGCTGGTGGAACACCCGCTCGAGCTCGCGGTTCTCGTGCAGCTCGCGCAGCTGCGCGAGGGCACCCACCCGGGCCACGGGCGCCGCCGCGCTCTCGGCCCCGGGGTCGGCGGCCGACGGGTTCGGGGCGAGTGCGATCTCGGTCTCGGCGATCTCTTCAAGATGCAGCTTCCGCTCCTGAACGATCTCCCGGGCCTGGGTTTCGCTCCACGCGAACGCCTCGCCGCCGGTATAGACCAGCCGGTGTGTGGGCAGCCGTCCGGCCCCGGTCGGGTCGCCCGAGCGGGCGGCGAGCAGGTCGGGGAAGCGCACGCCGCGGCGTTCGGCGACCTCGACCAGCTCGCGCAGGCGGCGGAGCACGCGGACCAGCCGCTGCAGCTCCTCGCCCTCGATCCGGCGCAGGACCCTGGGCAGCCGCGTCTCGGGGTCGATCTGCACCAGCGTGCTGGCGTCGGCGTCGGTGACGCGGACGACCAGGCCGGCCCGCTGCAGCCCGACCTCGGTGAGCATGTCAAAGAGCCGCGCGTTGTTGGTGACGTACTCGACACGCTTGGACCGCCCCGTGCCCCAGGCGAGCTGGTACAGCGGGGCCTGGGCGATGAACACCCGCCCGCGCCGGATCAGCTCGGGCATCTGGCGGAAGAAGAACGTCAGCAGCAGCGTGCGGATGTGCGAGCCGTCGACGTCGGCGTCGGTCATGATGATCACGCGCCCGTAGCGCAGCTTGGCGGCGTCGAACTCCTCGCCGATGCCGCACTTGAGCGCGCTGATGAGGGTCCGGATTTCCTCGAAGCCAAGGACCTTGTCCAGCCGCGCCTTCTCGACATTGAGCAGCTTGCCCCGCAGCGGCAGGATCGCCTGCGTCTCGACGTTCCGCCCCTGGCCGGCCGACCCGCCGGCCGAATCACCCTCGACGATGAACATCTCGCTGGACTCGACGTCCTTGGTCCGGCAGTCCTTGAGCTTGTGGGGCATGCTCCCCGACTCGAGGGCGCTCTTGCGCCGCGTCAGCTCGCGGGCCTTGCGGGCCGCTTCCCGCGCCTGGGCCGCCACGATGCCCTTGAGGCAGATCCGCTTGGCCTCCGACGGGTTCTCCTGGAGCCAGTTCTCGAGCGCCTCGCCCACGGCCCCAGAAACAAACGTCTCGATCTCGGGGTTGAGCAGCTTCTCCTTGGGCTGGTTGTTGAACGTCGGGCTCGGCAGCTTCACGCTCACGATCGCGATCAGCCCCTCGCGCAGGTCCTCGCCCGAGGGCGACGGGTCCCGCTCCTTGAGGATGCCCGCCTTCTTGGCGTAGGCGTTGAGCGTCCGCGTGAGCGCGACCTTGAAGCCCTGGGCGTGCGTGCCGCCGTCCTTGTTGTTGATGTTGTTGGCGAAGCTCAGCACGCTCTCGTTGTACCCGTCGTGGTACTGCATCGCCACCTCGCAGAAGAGGTTGGCCGCCGCGTCGGTCTTCCGCACGTGCACGACCGCCGACACCGCCGCCTTGCCGTGCATCATGAAGTCGACATACTCCGTGAGCCCGATCTCGGCCTTGAAGGTCTCCTGCCGGATCCGCCCGTCGGGCCCGACACGCTCGTCGCGCAGGCGGATGATCACGCCGGGGTTGAGATACGCCAGCTCACGCAGCCGCGCCTGCAGAATGCCGAAATCAAAGGTGGTGTCGGGGAAGAGCTCGCTATCGGGCAGGAACGTGACCTTGGTGCCCGTCTTCAGGCCCGAGTCGGGCGTGATGACGCCCACCACATGCAGCGGCTCCTTTGTCTTGCCTCTCTCGAACGCGATCGAGTGGATCTTGCCCTCGCGGTAGACCTCGCACTCGAGCCATTCCGACAGGGCGTTTACGCAGGACACCCCCACGCCGTGCAGCCCGCCCGAGACCTTGTACGCCGAGCCCTCCTCGCCGAACTTGCCCCCCGCGTGCAGCACCGTGAGCACGATCTCGACGGCGGGCTTGCCGTCGTAGGCCGGGTTCTCGTGCCGCTTGGGGTTGAGCGGGATCCCGCGGCCGTTGTCGACCACGCAGCACGACCCGTCGGCGTTGATGGTCACGCTCACCGTGTCGGCGAAGCCCGCCATCGCCTCGTCGATCGAGTTGTCGACGACCTCGTAGACCAGGTGGTGCAGCGCGCGGATGTCCGTGCCGCCGATATACATGCCCGGCCGAAGCCGCACGGCCTCGAGGCCCTCGAGGATCTTGATCTGGTCGCCGGAGTAAGACGTGTTGACGGCATGATCGGGATTGATTTCGTCGGGCATGATTGGTGACCTTGCGTGGGGGCTGTCGAGCTCGATGGTCTGGTGGCCTGATTGGCTGCGGTGGCACAGGCGTGCCGCCTGTGAGCTGTTTCACACGGGGAACCAGAGCGAAGCACAGGCCCGACGCCGGTGCTACCAAGAACAACGGATGGATAAACACGAGGGCCTGGGCCGGGGCCGGGGGCGGGGCTCAAGGAGCGCCGCAAACGGGGCCGGGCAGAACCGTCGAATGGTAGCGCCGGCCCGGGCCGAAGTGTTTCTCACTCTGGACCGCGCAGACTTCGTCGCGATAATCGGCGGCACGTTCTATGGGCTGTCGATCGTCCCGCCCGCGACGGCTTTGCACGCCCAGCGCGAAGCAGGTCGACTCCGCGGACCGCCGCGCTGAGTGCCGCGCCGACCCCTCAGGGCACAATCTTCACCACGCTCACCCGCGGCATCAGCAGCTCGTACACAACCTCCACGTCCTCCGCACGCATCCGCACGCACCCCATGCTCCGCTCGCTCCCGATGCTCTCGGGCTCGATCGTCCCGTGCACGCCGTAGCCCTGGAACGCCTTGCTCCCCTCGTCGTGCCCCTGCAGCCCGATCCACCGCTCGCCGATCGGGTTCTCCGGGTCGTCGGCGGCGTACCTCTTCCCCGTCCGCGGATTCACCCACGTCGGGTTGATCAGCTTGCTGGCCTTCACCATGAAGCTCGCGATCGGCGTGCCGCTCTTTTCCCCGAGGCCCACCGGGAAGCTCGTGATGTAGGTCCACCCCGGCTCCATCCCGTCGGGCAGGCCGCTGGTGTTCAGGCCCGTGTCGCTGGGCGTCGGGCCGGCGTACACATCCATGCGGAAGGCCGCCTTGCTCACCACGGCGTGGAACGGCCCCCTGACCACCTTCAGCGTCTGACCCACGCTCAGCGCGTTGGGGTTGCTCATCCGGTTCACCCGCGCGATCAGCGACGGCTCGGCGACCGTGCCCTCCTTCCGCGTGATCACCACCAGGCTGTCGCCTCGCACCACCGTGTACTTGCCGCCGATCGTGTCGCCAGCGAAGAGCTTGGGCGAGAAGACCAGGTCCTGGTTCAGCCGGGCGATCCATGCACGCAGGGCCGCCCGGTCCTGCGCGGGCGTCGCCGCGCTGGAGAGGGCCTTGTTGAGCATCGCGCGGGCCTCGACCAGGCGTCCCTCCGCCGACGCCCTTTCCGCGGCCGTGGTCAGCGCGAGCGTGTCGGGCGACAGGCCGCCGTCGCCGGCCGGCACGGGCGCGACGCCCGGCAAGGGATCACGCGCGGGCTGCCCCGCCGGGGCCGCCTCGGACTGCTTGGGCAGACTCTGGGCCGGCGACGCCTGACTCGGCGCGGTTTGGCTTGACGCGGGCATCGCCGGCGTCCGTAGGCCCGCGGTTGTCGCGACCATCGGGTCCGAGCTGGGCCCGGGACCGGGTCGCGTCGTCTGGGCCGCCGGGTTCGCGCTCGCCACCTGCGGCGAGCCGCCCCCCGACATCGCCGCCCCGTCCCGCTGACGCGTCAGCAGGATCAGCCCCCCGCCCACCACGCCCACCAGCAGCATGATGCCGATGAGCCGCTTGGCCGGGCCCGAGCGGCCTTTGAGGGCCGAGCTGGACCGGGGACCCGATGAAGAACGAAGTGTCTGGGATTGCAGGGCCATGAGATTGAGCAAAGGCGAGCGGACACGTTCAATCAACCCCGGCCGCGACGCACGGCCCGAGGATCCGCGTGGGATATCGGATCTTCGCCCACTTCAGGGTGAGAATCCGCGGCCCGCCCCTCAACCAACCCCCGTCCGCCCCGTCCCCCCCGTCCCCCCTGACCCGTCCGACCCGTCCGGCTCCGAAACCCGGCGGGTTTCCGCGACCGCCCGCTCGTCCCGCGTGCCCGTCTCCCGATAGTCCGACCGGGCCAGCACGTACTGCTCGGGGCTGATCTTCAGGTCCGGCAGCTCGCCCCGGGCGTGCATGGCATGGAGATGCTTCAGGAACGGCACACACCACATGCAGCCGGTCCCCGCCCCCAGGCATTCGCTGATCAGCGACGCCACCGGCGGCTGCTCGCGCGCCAGAAACCCCCGGATCTTCCGGAGGTTGACGTGAAAGCACAGGCACACATCGTCGTCAGGCGACACGGGCACCCTCCCAGACGAACTTAACGCTCATAGGTGCGGCACCAGCATGTGCTGCCGAACTTTCAGCGCGCTCTGGGCCCCGGCCAGCAGCTCGGCCAGCTTGAGGCTGAACTCCATCGCCGTCCCCGGCCCCCGGCTCGTCACCAGCTTGCCGTCGACGACCACCGTCGTGTCGCACACCTTCACGTCATGCCCGAACCGCCGCTCGAGCCCCGGAAAGCATGTCGCGTGCTTTCCGCTCAGGATCCCCAGCGGCCCGAGCACCACGGCGGGCGCCGCACAGATCGCCGCGATCAGCCGCCCGGCCTCGAAATGCCGCAGGATGAGCGCCCCGACCGCCGGCGCATGGGCCATGTTCTCCGCCCCCTTGCCGCCGCCGGGGATGATGACCGCGTCAAAGAGGATGTCCGCGACCTCCTCGATCGGGCACTCGGCCCGCAAGGGCACGTGGTGCCCGCCCATGAACTCCACCCCGCCAACCCCGGCATACGTCACGTCCACGCCCACCCGATTCAGCACGTCCCCGGGGGTGATGGCCTCGATCTCTTCGGTGCCCTCGGCGATGAGTATGAGTGCGGTCTTGGACATGCCGGCCTCCGCGTCTGGATGTTGCCCCGTGCCCAGTATGACGCGCAAAGCCCCGCTCCGCACGCCCGGCACCAACATCCGCCCCGAATCTCACGCCCGCGTCGGCGGCAGGGTCGGCGTCGAGCCGCCCTCGCGGGGCCGGATCGGCGTCACCAGCGAAGCGACACCCCCGCCGCCACCACCCCCCCCACCTCCGAGCCCGGCCATCGCGCGGCCGGGGGCGATGACCTGCGACCCCATCCCCGGCCCGGCGTCGCCGCCGCCAAGCTGCCCGCCCCCGCGGCGTTCGGGCTCCCGGCTCGGCCCGCCCGGATAGGCGATCCGGCCGTGGTAGATGCTCGCCAGCGACTTGCTCACCGCGTCGGCGATGGTGTTCAGCTCCCGGAGCGTCAGGTCGCACTCGTCAAACTGCCCGTCCATCAGCCGCTTGGTCGTGATCGCCCGAACCAGGGCTTCGATCCGCCCCGGCGTCGGGTCCGCCAGCGTCCGGCTCGCGCTCTCGACGGCGTCGCAGATCATGATGATCGCCGTCTCCTTGGTCCGCGGGCGGGGCCCGGGATAGCGGTACTCGATCTCGCTGGGCGGTGCCGGTGCGTCGTTCCCCGCGCCGCCGTTGCCCGTCATGCCTGCCGCCTCGGCCTGCCGCCGGGCCCGCTGGAAGAAGTACTCGACCAGCGTGGTGCCGTGGTGGCTCTCGATAAAGTGCCACAGGGGCCTGGGCAGCGAGAACTCCCGCGCCAGCTCCAGCCCGTCCTTCACGTGCCCGACGATGACCAGAAGGCTCATCGCCGGCGTGAGCTTGTCGTGCCGGTTGAACCCCGGCGTCTGGTTCTCGACAAAGTAGTCGGGCTTGTTCATCTTCCCGATGTCGTGATAGAGCGCCCCGACATACGTCAGCAGCCCGTCGGCCCCCACGGCCTCCGCCGCCGCCTCGCCCAGCGCCGCCAGGTTCAGCGAGTGGTTGTACGTGCCCGGGGCCCGGAGCTGAAGCTGGCGCAGCAGCGGCTGCTTGGGGTCGCGCAGCTCGATGAGCGTCATACCCGTCATGATCCCGAAGGTCTTCTCGAGCGTGGGCAGGATGAACAGCGTCAGCCCCGCCGCCACCAGCCCGCCGAAGCCCGCCAACGCCCCGTCCCAGAGCGCCTGCCGCACCGACGCTGCCGACCGCGGCAGGTCGACGATGTTGAAGATCACCGTCCCCGCGAACAGCGCAAGGGCCACCCACACGCCCATGCGGATCAGCGAGTCGCGATCGCGGACCTCCTTGAGCAGGACCACCGCCGTCCCCACGCCCGCGATCATGACCGCGAAGAGGCCCACCGGCTGGTAGAGGGCCGTGCAGATGAGCAGGCCCAAGAGCGCCCCGAACGCCAGCCCAACTCGCTGGCTGTACGCGATGCAGACGATCACCGCGAACAGCACCGTCGGCGCCACCGCCGTGATCGCGATCAGCTCCGGCTGCACCGCCGTTGCGTAGCACGCAACCAGCGTCAGCACGCCCGCCAGCCCCGCCACCCCCGCCGAGCGGGCCGGGTTCCTCCGGATCCGCGGAACGAACAGCACCGTGTACCCCGCCATCGCCAGCGCGATCGCCCCGACGACCCCCACCAGGGCCAGCCGCTTGATCCAGACCCCAGCGTCCGACCGCATCACCCGCGTCAGCGCGTCCGCCTGAACCTCCGCCGACGCTCCAACGCCGCTGGCCACGCCGCGGCGTGCCAGCCGCTCCTGCTTGAGGGCCTCGGCATAGAGCGCGAGCTGGGCCGCCCCCAGCACGTCGCCCCGCCGGAACAGCACTTCGCCGGCCGGGTATCGCACCGTCTTGGGGCTCACGCGGGCCGAGGCCGCCTCCTGCCGCTCGGCCGTCAGCGCAGCGTCGAACGCGTACGTCGGCTTGGCCTGCCCCACAAGCCTCGCGACGGCGACATCTGCAAGCACGCCCGTGAACCCCGCGCTGATCGCCACCGCCCGCAGGTCCTCGATCAGCTTCGGGCTGTCGATGTTCAGCACGCTCGCGCTCGGCACCAGCACCGAGCCCTCCTCGGGCTGGCGCAGCTCGACCTCGCGGTTGAGCCCGCTGGCCTCGAGCTGGAACGTCTCGCGGGCCACGATCGGGGCCCGCGAAAGCAGGAAGTTCAGCCGCGTGACGCGCCCCTGCCAGCGTGCCGAGGCCCCGCCGTCGACCACGTCGGCCTTGATCGCCACCAGCGATTCGGGCGTCAGGCCAAACTGCGACCGCACGCTGGGCTCGATCCGCTCGATGGTCTCGACACCCGCGACGACCTTGGGCAGGTTCTCCAGGCCGCTGCGCAGCTCGTCGAGCACGCCCGGGATCGCTGCATACGCCCGCGGCGTGCGTGCCCGCGCGGCGCTCCGCTCCTGCTCCGTCGACGCCGCATCGACGACCTCGAAGGGGGCCAGCGCGATCCGCGTTTCCCGTGCCACTCGTCCCTCGGCCGCCATCGGTTGGGTGTGCGTCCAGACCACGGCCGTCCCGACGATGAGCACAAACGCCGCCCAGATCCCCGCCAGCGACAAGAACGCCCGGCTGGTCAGCTTCGCCTGCCACGCCGACGCCGATGCCTCGATCTCCTTGCGGAGCTCGTCGGTCCGGCCTCTCTGGGCTTTGCTGGTGTCCTTGGCCATTCCTAGGTGGGCCCGCCGATGCCGGCAAGGCCCGAAGCAAGCTCCTTACCCCGCCCCACCTTCATCGACGCCCCCACGCCCGCGACCCCGTCCCGTCGCCCTTCCCCGCCCCGCCCGTTCCGGCGGCCCGCCCTCACCATCGGCAAGCTCCGCCGGCGCGGGCTGCTCGTGCTCGCCGGGCCCGTATGCCTCGACGATCCGCTGCACCAGCCTGTGCCGCACGATGTCCTGCTTGTCGAGCGTGACAAAGCCGATGCCCGGGATCCGCCGCAGCCGCCGGGCCGCGTCGACCAGCCCGCTCTGGGCTGGCTCGGGCAGGTCGATCTGCGTGGTGTCGCCGGTGACGATCATCTTCGAGCCGTGGCCCATGCGGGTGAGGAACATCTGCATCTGCCCGCGTGTGGTGTTCTGGGCCTCGTCGAGGATGATCACCGAACGATTGAGCGTCCGCCCTCGCATATATGCCAGCGGGATCACCTCGATCACGTCGCTGAGCATGAACCGCTTGAGCGTTGTGTAGTCCATCATGTCGCCCAGCGCATCCAGCAGCGGACGCAGGTACGGGTTGACCTTCTGCTGCAAGTCCCCGGGCAGGAACCCCAGCTTTTCCCCCGCCTCGACCGCCGGGCGGCACAGGATCACCCGCTTGACCCGCTCCCGCTTGAGCAGGTGCACCGCCGCCGCCACCGCCAGGTATGTCTTGCCCGTGCCCGCCGGGCCGATCCCGAACACCAGGTCGTTGTCCCGGATCGTGTCCAGATACGCCTGCTGGTTCACCGTCTTGGCCCGCACCGGCCTCCCGGCGGCGTACACGTCCAGATGATCGTCCCACGCCGGGCCGTCGAACGCCGGGCCCGCCTCGTCTTCGTCATCAGCGCCCGCGCCCGCCTGCCCGCGTCCCGGCGATGCCCGAGTCAGCTCCCCCGCCGCCGCCCGGCCCACCAGATCGACCACCTGCTGCCGGCTCAGGCTCTCCTGCCGCTGCCCCGAGGCGTGCAGCCGCTCGAGCACCCCGCGGGCCGCCTGCACCGCGTCGTTGTCGCCCGTGACACGCACCACGCCCTCGCGCGCCAGCACCGTCACCCCCAGCGCCTCGCGGATAATCTTGAGGTTGCGGTCACTCAGCCCGAGCATGGTCACACGCTCGGCCCCCTGCGGTACATTGATGCTGAACTCCACGCCGTTGCGCTCCCGAGCGACAAGGACCCCGTGCCCACCACCTGCCAAGCCCATCAGGCCTGCCCAAACCCCGCCCCGGTCGCCGCGTCGCTCGACGGCCCGGCCGCGATCGGCAACCACCATGGTACGCGACTCACGCCCGACCTGAAACCCCCAACCCGACGCGTGTTCGCATTTTGTTTGATCGCCCTTGGTGATCAGTTTCTCCAGAGCCGGATGCTCTGGCCTCTTCAACTTCTCCTGCTCTCCACCACCACCCTCCTGCTCCCCGCCTGCACCAGTAGCGCCCTGACCCCGGCCCAGATCGCAACCACCGACAACCCCCTGACCCTGACGGCCGACTGGGACGATCTGGACGCGGGCGTCGAGGTCGGCCTGTCGCAGGCCGAGGCCGTACAGGTCGGCAAGCCCGCCGTCAGCGCCGACGGCCGGGAACGCGTCTACCAGTTCCAGCACATCACCGGCCTCAAGGGCGCCCTGACCGCCACGCGCCTCGGCGAGCCGAACGCCGCCGCCACCGTCCGACTGGCCTGCCGGGCCGGGACCATCTCGCAGCCCGACCTCGAGCGCCGCGTTCTGGCCCGCGTCGGACTTCGGCTGACCGATCTGCTCGGCCGCGAGTTCGCGCCCATCCGCGACTGATCGCCAGGCCGCGCGTGGCACCTCGTGCCACGACCTTGGTTGCTTTGAACCAAGGTCGTGCCGATATGCCACCTCCGGCAAGACGCCCCTGGTTCCCGACCTTGTCAAAAACGACGACCGGCACGCCCAAGCGTGCCGGTCGGACAATCGTCGAAGATTCTTGCGGGCTCAGCGCCGGGCGAGCAGGTCGCGGATCTCGGTGAGCAGCTTCTGCTCGGCCGTCGGCCCGGCCGGTGCCGGCGCGGGCTTCTGGGCCTCGAACCGCTTGCGGGCCGTGTTGAAGGCCTTGACGACCAGGAAGATGCAGAAAGCCAGGATGAGGAAGTTGATCACGATGGTCACGAAGTTGCCGTAGGCCAGCACGCTGCCGGCCTTCTGGGCGTCGGCCAGGGCCAGGACCTTGCCCGGGTTGGCCGCGGCGAACGCGCTGGCGGCGTCGGTCGCCGACTTGCTGAGCGGGAGGTACGAGTCCGTGAAGTTCACGTTCCCCGCCATGCCGACCACGGGCATGATGATGTCGCCGGTCAGCGAGCCGACGACCCCGGCAAACGCGACGCCGATGATTACGCCGACGGCCAGATCCAGCACGTTGCCCTTGAGCGCGAAATCCTTGAACTCGGAAAGAAGACCCATCGAAAACTCCTTGTGAGGGCACTTGGTAGAGCGCCCATGGGGACCGCATGTCCCGGTTGGCCCCCCTCCGCCGCGACAGCATACCAAAGCGTCGGGAACTCACACTGCCCGCAATGGTTGCTCACGAAAAGTCATATATCCGCACCGCGACCGCACACCTGCGGCCGGGTTGGCGAAGCTTGCGGCGAAGCCAAAAACACACCCCGCCCGGAGAAGCCGGGCGGGGCGGGGAAAATCAGTGTGTTCAGCCCGGGACGGGTGTCCCGAACTTCACGCGATCACTTGTAGAAGTTCGTGGTCTCGACCTTGACCAGCGGACGGGTGATCTCGTTGCTGGAGGTCTCGGCCCTGAACTGGACCTGGCCTTCCTTGACGGCCCTCAAGACGATCGTGAACTGGCGACGCTCCTTGGGGGCGAGGGTCGCGATGGGGGCGAAGGTGATCGTCAGCCCGTTGACGGTGCCCTGGGTGGGGCCGGTCTGGGAGACGTACTGGTGCGCGTCTTCCATGGTGCAGGTCAGGCGGACGTTGGTGAGCGGGGCCGAGCCCTGGTTGGTGACAAACAGGGTGTAGGTCACGTTCTGGCCGAGCTGGACCGGATCGGGATCATCGACGCCGTCCAGAAGCAGGGCCGGGATGCCCTCAACAACGGTGCTGCAGTTGGCCGTGACGGCCTCGGCGCAGGTCGCCGTGGCGCGGACGGAGTTGGACACGGGGCCCATGTTCGTGCCCAGGTTCATCGTGACGCTGTAGCTCTTGCTGGCCTTGGGGGCCAGGTCGCCGGCGTTCCAGCGAACGACGTTGCCCGCGGGGGCGCCGCCCTCGGTGGCGGAGATGAACGAGGCGCCGGCGGGGATCATGTCCTCGACGACGGTGTTCCGGGCGACCGCGTCGCCGTTGTTGGTCACGGTGATGTTGAAGACCGCCGGGCTGCCACCGACAAACACCTTGCTCGGGCAGGCCTTGGTGATCGCCAGCACGGCCTGACGGACGGTCGTCGTCACGTCGTTGGACTTGGCGGACAGGTTGTTGTCGGCCATCGCCTGGGCGTTGTTCGTGTAGGTGCCCGTCTTCCCGGCCTTTGCCTGGAAGGTGATCTGGCGGCTCTGGTTCGGGCCCAGGTTGCCGACCATCTGCTCGACGCTGGTCTTGCCGTCGGCCGTGGTCACGCCAGCGGGGAGCTGGTCGGTGACGCGGACGTTGGTGGCGTTGCCCGTGCCGGTGTTGGTCACGGTGATGGTGTAGGTGACGTTGTCGCAGACGCTGATCTCGCCGGTGGGCGAGACGGCCTTGGTGATCGCCAGCTGCGGATTCACGACGTTGGTGCCGCAGCACATGCTGTTGGACCAGGTCGCGGTCGAGCAGCCCTTGACCACGCCCGTGCCGGTCGCGATCGCGGTGATCTTGATCAGGCGGCAGCCCTTGGCCGGCAGAGCGCCGACCGCGAAGCCGTTGCCCGACATGGCCGGGTCGGAAGACACGATCCGGGCGCCCTCGAGGGTGTACGCCACGACCACGTTCTCCAGCGGCATGCTCGTGAGGTTGCAAACCTCAAGGTCATACGTGAAGTTCGTATTCGCCAGCACCTCGACCGGCATGCGGCAGCACACCGAAAGAGCGCTGCTCGCACGGTCGCCCGTGGGCAGGAACAGGCAGTTGCCCGCGATCTGCGGCGCAGGGGCCGGGGTTGGAGCAGGGGCCGGAGCCGGACGCGGGGCCGGGGCCGGAGCAGGGGCCGCCCTCGGGGCCGGGGCCTGAGCCACGGCACGCGGGGCGCGAGCCCAGCCATCGACATAGTCGATGTTGCCATAGGTGCTCTTCACACCGCCGCGATCAGACACGCCGCTGCCCTCGCAGCCAGCCAACCCCACCATGCCCGCCAGCAGCACGCAGGCTGTGGCCAACTTCGTACGAGCCATCGGAGTCTCCTTACGGCACTTGTTCGAGCCCGCGCCACGAGGCACGCAGCCCAACCGCCTCTTTTTCCAGATCTGTCACCCGGCACTCCCGGGTGGTGTAGTCCATCCAAACTCGGCCGCCCCAACCGCCGTGCATCAACGAACCATTGACCAACTTCCCGCACGCCGTCCGGCCTGACCGCCAGATCAACGTCGCAAGCGTCGATTCGATCACTCTTCCTCGGCTGCAGGCTGATCGCGACACGGACCGGAAAGTCCGCAACAGATTCGCGACGGCCCGATCTTCGCCCGCCTCCGACACGTCCGGCCTTGCCCCAACAAATAAGGGAGACACGCACGTCCGGAGACCGGACAAGATGGGTATGGAACATAAGCCCACCGTCCGCCCGCGTCAACCCCCATAAACCCGGGGTGACCGGCGAGACCAACAAACGCTCGGCTCCGCCGTACCCGTGCCGCTCCCGAACACATCGGCGGCCACCCAGAGCATGAACTGTCCTATCGGAAAGTCGACCCCAGCCGACCCGAGATTTCAGGTTTTCCCACCGCGGCGAACCCGCGAACACCCTAATCAGGCCGCCGACCGCCGCTCCCAATCCCGAATCGGCGCAAGACCTGCGCGAGAATCGGCACCCGCCCCGGGCCTAGCACCTCGGCCAAGAACCCCCCCCGTCCCCCCCCATCCGCCCCCATGCCCCCAGGTCCACCGGCCGCTCGTGCCGAACCTCTAAAAGCATTCGCGCCATCGCGTCGCTCAACGACGTTTGCGCCAGCCGCCGCCGCCGCCCGGGGCGGAGCCGCCCCGGCCCGTGCGTGCTTGGCATCGACACCGCTTCAGTTCAACCCGCGCGCCAGCCCCCGCGAGTATCGGGCTATCGCCAAGCCCGCCCCGATCACCGCGACGGTGCACCCGACTTTGCTGCGCAACGGCCGCAGAGCATCGAAATCGCGACTCGCGACTTCGATGGCGCGGCAATCAGACTTCGGTGCCGCACGCCTCGGGGCAGCACGCCGATTCCGACAGGCGGAAGATCGGCCTGGCCCTTTGCGACAGCATTTTCATATGTTCACCCTTGCCAATATCGAAGTGCCGATACTTCTGATTATAGGTCCGGCGTTGGTGCTTGGGCTTGTTCCGATCGCGGCGGCCGAGGCCGGCGTGTATCGAAAGCTCGTCCCCATCACATTCCGTCGAGCCATCCTCGGCTCGCTCGGCGCCAATGTGTTCTCTACGCTGCTCGGCGTCCCGCTGACCTGGGCCGCTTTGGCTGGGCTGCAACTGATCACCGGCGGCGGGAGCTCTTCCGGCTCCGACGTGCTCGCCGTGACGTGGCAGGCACCTTGGCTTATGCCGGACCCGGAGGACTGGATGGTCCCAATCGCGGCCATCGTGCTCAACGTGCCCTTCTTCGTCGCTTCCGCGTTGAGCGAGCGGCTTGTCCTTCGCCGCATCTGGAAAGATATCGATCCACGGTCCCTCGGTCGCGCGTGCTGGCGGGCCAACGCTTACTCATATGCCGGGCTGACCGTTTTCTGGGTGCTGCTTCTTCTGCTCTGACTCCCGATCGGGTTCTAGCGTCCCCGCGCCCAGCCTGCGAACGTGGCGTTGAAGTCGCCGATCCGTATGCCACTCCCCCGCTCTACCGGGCCACCGAAGTCAATCAGATTGAGATGGTCTTCGGTGCCGCTACCGGTGACTCGGCAACACCACGCCTAACGCAACGAAGTCTGCTTCAGGGCAAGCCAACTTCGGTGGCACGGAGCGACTCGGGTCGCATGATTCTTGAATCTCATCCGCCAGCGCGCAGCACCACACCCGCGTTCCCCGGCCCCGCGGCAATATTGCCCGCGGGGCCCGATCGAAAACCCGTCACAAACAAAAATGGAGCCGGGGGGATTCGAACCCCCGTGCCGGATCATCCGCGCTGCCGCCTCTACGTGTGTGTTCCGTCATTTAATCTCGGTGTGCGGGTCCAGGACGGACACCGTCTCCGCACACCCAGTCCCCAGAAATGTCTCACCTCAACGTCTGGTGACGTCCCGCTGAGGCCAGCTCGAAGTCTTCAAGCCGCACGCTATCGAGCATCGTGTGCGGCTCGGGTTGCCTTATTTAGGCAGCCAGAGCGTAGCTGTTGTTGGCTACTGATTTTGTGCATACTTTTTACCTGGCCTGCATGCTCCAGGACACGCGTACGACAACGCCGCAAAGCCCGGTCGATCGCCAGTGTCGGCCCCAGGTTGTCAAAGAACACCCGATGATACGCCGCGGAACGCCCCAAGGATCGCCGGCGGCTGCGATAACGCGAGCTTCCCCGCGCCGGGCCCCTAGCACCCGGCGAACCACAGGCCCAGGAACGCAAAGATGTCCGCCACCGTCCGCGAGCCGTCCTGGTCAAGATCCGCGCGGGGGTCGTTCCCGAACCACGCGCTCAGGAACGCGAACACGTCCGCGACCGTCCGCTGGTTGTCATTATCGAAGTCGGCCCGGCACACCGGCCCGAGCTCCCGCGTAACCGTGTAGTTCCAGAACCCCACCAGGCCGGTGGTGTTCTGAATCCACCCCGCGACATCCCCCTCGACATACCGCGGCCAGCCATCCAGGATCTCGATCGTGACGTCGGCAAAGGCCACGAACTCCGTGACCCGCCACGACCATGCAGGGGCCGGCGTCGTCGCGACCGCGTAGTTCCGGTTGATCCCGTCGCCCCCCGCGGCGATCCTCGCCACGACCAGCGCCGCCCCCGCGGAGGGGCCCTGCGCGACCAGCGCACGCGCGTGGGCGATGTCCGCCGGACGAGACAACTCGATGACATACGCGTCGTTGTGGACGACCCGTCCCGGCATCTCACCGACAACAAACCGCACGTTGGTCGCTTGGGCGGATACCCCCCCCAGCGTTCCCGCCAGAAAGGCCGACCCGGCCGCCAGCCGTCCGGCCCCGCCCATACGCCCTGCCTTGCTCATGGCCCCGCTCCTTATCACTCCCGCGACCCTCGTCGCGGCCGTCATCCCCACCCGTCGATCTCAGCACCGCGCAAACCACAGCGTCAGAAACGCGAAGATGTCCGCCACCGTCCGTGCTCCGTCGCCGCTGATATCTGCTCGCGGATCGTTCCCGAACCACGCGCTGAGAAACGCGAAGATGTCGCCGACCTCGACCGCTCCCGACAAGTTGAAGTCCGCGCGGCATGTCGGCGCCGTCGCCACCTCGCTGGCCCGGATCGACGCGACCACCAGATGCTCTCCCCACGGCGTCCCGATGCCCGGCAGCACGACCCGCAGCCCCACCTGCATCTGCAGCGTCCGCGACCCCGGCGGCCCGCTGACCACGCCGCTCATCAGCGTGACGGGCCTGGCCCCGCCGACCGCAAGGTTCATGGAGAACATGCAGGGGACCAACGCGGCCTCCAGCGTTACACACGCCGCGCCCGTGCCGCTGTGCCACGCCGTGCCCGTCACGTCGGCGGCGATCGTCCCATCGCCGAGCGTGAGTTGCCCCGATCCCGGACCCGGGGTCGCCGCGAGGCTCGCCGCGCCGACCGATCGGAGCGTCCCCGCCGACATCGCGACATTTACCAGCGAGAAGGGCGCGGCCACAAGCGTCGTGCCTGTTGCGTCAAAATCAAGCTCGATGCCCGACACCGCCGCCGCCCCCACCGTGGCCGTATCGACAACCACTCGCCCCCGGACAGGGATTGGGACGGCCGCCGAGCTCTGAAGGATCCGACGGTTCATCACCGCCATGGACTGGGCCGGGTCCAGCTCAAACCGCGCCGTCGCGGCGTCAACCGCTGGTGCCAGCACACCCGCACACACGCCCGCGCTCAATACCGCAGCCCACAACCGCATGGCCAGCCTCCGTTTTCCCCTTGCAAGCATAGGGATTGAGCTCAAGCAACATCCCCCGGCCAAGGGGCGCCGGGGGATGTGTCAAGCGTTCCTCGATCGGGCTCAGCGGGGCCGCTCTTTAGCGGTTCCGCCGACGGCGGGCAACCATCAGGGCGACGCCCGCGAGCACGCCCGCGGCACCCGGCGCAGGCACCTGCGAGAAGTTGATGTTGTCGATCCCGATCCGCTCCATCTTCGTGAGGATCTGCCCCACATCGATCTGGATGCGGATGATCGGAGCGATCAGCCCATTGGGACCGAAGTCGTAGACGTTCCGACGCAGCGGCATCGTGCCGGGGATCAGCGTCCCGGGGTTCAGAATCGGGTTGCTCGCCCCGTCGCCCAGGTTCGTTGGGTGAATCCGCTGGAACAGCACGTTGCCCGGCCCGTCGAGCACGCGAATAGACCGAACGGGGATGTTTTCTTCCTGCGGCGGGTTCGTCAGCAGGTTCAGCCGTGCCGCGAGATCAAACGAGTTCAGCCGAACGGTGAACATCGGATCGATGCTGCTGAGCACGAACTCCATCATGGTCCCGGTGCCCGAGCCCTCGTTGACGCGGTACAGCACGCGCTCGAGGTTGCCGTAAGGCAGGTTGGCGTCGTCGCTCAGGCGCAGAGCGCCGAAGTAGTCGACGATGATCTTGGGCGTCGGGTCGGCCAGCCCGCCGTACTGAAAGCCCGGGGGCTGGAAGACGCCGGGATCGCCGACGCGGTCGCCGTAGGACTGAAGCACGTTGGTGCCGTTGGCCACGCCCATGTTAAAGGTGAGGATGGTGGCCTGAGCAGGAGTCGCCGCACAGGCGACGCTAAGACCCAGGACAGACAACGACCGCAGAGAGAGAGAGAGCATGGAGAACCGCCTCCTGCTCGCCGGGGCGGGTGAGAGCGCTGACCGGCGGGCAAAACAACCGGATGGACACACCACGCCGGGCACCGGAAAATCCGGTAGCCGTCGAGGCACGGTCTCTCTCTATGAACGGACCCCCTCTGCCCTCTCCTCCGGGAGTACTGAATACCCCCTGACACGGGTACCATAACCGCAATCGCGTTTTAAGCAATAGGGTTGTGACGATTTTATGGGCAGTTGCCCAAGTCTTTTCACTTGGTTTGCACGCAATCTGGGAGCAGACGCGTGAAGCTGGGGAGTTTGTCCCCGCCGCCGGCGATGTTTCTCGACATCCCATGGCCTCCGCCCGGCACGCCCGGATGCCACTTTCTACCCTCCCGCCATGCCCTTCAGCCCCATCCCGGAGATCCTCGACGAGCTGCGCGCCGGGCGCATGGTCATCCTCACCGACGACGAAGACCGCGAAAACGAGGGCGATCTGGTCCTCCCGGCCCAGTTCGTCACCCCGGAGGCCATCACCTTCCTCCTTTCCGTCGCCCGCGGCTATCTCTGCCTCTCGCTCACCCCGGAAGACTGCGATCGCCTCGACCTGCACCCCCAGGCATCGATCAACACCTCCGCACGCGGCACGCCATTCACCGTCAGCATCGATGGTCACCCCAAGCACGGCTTCACCACCGGCGTCTCGGCACGCGAACGGGCCCGCTCGATCCGCATGGCCATCGACCCCGCCACCCGCCCCGACGACTTCGTCCGCCCGGGCCACATCAACCCCCTCCGCTCCCGCACCGGCGGCGTGCTGGTCCGCACGGGCCAGACCGAGGGCTCCATCGACCTCTGCCGCCTCGCCGGGCTCTATCCCGCGGCGTGCATCATCGAGATCATGCGCGATGACGGCGAGATGGCCCGCCTCCCCGACCTCCAGATCCTCGCCCTCCAGCACGGAATCAAGATCTGCTCGGTGGCCCAGATCGTCGAGCACCGCCTCCGGCAGGAGAGCCTCGTCCGCCGCCTGGAGCCGGCCTCGGGCACTCCCGTGCGGACCGCGATGGGCACGTTCAACCTCATCGCGTTCGCGTCGGCAGTGGATCCCCTCCCGCATGTTGCCCTGTGCGTGGGAGGGGTGGGCGATCTGGACGACCGCGGCGAAGTCCGGCATCAGCCGGAGCCGACACTGGTTCGGATGCACCGCCGCCACCTGCTGGGCGATGTGTTCCTGGGGACCGACACGTCACCAGATGGTGCTACAGGCGAAACCCTGCATGAAGCAATGAGGATCATCCAGCGGGAGGGCCGGGGAGCCGTGGTGTATCTCCGCCCGAGCAGTACCGGCGATCGGCCCGACGGGTTGGCAGGCTTGGAGCACAGCCTGCAAGTGCCTTTCCGATCAGGAGTTGTAGACGGCCTGACCGAGGTCTCCTCGGCCTTGCCGGCGCACATGCGCGACTACGGAATCGGGGCTCAGATCCTCCGGAGCCTAGGAATTCGAGACGTCCGGCTCATCTCTAACCACAAGCGGGGAATGCCCGCCCTAGATGGGTTCGGTCTAGCCGTTACAGGCTTTTTCCCCATTTTACCGGAACGGAAAAGTTTCGACGCCGAATAGCAATCACCGAAAAGGGTGATGAGCGAGCGGTGATCCCACGTTTATGGGACATTTTTCTTGACGACGGCCCCGGATTGGGTTAAACCCTTCCTCTTCGAATGGTTGACCGAATCAGGGGATGACGAAGTGGGGACATCCCGGAGTGACTGGGCCGAACCGGCATGCGTTTGCCGGTGGGCGGCAAGTCTTTACCCGCGGCCAAGGGGCCGCTGACCAGGCGAAGGACTGCCGTCCTTCGAGCAAGGACCACGAATGTCCAACGTGTCAGCCGGTGCGTTCAAAGCGATCCTTGGTGTGTTTGTCGCGGCCCTGGCCGCGGCACCGGCGAGCGGGGTGGCGAATGGGACGGTCGTGCCGTGCGGCGACCGACGGTTTGACGCCGTTGGGGCGTTCATGACCAACTGGGGCAACGGGCCCTGCGGGGGCTCGCTCTCGGGCACCTGCACGCTCATCGCCGCCGATAGAATCATCACGGCCCGGCATTGCCTGGACATCGGGCCGAGCAACCCCATGCCCGACCCGCAGTCGCGGACCTGGCGGGTCCGGTTCCGCCGCTCGCCCTCGGGCGAAGCGGCCAACAGCCTCTCGATCGCCGGCGACGCCTGCCATGGCGTGTACACCGAGCGCCGGGTGATCGCCTGGATCGACGCCCCGCCGCCCAACAACGCCGATCAGGTGGTGGGCATCCTCGACGCGCCGGTGCAGGGGATCCGGCCCATCGGCGTCGAGCTCACCGACCCGCCCCGGGCCGGGCGTGAGGTGATCCTGGCGGGCTGGGGCTTCGACGGCGCGTGCTTCCAGTCCGGCGACTGGGGCACGCTCAAGATGGCCCGGGGCATGATGCCCGCCAACTTCGCGGTCAACGACTTCCTGGTCTTCAGCCCGTGCGCACTGGGGAACTCGAGCCCTTGCCAGTTGTCCTGCCCGGCCGCGGGCGGGCCCTTCATTCTGGGCAATCTCTACGACTCGGGGGCCCCGGTGCTCATCGAGGTGCCCAGCGGTGACCCGCATTCCCGCCGCCCCGAGCTGCGGCTGATCGCGACCGTCAGCTCGCCCAACGGCGGCCGTCGCCCGTCGGCGTTCAACAACGCCTGGGGCCTGACCCCCCCGACGTATGTGATCCCCGCCGCCACTCCGGTACGCGACGTGGTGGCCGACTTCAACATCGACGGCACGGTGAACTTCCGCGACGTGGTGGAGTTCCTGCACGCCTTCTTCCGCGGCTCGTGCCTGGTCCAAGCCGACCAGGCGGGCCAGGCGGCGGGCGCTCAGTCAATCTTCGAGTTCCTTTCGGCCTACTTCGGCTCGAGTCCTGCTTCCGCACCCGGCACGCTGCCACTGCTCAACCCGCCGGTGGGCCCGGGCGTTGTGCCGATCACGATTCCCGGATTAATCCCGACAACGCCCCCGGCGAGTCCGACCGACCCGGCGACACTCTCGGGATCCGGCGTGCTCGATCCGTGGTCCAGCGACACCCGCCCCTAAACCCAGGGCCCGGGTCCCGCCGCCCGGCATGCGATCCTCACCACGAGCCTCCCGCCCTGCGCGGGAGGCTCGCTGCGTTCATCGCCTGTGCAGCTCGCGCGGCGACTCATCCGGACCGCGCTCCCGCCCTAAAGCCGGGCCATCACGGGCAGCGTTCCCACCAGCGGGCGGGCGTAGTCGATGAACGCCCGGCTCACGTCGCAGTGGCCCAAGATGAACTCTTCGGGCATGTGCCGGGTCTTGGCCGCCACATCCGAGAGCTCGATGGCCTTGAGTCCGCTCTTGTACGCCCGGCCCTTCTCGCGGGTGATCGCCACCGAGCCCGAGGTGTCGCCCTTCTGGGCCATCTTCACGGCGAACTTGGCCGCGGCCCGGGCCTCCCGGGCGTCGATGGGCGAGACGTCGGGCCAGCACCGCTGGAGATAGCCGAAGGTGTCGGCCCGGACCCGCGGGGCCTTGCCCGAGGGGAGCTTGAGGTTCTTCTTGACCAGGTTCGCGAGCGCGTCCCCCAGGGCCCCGACGCCCGAGAGCTGGACGTTGCCGTGGGCGTCGCGGTCGAGGCCCTCGACCAGCGTCTCGGCCATGGGCCGCCCGCCCTTGTCCTGCAGGCCCTCGCTGACAGCGATCTGGCACCGGCCCAGCCGCGCATAGACCGATTCGACGTCGGCCAGGAAGCGGGCCTGATCGAACGGGACCTCGGGCAGATAGATCAGGTGCGGGCCGTTGCGGTCCGCGTCCTTGCCCTGGCCGCGGGCCAAGGCCGCGGCGGCGGTCAGGAAGCCCGCGTGCCGGCCCATGACGACGTTGATCTTGACCCCGGGCAGGCTGGCGTTGTCCATCGAGTCGGACATGAACGCCAGGGCCTGGAACCGCGCGGCCGAGGGATAGCCGGGGGTGTGGTCCGACAGCATCAGGTCGTTGTCGACGGTCTTGGGAATGTGGAAGCACCGCATGTCGTGCTTGCTGCCCGCGGCCCCCGAGGCGGCCAGCTCGCTCACGATCCGGCAGGTGTCCGACGAGTCGTTGCCGCCGATGTAGAAGAAGTAGCGGATGTCGTGCTTCTTGCAGCTCTCGACGATCCTGGCGCAGTCGTCCCGGTCGGGCTTGTGGCGGCTGGAGCCCAGCGCGGCCGCGGGCGTTTTGGCGATGGCGCCGAGCTTGGCGGCGGGGACCTTGGTCAGGTCCACAAGGTTGCCCGAGGTGAGCCCCGAGACCCCGTGCCGCATGCCGTAGATCTTCTTGACGCCCTTGAACAGCCGGAGCTGCTCGATCGCGCCCACGAGCGACTGGTTGATGACGGCGGTGGGGCCGCCGGACTGGCCGATGGCGGCGTTGCCTTTGAGCAGATCGATGGGCATGGGCGGGGGTCCGTGTGTGGAGTGGTGGGTCGGGGACAGGGAACGGAGATCGGGGCCGACAGGCCAGCGGGCCGGGGGAACCAAAGCGGGGGGAGCCAAGGCGGGGCCCTGAGGCCCGAGGAAGCGCCGCGGAGGCCCGGGGAAGCGCCGCGGAGGCCCGGCGAAGCGCCGCGGAGGCCCGGGGCGGCGCGCCGCCCGCCCCCGGACCGCCCGGGGGGCTCTCCGGATCATCCGGGGGCGTCTCCGGCCCGCCCGGAGAGTTCTCCAGACCGCTCGGAGAGCCCTCCGGATCATCCGGAGACGCCCCCGGACCGCCCGGGGGGCTCTCCGGATCGCCCGGGGGCGTCTCCGAACGGGCCGGAGAGGCCCGCGGCGGGCATCGTACCCGAAAGTTTTCCGGGCTTCGAGCCCGGGCAAAGGGGCCGGAGGAAATCCGAGCGGGTAGTCTCTAGCCATGACGATCCTTCGAATCGCTCGGGTCCTTTCCGGCGTGGTGGGCTGCGCAGTGCTGCTGGCGGCGAGCGTGGCGGGGGCCCAGTCCACCTCGCGGTCGCCGCTTGACCCGCCGCCCAACGGGCCGCGGAAGACCGAGCCCGCGACGGTGACGCTCGTGGGCGTGACGCTGCACCCCCGGCCGGGCGAAGTGGTCGCGGACACGACGGTGGTTCTGCGGGACGGAAAGATCGTGGAGGTGGGCCCCTCGCGCCCGCCCCAAGGGGGAATCGTCGGCCGGTCGCCGGCGGGCGGGGACGGGCTGGTGCGGGACGGCCGGGGGCTGCACGTCTACGCCGGCTTCATCGAGCCGCTGGTCGAGGTGGCGGTGAGCAGGCCGGATGTGAACGGGCCGGGGGCGCACTATAACTCGCGCGTGACGCCGCAGCGCTCGGCGCTTGAAAAGGGCTCGGCGGGGATCGACGCCGGGCTGGCCGGGACGCTGCGGTCGATGGGTTTTTGCGCCGCGGGGATCGGGCCCAGGGGCGGGGTGTTCAGGGGCCTGGGCGCCGTGGTGTCGTTGGCCGAGAAGCCGCGGGACGTCTCGGCCCAGCAGCCCCACGCGTATTTGGAGCGGGCGTTCCACTCGATCGCGCTGGACGCGGGACGGGGCGAGGACGACGACACACCCGACGACGCCCGCTGGTCGCGGTATCCCTCGAGCCAGATGGGGGCGATCGCGGTGATCCGGCAGACGCTCATCGACGCGGACTGGCAGGCGGCCGAGCGGGCGGCGGGTCGGTTCACCGAGCCCGCGAACGCGCTGGACGCGCTGGCGCGGCGGGGGGCACCCGAAGGGGAGGGGGGCGGGGGGGGCGATGTCCCGCTGCTGGTGAATGTCGAGGACGAGCTCGAGGTCATCCGGGCGGCGAAGATCGCGGCGGAGTTCAAGCGGCCGCTGATCGTGATCGGGTCCGGGCAGGAGTATCAGCGGCTGGCGGCGATCCAGGCCCTCGGGGTGCCGGTGGTCCTTCCCCTGAAGTTCCCGCCGGCGCCGAAGGTTGAGACCATCGGGCAGGCCGAGAGCGTGCCGCTGCGGGAGCTCATGCAGTGGGAGCAGGCCCCGACGAGCCCGCGGCGGGTCGTGGCGGCGGGGATCCCCGCCGCCCTGACGACCGGCAAGCTCGGCGACAAGCTCGGCGGGCCGGGCTCGTTCATGGCCAAGCTCTCGACGGCGATCAAGCACGGCCTGGGCAAGGACCAGGCCCTGGCGATGCTCACCACGGGCCCGGCCAAAATGCTCGGCGTCGAGGACCGGCTGGGCACGGTGGAGGTCGGCAAGGTCGCCAACCTGGTCATCGCCGACGGCGAGCTCTTCACGGACGTCGCCGACGCACCCAAGAAGGGCGAGCCGGGGTATGTGGCGCCGTCGGCAGCTTCGCCGGGGCGGCCCGGGAAGATCATCGAGGTCTATATCGACGGGCAGCGGCACGTGGTGGGGAGCGGGGGCCGCGAGCGGCGCGACCTTGCGGGAGCGTGGGCGGTGACGCTCGGGGCGGTGGCGGCGGAGGCCGGGGGCGACGCGGTCACGCGGACGCTGGAGATCGACGACGCGTGGCCGCCGGGGATCGCGCTCGTGGAGACGCGGGCGGGGAAGGAGGGCGCGGCGAAGGAGGGGGCGGAGGCGAAGGCGGCGAACAAGCCCGACGTCAAGCGGGCCAAGGCCGGGAACGTGTCGTTCACGGCCGACCCGTCGGGGGATGTGCCGAGCGCGGTCGCGTTCACGATCGATCTTGAGCCCTTGGGCCGGGGCGCGGGTGCGGGCCGGGGCGCGGGTGGGGGCGCGGGCGGGGTCGTGAGCGTGGCGGCGACGGTGCTGCGCGGGGTGGACGGGCTGCGGCTGGTCGGCCAGCTTCGCCGGCCCGACGGTGCGACGGTGGGCCTGATGGCAACGCGGACCGGGGACGTGGTGCAGAAGGACCCGCCCGCCGCGGGGCCGCTGGACGGGACGTGGACGCAGATCATCGACGGCAAGCCGGCCCGGCCCGGGGACGGGCAGGGGCGCGTCTATTTGGTGGTGAAGGCCGGGGCGGGGGCCGGGGGAGTGGAGACGGAGTCGAAGCTGCAGTTCAAGCGGGGGGCGGGGAAGGACCAGACCGCGGAGAAGGATCTGAAGACCGAGGTCGTCAAGACCCAGCTCGGCGGCGAGTCGCCGCGGGCGGAGCTGACGGTCACGGGGCTCGACCCGGCCAAGCCGGAGGCGGCGACGCGAGTGGTGGTGACGGGCGAGAAGGGCGCGGGGGATGCCGGGGGCACGGTCGATCGTTTGGTCGTGACGGTCGGTGAGGACGGGATCGCGACGACGGCCATGCTGGGGCGGTATCGCGCGACGCCGGAGACAGACGCGATCGCGGCGATTCCCGCGGCCCTTGGGCTGCCCTTCGGGCCCTACGCCCTGGCGGCGTGGCCCGAGGCGACGCCGGTGGTGATCCGCGGGGCGACGATCTGGACGTGCGCCGACGGGGGCGCGGACAACGGCGTGATCGAGAACGGGACCATCGTGCTGGGGGGCGGGACGATCGGCTTTGTCGGGAGCGCCGCGGCGGGGGCCGACTACCTGGCCCGCGTGCGCCTCGCCGGGCCGGTGATGGAGATCGACGGCAAGGGGCTCTTCGTCTCGCCGGGGATCATCGACGCGCACAGCCACACGGGCATCTCCAAGGGCGTCAACGAGGGCGGGCAGGCGGTGACGGCGGAGGTCCGCATCGGGGACGTGACGGAGCCCGACTCGGTGTCGTGGTACCGGCAGCTTGCCGGGGGCGTGACGACGGTCAACAGCCTGCACGGCTCGGCCAACGCGATCGGCGGGCAGAACCAGGTGAGCAAGATCCGCTGGGGGTGCCCGAGTCCCGACGACATGCACATCAAGGGGGCGGCGGGCGGGATCAAGTTTGCGCTCGGCGAGAACCCCAAGCAGAGCAACTGGGGGGACCGGGCCGTCACGCGGTATCCGCAGACGCGGATGGGCGTCGAGACGATCATCCGCGACCGCCTCGTGGCCGCGCGGGAGTATGCCGCGGCGCGGGGGAAGGCGGGCTGGCGGCGGGACCTCGAGCTGGAGGCGATCGCCGAGATCCTCGAGGGCGAGCGGCTGGTGCACTGCCACGCCTATCGCCAGGACGAGATGCTCATGCTGTGCCGGATCGCGGGCGAGTTCGGCTTCAAGATCGGGACGTTCCAGCACGCCCTCGAGGGCTACAAGGTCGCCGACGAGGTTCGGGCCAACGCCATCGGGGCCTCGATGTTCAGCGACTGGTGGGCGTTCAAGGTCGAGGTGCAGGACGCGATCCCGCAGGGCGGGCCGATCATGCACGAGCGGGGCAACGTGGTCAGCTACAACTCGGACTCCGACGAGCTGGCCCGGCGCATGAACGTCGAGGCGGGCAAGGCGGTGCGGTACTCGGGCTCGGCCGCGACCGCGCGGCTAGCGCCGGCCGAGGCGCTGAAGTTTGTGACCATCAACCCGGCCAGGCAGCTGAAGATCGACGGCCGGACGGGCTCGTTGGAGGCGGGCAAGGACGCGGATGTGGCGGTGTGGAGCGGGCCGCCGACCAGCTCGCTGAGCCGGTGCGTGCGGACGTTCGTGGACGGGCGGGAGCTGTTCTCGATCGAGAAGGACCGGGCCCTGCGGGCGGGCAACGAGCGGGAGCGGGCGAGGCTGATCCAGAAGGCCCTTGGCGTGAAGGACGCGGCGGGGGCGGTCGAGAAGGCCGGCGGAGAGGATGCCGCCGAGAAGCCCAAGGGGCGGCAGACGCTCATGGAGCGGATGGCCCGGCAGGCCGAGGACGTGCGGCGGGAGCACTACCTGAACCTCTATCTGCGCGGGCTGGACCCGCGGTTCTATCGCTCGGGCGACTGCGGGTGCGAGCTCACTGAAATCTTGGGGAACTGAACCATGACAAGCATGCGGCGAGTCGATTCGGGTTGGAGGCACGGCCGTCGGGCCGGCGCGTGGCTGGGGGCGTGGGCGTGGACGCTGTTGGCGTCGGGCACGACCGGGCTGGCCCAGGACCTTGGCGTGAAGGCCCCGGCCCAGGCGGGGCCGGTGGCGATCGTGGGGGCGACGGTGCACCCGGTCACGGGCCCGGCGATCGCCGGGGGCGTGGTGGTGATCGAGAACGGGCTGATCGCGAGCGTCGGGCCGGCCGACGGGGCCGCGCTCGAGGCGCTGCGGGCCAGGGGTGTTGAGATCGTCGAGGCCCAGGGCAAGCACGTATACCCGGGCCTGATCGGGGCGTACACGCATCTGGGGCTCGAGGAGATCTCGGCGGTGCGGGCGACGCTCGACAAGGCCGAGGTCGGGGCGGCGACGCCCGAGGTCCGGGCGGCGGTGGCCGTCAACCCGGACTCGACGCTGATCCCGGTGACGCGGTCGGCGGGCGTGCTGGTGGTCGGCGTGTTCCCCGCGACGAGCTTCGACGGGCAGCTCGCGTATTTCTCGGGGCCCGGGGGCTTCATGCCCGGGCGGGCGAGCGTGATGCGGCTGGACGGCTGGACGTGGGAGGACATGACGGTCGTGCCCGACGCGGGGCTGAGCATCAACTGGCCGCAGGCCAGGCCGATCACGGCGTGGTGGATGAACAAGACCGCGGCGGAGCAGCAGAAGGACATCGACCGGGCGACGCGGGCGATCGAGGCGATGGTGGCCGGGGCCCGGGCGTATTTCGACGAGCGCCGGGCCGACGCGGCCTTGCCCACGGACATCCGGTACGAGGCGATGCGGGGGATCTTCGCGGGCGCGGAGGGAGACAAGGACCGGCGGCCGGTGTTCATACTGGCGAGCGACGCGGAGCAGATCGCCCAGGCCGTCGCGTTCACGCGGAAGCACGGGCTCAGGTGCGTGATCGTCGGGGGCTTCGACGCGCCGCGGTGCGCCGAGCTGCTCAAAGAAACGGGCACGGGCGTCATCGTGACCGGGACGATGCGGTTCCCCAAGCGCGACGACTCGGCGTACGACGAGGCGTTCACGCTCGGCTCGCGGCTGGAGGCCCTGGGGGTGAACTGGGCCATGGCCAGCGGCGAGATCGCGGCCCACGAGCGGAACCTGCCGATGAGCGCGGCGATGGCCGTGGCGCACGGGCTGGACCACGACGCGGGCGTCGCGGCGATCACCATCCGGCCGGCGCGGCTCCTGGGCATCGCCGACCGCTACGGCTCGCTCGAGCCGGGCAAGAGCGGCACGCTGATCGTGACCGACGGCGACATTCTGGAAGTCGCCACGCGGGTCGAGCGGGCGTTTATCGATGGGCGGGCGATCAACCTCAACGACAAGCAGAAGACGCTGGCGGAGAAGTATCGCGAGAAGTACCGGCAGGCGGACGCGAAGGGTGGGGATGAGGAGAAGGGCGGGGGGGCTCGCTGAGGCCGGAGCCCGCGCGGGTCGAGCGGGCCGCCGCTCACGCCCCGACGTTGAGCACCACCTTGATCCCCTCGCCCGACTGCATCAGCCCGAAGCCCCTGGCGAAGTCGGCCATGGGGATCTGGTGGGTGATGATCTCGTCGAGCTCGAGCCGACCCGAGAGGAGCATCTCCTCCATCTGGTACCACGTTTCAAACATCCGCCGACCGTTGATGCCCAGGACGGTGGCGCCCTTGAAGATCACGTGGCTGGTCAGGTCGAAGCTCATGGTGCGGCTGGGGATGCCCAAGAGGGCCGCCGTCCCGCCCATGCGGAGGGCCTTGAAGCCGTCGTCGATCGCGCCCGGGTGGCCGGACATTTCGAGCAAAACGTCCGGACCGTCGCCGCGGGTCTGCTCGCGGATGTCTGCGATCCAGTTCGGGTCGGTGGCCCGATACGCCTCGACGGCCCCGAGCCGCCTGGCGATGGCCAGACGCTTGGGATCGACATCGGTGACAAAGATGCGGCTGGCGCCGGCGCACTTGGCGACCGTCACGCCCATCAGACCGATGATCCCCACGCCCGTGATGAGCACCGTCTTGGCGCTCACGTTGGCGCTCATGACGGTGTGCACCGCGTTGCCCAGCGGGTCCATCACGGCGGCCAGATGGTCGGGGATGCTCGGGTGCACGGGCCAGACGTTCTCTTCGGGGATCTTGACATACTCGGCGAAGCAGCCGTCGGTGTCGACGCCCAGGATCTTCGTGTCTCGCGCGATATGGGCGTTGCCCGTGCGGGCGTTGAAGTCGGTTCCCGAGTTGAGGTGCCCCTCGGCGGAGACGCGCAGGCCCGGGGCGAACTTGGTGACCGCGGAGCCGACCCTTTCGATGACCCCGACAAACTCGTGCCCGGTGGTGATGCCCACGGGGATGCGCCCGGCGGCCCAGGCGTCCCACTCCCAGATGTGCCGGTCGGTGCCGCAGATCCCGGCCTTGGCGACCCTGATGAGCACATCGCGCGGACCGATCTCGGGGATGGCGCGTTCGACGAGCTGAAGCTCGGGCCCGGCGTGGTGCTTGATGAGGGCTCGCATGGTGGCCTTGGATGCCGCGGGCACGAAGGGGACGCTGAGGGCGCGCGTGGTGGTGGTGCTCATCGGCTTGAGTTTAGGTGCCCATCGGCCGCGGCCGGAGGGCGCCGACCCGGGTCAACTACTGGTAGTACTCGAGCACGGCGATGCGGTGCTGTGCCCCATGAGGCTCGAGAGCGAGAGCATGTCCAGGAATGCAGCCCGTCATCGACCTCGTACGGCATGCGCGTGCGGCTGATGATCCTCAGCGCGGCGGCGGTCGCCACCACACGGGCTTGCTGCGGATGGTCCTTCGAGCGGCCGTGAACGCGCTGCGTGAACGTGCTGAAGGTCCTCGACGACAGGTTCCGAAGCCCGCCGCTTCCGAGGCCTCGCGAATCGGCGGGCGCACCCGCGGGGTCTGCTCTTTGCCGGCGGAGCGCACCGCCGATAAGCCCGCCATCGGGGCCGCACACGCCGCAGGACACGTTCCGGCGGCACGCCCGACGCGGATGGATCGTCCGCCGGGCTCGCACGCCGGGGGTTGTGGGCCACCATTGGCCCGCCGTGGACACGCCGCACAAAAACTCGACTCGCCGCGATCGCCACGCCGCAACCGTGGGACGTGCGGGTGATACACCAAGGCGTGCCCCGCGGCGTCTGGCCATGTTCCAAGGGGCCTGGGATGGAACGGGTGTCGGGGTGGGGATTGATTTGCTGCTGGTGCGTGGCTTGCCTGAGTCTGTGCTGCCTGGGTGTCCGGCCTGACCGAGCCGGGCGTGTCTTCTACAATCTGAAAACATGTCAACAGCCGCCGCCGCCAACGCCTTTGTGTATATCGCCGTCAAGCCCGGTGGCGGCCGCGCCATGGGCCTCCGCCAGGCCCCGACGGTGCCCGCTCTCGCCAAGGTCCTTCGCACCGAGAATCAGCTGCTCATCAGAAGCTACCGCGTGCCGGGGTGGGTTGCGCGGGAGCAGGCGCTCTCGATGAAGGACCAGGTGTTGCTCAACGAGCAGTTGGCGCAGCTGCTCAGCCGCGGCGTGCCGCTGGTCGAGACGCTCGACGTCGCGAGCCAGACGGTTCGGCCGACGACCCGGCCGCGGATCGTGCGGCTGCGCGACCTCGTGCAGTCGGGCGCGAGCTTCGCCGACGCGTGCAGGGCCGTGGGCGGCTTCGACAACGTGAACATCGCCGTCTATCGCGGCGCCGAGCGGTCGGGCGACCTTGCCGGGGCGGCCAAGGAGCTTGCGACCACGGCCCGGCGCCGCCTAGCGGTCGCGGGCAAGGCGACGACGCTTCTCATCTATCCGGCCGTGGTGTCGGGCATCTCGCTGGTGGTGGCGTTTGTGATGATGGTTGTCGTGGTCCCGATGATGGCCGAGAACTTTACCCGCGGGGGCGTCAAGCTCCCGTGGTACAGCCAGCTGGTCTTCGGGCTGGGCGTGTGGATGCGGCAGAACCTGACGCTGGTGGGCATCGGCATGGCCGCGCTGCTCGTGGCGGCCCTGGTGCTGCGGCACGCGGTGATGCGCGGGGCCAACCTGCTGATGCGCAAGGCCCCGCTGTTCAAGGACGTGGTGATCGCCCAGGAATCGGCCCGGTTCTTCGGCGTGATGGGCGCGATGACCAAGACGGGCGTGCCCATCGCCGACGCTTTGGGCGTGGCCAACCAGGCCATCGGGCACCCGACCATGCGCCGCCAGCTCGAGCGGCTCCGGACGCGGCTCATCGAGGGGGGGCTGATGCGCCAGCTCATCGACGAGGTCACGATGCTCAACCTGCCCACGCGACGGCTGCTCATGGCCGCCGAGAAGTCCGGCGACCTTGAGAGCGCGTTCCACACGCTCGCGGGCGACATGACCGACGAGGTCGATAAGAAGTCGGCGCGGCTCTTGGCGGCGATGGAGCCCACGCTCATCGTGCTCATGGCCGTGTTCATCGGCGCCCTGGTGTTCAGCATGATGATGCCCATGATCACGATGACCAGCCGCGTGGGCGGCTGATCCCCAAGCACCGAGTCACCCCGCGGCCGCGAGCCGCACATCGACGGAGACCACGACATGAACGCCCGCGCCCGCCAGACCGTCCGTATTTGTCGCAGCGCCCGCCGGGGCTTCACGCTGCTCGAGCTCATGGTCGTGCTGCTCATCATCGGGCTGCTGATGAGCGTGGCGGCGTTCAACTTCATCGGCCAGGGCGACACGGCCCGCCGGAAGACCACGATCCAGAGCATGACGATCATCGACGGGGCGATCAAGCAGTACCAGCTCAACACCGGCGCGTATCCCCCCACCATCGCCGCGCTGATCCCCAAGTATCTCGAGACCGAGCCCAAGGACGCGTGGAAGCGGCCGTTTGTGTACTTCGTGAGCGCGTCGGCGGGCACCAGCGGGCGGCCCTTCACACTCATGTCGACCGGCAAGACCGGCGAGCAGGGCGGGCCGGACACGATCGACTTCGCCGACAAGGAAAAGGTTTTGGCCGAGTGAGTGGTCGGCCTTGAGTGGAGCGAGCGTCCCGGCCGCCGTCGCGGAGCACGAGTCGAACCAAGGCGGGCGGGGACGCCCGCCCCAGACGGAGATGGACCAAGCCACAGCATGCCGCGCCGCCCCGCCCATCCCCGCTCCCGCGGCATGACCCTCCTCGAGGTGCTGCTGGCGGTGGTGCTCATGGTGCTCATCTGCGTGAGCATCACGACCGCCGTGAGCGCGATCGTCTCGATGGAGCGCCGCTCCCGCCAGACCGTCGCCGCCTACGAGCTGGCCAACCGGCTCATGCTCCGCCACCTCGACACCTTCCTCGACAAGACCGAGCCGATGCCCGACAAGAGCCTCAAGCTCGAGCACAACGGGGAGCTGTTCTTCTTCGACATGGCCGTCGACCGCGTCCGCATGGAGGTCAACTCCAGCCAGCGGGGCAACGCGCTGCAGGGCCTCAACCGCTACCAGATCGCCACCATCACCATCCTCGAGGCCGAGGGCGACCCCGACAACCCCACCCGCGGCGAGCCCTTGGCCGCCATCTCCCGCCTCTACGACCCCGCCACCGCGAGGAATCCCGACACCATCGGCAAGGTCGGGGCCGACGGCATCGGTGAGCTGCTCCGCAACGTCTTCGGCGACGAGATCCAGATCCCCATCCCCCCCACCACTCCCACCCCTCGGGGCGGGCGGAAGTGAGCACGCCGTGAACTTCATCCAACACGCCGCCCGAAGCCTCGACGCCCGCGCTGGCCCGTGCCGCGCCCGGCCCGCACGCGCCCGGCCCGCACGCGCCCGGTCGGGGTGCGCAGGCTTCACGCTCATCGAGCTGGTGGTCGCCATGGCGCTTGGCGCGATCGTCGTCACCTCGACGTTTGCCATCTTCGGCATGATCGACCGGGCCGACAAGCTCCAGAGTCGGCGGCTTGACAGGGCCCAGGAACTGGCCATCGCCCACCTGGTCATGTCGCGGACGTTCACCACGCTGCTCATGTCCGACGAAACAGTCCCCGGCGACGACAAGCTCCAGGAACGCATCGCCGAGGACGCGGCCAGCGCCGGCGCGGACCGCGTGAACGTGCCCGAGAGCACCGGTAAGGAGTTTCGCTTTGCGCTCCAGCCCAGCCGCTCGGCCCGGCTGCCCGACGGCGGGCCGGCCCAGGAGCTGGACGTCACGCTCCGCACGCCGCCGATCATCGGCGGGCTCCGCGAGGCTGGGGACGACCAGACGGGCCTGACGGCCGACCAGATCGAGATGCTGCAGCGCCAGGCCGCCGACGGCGGCCAGGCGGCACGGACCGCCCAGTCCCGACAGAATGCGACCGGCCCCAGCTCGCGGCTGCTGGTGGGCCTGCTGGACGCCGACGCGTCCGACGCGCTCTCAACCCGGCTTCTGAGCGAAACATCGCGCCTCTCCGCCCGCGACGACGGCGGGGGCCTGAGCGACCCGACCCCCAGCGGGAAGCTACCGGCGCGGGCCCCGGGCCTCCGCGGCCGGTTCGAGCTGCGGGCCCCCACCCCCCCACCGACGAACGAGAGCGGCATCGCTGCGCCCCCGCCCGAGGGGCTGGAGCTCTGGTGGATGCAGTATCCCCCGGGCTCGGGGCCCGACGGGGCGATCGACGAGCCGGATGCAGAAACGGGAGAGGCGGAAGCGGCGGACGGAGCACCGGCGGCCGACCGCGACGCCGACGGCGGCAACATCAACGAGCGGCTGGCCCAAGCCCGTCAGGCCGACGCCCCGGTGCGCGAGATCCGGCTGATCTCGGGGCTGACGGGGGCCCGCTGGCAGGTGTATCGCCAGAAGAAGTTTGTCTCGAAAATGCGGGCCGCGTTCGACCGCGAGCTGCCCGCGTATGTCGAGTTCGAGTTCACCACCACCGACGGGCGGGACGAGAAGTGGGCCTTCGAGGTCGCCTGGACCAGCGGCCAAGAGCCCGGCTCGCTGCTGCGATCCACCCAGGCACCGCTCGCGGCCGACCTGCTCGGGGGCGGCGGCGGCGCGGGCACCGAATCGGTGCTGCTGGGCCCCGAAGGCAGGCCGCTGACCGGGGCCAATGGGCAGCCGCTCACGGTGAAGCGAGACCCCGACGGTCGCCCGAGCCTGGATCAAACAGATCCGAGCGTAAAAGTTACCCAAACCCCCAGCGGTGAGCGCGGGGTGACCGTCAACGGGCAGCCGGCGAACGTCGGTCCATCAACGCCCGTCGCCGGCGGCAAGGGCGGCGGCAGCACGACCGGCGGCGCTCCCGGGGGCGGCCCGGACAACTTCACCCGCGAGCAGATCATGGAGATGGTCAACCGGCGTCTGCGCGAGATGCAGGGCGGGGGCTGAGGCACGCATGACCGCACGCCGCCGGACATCCGCAGGTCTTCAGAAGGGCTCCCGGGCCCGGTCGCGCCGCGGCTTTGCGCTGCCCCTGGCGGTGCTGCTGGCGCTGGTGGGCTCGCTGGCGGTGGTGATGCTGCTGGAGCGGCACAGCGTGCTGGCCCTGGCCTACCGGCGGCAGATCGATAGCTACGTCGATCGGCACGAGGGCGCGGGCATCATCGAGTGCACGCTCAACTGGATCAGCACGGCCCGCGGCGGCAACCCGCTGGAGGCCGTGGGCGACGATGGGCTGGCGTTCAGCATGGACCTCCCGGGCGGGCGGCGGCTGAGCGTGTATATCGAGGACGGCCAGGGCGAGGCCCTGCGCGAGACCTCGATGATCTCGGGCCGGCGGCGCGAGATCGCTCAAGATGCGGTGTTCATCCTCGACACCATGCCCGAGGAGCTCAAGGTCGACGGGATGTTCCGCACCGCCGGACCGGCCGAGGTGAGCGTCAACGCCGCCAAGCCGGTGGTCATCCGGGCCCTGTGCCTGGCCGTGTTGGCCAACCCGGCCAAGGCCGACCAGGCCGCCCAGATCATCGTCGGGCGGCGGAGTTCCAACTCCGGGATCGGGGCGGCGGGCAAGCTCAAGGACGGGGAGCTGACCTCGGCGCTGCAGGAACTCGGTCTCAGCGAGGAACAGAAGCAGGAGCTCGCGTCGATGCTGGTGGCCAAGCCGACGCTCCTGCGGGTGATCGCCGAGACCCGCGATGGCTCGGGCCGCATTCTGGCCCGTTCGATGGGGCTGTATCCGCTGGTCGAGGGCCGTACGGAAACGTTCAAGCAGTCGGGCGGATTCCTGAGCTGGGAATCGGTGCCGGTGGGCGGGGCGGAGTAAAACCCTCGGGCCTTCCACCTGTATCGGGTACAGTGGATGTGCCGGACCATCGACCCGCCGACCGTTCTCGGACGTACTTTAGTGTCGACCCGCGACGGACCGACGAAAGGAATCGCGATGCTTACCCACCGCCAGATCGCTCGCAACAGGACCCGCACGTGGCAGGCGTGCGCCGTCGCGCTCCTCGGGGTGGCCGGGGCGGCGGCGATGCTGCCCATCCAGCGGCTCCTGACCCCGGGCGAGGCCTCGGTATTGGACGTCCCGCCGGTCCCGACGGGGACGACGCCGGGGATGGAACTGGCGATGTCGGGCGTCGATAGCGCGGATCTTTCGCGGATTTTGGCGGGCATCGGCGAGCCCCCTCTACCGGTCGCCCCGCCCGAGCCAGCGCCGCCGGCACCCGACAGCGCGGCGCCCCCCCCGCCTCCGGCGCCCCCGGCGACGCTCGCGTATATCGGCTCGATCATCACGCCGCGGACGCGGCACGCGGTGCTGCGGCTGAGCGACTCGCGTCGGCTGGTGCGTCAGGGCGACGAGCTGGACGGCTCGCGTGTGGTGCTGGTGGAGCCCGACCAGGTGACGCTGGAGCGTGACGGCGTGAAGACGACGCTGGCGCTCGAGCAGCGGACCAAGGCCTGGCCCGACGAGCCGCCCAAGCGGCCAGTGGCGTTCAAGACCGCGCCGGGGCTGCCGGTGGGGAGCCAGACGGTTCGTCCGATCGGGGGCGCGGGCCTGCCGCAGACGTTCGATCAGGCCCGGGAGCAGGCGCGTGCCCGCGCGCTGGCGGAGGCGGCCAAGCGGGCCGCGGTGAACCCGCCGCCGCCGTCGGACGCGGTGATGCAGTCCGGACGCGACGCGGTGATGGCGATGAAGATGCTCAGCGACCCGAACCTGGAAGTGAACGACTCGACGATGGGTCAGCTGGAGGCGCTGGGCGTGATCCCGGGCATGAGCCTTGAGGAGGCCGTCGGAGCGCTCAAGGGCGCGGGAGTCGAGGCGGGCGACCGAGTGATGGGCCTGCTGAAGCAGAACGCCGAGAAGAGCGATGCGACGACGGAGGTCTATCGCAACCTCGACCCGGAGACGCGATCGATCTACGACCGCCTCCCGCCGGTTGCCCGCACGGAGTTCCTGCGTCGCCGGGCCAGCGGCGAGTTCGGGAGCGACTCCGAGGCCCATCAGTTCATGAAAGAGAGGGCCGGCGGCTCATGAGCATCCCCGGCGGGATCGTCTGCTATGTCACGCGCTCGGGCTCTGGATCGATGATCCGCGGGCTTCGACTGGTGGCGGCGGGCCTTGCGCGGGAATGGACGGCGCCCGAGGCCCAGAGTGTTTCCAGCGTCGATTCCGACGGGCCATCGCCCGCCGTGGGTGCGGCCCGGGCGGGGGCGGAGTTCATCGCTCAGACGCTCTCGCAGGTGGGGATGAAGCGGCTCTCGGCGGTGTGTCTGGACGCCGACGGGGCGGTGTGCGCGTGGCTGAGCGCGCCGAGCCCCGAGGCCTCGATCGTGCGGGCGACCATCGAGCAGTCGTCGCTGGAGGCCGACGCCTCGGGCGCGGGCGTCGGGGCGGCCCGTCTGCTGAGCCTTTCGACGGCGGCCCCGGGCACGGGTTCGATCAGCGACGTCTCGGTTCAGGCCTTGGCCACGCCCAGCCGCGGGATCGAGGGCGGGCGTGCGGCGGGCGGGGCCGGCACGGGCGGCGGGGTTCGCGGATTTGCCTCGCGGCTGCGTCCGGGCAAGTCCGTCGAGCGAGCCCCGGCGAGCAAGGAGCGGTACGCCGTGCTGGCCGTGCCCGATGCGCCGGTGCGGGTGCTCATCGACGAGCTGGACGCACGGGGGATCGAGATCGGCGCGGTGGTGACGCTGTGGCACGCGATGGCCTCGGGCTGGGACCCGGGCGCGGGCGAGGGCGAATCGGCCCCGCCAACGGCCGTCGTGCTTGTCGAGCCCGAGGGCCGGCTGGTCTGGTCGTGGTCTCGCGGCGGGGAGCTGCTTGCGGGCGGGACGATGCGGCTGTCGACGTTCTCGGCTCGGGCCGAGCCGGGCAAGGCGCTCGCGCCCGTGGACGGCGGAGCGGCGGGCGGCGGGGCACCGGCCCACGCGGGTGTAAGCGTTGATTTCTCCGTCGCCGATGCCGGGCGGCTGGCGATGGACTGGCTGGCCTGGAGTGCGCAGCTTGGCCAGTGCCCGCGGCGCGTGGTCTGCCTGGCGAGCCCGAACACCGGCTCGAGCGCCAGCGGCGACGGGCCCGCGGTCCTGGGCCGCCTGCTGGCGCGGGTCTGGCCCGGCACGACCATCGACGCAGTCGTTCACGCCGACGCCGTCGGGGCCACGCTCGGGCGATTGGCGGGGCTGGGCCCTCGGCCGAGCCACCCGAGCACCGCCGAGACAAACGCCCGCGACGCGCTCCCGCCCGGGCAGCGCCCGCGCTCGGCGCTGACGGATCTTTCCACGCGTCCGGGCCGGGCCGACCGAGCCCAATATCGATGGGCCGCGGGCGCAATGGCGGCGCTGGCGCTGCTGGTCGGGGCGACGGCGTGGCAGATCTACCGGAGCGTCGACGCCGTGCGCGAGCGTGCGGCCGACGCCATCAAGCAGCGGTCGACGGTGCTCGACGAGCTGCGCGTGCTGGTCAAGGACGACAACCTGCCGCGGCTGGGCCGGACCCAGCTCGACGACCGCCTGGCCGGGGCCCAGAAGCAGCTCCAGGACGTGCTCAAGGTGCTGCGTCCGCCGCGGCCGGTGCTCGACGAGACGGCCCGGCTGCTCGAGGCCCTCGACGGCATCCCGGGCGTGAAACTGACCGAGTACGAGATCAACACGGTGCTGGCCCGGGCCACGCTCTTGCTCCCCGCCCCCGGTGACGACGCGAGCCCCGAGGAGATCGAACGCTCCAGGAGCGCCGGCCCGACGGTGCTCGAGCGGCTGCGCGACTCGCCGGGCGTGCTCGCGTGGAAGGGCGAGGCCCCGGCGTTCAGCCCCCAGGGCCAGCGGCGATACATGCTCACTGCCTTGTGGCCCGAGAAGTTCGAGCCCGTTAAACGCACGCCCCGATCCCGGGCCGCGCCGCCGAGCCAAACGCCCGCTGTTCCCGGCTCCGTCCCCACCGACCCGGGCGAGAATCCCGCGACGACGCCCGACCCGGGCCAGACGCCCGCCGACACCCAGAAGCCCACGCAGACCTCGCACAAATGATCGACCCCTCCACCACCGCATCGCAGACCGAGCAGGCCCGGCTCGAGCTCTCCATCGCCGCCGTCCAGCGGGCCCGGGCCAACCGCCCGCGCGGGCTGGTCGTTGCGGCCGGAGCGCTTGTGGTTGTTGCGGTGATCGGGCTGCTGACCGGGCTGAGCGCCCGGGCGGCGGCCCAGATCGACCTGTCTTCTCGCCGCGCTGATCTCGACCGGCTGCGGAAGGCCAAGTCGGCGATCGACGAACTCAACCGCCAGGTCGAGTCCCGCGGGCTCACGCCGGATCCGCGCATGGCGGGCAAGATCGAGGCCCTGGCCCAGGCCGCGGGAATCCGGCTGGTGGGCGGGGTCAGCGACACGTCGGAGGTCGGCAACATCTCGGGCATGGTCCGGCGGATGTATACGGCCCAGATCCAGCCCGGCGAGGACCCCGGCGCCGTCATGCGGTTCCTGGTCAGCACGCAGGGCTCGGAACAGACGCGGTGGCTGGAGATCAGCCAGCTCCGCCTCACACCCGGGGCCCCGACGCCCGGCAAGACGGTCTGGAACACGGACGTGCGCTTCGCACGCATGGAACGAACGGAGGGTCGACGGTGAGCAAGGGCCTACGGATAGTGCTGTCGGCGGCGAGCCTCGCGGGCGTTCTCCTGGCCCAGGCGGGTTGCCAGCAGAGCGGGCGGCCCTTCCCCAAGGCGGGCGACGAGCCCCCGCCCCCGGTCGCTCAGCAGATCGACAAGGCCTCGCGCCTGTCGCGCGAGGCCCAGCGGCTGGAGGTCGCCGGCGACGACAAGCAGGCCATCGAGAAGTACCGCGCCGCGATCACGGAGTACAACGAGCTTCCGGCGGCGTGGAACAACCTCGGGCGGCTGCTCATGGCGCGGGGCGATAACCTCGCCGCCGCAGAAGCCTTCAAGACTGCTAGCGAACTTTCCCCGACCGACCCCCGACCGCTGACCAACCTCGGGGCGCTCTGGGAGAGCCTGGGGTATTTGGACGACGCGAGCAAGTGGTACGACCAGGCCCTGCAGCGCAACGAGAACCATCAGCCGGCCCTCCGGAGGTTCCTGCTGGTCCAGGAACTGCGGGGAAAGCCCGACGATTCCACACCCGGACGGCTGAAAAAGGCCCTGCTGATGGAGCAGGACCCGTGGTGGATCAATCGATTCAAGCGATTTCACCAGCGTTCCGAAGAAATCGCCGTTCCGTCCTCGGGTGGATCTGGGACGAGCTGAAAACCTGATGTAAACTCGGAAACCTCGGGGCTCTTGGGTCCGGATGGACCCGGTGGGCGGGCGCGATCCCTGCGCCCAAGCCGATGATCTGCGTCGGTGTCTAAGGATCTTTGCTCGACGAACCTTCCGCCGGAGTCTGTCATGCCGGGCATTTGTGCATCTGATCGTCGGTGGGCCGGGGTGCTGGTGGCGGGGCTGGCCGTCTCGGCGGGCTCGGCGATGGCCCAGGACTCGGTCTCTATTAGCAGCGGGCCCAACGGCCTGCCGGGCGACGCCCCGAGCGCCTTCCAGACCAGCCCGAGCCAGCAGGTGCTCCGCTATGTCGTCGACCTCACGCCCGTGAACAGCTCGCTGGGCAACCGGTACGCGATCGGGCCCGTTCTCAAGGCCAGCCGGTCCAACGCCGGCGGCTACTTCGACCAGCTCATCGCCGCCCAGGCCGCCTCGTCGCGCTTCGCGCCCGCGGGCGTTTCCTACGGTTCGGGCGCGGCGTACTCGCTCTGGACCGCCACGCCCGGCGCGGGCGTCAACACGGGCTTCAACTCGGCGCCGGCCTCGAGCATCGCCGGCGCGGGCGTGTTCGGGCAGGGGCTGGGCCTTGGGTTCATGGAGTTCGGGGCCGGGCTCGACGGGGTGTACACCACCGGCGACGACGAGAACTCGATCGTCTCGGGCCTCCTCAACTTCCAGTTCCGAAACCCCAACCGCCTGTTCGTGCAGCGCACCGTCGCCGCCGTCAGCAAGGGCTCGGCAACCACCGGCAGCTCGACGGCGGCCTACGGCCTTGGCTCGGTGGACGAGTCGGGGGCCATGCACATCTACGCCGACGACTATCAGCTCCTGAGCCCATCGCGGCTGAACCAGCGGAACGCCGTGCGCGTCGCCGCCGCGGCCCGCGGTGCGGGGGTGCTCAACAACATGTTCCAGGCCGGCGGCTCCCCGGGCGCGGGCGACGCGGGGGCGACAACGTTCGTGCGGACGCAGCAGGCGAGCATGGCCGTGCCGGCGATGATCGCCCGCTCGGCCAGCGGGGCCCTGGACCGCCCGGTGCTGCTGACGACCGATCTGGCGGGAAACCTGATCATCGAGACGCAGCCGGCCGTGAGCGTGGTGACGCCGGGCAACTACCTGCCCGCGGGCTCCTCGCCCCGCGGCTCGGTGGCGTTCATCCCGCAGGCGTTCGGTCCCGCGGCGGGCTCGGGCACGGCGCTGGGCACCGCCGCCACGCTCTGCCGCAGCGACTCGAACACGCGGACTCGGGCGATCCAGGTCTTCGGGATCACCTCGGCGCTGGGCGTGGACACGCGGTTCACGCTGGGCCTGCCCACATCGAGCGCCTCGATCATCGACGCCGCCGATGGCTTCGCGCCGGGGACCACGCTTGGCGTGCTGAGCAACCAGGAGTTCGGCAACTACGCCGGGCAGGCCACGTTCCGCGGCTCGTCGAGCCAGGTCGCCATGACCGTCCTGCCCTCGGGCGACCTGCTGGTCGCGGCGACGGTGACGGCCACGGGCGGGGCGTCGAGCGTGCCCGCAGGCCAGGACAACTACATCGCCACCGCGCTGGTGCCCGCCGGGGGCGGGGCGGCAACCTGGGGCGTCGCCGCCTATGTCGGGGCAGACGCTTCGACCGGCACGATCTTGGGCAAGGCCATCCTCGGACGCACAACGCCGGGCGGGCCCGTCGCGCCCGTGGGTCGCCTGGCTCGCTTCAGCGAAGCCTACGGCTCGGCGAGCAACGGGCCATCGATCTCCAGCCCCGCGATGGACCGCCTTGGCAACCTCTACTTCCTTTCGACCATAGCGCTCGACAGCGCTGGCGGCGGCACAACGTTCACCACCGGGCTCCTTCGGGCCAGCCGCGACCCGGCGAACGGCGGCTACACGCTCGAACTGGTCACGCGCCTGGGCGACGTGATCGCCGGGCGCAACAGCGGGCGGAACTATCAGATCCAGTTCCTGGGCGTGGCCGACGCCGACAGCGTCGATTCGGGCACGATCTTCTCGAGCAACATCGTGCAGGACTACGTTGCTGGCGTGAGTGCCGCGGGCCTTCCGCCCCAGAGCCCGCTGTCGCTGGGGGCCCTCGCGATCCGGGCCAAGGTCGTCTACGACGCCAACAACGACGGCTCGTACGTGGATCCCTCCGGTCCGGGCTCGGGCTCGACCAGCCCCGACCAGGCGTACAACGTGGTGCTCATGGTCATGCCGCGGATCGGAGCCAGCGACTTCAACCGCGACGGCGTGCGGAACGTTCAGGACATCTTTGCGTTCCTGAGCGCCTGGTTCGCGTCGGCCCCGGGCGGCGACTGGTCGGGCGACGGGGTCCGCGACGTCTCGGACATCTTCGCGTATCTGAGCGACTGGTTCGCGGGCGAGTGAGTGTTTGGACGCCCGGCGCGGGCAACATTCAAAGACCAATCAACAGGGCCCGTCGGCGATGCCGGCGGGCCCTGTCTCGTTGTGCATGCTTGCTAAACCGATGCGGGCCCGAAAAGCCCGGGACCGATCAGCGCTTCTCGAGGAAAGCGGGGAAGACGCTCACGCCCCAGATGCTCCGGCCGTCGAAGACCGAGCCGATGCCCCCGTTGCCCAGGGCAACGGACCCGGCGTCGGCGAAGTCGGGCAGGCGATAGGCCTGAAGGATGCCGGTGGTGAAGTTGGTGTAGAGGAACTGGCCGTCGTAGATGAGCCAGGAGACGGGGCTGGTGACCGTGGTGGTAGTGATATTGCCCAAGCCCGTGTTGGCGAAGGAGTAGACGGAGTTTGCGACCGAGTCGCCGACATAGATGATGCTGCCGACGACGCAGATGGGCCCGGGCGATCCGCCGGTATTGACGGTGGCGACGGGGTTGGCATTGGTGCGGATGAGACGGACCACGGTGCTAGTGCTCGACGAGGAGACCCACACGCCGCCGGAGTCGGGCGCGATGCCGTTGGGATCGGGGATGGCGAACTGGGTCACGACAGTACCGTCGGATGAGTCGAGGACGTAGACGGTGTCGGTGATCTGGCTGGCGACCCAAACATAGCCGCCGGCGAAAGCGATGAGCGAGTTGCCGCTGCCGACGGCAAAGTCGTCGACGGTGGCGGGGCTGACACTGAGGTTGATGCGGCTCACGCCCGTGTTCGTGGCGACCCAGACTCGCGAGCCGTCGTACGCGACGTGGCGGGGCTGGCTACCGACGCTGTGGGTTGCGACGGTGCGGGAGGTCCGGCCGTTGATCTGCAGAACCGAAGAGGCGCCGCCGAGCGGGACGTAGATGTCCTGCCCGTCCGAGCACGGAAACCCGGGCAGATCTAGGCCGCCCAGGTTGACGCGGAACGCCGGGCCCGACTCGAGCGCGACGTTGCGCAGCGTGGACAGGCGGAGGGGGTTGAGGCTGGTACCGGGGGGGCCGGGCTGGCCTTGGGCACCGGGAGCGCCCGCGGCACCGGGAGCGCCTGCGGCACCGGGGGCACCCTGCGGGCCGGCGGGGCCCTGAGCGCCGCTGTTGCCGCCGAAGTTGAACTGCGAGTATCCCGAGACGAGCACGGCGGTGCGCTCGCCGGCGAGGCGGAAGATCTGCGTGGTGCCGGTGGGGCGCCAGTTGACCTGAATGAAGCGGGCGCTGCCGTCGAAGCCGTTGGAGGGGAAGTTCGCGGTGGGGACGACGATGCCGTTGACGCACTGGACGTTGGTCAACTGCACGAAGTTACCCAGGCGGGTCCCGCCGGTGCGGGCGGTGAACAGGTGCAGTCGGAGATCGACACGCCCGTTGTAGGGTTCGCCGTTGCTGGTAATGACCAGCGGCTGGGTAATCGTGCCCTGCGTCAGCGCCTGGGCGCTGGCACTGCGGGGGGCCAAGGGCCCTGCGCCAACGGGCAGGAGAGAGAGGGCGGCCGAGGCGAGCGTGGTCGCCAGAAGGCCGACGTGCGTGCGCGTGGACATTTCGAGAGCTCCTAAAAAACAGTGAGAGGAAAACGTCGGCGGAAAGCGTCCCTTCCGCTCGACAGATATCGAGAGTAGGGCCGCATCCTCACTCGGAAGTACGGGGACCCGTGCTTGAATTCGCGACCCGGGCCGCCTCGGTTGCCCAAGGGCGCAGGTTTGGCCGAGGGTCCGGGCGACCCGGCGGAGCTGCGCGGGCCCGGGCTGGCCGATCGGGCGTCCCCGCCTTGACGGAGGCCTACCGCTTCTCGGCGAAGTTGCTATTCCCCGACCCGACCCAATTTCCCCGCCCGTCGAAGAGCAGCGAGTCGAGCTGAGCCCCGGTCGAGCCGTTGACGATCGTGGGCACGGTTGCCATGGCGGCGCTGGTGAGGCTCGGGAGGTTCCAGGCGGTGAGCACACCGTTGTTGAACGCCGTCACGAGGTACGTCCCGTCGAAGGTCATCGCCCGCGCGATCTGCGGGATCGTGGTCGTGGTCACGCCGCCGGTCCCGTCGGAGGCGAAGGAGTAGATGCGGGCGATGTTGGCATCGGCGACATAGACCCGCCCGTTCGCGACCACGACGCGGCCCGGGGCCCCGCCGGTGTTGATCGTCGACGTAACCGTCGCCTGGATCCCGGTGAGCCGGATGACCTGGCCCGTGCTCCCGCTGGCGACCCACACGCCCCCGGTGTCGGCGGCGATGCCGTTGGGCGATGTGACCGTCCAGGCCCGAGACGCGATGCCGTCGGTCGTGTTGATCGGCACGGCCCGAACCTGATTGTTGGTGTTCGCGACGTAGACATAGCCGGCGCTGACGGCGACCAGCCGGCCGCCGCCGTCGAAGGTTACAAACGTCCCGTCGTCGGGGCTGATGCGGTAGAGGTTGCTGAAAGCCACGACCCACACCCGCGTGCCGTCGTACGCGGCGGCGGAGGGGAACGAGAGGCTGTTGCCCAAGTTGATGGAGCGGACCTCGGCGCCCGAGCGGGCCCGGATCTGGCTGACCCGACCAGAGGTGGTCAGGGGCCAGAAGATGAACTCGCCGTCGAAGGCGGGATCGCCCGGGGTGCTCTGGGCGGGGAAGCTGAAGCGGAACGCCGGGCCGGGATCGAGGATGCCGGTCTTCTGGGTGGCGATTCGGAGGGCCGAGAGGCTCGACCCGGCGGGACCGGCGGGGCCGAGGGGACCGGCGGGCCCGGTTTCGCCAGCGGGTCCAGCAGGACCGGCAGGGCCCGGAACGCCGGGTGGACCGGGGTCGCCGCCGCCGGGGCCGCGTTCGCCCTGGGTGCCCTGCGGGCCTGGGGGGCCCGGAGGACCGAGGGGGCCTACAGGGCCTTGAGGGCCGGCGGGGCCTGCCGACCCGGTGCCGCTGAGTGCCCGACCGGCGACGGCGGCATATTGGGCCATTCCGGCAATCAGCACCTCCTGCCGCGGACCCGTGGCTCGGAAGTTGCCAAAGCCGACTGGCCGGTAGGCAATGTCCAGGAAGCGGCGCCGGCCGTCGAACTGGTTTGGCCCGAAGCTCAGGGGCAGGTATGCGATACCGTCGATGATGTTGACGCCGAAGAAGAACTGGCTGACGGCGAGCCGGTTGCCGTCGACGGCCCGATCGAAAAGATCGACTTGCAGGTCCGCCCTGCCGGTGTAGGGCTGGTTGTTGGTCAGGATCGCGATCTGCTGGTGGAACAGCCCGGTGCGTCCGATGCCGCTCTGAGCCCGGGCGGCCGGCGCGATCGCACCGGCGCCGGCAAGCAGCAGAGCGAGAACAGATCGGCGAAGAACTGTCGTGGACATTGCGGTCGGCTCCGAGGGCTCATCATGGGCGGGGGTCGACCCGGTGCTCGCCCGGCCCACCAGTCATACGCACAGAATCGGGTGGGGTATCGGCGTTTGCGGGCCGGGGCGTGCAGATGGCCAGCGGCCAGGCCGGCAAGGGTCCACCTGGCTCGTGGGATACCGGACCGTTGGGATGCGGTTCCGTGCTCCGACGCGATCGTCGGGCCGAGCCGCTAACCTTGGCGATCCATGAGCACCAACCCTTACGCGAGCTACGGCAACCCCCAGGGCCCCGCCGGCGACTTCCTGGCCCCCGAACCCACCCGGGTGAGCGTGCTGGCGATCGTCGCGTTCATCCTGTCGCTGCTGTGCATCCCGCCCACGGGGGCGCTGGCGGTCGTGCTTGGGGGCACGGCGGTGCTGTTCATCGGCAACTCCGCCGGTCGGCTTCGCGGCATGGGGCTGGCGATTGCCGGGATCATCATCGGGCTCATCACCACGCTGATCTGGATCGTTCTGCTCATCGGTGCCCGCCAGGCGATCGGGGTGTTTTCCAACCTGGCGGCCCCGGCGGACAAGGCGATTCTGCAGATCCAGCAGGGCGACCTCAAAGCTGCCCGCCTGCACTTCTCGCCCGCCAGCGACCAGGCGATGACCGACGAGATGATGCGCCGCTTCGCGGAGAGCTACACGGCGGAACTCGGAGCGTACAAGGGCGCGGTCGCGTCGGACCCGATGAGCTGGATCAGCGCGATCATGCGGCACCAGACGACAATGAACTCGCTGGGCGGCGCGGGCCGCAGCGGCGACGAGTTCCCCTTTGTGGGCACCTTCGACAAGAGCGAGGCCGTCGTGCTCATGCAGTTCCAGCCGCCCACGACCGCCTCGGGCCCGGGCGGCGTGCCCACGCCGGTGATCGAGAACATCAGCATCTGGACCGGGCCCGGCAAGTCGATCTGGCTCATCGACGAGGACAAGCTGCCCCGGCGGAAGCGATCGGGCGGGGCGGGCGGGGCGGGCGGGGCGGGCGGGGCGGGCACTCCGGCGATCGACGCGGCTCCGGGGGCGGTTGACGGTGCGGCGGATCCCAAGCCCGTTGGGTCTGGCGATGAGCCCAAGACGCCCTGAGGTTCGAGAGTGCCGGCTCTGGAGAGCCGATCAAAGAGAGGCGTTTCAGCAGAGCGCCGTTCCAGCGGAGAGTTGTTTCGCCGGCGTATAGACTCCGCCTGTGAGCAGCCCTGCCGTTCCAAGTTCCACGTTCACGCCCCCGGCCGGGGTCGAGCCGGTGATCTCCTGCCGCGACGTGGTCAAGAGTTTTCAGGGCCAGACGGTGCTCAGCGGGGTGACGTTCGATGTCTACCCGGGCGAGACGATGGTCATCATGGGCGGCTCGGGCTCGGGCAAGAGCACGCTGCTGCGGTGCATCATCGGCAGCCACACTATCGACTCGGGGGAGATCCGGATCTTCGGGCGGAACATCTGCGAGCTCTCCGAGGAGGAGATGGACGAGGTGCGGAAGCGCTTCGGGATCCTCTTCCAGTCCGGGGCCCTCTTCAACTCGATGACCGTCGCCGAGAACGTGGCCCTGCCCCTGCAGGAGCACACCGATCTTGATCCGAGCACGATCGAGATCATGGTGAAGATCAAGCTCGAGCTGGTGGGCCTGCGGGAGCACGCCGACAAGGTGCCGGCCCAGATCTCCGGCGGCATGAAGAAGCGGGCCGGGCTGGCCCGGGCGCTGGCGCTCGACCCGGAGGTGCTCTTCTACGACGAGCCGTCGGCGGGGCTTGATCCGGTGACCAGCGCCGAGATCGACCGGCTGATCGTCAACCTGGCGCGGAAGGCGGGCGTGACGAGCGTGGTGGTGACCCACGAGATGGACTCGGCGTTCACCATCGCCGATCGGATGATCATGCTCGACAAGGGCCGCGTTCTGCGGGCCGATACACGCGAGTGGTACGACGCGCTGCGCCACGTGCCCGAGGAGCAGGCCAAGGCCCTGCCCGAGGATCAGCGGCTGATCCGGCAGTTCCTCCGCGGCGACGCCGAGGGACCCATCACGGCCCGCAAGGCGGCGACCAGCTACGCCGAGGACCTTTTGGGCTACTACACCCGCCACGCCCCGCCGGCGCCGAGCGTGCAGCCGACGCGGACGATGCAGTAGGTATGGGATCGATGGAGGGATGGGATCCTGTGTCCCATCCCTTCCCGATCCCATCCCCACTGATCCCCGCTATTCTCACCGGCTATGGCGATCTCGACGGGCAAAGCCTCCCGCAACAACCTCTTGGCCGGCATCTTCGTGCTCGCGTGCATCGCCTTGGGCGTCGCGGTCACGGTGATCCTCAGCAACCTGGGCGACTGGCTCAAGCCCACCAGCTCGTACATTGTCCGCTTCAGCATCGCCGACGGGGCCGAGGGCCTCGACAAGGGTGCGTCGGTCAAGCTCGGCGGGCAGCGGGTGGGCCGCGTCTCGGGTGTCGAGCTGGTCGTGGACGAGGCGACCGGCGAGCCGGTGCAAGTGGACGTGAAGATCCAGGTGCCCCAGAAGCTGCGGATCTTCAGCGACGCCGACGTGCAGCTGCTCAAGCCGCTGCTGGGCACGGGCAGCTCCATCAACATCATCAGCCTCACCGGCGGCACGGTGCCTATGACCTCGGGCGAGAGCTCGCCGGGGTTTTCCGGCCCTCCGCTCCCGCTCAAGCCCGGCGACGCGATTAGCGGGCGGCTGGGGGCCCCGGGCTTCCTGGCCCCGTCGGACTACGCCAAGTTCCAGAGTATTCTGGGGCGCGTCGACCGCATCGCCGCCAGCACCGAGCCCCGCATCGACCGCATCATGAGCGACGCGGAGGCGATGGTGAAGGACGTCCGCGAGATCGCCGAGGCCGCCCGGCGTGACTACACCCAGTGGTCGCCGGGCATCAGCGAACTGATCGCCCGGGCCCGGACCGCCAGCGAGCAGTTCGAGCCCATCGCCGCGAAGATCCGCGAGGGTGTCGACGAGGTGAACAAGCGGGTCGTCGAGGCCAAGGCGATCATCGACGAGGCCCGACAGGCCATCGAGGTCAACCGCCCGAAGATCGACGCGACCATCAGCGACATCCAGGAGCTCGCGCGCAAGGCCAACACCGAGGTCTACGACCGCGTGCTCGCCGCCCTCGACAAGGGCAACGCGGGGCTCGAGCACTTCCGCGCGATCGCGGCCCAGACCGACGAGCTGGTGGCCCGCAAGAGCCCGGAGCTGTCGGCCCTCGTGACCGACGCCGCCCTGGCCGCCGACCAGCTCAAGCTCACCACCGTCGAGATCCGGGCCGCGCCGTGGCGGCTGCTCTATCAGCCCAGCAAGAAGGAGCTCGAGAACGAGCTCCTTTACAACTCCGTCCGGCAATACGCCGCCTCGGTCGCCGAGCTTCGCAAGACGGCCGAGTCGCTCAAGATCGTCGGCGACCGCCCGGGGGCCGACCCGGCCTTGGTCCAGCGCATGACCGGCGAACTCCGCCAGTCGTTCGACCGTTACCAGGAACAGGAGCGGGCGTTCCTCCGCCGCTGGGCGGGGGAGACCCCCACGGGGAACCCGCCCGCGGATCAGGGCAATCGGCGTCGATAGCCGAGTGTCGAGATTCCCAAGAGCCGCACAGATTCTTCGAACCAGCCCGCCGACGCCGGCGTAACTACAAGACAGATCTCCCTCCTCCGGCGACGCCGCGATCGGAAGGACGGGCTTCGGGCTTTGCCCGCCAAGCACCCTCCAACCGACCGCGGCGTTGCCTTTTTTGCGACGCTACCCGGGCCGTGGCGCGTTGGTGCAGGGGTGTTGCCGATCGCGGCCACGGGTATGCTGGGTTCAGATGGCCCAGCGACGGCATCATTACGAGCGGGCGTTCGAGGCGTTTCTGCGTTCACGCCGGATCCCGTATGTCGCCGTAGACGAGGCGAAGAAGACCCTGCTGCCCGAGAACGCGGCGCTCGTGGTCGACGAGACGGGGTCCGACGGCCGGGCCAGCCGCAACTCGCTCAAATCTTTCGACTTCGTGGTCTACGGCGACGCGTCCGACCCGGCCGGGAACCCGGGCGGGCTGGCCGGGAATCTGCTGGTGGATATCAAAGGTCGGCGCGTCGGGTCCGAGCGGATGAGCGGGCCGATGAGCCAATCGCGGCTGGAGTCCTGGGTCACGATGGAAGACATCGAGGACCTGGACCGCTGGGAGCGGCTCTTCGGCCCGGGGTTCGCGGCGGCGTTCGTGTTCATCTATCAGTGCCACGCCCAGCCGCCCGATGCGCTGTTCCAGGAGATCTTCGAGCATCACGGCGCCTGGTACGCCCTGCGTGCGGTGCCCTTGCAGGCATATCGCCGGCATATGAAGGTGCGGTCGCCCAAGTGGGGCACGGTGGACCTGCCGCGGAAGGTATTCGAGGCGATCAGCCAGCCGTTTGCGGGGCCCCCGGGCGCGGTGTGATCGGCGGCGGCGGGGGCGGGGGCGGGGGCGGGGGGCCGGAAGTGAATCTCGGGGACGGGGTGGCCCGGGCGGGAACCCCGGGCGGGCGGGCGGGGAATAGCATGGCGTCTATGGCACGCCCCATCCGCATTGCTGCTTCGGTCGGTTCGGTCGCCGTCGCGTCGGTCCTGGCCGTCGCGATCATGGGATCGGCGGCGTCATCGGCGTCGGCTCAGTCGACGCCCTCGACCAAGCCCACGGCGATGACCCCCCCCACGCCGCCGACGAGCCGGAGCCAGCGGTCGCCGTGGCTCGAGTACATCGCGCTTGGCGCGATGGGGATGATGATCCTGGGCGTGAACTGCATGCCCAGCAAGCGCGGGCACCAGGACTGAGCGTCGCTCAGGGAGATACGACGTGGAGCAGGCCGACGCGATGAAGACCCCGCGGCTGAGCGGGCGGTTGATCGGGCTGAACGTGGCCCTGCTGCTGGCGCTCGGGGCCGTCACGCTCGCAACGCGGGCGGGTGCCCAGAACGACGGGGGCGGGGGCGGGCCGGGGGGCGGGCGCGGGCGGGGCGAGTACACGCTCGTCAGCGGGCGCGTCCAGGGCGCGACGACGCACACGATCTACGTGCTCGACGCCGCGAACCAGGAGCTGGTTGCTCTTGGCTGGAACCGCAACACGAATCAGGCCGAGGTCGTGGGCTTCCGCAGCCTCGCCGACGACGCCAAATACCTCCAGAGGCCCCGGTGAGCGGCCGCGTGATCAACACCGTCCGGGCCGCGATCGGCCCCTCGGCGGCGCTCTTGGCCAGCGCGGCGGTGCTGTGCGGGCTGATCCTGGTGCAGCTGGGCCGCGTGCCGGAGAAGCTCGAGAACCGGGCGATGGCGCGGATGATGACGATGGGCGACGTGGTTTCGCGGGTGGGCGACTTCACGATGCTGTCGTTCAACGCGGGCAGCGACGACGTGCTGGCCGTGCTCGACGGGCGGGGCGAAGAGCTCTACTTCTACCGCGTCAGGAACCAGCGCGAGCTCGAGTTTCTGGGGCGCGAGGACCTCAAGGGCGTTTTCGCTACCGGGCGGCGGATCGGGCCGGGAAGGAAATGACGGCGGTTCTCCCCCGGGGCTGCTCATCCAGGCCGCTTGAGCTCAGGCCAGGCGCTTGAGCTCGGGCGGGCGGACGGGCTTGGCCGGCATACGGGCTGGCGACCCTGCCCAGCTGCTGCTCACACCGCGTACAGAGCTCGTCGGACAGGGAGGACCCTTCGCCGATCGAGCCGTCGATCAGCGTGGCCGCACGCGGATCGCGGAGCGTGAACACGTCCGCCGCGATCGAGTCGCTCAGCGGCGCGGGGGCGTCGGGCTAGGCTCCGAGGATCGCCTGCGACCCGATGATCGCGATCTCCGAGGCGCCGGTGATGGCGCCCGAAGCGCGGATGAGGTGCTCGAGCTGCCGTCGCGTCATCGCGGCACCTCCGCTTGATGGCCCAGACTTCCCGCGGCGTAAGTATCCCGGTGAACGGGTTGCTCTGCCGCAGCCGTTACCCGTCGTCGCCGGGGAGTTCGAGCACGCCGAGCGTGTGGCCGAGACCTTTCTCGATGACCGTCCGCCGTTGGCTGTAGCAGCGCAGCAGGCCGGGGGCATCGGCGTTGCGCACGCTCCAGCGGGCAAGGTTCTGTGGACCGATGTTCAACAGCCCCGGATCGCCGCGCAGGCGGTCGGCGATCGCCCGGGCGAGCGCGAGGCTGATGGTGTCCTGGAGTTCGTGGGCGGGCATAGGCAAGGGTGCGAGGCGGGAGGGACTGGGGCAGGTCCGCGCTGAGCGGGCCGGCCGCCGCCGCGAACGCGATGGCCTCGGCGTCACCCATGGCGGCGAGCTGCGCGATCACGCATCACGCCTCTTGAGCCAGATCTCAAAGGCAAACGCCAGAAGAAGCAACAGCACGCCGACGACGGCATAGCCAACGGCCTGCTCCTTGGTCTTCAATTAGGGAATCGGCGAGCCAGAGCGCTGCGCCGAAGACGCACCGGGAAGCGAGCGGCTGGTTTGCGCGAGCGTGGGAATCATCAGGTGTTGGCAAGAATCGAATCGCTGGCACGAGGACACGGGTCAGTCGCGGCGAGAGATCAACCCCCGCTCCAGCACGTCGCAGAACGCGCCGCAGAGAGTCGGCTTGCTGAGCTGCTTCTCGATCACGTGCCGGGCCCGCTCGCCCATGGCGGCGAGCCGCTCGGGCGGGGCCTCGACAATCTCGCGGATGACGGCGGCGGCCCGGTCGGAGTCGCCGTGGGGGATGTGCCAGCCGATGGGCGTGCGATCCTGAGGGGCGAAGTCTTCCTGGCCCCGGGTGCCGGCGACCAGGTCCGAGACGTGGCACGGGTCGGGCGCGAGCAGGATGATCGGCCGCGCGACGGCCATGGCGCCGTAGATCTTGCAGGGATGGATGATCCCCACCGCCTCGTCGCCAACGCTCACCAAATGGGCGTCGGCGGCCGAGAGCGAGAAGCGGAGCTGGCTCAGCGGCTGGTACGGCAGGCTGACCATGTTGGTCATGGCTTGCGCCTTGATGGTGGCCTCGACCTCCTTTTTGCGCACGCCGTCGCCGATGAACAGGAACGCGGCCCGCGGATCGTCCCTGAACCGCACGGCGGCGGCGAGAAACGTCTCCAGCGGGAGCGCGATGCCGTGGTTGCCCGAGTACATGAATACTCGCTTGGACTGGACTTTGTGGGCCGCGCGGAAGGGGTTGTCGGCGTGGGCGACGGGCTCGACGGAGTCCTCGTGTGGCCAGACGGGCAGCACGTGCATCCGGTCGCCGACGTCGAGCTTGGCGTTCATCGTCCTGGCCATGAACTTGTCGAGCACGACCACGTCGCTCGAGGCCGCGAGGATGCGGCGGTTGAAGAAGTTCATCACGCGGGCGGGCAGCGATGTCGGCTTGAGCTTGCCCAGGCTGATGAGCTGGTCGGGGTTGATGTCCATGACCCAGAACTTGATGGGCACGCTGCCCAGGCGGAGCAGGCGGATGATCCACGCGGCGATGATGCACATGGGCGGGCTGGTGGAGACCAGGATCGCGCCGGATTGTCCTCGCGAGCCCGAGAGCCCGCGCGTGAACACGCCGTGGAAGATCGTCTGGGCCATGAACAGGAAGGCCGCCAGGGCCCGGACGGGCAGCGACTTCTTGCCGAACGAGGAAAGCGGGAGCCGCTTGACCTCGACCCCGTCGATGACCTCGAAGGGCTTGTACTTGATCGTCGGGTCGTTGTACCCGCTGGCCGACGTGAGCACCCGGACGCGCCAGCCGCGACGGGCCATCTCCTTGGCGGCGTCGGCCATGTGCTGGCCGACGCTGGCGGGGTCGGGGACGTAGACCTGGGAGAGGATGAGGAGGGTTTTGGTGGGCATCTGGGATTATCGAGAGGTTCGACGACGCGAAGGCCGCTCAGGATCAGCAATCTCGACCAGTTGCTCGCCGGCCTTCAACAATGACAGCTCGCGTGGGAAGACTGGCTCGAGCAGGCGCAGTCGTACACGGTCGGGAAGGTTGCCGCAGCGGAGCCAGATCACGGCCGGCGGCGGTCCGGGCCGCTGAAGCAGGCGAGGGATATCGGCGTCTTTGGAGAGGATGACATACCCTGGCTTGCCCAGCGATCAATAGATCTCCGCGTTCCGTAGGCGGCCGAGGCCGATGTCCACCAGGTGTATACAGCCCACTTTGGCAGTCCGCGTGATCCAGCGTGCGAGGGTGGGCGATAACTGAATGTCTACATGGATGTGCAGTTGCGGCCGCACGGCGTTACGCGACCAAGCGGGGATGATCGATATACCTGGCCGCGTACAGCACGGACGCGGCGACGTCTTCCGGCTCGACGTACGGATACTGTCGGACGATCTGCTTGGTCGTCATGCCATAGGCAGCTAGTTCAAGCACATCGATCACGCGGATCCGCATGCCGCGGATGCACGGACGACCGCTGTACTTGCCGGGTTCGATCGTGATACCGGCGAAGAGTTCCCGTTCATCCAGCCGTGCCGGATCACGGGCGGGTCGCTTGGTGACTTTTCGCGGCATGTCGAACTGTAGATCGAGTGGCCCGGCCAGTCCTCGGCGCGTCGGCAACACCCCGCGGCACGATGTCCCCGTCCCGCTCCCCGCGGACCGTCAGGTCGTACTCGGGCCAGGTCTTCACCGACCTCAGCACCTCGTCGATCGTCGTGAACCTGAAGCTCTTAAGCGTCTGCCGCAGCTTGTCTTCGCAGCCCTTGATGCCCACGTAATACTTGAAATACTTCTTCCACGGCAGCTTCAATCGCGGCTGGGCCGGGTCGATCTCGCGGGGGTGGATATAGCTCATGCCCGGGCGGCCGGCGCGGTGGTTCTGGCGATAGCCTGCCCTAACGACGCTCATGGGAAACAGGCGGAGATAGCCGCCGCCGGAGAACGGGATCGTGCGGCCCAGGATCTCCATCACGCTCACGGGCCAGCACCGCATCCGGTCCGCCGGGCCATGGCGCGTGGCGGGGATGTTGAGAAGGAACGGATCGCGCGTGAAGCCCGCGACGCCGCCGTGGTCGCGGGCGGCGGGCACGATGCTCACGTCGACGGTGATACCGTGCTTGCGGAGGATCGGGTAGGCGTAGGCGAAGGCCTCGCGCTTCATGCTGAAGCCCGGGGCCCGGAACGCCGTCACCGCTTGGCCCGAGACCTCGCGGAGCACCTTGACACACTGGCCGATGTCGGCGTCGAACTCCTCGGGCGACTGCTCGTACACCACGCGGTGGTAGTAGGTATGGCATCCGATCTCGTGGCCCGCGTCGGCCAGACGCTTGATGAGGCCGGGGTACTTCTCGGCGACCCACCCCACCGTGAGGAACGTCCCCTTGGTGCCCGTCTCGTCGAGCAGGCGCATGAGCACCTCGGTGTCCTTGACGACAAACGGCGGGGCCGAGTCCCACGTCGCCGGATCCGTGTACGGCGTGTCCGCGGCACAGATATGCCACCACTCTTCAAGGTCGACACAGAAGGCGTTGAGTGGGGCAGGGGTCATGGGGGGGATGGGATCGGGGGATCAAGGGAACAAGGGAGACGGAAAGCAAGGCTTCGTGGGGTCATCAGGCTTCGACGGCTCTTGGATCGACTCGATCCCCCGATCCCTCGATCCCACAATCCCTCTTTCCCCTACGGCTTGGGAAACTGCTTGATCACTCTCGCCGGGTTGCCCTGCACCATCGTGTAGGGCGGCACGTTGTTCATCACGACCGAGCCGCTCGTGACGACACTCGCCTTGCCGACGGTGACCCCGGGCAGGATGACACTGTTGACACCGATGAAGCAATGGTCTTCCAGCACGACCGGCTTCAGGACCACCGGCACCAGCCCCGTCTCGCGGAGATAGTGCGGGGCCTTGATGTGGCTCATGATGACGCAGCCAGCTGTGATCCGCACGTCGTTGCCGATGGTGATGTTCTCGGGGAACGCGGTCTCGACGATGGCGGTCGGGTCGATGAAGACATCCCGGCCCATCTTCACGCCGCGCCACTTGTGCAGCGTGAGGATGACCCCGCGGGGCGCGACGCGAACGAGGTGCCCCAGCAGCCAGTTCCGCCAGAGGTAGTTCATCGCCAGCCAGAGGACCGAGCGGTCGCCCCGGTCCTTAGCGCTCGAGGCCGCGTCGCCCAGCAGGCCCTTGCTCTTGCCGCCCGGGGTGTACGAGTACGCGCTGTTGACGGCCTGGGCTTGTTCCGCGGGGTGAACCGGGATTGCCGGCTCGCCCTTGAGCCGCTCGGCGGGGCTGGCGGGCGCTGGCGACGCCGCCTCGCGGGCCGCCGCCCGGGCCTCGAGATAGCCGATGACATCGACCTCTCGCACAAGCCCCAGGCCCGCGAACGCCGCGGCCACGTCGATGCGGTGCTCGTCGATCAGCCGCTGGGCCTTCTTGCTGACCGTCTGCACCACGACCTCGCCATCGGGCAGCTCGTGCGACGTCGAACCGGCGGCGCCGTCGGTCGTCGCCGCGGCGGGCGAGCCGCCTGCCGGGGCATCACGCCGAGCATCCATGCGGTCGCGCAGGCGGTTGCTGCTCCGCGCCGCGGGCGCGGGTGTCGCCGCCGCCGCGTGCACGCCGTTGCTCGGCGCCGGTGCCGGCTCGGCGGACCGCGCGGCCCCCGTGGGCGCAGCGCTCAGCACGCGCCCGACCAGCTCGCCGATGGGCACCTCTGCCCCCTTGGCGTGAAGGATCTCCAGGTAGCCCTCGGCCTCGGCCTCGACCTCCAGCACGGCCTTGGACGTCTCGATCGAGCAGACCAGTTGCCTGACGCTCACGCGCTCCCCGTGGGCGGCGTGCCACGACTGCACGGTCACGACATCGTCGTTGACAGTCTCCCGCGGCACGCGGATCTCGCACAGGATGGTCCCGGAGTCAGTGGACGAACTCACGGACAACCTCCATGGCCTTCTCGCAGATGTTCGACGCGCACGGCAGGCAACGCTGCTCGAGCGGGCGGGCCGCCGGGATCGGGCTGGGCGTCGCGCTCACGCGCCGGCACGCCAGGCCCATCTTCCCGAACCGCTCCGCAGCCTGGGCGATGATCTCGGCCCCCATCCCCGCGAAGCCCTGCCCCTCCTCGACGATCAAGAGCCGCTTGCTCGCGCCGAGGCTCTCTTCCAGGACGCCCGCGTCGAAGGGGTACAGCCGCGTGGGCATGAACAGGTCGCAGACGATCTCCTCGTCGGCGAAGAGCTTCACGATCGCCTCCTCGGCGTCCAGGGCCGCGCCGCCCAGCGCGACGATGGTCACGCCCGGCTTAGCGCCCGCCGCGGGGCGCAGCCGCGCGGTGGGGAACAGCTCGTCGGTGAACAGCAGGTCGAAGCCGGCCGGGGGCTCGCAGGAGACGCTCTGGCCGTAGAGCAGCTTGTTCTCGATGACCAGCGTGGGCAGCTCGATGGTGTTGAACAGATCGGCGTAGAGCTGGGCTGGCGGGTAGCGGTGGTTGAGGCAGAGCACCTGGGTGTCGGGCAGGCCCACGAAGTGTTTCTCGATCGACTGGCTGTGGGTCGCCGCGTAGCCGCGCTTGCCGCCCATGGGCGTGCGGATCACCACGGGCAGCCGGACCTTCTCGTTGAACATGAAGCGGAACTTGGCCGCGTGGTTGATCCACTGGTCCATGCACAGGGTCAGGAAGTCCCCGAACATGATCTCGACGACCGGCAGCATCCCTCGCATGGCCAGCCCGTTGCCCATGCCGGCGATCGCCGCCTCGGAGATCGGCGTGTTGCGGACCCTCTCGGGCCAGCGGGCGCTGAGCCCCTGCGTGCACTTGAACGCCCCGCCGTAGGGAGACTCGATGTCCTCGCCGATGACGACCATGTTGTCGTGGGCCGCCATCCCGTCTTCGAGCCCGCGACGGACGCTCGCGACGCCCTTCTCCTTCTCGAACCGCCGTCGCAGCCAGCGGTAGCTCCGCGGCTGGTGAACGTTCCGCTCGGAAGTCCGGCCCAGATCGCCCCACGGGGCGGCGTCGGCCTCCGCGACGGCGGCCTCGATCCTCGCGTTGATCTCTTCCAGCATCGCTTTGAGACGCGGATCATGCTCGTACTGCTCGAGCAGAACGTTGATCGGGTCCTTCTCGCGGAACGGGGCGACATAGCTCTCCGCCCGGTTGTCGTCGCCCTTGGAGTGGGCCATGAGCCGGAACGTGTCGACGCGGTGCCACGCGGGCCGGCCGGTCCGCCGGATCTCGTCGATGCACGAGCGCATGTTCTCGAACAACCCGGCCCAGTCCCACGTGTCCGAATGCCAGGCCTTGATGCCGAAGGCTTCGGCCCGGGCGTTGATGTCCCCCGCGAGTGTCTGCGTCTGGCTGGTCGACTGGGCGAACAGGTTGTTCTCGTTGACCAGGAGAACCGGCAGGTCCCACTTGGAGATGATGTTCATCGACTCGTAGAGAGCGCCCTCGCCCAGCGTTCCATCGCCGACGTAGACCACGCCGATACCGCCGGTCTGCTTGAGCTTGCTCGCCCAGGCCATTCCCGCCGTGACGGGCACAATGCCGCCCTGGATGCCGTTGGAATAAAAGCCGTCCTGCTGAACGTGCTGGCTCCCGCCGCGGCCGCCGCAGACACCGACGCCTTTGCCCATGATCTCGCCGATGAGCCCCAGCACGTTGTCGCGGTAGGCCAGAAAGTGCCCGTGCCCGCGGTGGTTGCTGAACAGCGTGTCTGCGTCGTTCAGACACCGCGCGACGCTGACGCCCACGAACTCCTGCCCGATGCAGGTGTGCACCGTGCCGAAGAGCTTTCCCTCGGAAAAGAGCTTGAGCAGGCGCTGCTCGGTAAAGCGGATGAGCAGGGCCCGCTCAAGGTCGGAGCGGTATTGGTCCAGCAGGTCGGGCACGTGGGTTTCCCGGTGAAGTCGGAGGGATCGAGGCGGACTCAGCGGGACTTGGATTGAGCGCCGGCCTTCTTGGCGCCGGTGGGCTTGCGGGCCGCGGGCTTCTTGGCCGAGCCATTCTTGACCGCGTGCCCGTTGGCCTTGCCGTTTGCGTTGCTGTGATAGCCGACCTCGACGAACTTCTTGCCGCCCCGTCCCGAGCCGTACTTGGCCAGGTACTCGCCCTCGATCCACTCGTAGGTCTTCTCCATGCCCTCGCGAAGCCGCGTGTCGGGCTCCCAGCCGAAGGTCTTCTGGATCAAGCTGTTATCGCTGTTGCGCCCGGCCACGCCCTTGGGCGCGTCGAGCTTGTACGAGCGGTTGAGCTTCACGCCCGCGATCTGCTCGGCGATGCCGACGAGCTGATTGATGCTCACCAGCTCGCTGGACCCGAGATTGATCGGCTCGAAGAAGTCCTTCGAGTCGGTGATCATCTGGATGCCCTTCACACAGTCCGTGATGTACATGAACGACCGCGTCTGCTGGCCGTCGCCCCAGATCTCGATCTCCAGCTTGCCCGTGTGCTTGGCGTGCATGACCTTGCGGCAGATCGCCGCCGGGGCCTTCTCCCGCCCGCCCTCCCACGTGCCCAATGGCCCATACACATTGTGGAACCGGGCCACGCGGGCCTGGGTCCCGAAGTCCTCGCGGAAGTGGCGGCACATCCGCTCGCTGAAGAGCTTCTCCCAGCCGTAGCCGTCCTCGGGCATCGCCGGGTACGCGTCGGCCTCTTTCAGGGCCGTCACCCTCGGGTCGCGCTGCTTGTCGGCGTTGTACACACACGCCGACGATGCGTAGAAGAACCGGTCGACCCCGACCTCCTTGGCCGCGATGAGCATCTGCGTGTTAATCATCACGCTGAGCATGCACTCGGCCTTGTGCGTCTCGATGAAGCCCATCCCGCCCATGTCCGCGGCGAGCTGGTAGACCTTCGCCCCCTCGAGCCCCTTCATCACCCGGCGGCAGTTGTCCATGCTCATCAGGTCGCCCTTGGCGCCGGCGATGTTCTTCACGCCGCGGTGGACCTGGTACCACCCGTCCATGGGCTTGCGGTCAACGCAGACGACCTGCTTGTACCCCTGCTCGAGAAACTTGGCGACCAGATGGCCACCAATGAAGCCGCCGCCGCCGCAGACGATGATGGGCTGGTTCTTGTTGATCTTGCTCGGGCTCGCCATGGGGTTCAAACCTCTGAAATCGCGTGGTTGAAAGGGACGCTTGGGGGAAGTGCTGGCAACAGGGTGACAAGATCGGGACTACGGATGATTCGTCGCCGCCGGGTCCGACGCGGGTCCGCGGCCCGGGATCGATCAAACTCCCGCGCTCTCGGGCGAACCGGGCCTCGCAGGGTGGGCGTGCTCAGGAGGCGGGCGCTGACGGGCGGTCAAGGGTCGCCGGGACAGGCGGCGGGGGCGCCGCCGTTTCCGCCCGCGGCTCGGTTGCTGGACCGGATTGTACCGGGCCCTTGATCGCCCCCGTGGCCGCCGTGGCCGAAACCCGGGCCGACGGCGAGGGCGACACCTCCGTCCAATCACGAACACGCGAGGGGGCAAACGGCGGCAGCATCGGCGGCTCCTTGGCCAGGCTCAAACACGCCACGTCGACGCGATCACGCCGCCGACGTTTCCCCGCCCCCCCTCCTCTCCGGCCACCCCGGTACGCTGCATCATCGGCCGGTGTGCGGGCGGTCTGAACGCCCAGCGCTTCATCGCGATGCGCAGGACCGAAAGTCCCCTTGTGTTAGGGGACCGGCCGGAGGGTCATGGTGAACGAATGGCCGCCGGGGGGCGGTTGGGTATGGGCGGCTTCGGCCGGGACTCAGTTGCCGTACGCCGTCACGACATCGTCGAACGCGCCGCCGGCGATCGGATCGAGGTTGGGCTTGAACCAGAGGAAGTTGCTCGGGCCGGTCGGTGCCGTGCCGTTGTCGCTCGCCGCGACCTTGCCGCCACGCTCGTTGGCCCCCAGAAAGATCTCGTTGGGCCCGGCGCTCTGGATGATGACCGAGCCGCGTGCGACCAGGGGCATTTTCGCCCCCGTCGCGGGGCCACCGGTGGCGATGCCGCCGGACGGGTTGCCCAAGAGCCCCGTCAGCGAGGCGGCCCGGGCCGGGACCGTCAGGCCGGCAATCGTGTTGGGGCCGGTGAACCCGCCGCCCAGCAGGCTCTCGGCGTTCTGGTTGCTCCCCGAGCGGCCAGTACCGGAAGCCTTGAGCACGCCCGCGTTGGTCGCCCAGTAAAACTTGGCCCGTATCGCACCGGCCCCGCTGGTCGCAACCTCGGCGCTGAATAGCTCCGAACCAGTGGGCACTTCGTCCTGAACCCAGGCGAGCATCGGCTGGCCCCAGGAATCGACGATCATCGGGAAGAGCTGGTCATTCACGTCGTTCACGACCAGTTGATTCGGCCCGATCTGCGCGACAAAGTACTTCGGATCGGGCCGGAAATACGCCTTCGAGACGTTTCCCCGGCTCGACAAGGACGGCGAACCGATCTCATCGATCGCCACGATCGCCCGGGCCTGCGGCGTGGGCCCCACATCGATGATTCGGTTCCCGACGTCCTCGGTCGTGCGGTTGAGCACGCCCCCCGCCAGATCCAGAACCAGGTTCTGCATCTGCGTGAAGCCGTAGGTATCGCGGTTGGCGGCCGACCCCATGTCCGTCTGATTGAAGTACCCCGGCTGGCGGCGCTGATCGATGGCGAACTGCTGGCACGCGTCGCCGATGGTCTTCTGAAGCGACTGGGTCGCCGACTTGCGGGCCGAGTTCCGCGTCGCCGCCAAGGCCGGCAGCAGGATCGAGAGCACGATCGCCAGGATCACCAGCACCGTGAGCATCTCGATGAGCGAGAACCCTCCGCCGCGGCGGGCGGGCGGGCGAGACACAGGGTAGAAGGGTTGGCCGGTCGTGCGGGTCATGCGCGCTCCTTGACTTCTCGGGCGGCCAACCGGCCGCGACTGCACCAACCCATACGAGCGTACCGGGGGCCCGTCGCCCCCAGTCGCAAGAAACCCGACCATTTGGGCAAGCACCCAGACGATGTTCGCCCGATGATCGGTGCCGGGAGATGGCCGGGGCTGCCCTCGCGAGGAGTGTACCTTGCCCGCGAAGCCCCGGCGGCCATCAAACGGAGAACTCTGTCCCAGTTGCGCTCGTTTCAACTTCATATCTGTTTGAGTTCCCGCCCCGGCGTTGTCATACTCGCACTTGCTCATGCATCCTTCCGACCACTCACCCCCCACTCCCCCACCGCCCCCACCCACCCCGACGCCGATCGTCCGGTTGGCGGACCTCGACGCCGCCGGGCGGCTGGAGGCCCACGCCCGCGCTGCGCACGCCATCGAAGCCGGCCGGTTCATCGTCGGGCCCACCGAACTGGGGTACGCTGCCATGGCCTCCGGGGCGGCCGGCGGTAATCTGCGTCTGGCGGCGGGCATCGCGCCGACCCAGTCCGACCCGCTCCGCCTGCCGGCGTGGCTGTGTCCTGATGTTGAGCACTTGCTCGGTGCCGTGCCCTCGCTGGGCGGGGTGCAGCGGCGCGTGCTGCGTCGGCTGTCGCCCGGGCTCCTTTTGCTCCGCGTCGGGATCGAGCCCGAACGGTTGGCCGCGTTGCTGGCCGAGCTTGGCATGCCCGCGGGCTTGGTCGACGACGGCCGGTTCCTTCGCGTGCGGCTGGGCGATTCGGGCGTGCTGGACCGCGTGGCCCACCTGCTTCGCCGCTCGCACGCGGTGCTCGTCCCGCTGGTTGACGCTGCCGGCCGAACGTGCGGCGATGCTCAGAGCGCCGCCGCCGCCATGACCGCCGCCGGAAGCGGATCGACGCCGGGCCTCGAGCTCTTTGACGCGGGCGAGCCCTCCGGCTCGGTCGTGCGACATCTGCCGACGGTGCTGGATCTCAATGCCGCGGGCGGCGTGCACGTGGCGGTCGAGGGGGCCTACCAGAGGCGATTCATCTTGAGCCAGGCCGGACTGACGATCCTGTTTGTGTGCACGGGCAACACCTGCCGGAGCCCGATGGCCGAGGCGATCGCCACCGGCCTGCTGGCCCAACGCGAGGCGGGCATGCCCGTGAAGGTGCTCTCGGCGGGCGTCAGCGCCGGCAGCGGCGCGCCGACCACGCCCGAGGCCGTCGACGCCCTCGAGGAGCTGGGCTATCCGCCCCCGCGGCACGGCTCGCGCCCGCTCACGCGGCAAGTGCTCGAGCAGGCCGACGTGGTCTACGCCATGACCCGGGCCCACGCCCAGAGCATCCTGGCCATGGACCCATCGGCCCGCGTGCAGACGCTCGATCCCGAAGGCCACGACGTGCCCGACCCCATCGGTGCCCCGCCCGGCGTATACATGCAGACGGCCCGACGCCTCCAGGACCTCATCGCCTCGCGTCTCAAGGAACTCCACCCATGAAGCTCGCCATCAGCGCCGACCACCGCGGCGTGGGCGCCACGCGCCAGCTCGCCGACCGCCTCCGTTCCCAGGGCCACGACGTCCAGCTCGTGGGCCAGCTCTCGGGCGAAACCTGTGATTACCCCGACCCGGCCTACGCCGTGGGCAAGGCCGTCGCGGGTGGACAGGTGCAGCTGGGCGTGTTGCTCTGCGGCTCGGGCATCGGCATGTGCATCGCCGCCAACAAGGTCAAGGGCGTCCGCGCCGCACTGGTCCACGACGAACTCACGGCCGAGATGAGCCGCAGCCACAACGACGCCAACGTTCTGTGCCTCTCGGCCGACCTCCTGGGCCAGCGGCTGATCGAGAAGATCGTCGACATCTGGATGGCCACGCCGTTTCAGGGTGGCCGCCACGACCGGCGGGTCCGCAAGATCTCGGCGATCGAGGACGGCAAGGATCC
>JBBQRT010000005.1:0-79049 GCA_038214505.1 Phycisphaerales bacterium | reverse complement strand
CGCCCCGCCCGGCGTGCGTCCCCGGGTGATCCGGAGACGCACGGGGCTCGAGTCTGGGCCGCCATGTGCCGGGCTGCTGCCGCCGAGCTCGCCCACCCCGCTGCACCGCTGCGGGGCCCGCGCCGCCTCATTGCGACGCCCGACCCGTGGAGTTACTGCTTTATCGGCAACCCTCGCGACGGCTCGGCCTTGCTCTGGTTCCGGTCGCGGGAGGGCGGATTGCACGCGCACGATGCCGAACGGTCGGTCTCCCCAAGGGCGGGTCGGGCTCTCTCACACTTTCCACGGGTTGCGCTTCGCTCCACCCTTCCACTCGTTGCGCGACGCTCAGAGCAGCATCGCTCCACGAGTGGCTACAACCCGTCGCCCCGCTGGGGCGAGGACTACTCGCTCTCGCTCGGGGATGGTCGGGGCCGGAGCGAAGCGGGTGCGTGGTCCGCTCCGCCCGTGGCGTGGGGTGGCGTGGCGGGCGGCACGGTCACTTCGGAGGTGCTGGGGGCCGGGGGTGCGGGATCGGCCGGCGGTGTTACGGTGGGCAGGTCGAGCGTGAACGTGGTCCCCTGGCCCTGCTTGCTGGCGATCCGCACGCTCCCGCCCGCCTGTTCCACCAGTCCCTTGACCAGCGACAGGCCCATCCCGGTGCAGATGCGGCGGGACTTGGTGGAGTAGCAGGGCTCCATGCAGTGGTCCAGAACCTCGGGGCTCATGCCCGGGCCATTGTCGGCGACCTCGATGTGCAGGCGGATGGGCTGCGCGCCGTGGGCCGTGATCCGGACTTCACCGGTGCGGCCCGGGGCCGACGTCATGGCCTCGCCGGCGTTCTGCACGAGGTTGAAGACCGCCTGGGCCAGGGCCGCCGGAGGTATCGCGACCTCGGGCAGCGTGTTCCAGTCTGTGGCGGTCTGGGCGAGCACCACCCCGGGGGGCAGGGCGGCCGCCAGCACGGGCCGGACTTCGGCCCACCACGAGGCGAGGTTGGTGACGGCGCCGACTTTAACCTCCGGTGGGGCCGCGGGGTCCGTGTCCGGCCCGGCGCGGGACCGGTTGGGATCGACCGCGAGCAGTTTCAGGCCGTTGGACAGGCGCTGCAAGTAGGCGACCGAGGCAGCGATGGCCGCGACATCTTCGAGAGCCTCCGCCGGGATCGCTGACCGTTCCAGAAGATCCAGGCGCATCCGGATAGGGAGGATGAGGTTCCCCATGTCATGGCCGAGGCCGGCAGCGAGCGTGCCCAGTGCGGCCAGGCGTTCGGTGGCCCGCAGGGCCTGGTGCGCGGAGTGGAGCGCGGCGGTCTGCTCGGCCAACTGCTTCTGGTAGCGGACCCGCTCCTCGTCGCGGCTGTACTCCATCGCCGCGTAGGCGGTCATGTCGCGGATGATCCCCACGAACATCGGCGGCATCCCGGCGGGCATCTCGGCCCGCGAGATGCACAGTTCGACCGGGAGCCGCGAGCCATCCTTGTGCAGCGCCTCCAGGCGTCGCGGCTGGTTCATGATGCTGGTCTGGCCGGTTCTGGCGTAGTTGGTCAGGTAGCCGTCGTGGGCCGAGCGGTGCGGCTCGGGCATGAGGATGCTGACGTTGCGCCCAATGAGTTCGGCGGGCGTCCACCCGAGCACCCGCAGCACCGAGTCGCTCGCGGACTGAATGGTTCCGGCGACGTCGATCGTGATGATCGGGTCGAGCGCGGCAGCCAGGGCCGCGTGCTCGCGGGTGGACGTGGGCATGAAGTCATGGTATACGATTCCGCCCCCCCCGCCCCCCCCGCGCCCCGCACCCCGCCCTCACTCCCCCGCCCCCCCACCACCCCAGGCTCTCAGATCCACCGCGATCCGGCCGGGCTCATCTGTCCAGGGGAGCATCGGTCGCGGCCACGCCGCCCGCGCGACTGGGCCGCCGTCAACCCCTACCGCCCGCACCAGCCCGATCTGCAGGATGCCGTCGGCCCGGATCGCCGCCGCCGGGATCGGCACCCAGACCGACCAGCGCTCCGGGCCCGCGGCCGTTCTCGCACGGCCGGCCCCCTGTCTTTCGCCGCCCCCCACACGCATCGATAGCTCGCCGCTCTCCAACAAGTCGATCGTCATCACCCCGCCGCCCCCGGCCCCGGCCCCAACCCCCGCCGGCCCGAGGTAGACGCTCACCGTGTCACCGTTTAATTTGCCCTCGCCGCGGCGACACTCGAGATACAGCGTCCACCGCCCAGCCCCGCCCCCGCCCCCACGACCGCTAACAGCCTGGGCCCCGTCCGCCCCGGGCTCGCGATAGAGCCGCCCCGCGATGTCGAGCCCGGGCCCCGCCCGGCGAAGGGCCGCGTTCCCGCTGCGCTCGGCGCCCGCCTCCAGCATCGACGCCATGGTCCAGTCGACGAGCATCGGCCCGACGTTCACGCCCGGCGGCTGGGCCTTCACGAGCGCCGTGACGCCCGACCGCGTTGCCTCCCAGTCGCCGACGCTCACCCGCAACTGCGTTGTCGGTGCGGCCTTGCCCCGAAGCGACGCGCCCAGGGGACCGGGCCCTTCCTCGTCGCTGGCTCGCTTCTGCGAGACGTATAGCCGCCGGGCCGTCATGGGCTCCAGCCGCACCAGCTCCTCGCCGCCCGCCGAGCCGGCCAGCCGCACGCCGGCCGCCGCCGGCTCGTCCAGCAGCGCAGCGGCCCAAACCGCCGCCATCGGCGAGCGGTCCTTGGCGAGCGTCCCGCCGTCGTCGAGCACTACGGCGAGCGCCGCCGGCTGCCCGAGCAGCACCGCCCCCACCGCCGCCCGCGCCGCCGCATCGCTTGACCGCGCGTCCACCAGGGCGTCCCGCATGTTGACGAGGGTTGCGCGGTCGAGCGGCCACAGCGGTACGCGCTCCCCGGCCCCGCCACCGCCACCGACACCGCCCGCGCCGTCGTCGATGCTGTCGACCGCCAGGCTGAGACGCTTGGCCAGCCGCAGGCAGAGCGCCCGGTCCATCCGCCACACCCGCTCGAGGGCCGAGATCCAAAGGCCCTCTTCGTGCCGCGCCAGCGCCGCGACGGCCGGATCACCGATGGGCGCATCCTCGTCGGCCCCGAGCGGCCGCCCCGACGCGAGCTTGGCCCGCCACCGCTCGTGGGGCGAGGCCATGAGCGCATCGGTCGCGCCGGTCAGCACGGGCGAGAGCTCCGGCGCGATGTCCAAGAGCGCTTCGACCATCGCCGCGTCTGCGGACCGCCAGTCCAGAGCGACCGACCGACCGTCGAGCAGCATCGCCGCTGGCCGCGTGGCCTCATCAACCGCACCCGCCGGCACGAGCGCGACCCATCGTGTTCCGTCCCCGCCCGCGCTGCTGCCCGCGCCCCCGCCCGCGCCCCCGCCCTTCACCGACCGCCACTCGAGTTCAGCCCCGACCCACCGCCGCCCGGCCCGGGCCGCTCGCTCCACTGCCCCGTCCGCGACCCCCGCGATTTCGACATCCGCGACCACCCGGCTCAGCGGTGCCAGAATTCGGGCCTCAGCAAACTGCACACTCACCACCCCCGCCTTGATCGCCGCGTCCCCGGGGTTCACCGGCACCGCGATTGCGCCAGCACCGATCACCCTGATCGTCCGGGGCAGACCCGCCGCCGTTGCTTGCTGAACACCCGCGGAGGGCTTCTCAACGCCGGGCTTTGCTGTTCGGTCCCCGCGGGCCGCGGGCGTCGCGGCCTCGGGGCCCGAGCATCCCGCGCCGGCTCCGATCGCAGCGGCCAGGAGCAATCCGAGGAAAAGTCGCCGCGCGGCTTCACCCGGGCCAAAGTCGGGTGCGGGACTCTCCGATAACCCCGACAGCTCGGGCCCGTGCACGACCGGCTCACGCGAGCTCGTTCGGCCCCGCCCGCCAAGCCGCCCCGCCGCACACCAGAGGTTCACCATGGTCATCCAGGACTCCGAAAGCACCCACACCTTCCGCGTCTACCTGCCCGAGGCGACCAGCGTCGAGCTCGTGGGCACATTCACCGCCTGGCGGGCCTGCGCCATCCGCATGACCCGTGAGTCTACCGGCTGGTGGTCCGCCTCGACCCAGGTGCCCCCCGGCGAGCACGACTTCTCCTATCTCGTCAACGGCGCGTCATGGGTCGCCGACTACGCCGCGAGCGGTGTCAGGCGCAACGCCTTCGGCGGCTGGGTCTCGCAGCTCTATGTCTCCGAGCCCGCCGGGCTTGCGCCCAACGTCATCATCCGCGGGCCGGCCGCGGCCGCAGTGCCGCTCGCCGCCTAGAGCCCGCGCTCAGCCGGACATCACCGGCAGCGTCGCGAGCATGTTGTCGACCACCGCGTCGGCGGTGACGCCCTCGGCCTGGGCCTCGAAGTTCAGGATCAGGCGGTGCCGCAGCGCCGCGTGGGCCACGGCTTTGATGTCGTCGACGCTCGCCGCCGGACGGGCGTCGAGCATGGCACGGCACTTCGACGCGAGCACGATCGCCTGCGCCGCCCGCGGCGAGGCCCCCACCCGCACAAACCTGTTCACCATCGGCGTTGAAAACTCGCCCGACCCGCCGATGCGTCCGGTTTCGCCCTTGGGGTGCGTGCTGAGCACCAGCCGGACGGCGTAGTCCTGCACGTGCGGCGCGATGGCGCACCGCTGCACCAGCCGCTGATAGCCCAGGATCTCGTCGGCGCCCAGCACGGCCTCGATCTCCTGCTCGGCCCCCGCGGTCGTGCGCGACAGGATCTCCGAGAGGTCCTGCCGTCCGGAATAGCCCACGATGAGCTTGAAGAAGAACCGGTCCAGCTGCGCCTCGGGCAGCGGGTAGGTTCCCTCCTGCTCCAGCGGGTTCTGCGTCGCCATCACCAGGAACGGCCGGGGCAGCGGGTGCGTCCGGCCGCCGACCGTCACGCTCCGCTCCGCCATGGCCTCGAGCAGAGCCGACTGGGTTTTGGGCGTCGCCCGGTTGATCTCGTCGGCGAGCACGATCTGGGCAAAGATCGGGCCGCGCTGGAACGCGAACTCGCGGGCCCGCGAGCCGTCGGGCCGGTCGGTCTCGACCACGATCGTCGTTCCCGAGATGTCCGCGGGCATCAGGTCGGGCGTGAACTGCACCCGCGAGAAATCGAGGCTCAGGGCCCGGGCCAGGGAGCGGATCAGGAGCGTCTTGCCCAGCCCGGGCACACCCTCCAGCAGCACGTGCCCGCCGCAGAAGAGCGAGACGAGCGTTCCCTCCACCACGTCGGCGTGCCCGACGATCACGCGGCCGATCTGAGCACGGACGCGCTCGAAATCCGCGCGGAACGCGTCGATCGCGGCCCGGGCCTCGTCGGGGGTCTTGGGGTCCATAGTCGCGCTGGGTTCGGCCATTCCCGGATGGTACGTGCGCATCCACGCAGCGCCGCTGACACGGGGCCAGATCGGTCCCGCGATCGGTCAACTACGCTCGGATACGCTTGAAAAAGGCCGCGGTCGGATTCGAACCGACGAAGACTTGCGTCAACGGATTTGCAATCCGTTCCATTTGACCACTCTGGCACGCGGCCGGGAACTTCCGGCACCGACACCCACGGGCGTTGTTCAACAACAACACCGAGTCGTCGATCCGAGGCTGTGCCGCACGATGGTCATCAACGTCTCCAGGTGTCCGCGCGTCGCGCTCACGATACTCGCAAAGGCCGAGGCCGGATTCGAACCGGCGAAGGTTTCCCAACGGATTTGCAATCCGCTCCATTAGACCACTTTGGTACTCGGCCGAGTTGACAGGTCAGACCCTACGACCACCACCCACCATCGTCAAGGCCGCAACGGTCCCGGCCTCGCGATGACTATGCCACGGCCCCCGCAAGAGGCCACCCAAGGCTACCGATGATCGCCCTCGCCCGCCGATGAAACCCGTACCATGCCGCTTATGCCCACCCCTAGCCGCCCCCGCTCCAGTCCCGGCACCGTTCTCGGCCTCTCGGCCCTCCTGGCGGCCGGGGCCGTCGCCCAGTCGCCGGTGGTTTCCCTGCCCGCCGGCGAGGCTCCGCGGCCCGTTGTGGTGCCCTCGCAGGACCAGCCGACGCTCGAGCCGGTTCGGCCGGGCGTCCCCCCCGCCGCCGCCGCCGACCTGAACCAGACGGTGAGCCCCGGCCTGGTGCGCGAGGGCTCGCTGATCAATCAGGTGCCGGCCCGCGTGGTGCAGGGCAAGAGTGGCCGGTGGTACGCGATCTTCGACAACAGCGCCGCCTCGGGACGCGTCCTGCCCCCGATGATCCTGCTCGAGAGCGCCAGCCTTCAGCCCGTCACCCGGGCCGCCCAGCGCGTCGGCCCCGACGCCCGGCTCCGACTGAGCGGCTCGGTCACTGTCTACCGCAACCACAACTATCTACTCCCGACCGCCGCGCCGCTCGTCGAGCCTGCCCGCGCTGAGGCGGCCATCCCCGCCGATCCCGCTAGGACGGCCCCGGCCGCGCTGTCTGCCGCCCCGCGTCCGGCCGCCTCGGAGCCGAGCATCGATCAGATCGTCGCCGAGCTCGACAAGGCCGCCGGGGCTCGGCCCGAGGCCCCGAGCGTGCGCATTGCCCAGCAGGCCGCCGAATCTGCCGGCGATCCCGCGGCCGAGCATCCCGAATCCGCCGCCGCCGCGCGGGTCATGCCCGCTGGCTTTCTCGCCGGCCGCAGGGCCCGCATCGTCCGCGGGTCCGACGGCCGGCTCTTCGCCCGCTTTGATAACGGCCCATCGGGCGCGACCGAGCCCGCCATGGCCCTGCTCCCGTGCCAGAATACTGCCGCCATCGAGGCCCTGGTCGACAGCACCGGCGACCTGGGCACGCTCACCCTGTCGGGCCACGTTCAGGTTTTCCGCAACCGCAACTACCTGCTGCCCACTATGTATGTCGTCAATCGCCCGAGCGAGCAGGTCAGCCCCGCGCAGTGACGGTGGCCGCCGGGCGGGGAGCGATGGTCGGGTGAGAACCAACGCGGAGGAAGCAGAGAGACCGGTGCAAACCGAGGGACGGTCCGTGGTGGACACCGGGGGCATCGCTCCGTGAGATGCTGGTGTCTGTGCGATCATCCCGCCTGCGGCGTTCACCAGCTCAGATTGGTGCCGTCCCCTGCACGGGCCGGTCCTCCCGGGCCATGGGCTCGGCCGACTGCGTCTTGACGGCCTCGCCCGCGAGCGGATAAAACCGCGAGCCGGCGATACGGGTCCGCTGCACCCGGGTCTGTCCCAGCGTCCGCGGTGCCAGCAGCACGAACACGAGGGCAAGCACCCCGTTGAGCGCGAGCATTTCCAGCGTCCCGGTCCGGCCGAAGGCGATCAGCGCGCTGGTGAGCAGCACGATCGCGATCGACAGCGGGATCACCGCGTTCCACGCGATGCTCATCACCTGGTCGAACTTCAGCCGCGGCAGCGTCCAGCGCACCAGCATCGCCAGGAAGATCAGCCCCATCGTCTTGCCGATGAACACGTGGAACTTGGCGAGCACGCCGATCCACGTCACGTTTTCCGGGCTCAGCCAGTGGCTCGCCGTCGCCCCCACCCAGGTCAGGGGCAGGTGATACCCGCCCAGGAACAACAGCGCGAAGAACGCCGAAGACGTCACCAGGTGGCTGTACTCGGCCAGGAAGAACAGGCCCCACCGCATCGCCCCGTACTCGGTGTGGTAGCCGCCCACGAGCTCGCTCTCGGCCTCCGCGTTGTCGAACGGGGCCCGGTTGCTCTCGGCCAACAGGCAGATGTAGAAGATGACGGCGGCCAGAGGCTGGGCGAAGATGAGCCAGCCGTGCTCGGTCTGGTGCGAGATGATCTTGCTGGGCAGGAGCGATCCGACCACCAGCAGCACGGTCAGAATCGCCAGGCCCATCGGGATCTCGTAGGAGATCATCTGAGCGCTGGCGCGGAGCCCCCCGAGGAAGGAGTACTTGTTGTTGCTCGCCCACCCCGCCAGCGTGATGCCGTAGATCGACAGCGACGCCACCGCCAGCAGGTACACGACGCCCACGTTGATGTCCGCCCCCGCCACCAGCACCGTCTGGGCCGGGATCGTCCAGTTGAGCACCGGCAGCGTCACCTCGGGCAGCGCCAGCCCCCCGCCCCACGGGATGATGATGAACCCGATCAGCGCCGGGATCACCACCACGATCGGAGCGAGGCTGAACAGAATCTTGTCCACGCCCCGCGGCGTGTAGTCCTCCTTCAGGATGAACTTCAGCCCGTCGGCCAGCGGCTGGCCGAGGCCGAAGAGCCCCTTGAGGAACGAGAGCGCCGGCAGCCCGAGGTCCAGACCCACGCGGTTGGGCCCGATCCGGTCCTGGATATACGCCGAGATCTTCCGCTCCAAGTACGTCGATCCGCCGGCCAGCACAAGCAGCAGGTGCACGACCATCAGGATCACGACGACGCTGACAATCAACTGCCAGGTCAGGAACGCCGGGGGAGTCGCGAAGAGCGCATTCATGTGGAGCCCAGTGTAGTGGCCCATCCCCGCCCCGTACACCCGTTCGCCGCGCGTCCATCCGACAGACCCCGGTCCGGAGCCGACTGGGCGTGAACCCGAAGCCGCGAACGAGCCTGGAGCAGGCCCAGAGACCGGGGCAGGCGAGAAAGTGGCGCTGGGTTGTCAGGAGCCGTCGCTGTGCGATTCGCCGGCTTCTCCGATCACTCGGCGTTCCTTCTTGCGACGGCTGGCAGCTCCACCCCCCTGCACAGACCCCATCCCTACCCTCCATCATGCATCGCGTGCTCACGCCCGAACACATGGACGAGCCCGGCGTGCCCAAGGCCGAGCTCGACCGCGCACTGGGGTTTATCCGCGCCGTCAACGCCCGGCTTGGCGGGTCCGCAGCCCTCATCGCCCACCTCAAGAGATGGTCCGCCCGCTGGCCGAAGGGCCGCCCGGTCACGCTCGTCGATATCGCCACCGGCTCGGCCGACATCCCCATCGCCGCGGTCCGCTGGGCCCGCTCCCGCGGCCACGACCTCCGCGTCACCGGCATCGACCTCCACGAGACCACCCTCGACCTGGCCCGGGAACACCTCGCCCGTCACCCCGACGTCGCCGACGCCATCGCGCTCGAGAGCGCCGACGCCCTCACCCTCACCTCCCGCTTCGAGCCCGCCTCCTTCGACTATGCCCACGCCGGCATGTTCCTGCACCACCTGAGCTTCGAGAAGGCCCTGACGGTCCTCCGCATCATGGACCGGCTCGCCCGTCGCGGCCTGGTGCTCAACGACCTCAACCGGTCGCCCGTCGCCGCCGCGGGCATCTACCTGCTCACCCTTGCCGCCCCGCCCATGGTCCGCCACGACGCCCGCGTCAGCGTCCGCGCCGGCTTCAGCAAGGCCGAGGTCCTCGACATGGCCCGACGGCTCGAGCTCGACTATTGCCGCTATCACCTCCGGGTGCTCGGGCAGCGCTTCACCCTCGCCGGCGAGAAACCCCGCGCCTGGGAGCCTTGATTGTCCATCGCGAGCCTCCACACGACCATCGTCATCATCGGGGCCGGCCCGGCGGGTTCCGCCGCCGCCATCGCGCTGGCACGCACGGGCATCCGCCCCGCCGACATCCTGATTCTCGAAGCCAAGGCCTTCCCCCGCGTCAAGGTCTGCGGCGAGTTCGTCTCCCCGGCCGCCACGCAGATACTCGAAGCACTGCTGCCCCCCGATCGCCTGCTCGCCGCCGGGGCCCGGCGCGTCCACGAGATGGTCCTCGAGCTTGGGCCGCGGGAGCGGCCCTGGCGGATGCCCGCCCCCGCCTGGACCCTCAGCCGTCGAACCTTGGACGACCTCTTGCTGGAGCACGCCCGCGAGGCCGGCGTGCGGATTCAGCAGCCCGCCCGCGTGCAGAGCGTTGACTACGCCGAGCAAGGCGTGACCATCACTCTGGCCGACGCCAGCGTCGTTCAGGCCCGGATCGTGCTCCACGCCGACGGCTCGGGCCGCCACGACCCCGCGGGCGCCGTGCCCGCGCGGCCCGGCGTGGTCGGGTTCAAGTGCCACTATCGCCCGAGCGTGCCTGTCGTCGGCGTCCGGATGCGTTCGGCCCCGGGGGCCTATATCGGCACTGTTCAGGTCGAGCGGGGCCTGGCCACGTGCGCCATGACCGTCGCATCGCGGCTCATCGCTGACTTCAAGGGCGACGCCGACGCCATGCTCGCACACCTGTGGCCCGCTTGGTCCGCCTCTGCTCGAACTACCGACTGGCTCAGCTGCGGCGTCGCCGGCTCACCGTACATCGCTCCTGGTCATCCGCGGTCGTTCCGCCTCGGCAACGCCGCCGCCGCCGTCGAGCCTGTGGGCGGGGAGGGCATCGGGATGGCCCTCTGGAGCGGCTGGACGCTCGCGCAGCTTATGGTCCAAGACGGGCCTGAGGGCACGCTCAACACCCCTGCCCGCGTTCAGTCCGCCTTCGCCGCGGCGTACCGATCACGCCTGCGCATCCGGCGCCCCGCGTGCTCGGTCGCCGCCTGGGCCTTAACCCGGCCGTCGCTCGTTAGTGCCCTGTGGCCGCTGCTCGCCGCCCCCGGTGCCCTTCGCGGCTTCTACCGCCTCAGCGGCAAGCCCGCGCGTCCTTCGAACCCGCGGGCTCACGCCCCCGTGAGCCGCGACTTGGTCTGATCCACCACCACGGCGAGCACGATCGCGAGCCCCATGACGATCTGGTTGTACGCCTGGGGGATGTCGAGGATCACCATGCCGTTGTTGATCAGCTGCACGAGGATCGCGCCCAGGAGCGCCCCGATCGCCGACCCACGGCCGCCCGAGAGCGACGCCCCGCCGATGACGGCCGCCGCGATCACGTTCAGCTCGTACCCCGAGCCCGCGTTGGTCTCCGCGGCCCCGTAGTACCCCAGATAGATGCAGGCCGACAGCCCCGCGAGCATCCCCGAGAGCGTGTACACCGTGGTTTTGATAAATCCCACCGGGATCCCGGCGTAGCGGGCCGCGACCTCGTTGCCCCCGACTGCGTAGACCCGCCGCCCGAAGACTGTGCGACTGAGCACCACCATGCCCACCACGGCGACCACGATCATGATCGCCGTCGGCACGGGATAGACCCCGAGCGCGGGCATTTTGAAGAAGCCCTTCTGGATCGACTCGGGCGCCCCCGTCGTCTGGCCCCCGGTGATCACGAACACCAGCCCGCGATAGATCGCCATCGTTCCCAGCGTGATGATGAACGGATGGACCCGCAGCGCGACGGACGCGAAGCCGTTGATGAACCCCGCCGCGGCCCCGACGGCCCCGCACACCAGGAGCGCCACCGGCACCGTCAGAATCGCCGACGCTCCCTCGGGCATCTTCTGCAGGACCATCGCCCCCAGGATCGCCGCGAGCGCGTAGATCGAGCCGATCGACAGGTCGATCCCGGCGAGGATGATGATTGCGGTCATCCCGACGGCCATGATCGCTATGAAGCTCGCGCTGGTCGTCACGTTGACCAGGTTTTCCTTGTCCAGAAACTTGTTGACGCTGGCGCCGCCCACAGCCGACCGCTCATCGCCCGCGGAGCCTCGGATACGCCAGTCGATCTCTGATCGGTGCGTGCGGGTCGTCCCGCCGTCGGTGATGACCAGCGTCCGGGGGTCGGGCTGCGCGATGCTTGCCGAGGCGGGGATCTCGACGCTGAAGCGGGCCTGCTTGGGGTTCAGCGCGCCGTAGACCGTCAGGGCCAACATCATGAGCACGATGACGACCACCAGCCCGGATTCCTGGGCCGAGACCAGCCGCCGGAGCAGCGAGCGGGACGAGACGTGCGAGCGGTCGGTCACGATGGGCTTTGGGAGGGGAGTCGGATCAGTCGCGGGGGCCATGGGGGGCGATGATACCGAGCCGACCCCCGGTCCACCGCCGGGCCGGTCCCGCGATTCAGACGTGGGGGCTCATGTTCAGTCGCAGGTCTGGAGCTTGTCGCTCCGCAGCGAGATCAGGTTCACGTTCTGCGGGTTCTGCCTCAAACCCGGGTTGGTGCCGACCGTGAAGAACGTCGATGGTGCCGAGCCCTTCAGGAAATCCGCGTGGCCGTCGGTGAACGCGAAGTTTCCGCCCGCTCGCCCGTGGTTGTCGGTCTTGGAGTATTCGCCGCTGTTGACGGGGATGCCCGCGAAGTTCGCGTCGGCAGGGTTCCCGTACCAGGAGTCGGTCCCCACGTCCGACGAGGCCGCCTCGTCGCCGAACAGCGGTGCCGGGGCGATCAGCGTCGGTTCGCTGAGCTTGAAGCCCACGATGTACAGGTACGAGATGTTGTAGCTGATCAGCTCTTCGGGGTTGTTGCTGCGCTTGGGGGTCTTGGGCGTCCCTGTTGCCAGCCGCCGCAGCGTCGCGCTGGGGTTCCAGTAGTAGTCCTGCTTGTCCGCGGGGCAGGTCAGGAACTCGAAACCGTCGGCGTAGCCGCCCAGCAGCGGCACCGTAGACCCGTTGGAATACCCGCCCGTGGTCGTCCAGCCGAAGCCGGAGTCCGTCCCGCCGCTTAGCGCGTCTCCACCCTGGCGGAGAGAGAAGAAGCCCGCCAGCCCGCCTTGGCCCTGCTGGGAGTTGAACAGCTGGGCCGGGTTGTTGCCGGGCGGGGGCTTGATGGCGTACCACTCTTTGTAGTCGTTGGCGTAGACGGTCTGAATGATGGCGAACGACCGGGTGTTGGAGAGACACGCCGTCCGCCGCGAGGCCTCACGGGCCTTGCCCAGGGCCGGCAGCAGGATGCCGATCAGCAGGGCGATGATCGCGATCACCACCAGCAGCTCGATGAGCGTGAACCCGCGCTTGTTGCCCCGGATCCATCGGCGACGGTGTTGTTCGGCTTGCATCTGGCAGGGCTTCCTCGCGCTTGGGGCCGGGCCCGTTCAGGCCGACGACCCGTCCCACCAACCCACCCGACTCTCCGCCCGCCCCCGTCCCGACAGATCCCCACCAACTCCGATCATCGGCCGAGAACTCGGACGGCTCGAAGGTACAGTCGTTCTACTTTGCCGTCAACATCGAGCCAAAGCAATCCCGGGTGCGAGAAACCCGCGCAAACTCATACGCACCCGGCAGATTCCCGTTGCTTACCTCGTGATTCTGCCCCTCGCGTCCGCGACGAGGCTGGTCGGCCACAGGACCAACCATCCAAATCGTCCGTTTCTGTCGATGTCGGATCCGACATGCCTCGGCCCGCCAGGCAACCTGATCAATCCGTCGTCCCCACACCGGATTCTTGGTCGGCCCGGGAAACTGCCAGTAAACTTGCGACTGATTCGGGCGGTCGATTTTGCCCGCCTGTCCCCATTCACCCCTGTTCCTTGCTGGAGATGGACGCGATGAAGCACGCCACGATGGTCGCTGCCGCCACTTTGCTGGCGCTTGCCGGGACGGCCCAATGTCAGCTCGCCGTCAACGGGCGCCTCAAGCCGCAGTATGGACCGGCGGTCTGGTTTAACACCGCCCCGACCGGATTCGGCGACTCGACCACGGAGTTTCCGCCGCCCAACCCGTGCATCTGCACCCCAGTGGGTGCCAGCCTGGTGGTTGCGCTTGACAACTCCAACCGCGGCGGCGTGACCGGCGACAGCCTCAACCCTGGCACCGCCGATGCCGCCAACGTCGCGACCGGCTACGAGATCCGCCTCAAGCTTTCCGACCTGGGCATCCCGGACTCCGGCCCCGCGCCCGCGTCGATCCGGATCGCCGGCTTCATCTCCAGCGGCAACACGCTGTTCATGTCCAACCAGGTGATCGGCGGCTTGAGCGGGGCCAACAACCTCGGCAACAGCCGCAACGTCAACTTCTCCACCCTCCCCAACAACCAGTTCATCACCGTCCCCGTCGAGGCCGCCACCGTCGCCGCCCCGGCCATCGACGGTGTTCGCGACGCGTTCTACGCCGCCGCCGACCCTTCGGCCTCCTTCGTCCAGGACACCTTCACGCAGTTCGGCAACGCGACCGGTGCCGCCGCCAACATTTACGACGCGTCGGGCTCCGAGCTCGACAACGCCGTTGCCCGCATCGTCACCGTGGGCGGAGAGCGCACGCTCTTCCTGTTCCTTGGCGGCAACCTCGAGCGCAACTTCAACAAGTTCATGCTCTTCTTCGACACCGGCGCCGCCGGCGGTCAGAACACCATTTCCACCGACGGCTGCCAGGGCTTCGGCATCTTCGACCCGGTCGTCCGGCTTGGGCCCTGCACCGGCGGCTGCGATGGCAACCCCGGCCCGGGCCTGACATTCGACGCCGCCTTCGCCGCCAACTACTACATTCAGCTCCGCACTGGAAACGTGAACAACATCGGTAATCAGTTCGCCGATTTCGGGCGCCTTGCCGCCAGCGTTTCCGACCGCGGCTGGGCCCGCAATATCTCTCAGACCGGCCAGAACACCAATCCCGGCGCGCCCGCCAATCTCGGCAACGTGCTGGTCGCCGCCGCCGACCCCTGCCCGCCCACCACCGACACCCCCGCGACTGACTACGCCGCTGGCAGCGAGATCAACGGCCTGTACAGCGCGGTCTGCACCGAGGGCGGTCAGCAGTTCCTCTATCTGCTCGTCACCGGCAATATCCAGAACAACGGCAATCGGCTTGATCTCTTCGTCGACGCCGGCACCGCCAACATCGGCACCCGCGACGTCCCGAATATCCCCAGCGTGGGCCAGAACCGCCTGCTCAACTTCAACTCACGCGTCGACAACGGCGGCCTGAACCGCTACGGCGAGTTCGTACCCGCCCCAACCCCCGACGTTCCCAACCCCGCCGCCCAGCCCGGCCTCCGCTTTTCCACGGGTTTTAACGCCGATTACTGGCTCAGCGTCCGCAACCAGGGCGAGTCGAGCCCCGAGCTCGGCACCTGGGCCGCCCGGATCAACACCGGCGGCGCCGTCAACGACGGCAACACGCCCTCAAACCTCTTTGAGTTCGCATCCTTCCGCTTCGCCCCCAAGTCCTTCCCGACCCCGCTGGTCTTCGACGGCCTTGGCTGCGTCCGCACCGCCGCCACCTCCAGTGCCTGCGCGACGCTCATCGGCGCCGACTGCGCCCCCAACGGCGCCGGCACCGTCTTCAACCCCGCGAACATCGTCGGCATCGACATCCAGGGCGACCTGTTTGCCGGCAACGCTCTCTCCGGGTGCGTTATCACGGAGCCGTTCTCATCCTTCGCCCCGCGCCTGATCAGCCGCGACGTCTTCAACCCCCTTGGCACCTCGCCCGCCTCGACCAGCCTCGCGGTCCCGGGCCTGCTCTCGATCAATCTTGACAACTCCAATCGCGCCGGCGTCACCGGCCTTGGCGATACCGACGCGGCCCAGTCAGCCGCCCGCGCCCGGCGCGTCACCTCGGGCATCGAGGTCAAGGTTCGTCTCGACGAGCTCGGCTGGGACGGCGTGAGCCCCATCCGCGTCTCGGGCTGGATCACCTCCAGCGGCCACGACTTCATCTCCAACCAGGTGATCGGCAATGCAGACGCCGCCCTGGCCAACCTCGGCGACCCCAGCCTCGTCGACTTCCAGGCCGGGCCTCTCGCCGCCGGCACCTTCTTCGTCACCGTCGTCCCCGGCTCCTGCGCAGATGCCGCCACCGCGGCCTGCTGCTTCGACGCTTCGGCCTGCTCGGTGATGAGCCAGGCCCAGTGCTCCGCCGCCGGCGGAACGTGGACCGCGACGCAGGCCGCCTGCTCGCCCACGAGCTGCGCCGTCTCCAGCACGGTGGTCTGCTGCCGCGGCGTGACGTGCGTGGTGGTTGCCGATGCCGCCGCCTGCACCGCACCCGCGGGGGTGGGCATCCGCAGCTTCACCGGCACGACCTGCGCCGGCCAGTCGGCCATCAACGCCGGCTGCTGCTACGCGGACTTCAACAAGTCGGGCGCCAAGGACGTGGCCGATATCTTCGCCTTCCTCTCCGCCTGGTTCGCCAACAGCCCCTTCAGCGACGTTGGCGGCGACGGCACAGGCACGCGCGACGTGAGCGACATCTTCCAGTTCCTGTCGGCCTGGTTCGTTGGCTGCAGCTAATACCCACCGTCGGCGGCGGATTAGCCGCCGCCGATCTCTGCACGCTCAAACCCACGCGGCCCCGCTCTTCCGAGCGGGGCCGCGGTCGTTTGCGTCTTGAACATCTGTCGGCCGGTTGTCCCACGGCCGCGCGGGGGGCTCAGCGCTTCGGGCGGGCCTTGCCAAGCACGGCCACGCCGTTGCCGTTCGACGAACCCCCGGAGATCTCTCGCGTCCGCACGCCGGCAAGCCCCGTCGCGCCACCGGCCGGTGCCGAGATCGACCCGGCGGCGGTCCCCGAGAACGTTGGGCCGCCGACCCCGGCGAGCATCGGCTGCGACTTCGTCGCCCGGCCGAGCGCCGCAAGCTCCGACATCGACATGACCACGTGCGTTCCCGGCAGTTCCGGGCGCGGCAGCCCGTAGATCGCCCGGCCCCCGAGCGCCAGCGTGATGCCCGCCTCGGAGGTCATTCGAGACAGCCGCGCAAGCCCGTCAAGGAACCCGTCGCGGTCATCAACGTGCGTCGCCGCCAGCCACACCAGCCTGGGCTGGTACTGTCGCACGGCCGAAATGAACGCGTCGAACGGCAGGTTCGGCCCCATGTTCACGTCGCGGAACCCGCACTCCAGAAGCGTCGTCGCGGCCATCAGCGTCGGCAGGATGTAGGGATCGCCCGGTGCCGCGGCCCCGAGCGCCACGGGCGCGTCGACGGGCGCGGGCGGGAGCGTGGCCCGGACCTGGTGAACCGAATCGATCACGATCTCGGTGGCGCGGTGCTCGACCACGATCCCGTTGTCGGAGTGGCGCCAGAGCTCGCCGATGCGGTGCATCGAGTGGGCGATCCCGGCGTCGCAGACGCTCGCGAACGACCGGGCCGCGAGATATTGAGCCAGGATCAGGCCGCGGGCCTGCTCGGCCTGCCCATTCTCTAGGGCCTTGTGCAGGGCCGCCTCGCCCGCGCCCGACGTTACCGCCGAGAGCGGGCCGCTGGTCAGGTCCGTCAGGCCAAGAAGCTCCGGACGCGAGAGTGTCTGGTGGGTGTCGCGGATGAACCGGATGGCCTCGTGCAGGGCGATCCGACGGTGCCCGCCGGCCGTCCGGGAGGCGATCAGGCGGCCCTCGTCCACCCACCGCTTGAGTGAAGACTCGCTCACCCCGATGACAAGGGCCAGATCCTTCGGCGAGAGATTACGATTCATGCTGTCTCCAGATCGCTCGAAAGGATTTACCCGCCAGCATCGCTGCCCGATTCGCGGCGAGCAAGCCCCAACCCGCTGGACCCCGAATCCCCCAGTGCTCCGTTTCCGAATCTCCCGCCGCTCGGATTCTCGCTTTGGACGATTCTACCGATTTGGATGATTCAGCAACCGTTTCGTGACTGATTCTAAGATAATCAAGGGTAAACCATGACTCCCGATACGTCTTTGCCCGTTGCATGCATTCTTGGTGGGGGCGGGGGCATCGGCACCTGTCTGGTCAATCGCCTACATGATGCCGGCTGGTCGCTCGTGATCATGGGCCGGACCGAGAGTCGCCTGTCGGACGCCGCCGCCGGTCGAGAGCGGATCGTCTCGATCGCCGGCGACGCGACGGATCCCGCCGCCGTCGACGCCGCGGCCGATTTGGCGTTGGCCCGGTTCGGCCAGCTGGATGCCGTCACCAACCTGGTCGGCTCGATCCTGCTCAAGCCGGCCCACCTCACCAGTTCCCAGGAGTGGGAGGACGTGATCCGGACCAATCTGACCACGGCGTTCCACGCGGTGAAGACGGGGGCTCGCCTGCTCAAGGCGGGCGGGTCGATCACGCTCATGTCCAGCGTCGCTGGTCGTCACGGCTTGGCCAGCCACGAGGCGATCAGCGCGGCCAAGGCCGGGGTCATCGGGCTCATGCTCGCCTCGGCCGCCAGTTATGCGCCGCGTGGGATCCGCGTCAACGCCGTCGCCCCGGGCCTGACGCGCACGCCGCTGGCGGGAAAGATCCTTGCCAACGAGGCCGCCGCGAAGGCTTCCGCGAGCATGCATCCCCTGGGCAGAGTGGGCGAGCCGGACGAGGTGGCGTCGGCCGTCGCATGGCTCATGGATCCTGCAAATGCGTTCGTCACGGGACAGGTGATCGGCGTCGATGGCGGGCTGGCCACAGTGCGGTCCCGATAAGCCCGATACTTCTTCGTGCCCACTCCGCCCCCCATCAAGCTCCCGAATGCTCCCGGCACGACGCAGGCGCTCAGCCGGCGTCTGCGGCTGCCCGTCTCGGCCGACGAGGCGTTCGCGTGGCACGAGCGTGCCGGCGCGTTTGTCCGGCTCACTCCGCCGTGGGAGCGCGTGGTGGTCGCGTCGCACACGGGGGGCATCCGGCCCGGGGCCGTCGTGACGCTCAAGACCAAGGTCGGCCCGGTCTGGGCCACGTGGATCGCCCGGCACACCGAGTATGAGCCCGGCCGCCTGTTTCGAGATGTGCAGGATGCCGGGCCTTTCGCTTTCTGGGACCACCGCCACGAGTTTGTGCCCGTCGGTGCAGAGGCTAGCGAGCTGCACGACAACATCGCCTATCGCCTGCCGCTGGGCGCGATCGGTCAGGCCTTCGGCGGCCGGCTCATCCGCGGGAAGCTCGCCCGGATGTTCGACTATCGCCACCGCGTCACGCTCGGCGATCTTTCCATGCACGCTCGCTACGCCGACCGCCCGCGCTTGCGCGTGCTCGTCAGCGGGGCCTCGGGCGTGATCGGCACGCAGCTTTGCGCCATGCTCTCCACCGGCGGCCACACGGTCGCCCGCTTGGTCCGCCGAGTGGCCTCGGGCCCGGATGAAATCTCGTGGGACCCGGCCCGCGGGACGATCAACATCGACGACGTGCGGGCCTTTGACCCAGACGCCGTGGTCAATCTCGCGGGCGAGAACATCCGCGGCCGCTGGACCACTGCGTCCAAGCAGCGCCTGCGCGACAGCCGCATCGACTCAACGGCCCTGCTCGCCCGCACGCTCGCGTTCCTGGGGCCATCCACTCGCGGCGGCCGCTCGATGCTCTCGGCCTCGGGCGTGAACTTCTACGGCCCAACCGGCGACACGCCCGTGGATGAGCACGCGCCCGCGGGCGAGGGCTTCCTTGCGACGCTGGCCCGCGATTGGGAGGCCGCCACGCTTGCCGCTCGCGAGGCGGGCATCCGCGTCGTGCGCCTCCGCATCGGCTGGGTGCTCACGCCGGCCGGCGGCGCGCTCGCTGGCATGCTCCCGGCGTTCCGTCTTGGCCTGGGCGGGCCGATGGGGCCCGGAACCCAGCACGTGCCTTGGATCAGCATCGACGACTGCTGCGGCTCGATCGTCCACGCTCTGCTCACGCCGGGCGTCTCGGGCCCGGTCAACATTGTCGCGCCCGCGCCCGTGCGGAACGCCGAGTTTGCCAAGACGCTGGGCCGCGTCATCGGCCGCCCCGCTGGGCTGCGGGCCCCGGCTTGGGCCGTGCGGGCGCTGCTCGGCGAGTTTGCCGACCAGGGGCCGCTGGGCGGGCAGCGGTGTGTGCCGCGGGTGCTCAGCGAGTCGGGGTACGACTTCCGCCACCCCGAGCTGGGACGCGCATTGGCCCACGTGCTCGGGCGGTGAGCGCCGGCGCCTTCCCGCGGCTGGAGTAGCCCGAGCCCGCGGGAAGGGTGGTAAACTCGCCGCCATGAGCAACGCCCCGACACCCGGCGCAACCCAGCAGAACATTTCTTCGACGCTCCAGGAGCATCGGCGCTTCCCGCCGCCGGAGGCCCGGAGCCTGGGCTTCGACCGCTGGCACGTGGGCTCGATGCAGGAGTATCAGGCCCTGCACGCGCGGAGCATCGCCGACCCGGAGGGCTTCTGGAGCCAGGAGGCCCGGCGGCTCGGCTGGTTCGTTCCCTGGGACCGCGTGCTCGACTGGCGGCCGCCGGACGCCAAGTGGTTTGTGAATGGCAAGCTCAACGCCTGCTACAACTGCGTCGATCGCCATGTTCAGGCCGGTCATGGCGACGAGGTTGCGATTGTGTGGGAGGGCGAGCCCTTGGGGCCGACCACGTCGCACCCAACCTCGTCCAGCCGATATGCCAACGAGCCGGAGGTCCGGCGGCTGACCTATCGCGACCTGCAGATCGCCACCAGCAAGTGCGCCGCGGCGCTCAAGGGCATGGGCGTGAAGACCGGCGACGTGGTCACGATCTACATGCCCATGATCCCCGAGCTGGCCATCGCCATGCTCGCCTGCGCCCGCATCGGCGCGGCCCACAGCGTGATCTTCGGCGGCTTCGCGCCAACGGCCATCAGCGAGCGGGCGATGGATGCGAACTCTCGCGTCATCATCACCGCCGACGGGGGCTATCGCCGCGGCGAGGTCGTGCCGCTCCTGAAGAACGTCGACGAGGCCGTCAAGGGCCTGGCGAACCACGGGCACATCGTCAATCACGTTCTGGTTGTCAAGCGCACCGGGCACGAGCCGCCCGCCGCACGGTTCATCACGGCCAAGCCGCGCGACGGGTTCGACCCCGGCACGCGCTTCCACTGGTGGCACGACGCCGTCGAGACGGGCTCCGACGCCTGCCCCTGCGCGGAGATGGACAGCGAGGACATGCTCTTTCTTCTCTATACCTCCGGCTCCACGGGCAAGCCCAAGGGCATCCTCCACACCACCGGCGGCTATCTCACGTATGTCAACACCACCGCGCGGTTGACGTTCAACCTCATCCCGGACGCGGGCCAGATGTTCTGGTGCTCGGCCGACATCGGCTGGGTGACGGGGCACTCCTACGTGCTCTATGGCCTGCTCACGAACCGTGTCGCGACGCTCATGTACGAGGGTGCGCCCAACTTCCCGGCGCTCGACGGCCGTCCCGGCGCGGGGGACCGCTTCTGGGACATCATCGCCCGGCACAAGGTGACGCACTTTTATACCGCGCCGACCGCGATCCGCACGTTTATGAAGTGGGGCGACGATCTGCCGGCCCGCCACGACCTCTCGAGCCTGCGAATCCTCGGCTCGGTGGGCGAGCCGATCAATCCCGAGGCCTGGATGTGGTACCACGAGCACGTGGGCCGCCGGTCGTGCCCGATCGTTGATACCTACTGGCAGACCGAGACCGGCGGGCATGTCTGCACGCCGCTGCCGGGCGCGATCGCCACCAAGCCGGGCTCGTGCACGGTGCCGATGCTCGGCATCGACGCCGCCGTGGTGAGCGAGCAGGGCGAGGAGATCGGCGCAAACCAGGGCGGGCTGTTTGTCATCCGCAAGCCGTGGCCCGGGATGCTCCGCGGGGTCTACGGCAACCGCGAGCGCTTTGTTTCCAGCTACTTCGGCCGCGTGAAGGACCCTCGCACCGGCGAGCCCTGGTACTTCTCCGCCGACGGGGCCCGGCGCGACGAGGACGGCTATTTCTGGATCCAGGGGCGCATCGACGACGTGATCAAGGTCTCGGGCCATCTTTTGGGCACGATGGAGGTGGAGAGCGCGCTGGTGAGCCATCCGGCGGTCGCCGAGGCCGCCGTCGTGGGCGTGCCGCACGAGATCAAGGGCAGCGCGATCTGCGCGTTCGTGTCGCTCAAGACGCACTGGCTGCGGGCCAACGCCCGGCAGCCCGACGAAGCGCTCAAGAAGGAGCTCACGGCCCACGTCGCCAAGGAGATGGGGGCGCTGGCCAAGCCCGACCAGATCCGCTTCTCCGAATCACTCCCCAAGACCCGCTCGGGCAAGATCATGCGCCGCCTGCTCCGCGACATCGCGGGAGGGGCGGAGAAGATCACGCAGGACACCTCGACGCTCGAGGATTACAGCGTGGTGGCGAAGCTGCGGGAGAATGAGGAGTGAGGGAGCGGGCCTTGCCCGCACCCCCTCCCTCCCTCCCCCCCACCCCCGCCTCCCCCCACACTCTCCGCACCCTCATCATGCTGATCGACCTCCGGCCTGTGTACACCGCGTGAGCCAAGCCTTCCACGAGTTCCGCGTCGGCGGGCTTCGCCGCGCCGCCGCTCCACCCGTGGCTACAGGGCGTCGCCCCGCCGGGGCGAAGGGATCGGCACGGCGTGTCGGCGGCCCGCCGGGGTTCTCTCAGCGCGATGGTTGATGAACAGGGCATCGGAACGATTAGTCCGGCGGCGGCGGTGTCTCTCGAGCCGGGGTAGCTCGGCGGGTGGTGTAGTCCATCCAGCAACCCATGGGCTCCGCCCCCGCACCCCCGTGGAGCCGAAGACGCGTTATGGAACGTCTGCGAGTGGGTGCTTGGCGTGCCAACGGTTACCGGGTCGGGCGTCGAGTTCGCGCTTTCGGCTGGGCGGGCGCGGGTAGCCACCGCCGCGCCATCGCGTTGTGATCCGCGGGCTGCACGAATGGGCCGACTTAGCGCTTACCGATAGGCAGGAAATCCAGCCGCTCGCCGCGGGCCCACTGGCGGAATCTGGGCCAGAAGACCTCGTTGAGCAGGATGCGGATGCACGCGGCGATGGGGATGGCGATGAGCAGTCCATAGACTCCGGCGAGGGCGCCGCCCGCGATTGATGCGAAGAGGATCGTCGGGATCGGCAGGTCGGTGGACTTGCCCTGGATGAGCGGGCTGAGCACCCAGTCGTCGAGCAGCTGGGCCCCGAGATAGACGCCCAGCGGAGCCCCGATGATCCACCACCACTGCGAATAGAAGCCGCCGCCGCCGTCGGGAACGTTCAGCCACATCAAGAGCGACGCGATCGGCACGCCTACGACATGGATATAGGGCACGATGAACAGGAGGCCGATGACCGGCCCGAGGATCAGCGGCGCTGGCACGCCCGCGAGCCAGTATGCCAGCGTCATGTACACGGCGAGCAGGAAGCAGATCGTCAGCCGGCCGCGGACAAACCCGGCGATCACGCGGTCCATCTGCCCCACGATCTCGATCGTGCGGCCCTTCCGCCGCTCTGGGATGAGCTCCTCCCAGAACTCCAGCACCTTGCCCCAGCCGGTGCAGAAGAAGTAGAAGAAGAACGCCGTCAAAAAGATCGAGAACAGGACCATGCCGACGGAGACGACGGTGTCGAAGGCGGCGCCCACGGCCTGGGCCCCGCCGCCGAGGACCTTGCCGCCCCCCCACTGCGCGAGCTCGCCCGCGTGCTCGCTGGCATAATCGACGGCCCTGCGCAGCAGCAGCCGCATGTCCTCCTGTGTGTCGGATCGGATCGCCCGCAGGCCCCGCCCCACCGGCTCGGTCGCCCGCTCCTCGGGAAGGACCAGAAAATCACGGATGTTCCGCCAGGCCCCTTCGGGAACGTTGATTCGCAGCGTGTCGTCGGTCGGGGCGGCGAGGGACTTCTGCACCGCCGTGGCGTTCTTCGCAAGTATGCTCGCCGCCTTGACCCCCTGCACCACGCCGAAGCCCGCGCCGATCGAGATCGGAACGACAACGCCCAGGGCGAAGACTGCGAGGATGCCCACCGCCGCCCAGCGCCGCGTGACGATCCGGCGCGTGCGGAGCCAACGCACCAGCGGCTCGAAGAGATACGCGAGCAGCAGGGCCAGCAGCAGCGGCACGGTCACGATCCGGATCTGGTACCCCAGGTACACCACGCCCACGATCGCCGCCACCACCAGCAGGTCGCGCACCGGCTGGATCTCCCAGAGGTGCATCCGGCGCCAGTCGATGGGCGACCGGGCCACCACCGGCGGCGGGACCGCCGCTGCCGGCTCGGGCGCGTTCGACACCTGATCCTCGATCCGCTGGGGCTGTTCAGACATGGCTTGAGACTACCCGCCGCGGGCCCGGCGACGCAACCGGGCGTGCGGGTAAATCGCCGCTTGGATCCAGTTTGCCCCGTTTAGAAGCGAAGGCGGAAAGATCCTGAAGGGATCACAGTCTGGAACTCGGAGCAAGCGGAGGAGTCGTCTGATTCCGCCGCGTTCGGGCCTTGGGTCGAGCCCCTCGCGCCTTAGCCGATCTGCACGGAGGCGAACGTCTCGGCGAAATCGAACACGCCCTTGAAATCCTCGAACGAGTCGCGATCGCTCGCCCGCAGCTCGCCGCGGTCGATCATGGCGTAAACGATGGTGCCGAAGTCGTCGGTCCGCTTCACACCCCAGCGGGCGAGAACGGTGCCAGCGAGCAGGCCGTAGCGCTGCACGGCAAAGTCCTTGAGCCCGAGGCAGAGCTGCTGCCCGGAGACGTGTCGCTTCTCGTCGGTTGCGTCGTCCCCGTTTTCGCCGTGGAGGGTTTTCACCGCGTGGCGGAGCCCCTCGCGAACGAAGTCGAAGGCTTCTTCCGGAAACAGCGCGGCCCTGGAACGGATCGCGGGCCAATCCATGCTGCTGCCACTCTTCACGGCTCAAAGCTCCTGTCGGACCTGAAACGACAGACCGGGCTCCGACCGACAAATGATAGCGCGGGCCTTGCTTTCGCCAACACGGCAAAGGCTTTCCGACCACGGTTGCCCAGTTTTACACCGGCTTCTGATCCGAATCGCCAGCGTCCGCCTTGCCGCGTGGCCGCGGGGCTCTTGGCCGGCTGACATTCGCGTCGCCGCTTACCCAGAACCGGAGCGGTTTGGCGGCCCATTCGCCGGCATACTCCACGCCGATCCGCGGTCCGGAGGCGATCGCCGCGGGCTTAGGCGACCATCCATCGGCCAACTCGGCGAGCCAGAGTTCGTCCGAAATCACGAGGTCGACCCCGCTGAACCGTTTATCAATGTTTAGCGCTGCGCACAGCTTTGCCGGGCCCGAGCAGAGGTTGGCGTCGCGCGCGCCGGCGTCGCCCCGGTCATGAAAGCGGTTACACCGCATGCGCTCGATGCCAGCGATCGGGCGCAGGGCACGAATCAGCACGGCGGCGGGCACCCCGAGCTGGCCGCAAACTACATTCATGCAGTGGTGCATGCCGTAGGTGAAGTAGACGTACGCCGTGCCGGGCTGGGCGAACATGGGCTCGGTGCGGGCCGTGCGGCGATTGCCGAAGGCGTGCGACGCGGCGTCGCGGGCGCCGAGGTACGCCTCGGTTTCGACGATGACGCCCGCGAGCGTCTCGCCGGTCTCCAGCCGCCGGACCAGGACGCGGCCGAGCAGCCCTCGGGCAAGTCGCGCGGCGTCGCCGGTGAAGAAGTCGCGATCGGTGATGCGTGGCGGGTCGGACACTCGCTCGGCCGCTCAGGCGTATGCGTGCAGCCCCGGCAGGAGCAGGTTGACGCCGAAGTATGTCCAGAGCATGACAACGAACCCGAGCACGCTGAGCCACGCGGTGGTCAGGCCTCGGTCTTTGAGGCCTGCGATTCGGAGGTGGATGACCACCAAGTACACAAGCCAGGTGACAAGGGCCCAGAGTTCCTTGGGGTCAAAGGCCCACCAGCGGCCCCAGGAGTGGTCCGCCCACCAGGCACCCAGCAGGATGCCCACGCCGAGCGTCCAGAAGGCGAGCTGCAGCACGATCATCTGGGCCTTGTCGAGGTCGCTCAGCACGCGCTGCGGCCCGGAACCTGCCGCGGCCTTGTCGGCGTCGTCCATGCCGAGGGCGGCGGCCGACATGTCGAAGAACGCCGCGTTTCCGGCGCCGCCGGCGAGCGTGGCGGGTCGGCCCCGGGCCCTTGCGGCGTAGTGCGTGCCCAGGTAGAACAGGCTGACCATGAATCCCAGGGCGATCAGGCCGTAGCTGACCAGCACGGTGGTCACGTGGTACTTGAGCAGCACGCTGGTGTTGAGGATGGCGGCCTCGCGCTCGACGCGGACGCCCGGGATGCCGGCCTGGGTCGCGGTGATGAGGACCATGAACCCGACGCCCGCCGCGGCGGCCCCGAAGAGCCACTGCCGGCGCGCCAGCATGAGCACGCAGCCGACCAGCGTGGCGAAGAGGCTCAGGCCCGTCATGCTCTCGAACTGGTTCTGGATCGCGAAGCGCTCGGCGATGATGCATCGGCTGACGAAGCCCGCGCCGTGCATGGCCAGGGCGGCGAAGAGGAACGCACCGCCCGTGAGCGCCAGCCACCGCCGCCCCGTGCCGAAGGCCAGGAGCAGGCCCACGAGGGCGAAGGCGTAGAGCCAGAAGCCCCACTCGAACCAGTTCATCTTGTTGTACGCCGCTTCTAAAGAGCGGCTGGTGGTCGGATAGTTTGTGGCGTTGATCTTCGGCAGTTCGCTCGCGAGGGTCGCGATCGCGGCGTTGGCCTTCTCGGCGTCGCCGGCGCGCCAGGCGTCGCCGAGCGCGAGCGCCGCCCTGCTGGCCGGGTGGTCGGCCGGCAGGCCCGCGAGGTGGCTCCAGGGCTTGTCGGGCGTGTCGGAGGGGACCATGAGCAGGTTCTGGTGCGAGTCGCGGTACAGCAGGAGCGCCGAGCGGATGTCGCCGAGGCCCTCGCGATAGCCGGCCTCGAAGCCGAACTTCTGCTCAACGGCTTCGAGATGATCGGCGATGTCCAGCGGCTTGAGCCGCCCGATCCGCTTCCACCAATCTCGCTCCTCGGCACGCTCCGGGCCGGGGTAGATCCGGTCCAGGAACGCCTCTCGCAGCGGGAGGAACTGCACATGGATGAGCGGGCGATCGACGTAGTACCCCGGGTCCATCAGCAGGTCGAGGTAGGTGAACAGCGGGTCGTACTTGACGCGCCGGCGGATCACGCCGTCGGGCCCGACGTCCAGGTCCATGTAGTTCCTGCGGCCCATGAGCTCGCCGACCGTTTCGCGGGCCAGCGTGTCCAAGATCTTGATCCGCCCGCCGTGATAGAGCGCCAGGTCGCGCAGCAGCGCGAGGTTGACGCCCTTAGAGAACGCTTCCTTCCGGGCCATGTCCATCCCTGTCGGGCCGGGCTTGCCGAAGGGGTTGCCCGCGTCGATATCGCTCAGGGCCTGCTGGGCGGGGTGGGCGTTGCCGGCAGGGGCATACTGAGCCCGGGCGGGCAGGCTCGACGAGGCCAGCAGCGCAACCGCCGCCAGCACAAAGACGAGGGCCCGCCGACCGCTGCTCCCAATGAGGCCTGTGATATTGCTCATGCGTTGGCTCCAGCGCCCCTGCGGACGCCGCGTGTCGATCCTTCGATGACGACTCCCGCGGGCAGCTTGCCCTGCCGCGCGAGTTCGAGCTGGATGGCACGCTTCTTGCGCTTCACCAGCCAGGGCTTGAGATAGAACGCCCACGGGATGCCCAGGCTCATCAACACCGCGCCGGTCGCGATGATGTAGATGCCCGGGTTGTTGCCCACGCCGAGGATCGTGAACCGAGCGAACGGGCGCGCGAGCTGACCCGAGGCGACCATCGCCTCGCTCTGACGCCAGCCCGTCTGGTCCCAACCGGCCTGGCTGAACTTGTACTGGTTCGGCGCAAGCAGGCTGAAGCCCGCGCCGATCAGGTTGACCACCACCCCCACCGGCTGGGGGATGTCGTCGCGCCCGACGAAGGGTGTGCGGACCGAGAGCGGCTCGTTGAGGCTGGTCTTGCGGAGAAGCTCCTGCCGGGCCCCGCGCTCGCCGTCGGGGCCCCAGCTGGTCCCCACCACCAGGTCGGACCGGTAGTCCCGCGGCACCTGCGAGTGCGGGTAGGGGGACATCTCGAAGTCCGCCAGGCGCAGGTTCATGGGCGGGAAGAACTCGTGGAACACGCGCCCGAAGGCCATTGTCAGGCGCCGGCCGTCGGCCAGCGTCACGGTCCGCTCGGTCTCGCCGGCCATCTCGATGTACTTGGTGAACGGCAGCCAGTGGACGGTGCGGGCCCCGGATTTCTCGGTGACCTCGACGGCGAGGACGGCCGAGCCGTGGTTGCCGATCTGCTGCTTGTCGCGCTCATCGGGATGAACGGGGACGGGGACCTGGACCTGCGCGACGTTCTCCACCCGTTCGCCGATGCTCATGCCCAGGGCCGGGGCGACCTGGAAAGTATCGCCGGGCTTGAGGTTCGAGAAGACCTTGGGCTCGCCCTGCCCGAAGAAGCGGACCAGGGCGCGGGCCGTGCCGTCGGGCTGCTCGTCGACATAGACCTGAAGCTGCGAGGCGTCGATGTAGGAGACGCGGATGGCCGGGTCGGCGTCGCGACGCTTGGGCATGCCGCGCTCGTTGAGCTCGCCGAGAAGGTCCTGGCTGATCTCCGGGAAGCGGTGGTAGATCCAGCGCTGGTACGCCGGCGCGTCGGGGGGTTTGATCTCGATGACCGCGAGGCTGCTCTTGGCCCCCTCGTAGCCCTTGGTCACCAGCGGCATCGGCGGGCGGTCCTCGAGCCGGCGGACGGTGAGCGTGTAGCCCGTGTCGCCCAGCGTGATGGGCTTGTCGGCCTCGACGTCGAACACGGCGCGGTAGCCCTTGGCGGGGACCTCGACGACCACGCCGTGCTTGGAGCCGGGCCTGAGCGGGGTGCGCAGGTCGTCCCAGCGCTGCTGGCTCATGCCGATGGTGTACTCGACGCTGAGCAGATCCAGCGTGTCGATGCGCGAGGCGGGGCGGTCGGCGAGCAGGCGCCAGACCTTCTCCGTCGTGCCGCCGTCGGCGGCCTGTTCGCCGGTCACACTCGCCTTGGCGACGAGCGTGCGGAGGCGGGAACTCCCCGCGGAGGCCGATGCCGCGGCGGGCGGAGTCGGCCCCTGTATCCAGTCGTCGGCCAGCCGGGCGTAAGACGCGTAGCCGACCACGCGGAGGCGAACGTCCGGGTCGACAACGCGGCCTTGTGGCCCGGCCGCCACGACCGCCGGGCCCGGCAGGTCGATCGAGAGAGCGCCGAAGTCGCGGGACCAATCGGGACGGTCGGAGCTGCGGGCGACGGCGTCGAGGTTGTAGTCGTTGTAGCGGGGGACGTGGGGTATGCGCCGGACCTCCCAGCCGGTTGCGCGGTCCATGGTGAGCCAGAGCGCCGAGTCGGTGTTGTCATAGAAGCCCGTGCGCGATGGGCCGGGCGTCGGCAGGCCGTCCGCGCCGGGCTCGCCGGCGATCAGGGCCATGTCGCCTTCCTGCTTGCTCACCGCGTAGTACACGCTGCCCAGAGCGATCGTGATGATCCCCGTGTGCACCGTCAGCACGCCGATCTGCGGCACGCCGAACTCGATGCGCCGGATCGTCGCGACCGTCAGGTTGGTCACAAACAGCCCCAGCACCAGGCTCAGGGGCCACCAGGCGTAGAACTCCAGCTCGCTCATCTCGATGCCCGGCAGTCGCCGGAACTGCACCGATGAATACGCGCCGACAAACTCCGAGAAGAACCGGAAGCCCCGCTCGACGACGCGCCCGTCCTCGACCGCCTGGATGTAGTTCAGGTGCGGCCAGACCGTCCGGAGCCACACCCAGACGGACACCAAGCCCAGGACCAGCACCATCGTCAGGCCCGTGACAAACCGCGCGGAACTCCCGGCACGCGTGCGCATGGCCCGCGTGACAAGGATGGTGGGCAGCAGGCACCCGACGCCGACAACGGCCAAGGCCGTGAGCAGGTAGAAGAGCTTGGTGGGGATGATGGCGAGCAGCCCGATGGGTATGCTGGCCAGTATTCCGTAAAGAGCAACGATCGAGAGCAGGCTGACCGAGAGCCAGATGGAACTGAGCGCACGGAGGATCCACTTCAGCGGCAGCAGCGGGCCGGTGAGGTGTTGGTCGTCCCACTTCTTGCTGCGGATCCACTTGGCGCTCATGCTGCTCCGAGCCCCGATGGGCCTTGCGTGTCGCGTCGCGGCTACCTGACGCCGACCCCGTGTGCCGTGAAAAACCTGAGATTCCCCAATAATACGCTGCGGGCGGGCGATTGATCGGGGATCGGTTCTTGCCGAGCCGCAATTTTTCTATTTCAACAGGAGTTCGGCTGGTGTAACGGCTTTCATGACGCCCGCGGCAAGATCCCCGACTTCGGGGTCCGTCTCGACGCTGATGACGCCTTGGATTTCGGCGCTGGGCCTGCCGGTGGATGCGAATGAGAACGCCGCGGGATCGAGACCGATTGCCATGGCGCCGTTGATCGTGCCCATACGGATGAGCAAGGCCGGGGCGACGCCGTCGCGGGTGTGGAGCAGGCGCATTTCGTCCAGCACGCTGATGCCCCGGCCGTCGGGGTGCTCGGCGGGGGTTGCGGCGGCGTGGGCGGGGAGGTTGACGATCGAATCCGTGCCCAGCGCTACCGGGATGCCGGCGGCGAGCATGTCGCGGTAGCGGTGCGGGCCCAGGTGCTTCTGGGATGCGAAGTATGCGGAGGCCCGGGGGCAGTAGATCACGCTTGTGCGGGTGGCGGCGAGCAGGGCGATGGCGGGGTCGGAGGCGTCGTTGAGGTGGACGGCCGCCAGACGGCCCTGGGCGGATTCGAGGACTTGGGCCAGATGCTCGACGGGGTGGCGGCCGTTGCCGAGGTCGTCGAGGATGGCCTCGGTCCAGAGGCCGAAGCGTTCCAAGAGAGCACGCTGGGGGCCGGTGCCGCGGGCGATGAACTCTCGCTCTTCGATGGTTTCGGCCAGGTGGGTGCAGAGGCGTGCGCCGGGGAGGCGCTGGGCGAGGGCGACGCTGAGGCGATAGAGCGGCAGGGCGACGGTGTTGGGGGCGTGGGGCTGGAGGCCCAGGCGAGCCATGCCCCGGGCGGCGGCGTGGGCGGCCTCGTCGGCGACTTCTTCGATCAGGGCGGTGAGTCCGACGGAGCGCGGTTCGAGGGATGCGCCGATGCCGAAGTATTCGAGGAACGACGTGCCGGCGACGCCCGAGTCGCGGAGGGTGCGCCAGGGGGCGAGGGTCGGGCGGCCGGCGGGGGCACCGGCGATGTCGCCGATGGCGACGCACCCGCCGGCGAGGCAGAGCGCGATGCCGCGGTTCACGCTCGCGACGATGTCGAGGTCCTGGGTGTGGCGGCGGGCCCGGATCATGTCGACCCATGGGACGAACCCGGTGTTGGGGTCGTGGGGCTTGGGGCCGATGTGCGTCAGGTCCAGGTGGGTGTGGGCGTTGACGAGGCCCGGGAGGAGCACGCCGCGGGGGCGGCGGAGGACGGCGGTGGTCGGGGCGGTGGCGCCGGGGTGGCTCAGGACTTGGGGCGTGGGTCCGGCGGCGAGCAGCCGCGGGGGTTTGCCGGGGCGGCGTTCGAGCAGCAGACTGGCCGAGCGGACGGAGGTGCCGTCGCCGTCGAGGATGCCGGCGGCGTCGATCCTGAGGAGCCCGGGGGTGGCGGCGAGAGTATCGGCCTGGGGGCTGGGTGGGCGGTTCATGCTTGGGCGCGGGAAGCGTCGATACTGAGCGTCGTTCGGGGTGCCCGGGGTGGGCCCGAACCGCCCCGACGCCCGGCTCGCCAAGAGCGTATCCTCAACCCCAGGTAAGCACGGACAAACATCCGGCGCGATGACGCGACCGGCCCGAAGGACCCGCCCATGCCTCAAGCCACCACGATGATCGCCCGTCGACTCTCACCCGCGGCCCTGCTCATGGCCCTCGGCCTGTTCGGGATGGGGCTTGGCGGGTGCGCCGGGAGCAACTCGGCCCTGCTCGAGGCCAACCGGGCCCTGCAGGACCGCAACAACGAGCTCGCGCAGCGGTCCGACTCGCTCACGCGGCTCAACCAGGAGCTGCAGCGGGCCCTGCAAGAGCGCGACGGTCTGCTCACCCAGGCCAACATGAACATCAACGACCTGCGGAGCGGCTCGGGCGCCAGCCAGGCCGAGCTGGATGCGCTGCGTCAGCAGATCGGCAACCTCAAGTTCGGCGACATCTCCATTGCGCTCGACCCCGAGACCGACCGGCTGCTCAAGGAGTTTGCGGCCAAGTATCCGGACCTGCTCGAGTATGACTCGGCCCGCGGGATGGTCCGCTTTAGGAGCGACCTGACGTTCGACTCGGGCTCGGACGCCGTTCGGTCGTCGGCACGACCGTCGATCGAGGCGCTGGCCCGCATTCTGTCCGGGCCGGCGGCGCAGTACGACGTCCGCGTCGTCGGGCACACCGACTCGCAGCGGATGAGCTCCGGCACGGCGGCGCGGCACACCAACAACATCCGGCTCTCGGCCGACCGGGCCATCAGCGTGCGGAACGTGATGGCCTCGGCGGGCGTCGACCGCAACCGCATCGAGATCGGCGGCTGGGGCGAGTTCAGCCCGCGGGTGCCGAACACGGGCAACGGCAACACGCCGGAGAACCGGCGCGTCGAGATCTATCTGGTGCGCCCGATGGGCTCGCGGATCCCCGTCAGCGCCGCGCCCGAGGGCAGCCTGCCGCCGCGGGGCTCGGCGCCGGCCCGCTCGGCGGCCCCGGCCCCCAGCCGCCCGGCGACGCCGGCGCAGGCTGAAGAGATCATGAAGTAAGCGTTTTCGCGTAGTTCTACACGAAGCAGGCCGCGGGCGAACACCGCGGCCTGTGTGTTTTTGCAGACGCTTGGGCGCGACCGATCAGGCCCGCGACGGGGCGGCACGGGCGGCGCGGCGGGGCGCGATGGAGAAGACCATCGCGACGGTGAAGAGCAGGAGGGCGCCCATCGCGGTCGGGAGCGTCCAGCCCATGGTCTTGATGTCGAAGGCGGTGTCGTTGAACTTGTACTTGGGGACGTTGAGCTTGGGGATCACGTGCAGGGCGGCGAAGTAGTCGGCGCTTCGCTGATCGAGCGGCGGGATGGCGGCGAGGGCCTTGGAGATCGGGAACTCGGGGGTGGAGTCGGGGAGTAGCCTGGTCGACTCGGTTTGCAGGCGCTTCTCGGCGCGGTCGCTGCGGGGCCAGCGGCGTTGGTAGGTGGCGACGGAGCCGTCGGGCTTGAGCTGGTAGTAACCGAAGACCCACTCGATGCGGCGGACCGAGCCCCAGCTCTCGGGGTCGAAGCCCTCGGGCGTTTTGCGGACCACGATGAGGAGCTTGCCGGTGCCGGGCTTGACGACCGAGTGGGCGGAGGGGCCGGGCTCGGGCGTGTCGAGGCCGACCTCGTTGATCGCCAGGACGCGGAGCCACTCGTCGTAGAGGGCGAGGTTGGGCATGTCCTTGACGGGCGGGCGTTTGACGGGGATGGAGGTTTTCGCGCCGCCATAGTCGAGGATGATGCTGGCCGAGGCGCCCGCGTCCGGGCCGTCGGTGATGGCAGCCTTGGGGAAGCCTTCGAGGTGGAACTGGCGGGTCTGGATGGGGTCGGCGTGCCAGCGGACAAGGTGGGCCTGGGCGTTGAAGTCGCGGATGCGGAGCGTCATGCCGGCCAAGGCCGCGAAAAAGGCCAGGGCGGAGACGGCGGCGATCAGGCCTGCGAGGCGTCGCTGAGACATGGGCGATCCCTCACTTTTGGAGCCGGAGCTATGAATTCGCCAGCCCGGCTCGGAGAACCGGGGTACCCAAAGAGGCCGACAGGCATCATTGGCCCGCGGCGGGCTTGTCGGAGTGGCCGTGTTCGGTGCCGGCGGGCGGGGCACCGAGCTCGGGGAGTGTGGGGCCGACGACGGGGCGACTGATGTTGGGGCTGGAGCCGAGGATCGGGCGCGGACTGAGGAAGCCCGCCTCGGTGATGGGGCGGCGGACGCCGTGGTCGTCGTGGTAGGGTTTGTATTCGTTCTGGTTCTGGGCACTCAGGCGCGCGGCCTCGGCAATGGAGGTGTTGTTGGTGCCTATGAGGACGCCCTTGTTGAGCCCGCCGGAGCCACCCACGATGACCTGCTGGCCCTTGTAGCGATCGATCGATTGTCGCTGGCCGAGGTCGAGGGCGGTGAAGCCCAGGAAGCTGCAGACCGTCAGGAGGGTGAAGATGAAGATGGCCGAGTTCATCGGGTTGTCGTACTTGAGCTGCATGAAGAACATGACCACGAGGGTCGTCTTCACGGCGGCGATGAAGAGCGCGACGACGACATTGATCCACTGGGGGATCTCGACGTGGAACGTGCTGGCGACGAGCTGCTCGGCCTGGGCCAGGCCCACGGTGAGGAACGTGAAGAGCATGAGCAGCGCGAGGATGGTGCGCAGGGTGAAGAGCGAGACGATGACGTGACCGTGATCGTGGCCGTGGCCGTGCTCGTGGTCGTGCTCGTGGTGACCTGCGCCGGCGTGGTCGTGGTGGTCGCCTGGGTGTGCGGGTGCGTGAGCCATAGGTCGAGTGCCTCTTGCTTGAATCCTGGTGCCCGGTGCGTGGTGCCAAGTCCGTTAGTGGATCAGATACAGCATGGGGAACAAGAAGATCCAGACGATATCGACGATGTGCCAATAGAGGCCCACGCCCTCGACGGCGTTGTAGTGCTTGGGGCCGAAGTGGCCCTTGCGGGCCCGGATGAGCAGCCAGAGGAACAGGCCCATGCCGCCGATGACGTGGGTGGCGTGGATACCCGTTGCGCCCCAGTACACGCCCCACCAGAGGGGCTCGGCGGGACTGACCCAGTAGGGGTACGAGTAGAACTGGCCCGGGAGCTTGCCCTCCTGCCACTTGGGGTAGTACTCGAAGATCACCTTGATGAGCAGGAACATCGTTCCGAGGATGAAGGTGAGGACGATGTGGCGTTGGAGCCACTTCTGGTTGCCGGTCTGGGCGGCGCGGACTGCGGCGGCGACTGTGTAGGAGCTGAGCAGCAGCACGACCGTATTGGTCAGGCCGATCTTCCAGTTCAGCAGGCTCGAGCCGTGGATGAACGCCTCGGGGTACATCATTCGGAAGATGGCGTAGGCGACGAACATGCCGCTGAAGAGCAGCACTTCGGTCGACAGGAAGAGCCACACGCCCATCTTGACGGCGTCGAACTCGTGGTTCGAGTCGCGGAAGTGGTGGGCGGCGTGGTACCGCTCGTGCGGGGGCAGCGAGAGGTCGGGCTGGTGCCCGTCGCCCTGGGCATGGTCGGCGGGGTTGTGGGTGTCGATGGTGGCCATGGTGGGGGTGGGGGAGCGAGGTCGGGCCGTGTGTGGCGTGGGGGCTCGGGGGCTCGGGGCTTAGCGGACGCCGTTGTCGGCGGGCCTTGGCAGGGTGAACTCACCGGGGCGGGTCTGGGGGGGGATGACGGTGTCGAAGTCGTACGGGCCGTGGGTCCAGACGGGCTCGTGGTCGAAGTTGTGCTCGATGGGCGGGCTGGCGGCGTTGGTCCATTCGAGCGTCAGCGCGCCCCAGGGGTTGGGCAGGGCCTTGGCGCCGGCGACGAGGGAGTGGATGAAGGTGAGCAGGTGGACCAGGAAGCCGACACCCAGCAGCCACGAGCCGTAGGTGGAGAGCTGGTGGTAGATGAGGAAGTCGTCGGTGAAGTTGGCGTAGCGGCGGGGCATGCCGTGGGCGCCCATGATGAACTGGGGGAAGAAGGTGAGGTTGAAGCCGATGAACACGAGCCAGAAGCCGAGCTGGGCCCCGAACTCGTTGTACATCTTGCCGAACATCTTGGGCCACCAGAAGTGGATGGCCCCGATGAAGGCGATGATGGTGCCGCCCATCATGACGTAGTGAAAGTGGGCGACGACGAAGTATGTGTCGTGGAGGTGGAGGTCGACGGCGAGGGTGCCCAGGAACAGGCCCGTCAGGCCGCCGATGGAGAACAGGAAGAGGAACGCCAGCGCGTAGAGGCTCCAGGCCTTGATGACGATGGAGCCCTTGTAGAGCGTGGCGATCCAGTTGAAGACCTTGACGGCCGAGGGGATGGCGACCAGGAAGGTGAGGGCCGAGAAGATGACGGCTGCGACCTCGCCCTGGGACGTGAAGAGGTGGTGGCCCCAGACAATGAAGGAGATGCCGGCGATGGCCAGCGAGCTGAAGGCCACGGCGCGATAGCCGAAGATCTGCTTGCGGGCCGTGAGGGCGATCATCTCGCTCATGACGGCCATGCCCGGGAGGATCATGACGTAGACGACGGGGTGGGAGTAGAACCAGAAGAAGTGCTGGAAGAGGACGGGGTCGCCGCCGAGGCGGGGATCGAACACGCCGATGTGGAAGAGGCGCTCGAAGAGGAGCAGCAGCAGGGTGATGCCGATGACGGGCGTGGCGAGGACCTGGATGATCGCCGCGCCGTAGATGCCCCAGACGAACAGAGGCATGTCGAACCAGCCCATGCCGGGGGCGCGGAGCTTGTGGACGGTGACGACGAAGTTCAGGCCCGTGAAGATGGAGCTGAAGCCGAGGATGAAGGCGGCGGTGACCATCCAGACGACGTTCCAGTGGCCTTCGTCGGTGGTTGTTGAATAGGGTGTGTAGAAGGTCCACCCGGTGTCGACGCCGCCCTGGATGATGGCGAGGATGGCGAAGATCGACCCGAGGAGGTAGACATACCACGACGCGAGGTTGAGCCGCGGGAAGGCGACATCCCTGGCTCCGAGCATGAGCGGGAGCAGGAAGTTGCCGAGCGAGGCGGGGATGGAGGGGACGATGACCAGGAAGACCATGATCACGCCGTGCATGGTCATGACGCGGTTGTAGACCTGATTGCCGGGGCCGACGCTGCTGCGGGACTCGGCGGGGACGAAGATGCTCAGGGCCTGCCCGGTGAGCTGCCTGACGCCACTGGCGTCGGTGGTCATGACGGTGGGCTGGAGGAGCTCGTAGCGGACGGCGAGGGCGGCGACGCCGCCGAGGAAGAACATGAAGAGAATGGCGACGAGGTACATCACGCCGATCTTTTTGTGATCGACGGTGGTCATCCAGTCCACGATGGTGGTCCAGAAGCCGCCCTTGCGTTCGAGGTACGAGGCGTGGTGGCCGTGGGAGTGGGCCGGTTCGCCGGGCTTGCGGATGTCGCCGATGGTTGCCATGCGTCTTTAAACCTCCGTGCAGAGGCGAATCGGATCGGGGTCGAACAAAGTGGCAGGGACGGGGAGCGGGAGAGGGGCGGGGGGGCGGGGGGCGGGGGGCGGACTGGGAGATCGGCTGGTCCGGGTCAGGCGGGGGACTTGTCTTTCTTCAACTCTTCGCGCCGCTCTTCGACGGACTTGTTCATGGTGTCGGTGAAGTCCTTGGTGGCCTTGTCCGAGAGCGACTTGATGTAGAGCACGAGGATGTCGAGCTCGAGCGGGGAGAGCTGGCCCTGGTAGCTGGGCATGTTGTTGGCGTAGCCGGCGACGACCTTCACGCCGGGGTTCAGGATCGATTCGCGGATGTAGTTCTCGTCGGCCTGCTCGGCGGTGACGGTCGGGCCGTTGGAGAGCGGCTGCTCGTACTTGTAGATGTTCTTCCAGGTCGGGCCGGTGCCGGCCGAGCCGTCGACGGAGTGGCATGCGACGCAGCCCTTGCGGGTGCGGAGGCTTTCGCCCGCGCTGGTCAGCGTCATGCCGCCGGGAAGGTCGGTCCATTTGCGGAGGAGCTTCTCGTACTCGTCGGCGGGGACGACGCGGAGGTAGGCGGCCATCTCGGAGTGGTTGTCGCCGCAGTACTCGGCGCAGAAGACGCGGTGGTTGCCGGGCTTGTCGGCCTGGAACCACATGGAGGTGTAGCGGTTGGGGATGACGTCCATCTTCATGCGGAAGTCGGGGATGTAGAAGGAGTGGATCACGTCGGAGCTGGTCATGATGAGCTTGACGGGGCGTCCGGCGGGAACGGCGAAGGTGATGACCTTTACGCCGGAGCTGGTGACGCTGGTGGGCTCCCAGATGGCCTCGGTGGGCTGGGGCTCGGCGCCGTTGCGGTACATGATCGTCCAGTTCCACTTCTGGCCGCGGATGTTGATCTCCTCGGCGTCGGAGGGGGCGGCGAGCTTGTTGACGTAGCCCTTCACGCCGTACCAGAACATCGGCACCATGATCAGAAGCGGGATGATCGACCAGGCGAGTTCGAGCGGGGTGTTGTGGCTTGCGGAGACCTGGTAGTTGGTCGAGGCCTTGGAGCGGTGGTACTTGAAGACGAAGTAGAACATCAGGCCCATGACGACGATGAAGCTGATGATGTTGACCCAGAGGATGCCCATGTAGAGCGCCTCGGTCGACAGGGCCTCGGAGGTGGCGCCGCGAGACGGGCCGAGCCAGAGGCCGTGCCAGCCGTCGGGGCTGTTGGTGAAGGGCTTGACCTGCTCGTCGCGGGTCTGGGCGAGGGTGAGCCCCGATGTGAGGATGGTGTTGAGACCGAGATTCATGTCGCGTGCCCCGTGCTGCCCGCGGGGGCGGATGGCCCGCCGGCGGTTGAATCGAGCTGATTGTGGAGAGTCTTGTCACCTGTGCCAACGGGCGATGCCCGGCGGGCCCTGCGGCGGCGTTCCCATCGCCACATCGTGAAGAGCACGCCGCCGATGAACGCGACGCTGATGGCCGAGCCGAGCTGCATGACGCGCATGGCCGCCAGAGAGTACTTGCCGGTGGTCGGATCGAAGTGGTAGCACCACATGCTTACGCGGTCGAAGACGTTGGCGAGCTTGCCATTGGAAGCGTCCAGCAGGGCGAGGCGGACGTCCTTGGGGGGATAGTGGAGGCCGGTGAGGTAGCGGGAGACCTTGCCATCGGGCGTGGCGACGAAGACGCATGCGCCGTGGGCGAACTCTCCGGAATCGGGCTGGAAGCGGTAGGGGAAGCCCAGGGCGTCGCCGAGCTTGCGGGCGTCCTCGGGCTTGGTGGTGAGGTAGGCCCAGCCGCGACGGACATCATCGTCGATGGTCCGGTCGTAGCCCAGGAGCGCGAGGTCTTTCTGGGCCATCGCGTCGGCGGGGGTGTCGCGCGGGTCGAAGCTGACGACCAGGGCGTTGAAGTCCTTGCCGGCGGTGAAGTCGATCTGATTCAGCGCCTCGCGGAACTTGTCGAGCGTGAGCGGGCAGAGCATCGGGCACTTGAAGTAGACCATCATCAGAACGACGGGCTTCTGGTGCTTGCCGTTTGAGGAGGACTGGTTGAAGTAGTCGGCCAGCCGGACGGCCTTGCCGGCCTCGTCGACCAGCGGGAGGTCGAGCGGGAGGAGCTTGCCGCGGTTGTCGACGATCTCCATGCCGCTGATGGCGCTGGGGGGATCGGCGCTGAGCACCTGGGCCGGCGCGGGGGCGGCCAGGAGCGGCGACATGGCCAGCGCGAGCGCGGCCACCACGGCGCGAAATGGGCGGCGGGTGGGAACGGTGCTGCTGCGGGTCGTCGGGCTCATGGCGGGTTGCTCAGTCCTTGGCGGCGGCTTTTTTGCCGACCTGGCGGGCGTAGGTCTGTGCGACGTCCTTCTTGGCGTCGTCGATCGGGCGGATAGTGACTTCTTTGGCGGGCTCGCCCTCGGGGGCCGGGAGCTTGAGCGTGCCGCCGTTCTGCCAGAGCTTGAGCTGGGCTTCCTTCTCCCAGCGGACGGCGAGGGTCGGGGAGAGACGGCTGTTGGGGTCCGTCGGGGTGACGATCTCCGCGAGATTGAGCTCCTTCGCGACGTACCAGCGGTAGAACCCCCAGACGCCGGCCGAGGCACCCGCGACGGCGAGGGCGAGGACCAGACCGATCCCCACGACCTGGCGGACGTTGGCCTGATCTGAGTGGACGAACTGAGGCTCGGGGTCGCGGGCATGATCGTGCCAAGCGTCGCCCTGATCGTGAACGGCGGGCGTCTGGCCGTGGGGCGTGTGGCCTGCGGGGGGGGTGGAGTTCGGGGCGTGGCTGGCCATGGGTGGGTCCGTCGGTCGGGCGTCTATAGATCAGTTCGCTGTCGGGGCCGAATCGATGCCGGAGGTGGACGTCGTCTTTGAACGGTTCATGGGTCGGGGACGGTCGATTTGCGCGGCTTGGTCGACGCCTCCGGGAGAACGATCAGACGTAGTTCTTGTGCTCGAGGACCTCGTGTAGGCGGGGGTCCTTGATGGGCGTTAGGGGTGCGCGGGCCATCTTCCAGACGACCAGGCCCAGGAAGAGCAGGACGGGGCCCAGGAGGCCCAGGATGTCGATGAGCAGGTTGTCGCCGACCTTCACGTTCTTGACCTGTGGGCGGACCATGTAGAAGAGGTCGACCGCGTGCATGATCAGCATCCAAAGGGCGACGAGGCGAAGGGCATTGGCATTGCGCTTGACGCCGCGGAAGAGCAGGACGAGGAAGGGGACGAGGAAGTGGCCGAAGGCCAGGACCCAGAACAGCGGGCCATAGCCGCCGTCGTTGCGGAGGTTGTAGAAGGCAGTTTCTTCCGGGATGTTGGCGTACCAGATCAGGAAGTACTGGCAGAAGGTGATGTAGGCCCAGAAGACGGTGAAGGCCTTGAGCAGCTTGCCCAGGTCGTGCTGGTGTTCCTGGGTGAAGGTGGGTCCCAGGCGACCGGAGAGGCGGAGGGTGGTGAGGATGACGCAGAGCAAAGCGATGGTTGTGACCATGGAGCCGGCGAAGAAGTAGACGCCGAACATGGTGCTGAACCAGTGGTAGTCGAGGGTCATGAGCCAGTCGAAGCTGGCGAACGCGGTGGAGAGGGCGAAGAGGAGCAGGCCCCAGGAGGAGATCCAGCGGGCCTTGGCGGTGAGCCAGCGGTCGCCGGTCTGGTCCTGCTTGCGGCTGAGGCGGTAGAGCGCGGTGGCGAGGCAGATCCAGAGGATGAAGTAGGAGACGCCGCGGATGTTCCAGAAGGTGGGGTTGAGGAATGCCTTCTTGATTTCAAACAGCGGGTCACCCGCGGTGTAGACAGGGTCCATCCACTTGAAGAGGTACCCCTTGAAGACGCCCGTCTCGAGGACGGCGATGGGGATCCAGAGGAGGAATGGCACCCAGACCAGGCTCGCGATGGTCTCGGCCTGGCGGCGGACGGTTGCGGCCCAGCCGGCGTTGAACTGCTGAAGGATCATCTGCAGGCCCAGGCAGCCCAGGGCGAGGCTCAGCACATAGAGGAAGCCCATGTGGTAGCCCGCCAGGGCGTGGGTCTTGGTGGCCTTGGCGGCCTCGGCGGAGCCGGAGAGACCCATGACCACCACGCCCGCGATGGCGGCGATGCCGACGACGATGAGCAGGCCCGCGAGCGTTCGGCCGAAGCCGGCCTGCGGGATCAACTGGCCGAGATCGAGTTGACGCCGGGCCCGCACATGGGCGGCCTGGTCGTGCTGATCGGGCGGAGAGGCGGCGAGTTGGCTCATGGCTTCACCTCGGACTTCTGCGGGGCGGGGGTCGCGACCGCCTGGGCCGCCGGGGCATCGCGCCAGGCACCTTGCAGCGAGCGGAGATACGCGACGATCGCCCAGGCGTCGGGCTCGGTGACCTTGTCGGCATAGCCGGGCATTTTCTTGGGGTCGTTGGGGGTTGCGCCGGCGACGCCGTTCAGCACGACGTGGAAGATGTATCCGTCGCTGCCGGTGGGCTGGTCGCGGTCGCGGTACTTGTCTTGATGGAAGGACGGGACGGGATAGGACCAGCGGCGGCCGACGACGCCGCCGACGAAGTTGGCCGGGTCGCCGCCCTCGCCCTGATAGCCGTGGCAGGCGGCGCAGAAGATGTTGAAGCGTTCCTGGCCGCGGACGATCTTGGCGGTGATGCTCTCGTCGGGGCCCTTGCCGGTCAGGCGGGCATAGTCCTCGAAGACGGCGGCGGGGATGAACTTGACGTACGAGACTTCACCGTTGGGCCCGGGCTTGGCGGAGGAATCGATGCCGCGGAAGGCCTCGGGGGAGTCCTTCAGGTACATGAACCGCGTGGGGGCGTCGGCGTGGGCATTTTCGCCGAAGGGGACGGTGCCGGCGACGCGGGGGCGCATCATTCGGCCGTCGGCGAAGAAGTCGGTGCGGCCCTGGTTCTTGAACTTCGGGCTGTCGTCCATATCGGGGAGGAACTGGTGCGGCGGGGCGTCGGAGCGCTCGTCGCGGCAGCCCTGCATCGACGCGCCAAGGGCGGCGAAGAGGCAGGCGGCGAGGACCAGACGCCGACGGTTCGGACCCCGGCTGGTCGGCGCTTGAGAGGTGTGGTGGGTGTTGCTCATGATGCCTTGCACTGCGTCACTCCGTTCGGGCGCTCAAGCGGAACCGGGCGTTCAGTCCTGGACCAGGTCGATGTTGTAACCCTTGACCGATTCGAGCATCTTGCGGGCCTTCTCGGGGTCGAAGCCGGGGTCGCGGCTCTCGACGCAGATGACGAACCGGTCGTCGCTGACACGCAGGAAGCGGTCCTTCTTGAGCAGCGGGTGGTACCACATCGGGAGGGCGTTGAAGGCCATCATGCCCAGGATGCAGGTGAACGCCGTGAAGAGGACACCGATCTCGAAGGTGACGGGGACAAAGGCCTCCCACGCTCCGGCGGGCTTGCCCTGGACGATGGTGGTGTAGCCGTAGGTGCTGACCCACCACTGGAAGAAGAACCCGATGGCGGCCCCGGCCAGGCCGATGACGCCGGCCAGGAGCGGGAGCTTGCTGGGCTTGAGGCCCATGGCCTCGTCGATGCCGTGGATGGGGAACGGGGCGTAGACGTCCCAGTTCTTGTAACCGGCGTCGCGGAGCTTCTCGGCGGCGCGGAAAGTGTCGCCGGGCGTGGCGAACTCGGCCATGACGCCGTAGACGACCTCGCCGCTGGGAGTCTTGTAGATCTTGCCTTGCTTGGCCATGGGTCTGGTCTCGTGGGCCGGGGGGTGTCAGTGGTGCTTGTGGTCGGGCGCGTGGGCGTCGGCGTGGCCGTGGCCGTGGTCGTGGGGCGAGGCCTGGGGCAGGACGTTCTTGATCTCGCTCATGGCGAACGCGGGGAGGAACTTCATGAACAGGAGGAAGAGGGTCAGGAAGATGCCGAAGGTGCCTACGAAGGTGAGGATGTCGACGGCGGTGGGGAAGAACATGCCCCACTCGCCGGGCAGGAAGGCCCGGTGCAGCGATGTGACGATGATGACGAAGCGCTCGAACCACATGCCGATGGTGACCAGCGTGGCGACGGCGAAGATGGCGATGGGGCTGGTGCGGAACGCCCGGCTCCAGAAGACCTGGGGCGAGATGACGTTGCAGAAGATCATGGCCCAGTAGGCCCACCAGTACGGCGCCCCGCGGGGGTCGATGAACGGGGGGAGCAGGCGGTTATAGAGGAACACGTCGGCCTCGTACTTGTTGCCCGAGTACCAGGCGATGAAGAACTCCATCGCGTAGGCGAAGCCGACCATCGAGCCCGTGACCAGGATGATCTTGGCCATGTTCTCGAGGTGGCGGAGCGTGATGAGCTCCTTCATGTTCGGGTACAGTTCGCGGGCCGGGATGAGCAGGAAGAGCACCATCGCGAAGCCGCCGAAGATCGCGCCCGCGACGAAGTAGGGCGGGAAGATCGTGGTGTGCCAGCCGGGGAGGACGGAGGTGGCGAAGTCGAAGGACACGATCGAGTGGACGCTGAGCACCAGGGGCGTCGAGATGCCGGCGAGCACGAGGTAGGCCTTCTCGTAGTTCTGCCAGTGGCGGCTGGAGAAGCGCCAGCCGAGGGAGAAGAAGCCATAGATGTAGGCCCGGACGGCGTCGACTCGGATGTTGGTGAGCGGCAGGACGGGGCCGCTGGGCGAGGCCTTGAGGCGGAGCGTGGCCCGATCGCGGAGGGTCGCCAGGTCGGGGATCATGCCCATGAACCAGAACAGGGCCGAGACGGTGAAGTAGGTGCTGACTGCGAAGACGTCCCAGAGCAGGGGGCTCTTGAAGTTGGGCCAAATCGCGTTGGCGTTGGGGATCGGGAAGACCATCCAGATGAACCACATGCGGCCCACGTGGATGCCCGGGAAAGTGCCGGCGCAGATGACCGCGAAGATCGTCATGGCCTCGGCGGCGCGGTTGATGCTGGTGCGCCACTTCTGCTTGAGGAGGCAGAGGATGGCGGAGATGAGCGTGCCGGCGTGGCCGATACCGATCCAGAACACGAAGTTGGTGATATCCCAAGCCCAGCCGACCTGGTTGTTCAGGCCCCAGACGCCGACGCCGGTGATAAGCAGGTAGATGATCATCGCGGTGCCGAGGCCCGCGAGCATGTTGGCGAGCCCGAAGAGGGCGTACCACCAGCCGCCGGGCTTGTTCTCGACGTAGCCGCAGACGATGTTGGTGATGTCGTGGAAAGACCGGTTGCCGGTCACCAGCGGCGGGCGGACCGCCGGATCGTCGAGCAGGGTGCCGTCGCCGGTGCGGGCGTCGAGCGGCTGGGGGCGGTCGACGGGGAGGACCCCCGCGAGGCGTCCGGCGTTGATCTCGTCGGGGTGGATCGCGCTCATGCGTCGGCTCCGAGGACGGCCAGGCTGGTCCTGTAGCCGCGGTCGATGTCGGGCTTGGTGGAGTCGAAGAAGTTGAGCATGCCGTGGGCGGCGGGCTTCTCGGTGCCGGGCCGGGCCTCTCCGGGCTGGGCTGGGCCGGGCTGGGCTGGGCCGGTGTTGTGCTCGCCGCCATCCATCTCGAGGGTCTCGCCGTGCTCGTCGCCGTGATGGAAGGGATGGGCCCAGGACTCCTTGCGGGCCGCGGCGACGAGGGCGGGGTTGGGGTTGCGCATGGCGACCATGTGGGTGGTGCGCGGGCGGGTGTTGAGGAAGCCCAGGAGGGCGTAGGTGCGCTGGTTGTCGCGTTCGTTCGCCACGCGGCTGCCGGAGCGCTTGGCTCCGCCGGGGAGGGGGTACTGGGTAGTGGCGTCGTAGATGTCGCCGAAGCTGATGGCGTCGGCGGGGCAGGACTGCTGGCAGGCGGTCTGGACGAAGCCGTCGGGGATGAAGTCGAGGTTCTTGAGCTTGATGCTGATGCGGGCCTCGTTGAGGCGCTGCACGCAGTAGGTGCACTTCTCCATCACGCCGCGGGAGCGGACGGTGACGTTGGGGTTGGCCCGCATCGCCGTGATCTCATCGACGCGCTCGCGGAGGCGTGGCGGGATGAGGTTGACGTTCGCGGGCACGGCACCGATGGTGGAGAGGGCGTCCTTGCCGATGAAGTCGCCGTTGAACTTGCGGGTGCCCCACTCGAAGAAGTTGAAACGGCGGACCTTGTACGGGCAGTTGTTGGCGCAGTACCGAGTGCCGATGCAGCGGTTGTACACCATGTAGTTGAGGCCATCGGGCCCGTGGACGGTCGCGTTGACCGGGCAGACGGTCTCGCAGGGCGCGTTCTCGCAGTGCACGCACATGACCGGCTGGTGGACGACGCTCTCGACGCCCAGCTCCGAGCCCTTCTCGGTGGAGCCCGAGAAGTAGCGGTCGATGCGGATCCAGTGCATCTCGCGGCCCTTGGCGACCTCGATCTTGCCCACGATGGGGATGTTGTTCTCCGCCTGGCAGGCGACCATGCAGGCCGAGCAGCCGGTGCAGGTGGTCAGGTCGACGCTCATGCCCCACTGCGGGCCCTTGGCGAAGTCGACGGGCTTGTTGAGGTACTGCTCGCGACGCCAGGCCGTCGAGCCCTGCTCGGCATTGGGGACCGGGACGGGCACGCCGCGGCCGTTCGGGCCGGGGGGGGCCTTGGTGCCGCGCTGCGGGTTGATATAGGCGTTGACGTTGGCGGGGGTGTGGCTCAGCTCGCCGAGGCGCTCGGCGAAGTTCAGATCGCGCGAGTTGCCGTAGTTGTCGATCTGGAGCTTCTTCTTGCTCGCCTCGTCCATGCCCTTGAACGGGTCATCGCCGAAGGTCCTCCACGCGGGGAGGTCGACCTCGCGGACGATCGCACGGCCTTCCATCGAGCCGTGGGTCTGCGTGCTGGAGATGGCCCGCCAGCGCTCGCCGCGGCTGGACCGGTCGACGCGGGCCCCGTAGGCGACCCGGCGGTTGGAGCCGCCCAAGCCCGATATCGGGTAGGCGTTCGAGCCGGTGCCGTCGCCGACGTGGCCGCAGGCCTCGCGGCCGTGGCCGAGATCGATGACCAGCGTGTTGTCGGCGATACCGGGGACGACCCAGGCGGGGACGGAGATGCTCGAAGCGCCGACGGTGACGGTGATCATCCGGCCCTTCTGCACCTCGTCGGTGGCGGGGCTCTGCTCGGCGCCCAGTCGCTTGGCCGTGGCGGCGCTGATCATCGCCACGTTGTCCCAGACGACCTTGCTGATCGGGTCGGGCAGCTCCTGCAGCCAGCCGTTGTTGGTCATCGAGCCGTCGCGGACCTGGCCCATGCGGAAGACCACGTCGAGCCGCTCGGTCGACGCGGGCGTGAGCGTCATCGCGCCGAGCATGGCGGCGACCTTGTCGAGCGCGGGACGCAGGCGGGCGGCGGGGGCAACCTCGCGCTTGGCGATCACGCCGTCGAAGAGGCTCTTGCGCCAGGCCCGCTCGGTGTCGCTCTTGATCAGGGGCGCGACGGCTTGGCGGACCATCGCGTTGCCATCGGCGGCGTCGAGTTCGGCGCCAGCGAGGATCGCGAGAATCTCCAGGTCGCTGCGGGCCGCGTAGAGCGGGGCGATCATGGGCTGCATGGGCGAGATGATGCCGTCGACACTCTCGAGGTCGCCCCAGGATTCGAGGTCGTGGCTCTGCGGCAGGCGCCAGTGGGCCAAGGCGACGGTCTCGAGGCTCGGGCAGCTGGCGGCGATGATGGTGCCGCCACGCTCGGAGAGGGCCTTCATGGCGTCGGCAAACTTGAGGTCGCCGGGCGCGTCGTACGCGGGGTTGGCGCCGATGGTCACGAGCGTCAAGACACGGCCGTCGGCGATGCCTTGGGCGATGCTCGCCAGCCCGGCCAGGCCGTCGGATGCCTCGTCGGCGGACATGGCCAGGTAGTTGACGGTCTTGCCGAGGTTGCCCAGGGCGCCGTTGATGGCGATGCACAAAGCGTGCACGGCGGCGGGCTGCGTCGGGCCGGCGAGCACGAGCGTCTTGCCCGCGCGGGAAGTGCCGGCCTCGTCGGTGAGCAGGTCCTTGGCGAGCGCTTCGACGAAGGCGGCATCGATCGTGATGCCCGAGGGAATCGCGACGCGACCAAGGGCGGCGCCGAGCTGGCTGGAGTCGGCACCGCCGCCGACGGCCATAAGTCGGCGGGCCAGAGCGACGGCGAAGGCCGGGATGTGGCTGGGGGGCATGGAGATGCGGTGATCGGCCTTGGTGCCGGTGACGCTCAGCCCTGATTCGACCATGTACAGCCGGTTCATGGTGTCGGCGGAGGAGAGCACGCGCCGCTTGGCGGAGAAGCCGCGGGTGTTGGCGACCATGCCCGGGTCGTCGAACAGGAAGTCGGCATCCAGCGAGACGACCACGTCGGCGAGATCAAACCGCGGGACGGCCCGGTAGGGCGAGCCGAAGGCGGCGCTGGTGGCGAGCGTGGCTTCGCGGCTCTCGCTCGGGTCGTAGGCAAGCCACGTCATCCGCGGGAACGCCTTGAGCAGGCGGGCTTTTACGGCGTCGCGGGACATCGAGCGGCGCTTGTCGACGATGACCGCCAGACCCGAGCCACCCTCGCCGGCAACCTTCGCGCCGTTGAGTTTCCACCAGCCGGAGAAGTCGGCCCAGGAGCGCGGGGTCTGATCGTTGCCGTCGGGGGTGGCCTTCGTGAAAACCGGGTCCTTCAGGCGGTCGGGGTCGTAGAGGCCCAGCACCGAGGCCTGGGCCCACTGGCTGGACCGGCCCTGATTGAACGGGTGGAGCGGGTTGCCCTCGATCTTGATCGGGCGGCCTTCGTAGGACTCGCAGAGCACGCCCTCGACGCTGCCGCCCGGGAGCGCGACGCTGGTGGCGTAGAAGAGCGCCTTGCCGGGGATGATGTCCTCGGGGACGTTCTTCGAGTAGGGGTAGATCTTGTGGTCGGGCCGGCGGCAGCCGGGGATGGTCGCCGCGCCGGCCAAGGCGACGGAGGCACCCATGATCTTCAGGAACGTGCGGCGAGAGCTCTCGAGCAGACGCGAGGCGTCGGTCGGGAACTCCTTCTCCAGCCAGTCGCGGAACTGGGGCGTGTCGGAGAGGTCGTCGAGGCTGCGCCAGTAGGCCTTGCCCGTGACGCCAACCTGGGCGTGGCTCGCCGTGCGCGGCTTGATGGCCGCCTGCTCCCCCACTGTCGAATGGCATTGATCCATGCTCATAGGTATCTCTGTCCAGCTAGTGCGTAGTGCCTGATGCCCGGTGCCGACTCTCAGTAGTGACACGCGCCGCAGTTCTGCGGCAGCAGGTGGAGGTTCTTCTCTTCAAGGGCCCGGAGCAGGGCCACGCCGCCGACCGAACCGTGGTCGAGCGGGAGGCGGGCGTCGGTGGCCGTCGGATTGGCGGGGGGTGTGTAGGCGGCGTTCTGCCGGGCTTCGAGCTGCTCGCGGACCCAGTAGAGGTCGGTGACCTTGTCCTTGGGGACCAGGTGCGGCTCTGGGTTGGCGTGGCACTCGAGGCACCAGGACATGCTCAGGCTGTGGACCTGATGCACGACGGTCTGCTCCATGATGTTGCCGTGGCAGGAGTAGCAGCTCACGCCGGCGCTCACGTGGATGTGGTGCGGGAAGTTGCGGACGTAGTCGGGCACCTTGTGGACGCGGCGCCAGGCGATCGACTCGTCGTTCTTCCACGCGTCGCGGATGAACTGGACGTTGGCGGCCTTGGCGTACTGCTGGTCGTTGACGTGGCCCTCGGCGTGGCAGCCGATGCAGGTGCTCACGGTGGGGATGTTGGCCTCGGATGACTCTTCCACGTGGCTATGGCAATAGCGGCAGTCCATGCCGAGCTTGCCGGCGTGGATCGCGTGGGAGAAGCCCGCGCCGGGCTGCGTGGGCATGTAGCCCACGCGCCAGAACTTGGGGGTGAAGTAGTACCACACCACGCAGATGACCAGCGCGAGCGTCGCGAGGACGCCGCCGAGGGCCAGCGTGGGGAGGCGGTTGGTCCACTTTGGGAAGACGGTCGACACGGGACGAATCCTCTATAGACCGGTGTAAACCGGCCCCTGTCATCGCCTGACCAGTCACACGCCGCAGGACCCGGAGGGAATCCGGGCCCGAAGGCCTTCAACAGTCTAGAAAGTTATCCCGCTCATCGGCGTCTGTATTCCCGTCTGGGGAAAAAAATTCTGGTTTCCCAACAAAGTCCCCCGAGCGAACACCTATTGTCTGCGAATCACTCCGTACCGGAGGAATCCCCTATGTCCCCCACTGCCCGCGTCCTGCCGAGCTCTGGATCGGTCCCCATCGCCGGACCGATCCTGACTGTTGGGTTTTTGGCCGGTGTCTCGCTGTGGTCGATCTGGTTTGTGACCCACCTTCCTTGGGTGGGTATGAACGAGATGGTCGCCAAGCCGATCGTGCTGACGGCATGGATTGCCACCCTGATCGTGGGGATTCGATGGGTACGTCCGGGTCAGCGGGTGGCCGCTGGAGCGGGCGCGGGCGTGATGTCGGCTGTGCTTGGGCTGCTCATCCTCGGGAGCAAGCTGGCGGAAGCGCCGGACGCGGCGGGCGTCTCGGCGGGCGTTCGGCCCGGGGCGGCGCTTTTGACGGCGGGGTTTCTGGCCCTGGGCGGGGTGCTCGGGGCGGTCGCCGGGCTGATCGCGTCGCGGCTGGGCGGCAAGAACTTGGAACTCGGGCGCGACGGGTGGTTGTCGCGCTTCGCCTGGGTAACGGTTGCGGCCCTTGCCCCCCTGCTGTTTGTCGGCGGGCTGGTGACGAGCACGAACTCGGGCATGGCCGTGCCGGATTGGCCCAGTTCGTTCGGGTCGAACATGTTTTTGTACCCGCTCGGGCCGTGGATGGCCCCGGACGTGTTCTTCGAGCACTCGCACCGGCTGTTCGGGACGCTGGTGGGGGCGAGCGTGCTGGTGCTGATGGTTCTCACGCTTCTCTGGGGACCGGCGGGGTTTGCCAAGAAGCTGGCGGTGGTGTGCTTCGTGCTGGTGGTCACGCAGGGGATATTTGGCGGCGTGCGGGTGATGATGGGGTCGGCGGTCGCGAGCGAGGACGCCAAGGCCGGGCGGTGGATCGCGTTCGCGCACGGGGTTCTGGCCCAGTTGACGATGCTGGCGGTGGTGATGCTGGCCGTGCGGCTCTCGGGGGCTTTCAGGGGGTTTGATCTCAAGACCTTCAACCTTGATGCGGTGATGGCCAAGCGGGCCCGGATCTTTGCGACCGGGCTGATGCACGCGACGATTCTTCAGTTGATCTTCGGGGCGATGTATCGGCACACCCGCTCGCCGCACCCCTTGTGGGCCCACGTGGGGTTCTCGATCGTGGTGGTGGTGTTCGCGGTGGCGGCGGGATTCATCTACACCTCGGCGCCGGCCCGGGCGACAAACGTCGGGCGGGTGCTCGGGAGGGTCGGGCTGGGGCTGCTGGTGGTGGTGTTGATCCAGTTCACGCTTGGCTGGGCGACGTTCGGGCTGGGCGGGACGGAGCACCGGGCCGGGAACATCCCGCAGGCCCTGCTGCGGACCAGCCACCAGGCGAACGGGGCGTTGCTGCTCGCGGTGGCGACGGCGGCGTTTGTCTGGGGGCGGGCGATCGGGAAGGTTCGGACAGAGCCTTTGGTATAAGCCGGAGGTGGGATTTTGCTGTGTCGGGCCGGGCCGGGCTCCTCTTGCTTACGCAAGAGGCTCTGATTGGGAGGCTTGGTCTGAGCCTCTGGCGTGAGCCAGAGATGGGGTTGCGCCCTGTTGGGACGGGCCAAGCACCTCTTGCTTACGCAAGAGGCTCTGATTGGGAGCTTGGTCGGAGCCTCTGGCGTGAGCCAGAGATGGGGTTGCGCCGTATCGGGACGGGCCGGGCACCTCTTGCTTACGCAAGAGGCTCTGATTTGCGTCGCGATTGGAGCGTCTGGCGTAAGCCAGAGATGAATTTTCGCCGTATCGGACCGATCAGGCACCTCTTGCTTACGCAAAAGGCTCTGTGGCAATATGGCCGGATCGCCGACGTTTGGCGATGTGTGGCCGGTGGCCGCAATGGAGGTCGAGCATGCAGGCCGGCAACCCAGCGATCGACGCTTCCCCCCTCATTCCCTCCGCCGACGGGGCCGCCGAGCCATCGGCTCCGAGGGCCAAGCCCCGCCCGTTCTCGACGGCGCTGAACCCGATCAAGGACGCAGACTTCGGGTACGTGCAGGCTCGGCACCTGCTCTGGCGTGCGGGCTTCGGCGGGACGCCGGGCCAGATCAACACGCTGGTGAAATGGGGCCCGCAGAAGAGCGTGGATCATCTGCTCAACTTCGAGAAGGTGGCCGCCGAGCCTGTGACGGCCGACCGCTTCGACAAGGACATCATCCGGCCGTACAACGACGAGGAGCGGGGCGAGATCGCCCGGGCACGCCGGAGCGGGAACGAGGAGGCCGTCACTCGGCTGCGGGCGTCGCGGCAGGAAGCGGAGCGGCTGGACCGTGCCCAGATGCGGGACGTGCAGCATTGGTGGCTCAAGCGGATGATCGAGACACCCCGGCCGCTGGAGGAGCGTCTGACGCTGTTCTGGCACGGGCACTTCTCGACCAACTATCGCTCGATCGAGAACTCGTACCACATGTATGTGCAGAACCAGCTCTTCCGCCAGCACGCGGCGGGGAACTTCGGCAAGCTGCTGTACGCGATCATCCGCGACCCGGCGATGCTGGCGTACTTGAACAACAACCAGTCGCGGAAGGGCAGGCCCAACGAGAATCTGGCCCGCGAGCTGATGGAGCTGTTCAGCCTGGGCGTGAACAACTATTCCGAGGGCGACATCAAGGAGGGCGCCCGGGCCCTGACGGGGTATAGCTTCGACGACGACACGTTCGAGTTTCAGAGGAACAACCATGACGGGGGCGTGAAGGTGATCCTGGGCCGGCGCGGGACGATGGACGGGGACGACTTCGTCACCGCGATCCTCGAGAACCCCGCGTGCCCGGCGTTCATCGCCCGCAAGCTCTACCGCTCCTTCGTGCTCGACCTCCCCACGGGCCGCAAGGAGCTCGACGGGCCGGCGCAGAGCGTGGTGGGGCAGCTTGCCTCGACGCTCAGCGGCGGGCGCTACGAGGTTCGGCCGGTTCTGAGGCGGCTGCTGCTTTCGGAGCACTTCTACCACCCGCGGGTGATGAACGAGCAGATCAAGAGCCCGGCCCAGTTGGTGGTCGGGGCGGTGCGATCGCTCAACACGCCGGCCCGAGACCTCGGCACGCTGAGCGACGCGATGGGGCTCATGGGTCAGAGCCTATTCTTCCCGCCCAGCGTGAAGGGGTGGGACGGCGGGCGCTCGTGGATCAACACCGCGACGCTCTTCATCCGCCAGAACATCCTGTGCTTCCTGCTGACCGGGAAGACGCCGGCCGGCTACGACCCCTTGGCGACCCAGGAGCCCTACGACCCGTCGTTCCTGCTCGAGGGGCTCGACGTTGGCAGCGGCGGGCGGCTGGAGCCCGAGGCGGTGGCCGAGCGGCTGCTGATTTTCTGCTTGGGCAAGGCCGAGACCCATAACACGCAGGTGCTTGTAAAGTACATGCGCGGCCGCAAAGACGCCGGTACAGGTGTCAGCCGCGACACGCTCGTGCAGGTCCTGTTGCTGATCACGGCGATGCCGGAATACCAGCTGTGCTGATCCGGCCCCAGAACCGATGATGATGGGCCCGTCGGGCCCCGCCCGTAACGGTGTACTAAAGGGTTTGCCAGCAACGACGAACGCCCGGAGCAGGTCATGCCAAGTTTCTTCAATCACGGTCCGACCCCCATGGCGTTCACGCGGCGCTCGCTGCTCCGCAACGGGCTGGTGATGGCGTCGGCGGCGGCGAGCGTGCCGTACTTCCTCGAGCGCTCGGCGATGGCGATGGCGGCCCCCGATGGGCTGTCGTCGACGCCGGGGGTTCCGGACGAGCGGATCCTGGTGGTCGTGCAGATGGGCGGGGGCAACGACGGGCTGAACACGGTGATCCCGTTCGGGGACGGCGCGTACTACAAGTCGCGGCCGCAGATAGCGATCCCGGCGGCCCGGGCGCTCGTGCTAGATAGGCAGGCGGGCATCGGTCTGCACCCTTCGCTGACGGGATTCAAGGGGCTGTACGACGCGGGGCTCATGAGCGTGGTGCAGGGCGTTGGGTACCCAAACCCGAACCGCTCGCACTTCAAAAGCATGGACATCTGGCACACGGCGGACACGACGGCGACGGGCAACGGGTGGCTGGGTCGCTACTTCGACGCCGAGTGCTGCGGCGTCGATCTGCACGGGAAGGCGACACCCGAGCCGATGGCGGGGATCGCCGTAGGACGCGAGGCGCCGCTGGCGATGCAGGGGCAGCTCTCCAAGCCCATCGGCTTCGAGTCGGCGGACCTGTTTCAATGGCTGGGCGGGGGCGTCGAGCGCAAGCTCGGCCCGGCCTACGACGAGATCAACCGGCGTGGGGAGACCGGGGGCGTGGACCCGGCGAGCACGCAGAGCTTTCTCATGCGGACGGCGATGGATGCGCAGGTCTCGAGCGATCAGATCCGCAAGGCCGTGAGCGCCAAGCCGCTGAGCCCGTATCCGGGCAGCGACCTTGCCCGGCAGCTGAGCATGGTTTCGAGCATGATCCGCGCGGGGCTCAAGACGCGGGTGTACTACGTCACGCTCGGGGGCTTCGACACGCACGCGGGGCAGGGCGGCGAGAACGGGCGGCACGCCCAGCTCATGCAGCAGGTCGGCTCGTCGATCAAGGCGTTCTACGCCGACCTCAAGAAGCAGGGCAACGACACGCGGGTGCTCACGGTGAGCTTCAGCGAGTTCGGGCGGCGGGTTGTGCAGAACGCCTCGGGCGGGACCGACCACGGGGCGGCGGCGCCGATGTTCCTGTTCGGGCCGATGGTACGCCCGGGCGTGATCGGCAACCACCCGTCGCTGACGGACCTCGACGCGGGGGACCTGAAGTACGGGATCGACTTCCGCTCGGTGTACGCGGGGGTGCTGGAGCAGTGGCTCAAGGCCGACAGCAAGAAGGTGCTGGAGGGTTCGTACCGCGCGGCGCTGGTGATCAAGAAGGCCTGAGGGCGGGCGCACGCCGGATCGGCCGGCAGTATCATGGGGGCATGCCGAGCGACCGTGCGCCGTTGCTGCTTGCGTGTGCGATGATCTTCGCGGGCCTGTGCGGGTGCGCGGGCGGCGGCCGCGACGATGCCGGGCCGGCGGCCGGCAGGCCCGGCTGGGCGATCGCGCTGCACGGCGGGGCGGGGGTGATCGAGCGATCCGAGGGCGACGAGGCGAGGCGGGCCCACGTGCGGTCGCTCGACGCGGCGCTGCGGGCCGGGAGCGAGCGGCTGGCCCGGGGCGGGTCGGCGATGGACGCGGTGGAGATCGTGGTGCGGATGCTCGAGGACGACCCGCTGTTCAATGCGGGACGCGGGGCGGCGTTCACGGCGGACGGGCGGCACGAGCTGGACGCGTGCGTGATGGACGGGAAGACGCTGGGCTGCGGCGCGGTCGCGGGCGTGACGACGGTGAAGAACCCCGTATCGCTGGCGCGGCTGGTGATGCAGCAGACCCGGCACGTGCTGCTGGCTCGCGACGGCGCTGAAGCGTTTGCCGACAGCGTGGGCGTGGAGCGGGTCGACAACGCGTGGTTCGACACGGAGCACCGGCGGCGGATGCTCGAGGACTGGAGGTCGAAGCAGCGCGCTGACGCGTTGTCGCCGGGCGGGCCGACGCCGGGGGCGAGCTTCGGGACCGTCGGGGCCGTCGCGCTCGACCGGGAGGGCAATCTGGCAGCCGCGACATCGACGGGCGGGCTGACGGGCAAGCGGTTCGGGCGCGTGGGCGACACGCCGATCGTCGGCGCCGGGACGCTGGCGGACAACGCCTCGTGCGCCGTGAGCTGCACGGGCACGGGCGAGGAGTTCATCCGCCACGGCGTGGCCCGCGACATCTCGGCGAGGATCAAGTACCTGGGCCGCTCGCCGGAGCAGGCAGCCCGCGAGGTCGTGATGGGCACGCTCAGGCCCGACGACGGCGGGGTGATCGTGCTTGGGGCCGATGGGCGGATCGCGATGGTGTTCAACACCGCGGGCATGTTCCGGGCCGCGGCCGATTCGACCGGGCGGCGCGAGGTGGCAATCTGGGACGAGAACGAACCCCTGGAGGCGGCGCCATGAAGAGCGGCGCTTGGATGCGGATTGCCTCGGCGGGCCTGGTGTGGATGATGGCGCTGACGACCGGCTGCGGGTCGGCTGGCGCAGGGGGCGGCGCGAGGGGCGGCGGGGGGCTCAGCACGGGGGGTGGTTCGGGCTCCCTGGTGATCGTCGGCGGCGGGCTCAAGGACGACAACCGCCCTGTGTACGAGCGGTTTGTTGCGCTCGCGGGCGGAACGGCGGCACGGATCGGGATCGTTCCCACCGCCAGCGGCGACGGGCTGAAGGCGGGCGAAGAGGTCGCCGAGCGGTGGCGGGCGTTCGGGCCGGCGTCGGTGGTGGTCGTGCCGCTGAGCAAGGACGATGCTGCGCGGGCGGACGATGAGGCGGTCGCGCGGGCGATCGCGGACTGCACGGGGCTGTGGTTCACCGGGGGCGACCAGACGCGGATCGTCGAGGTCTTCCGCCCCGGCGGGCGAGAGACGCGGGCGCTTCAGAGCGTCCGGGGCGTGCTGGCCCGAGGCGGGGTCGTGGGCGGGACCAGCGCCGGGGCCGCGATCATGACCGACCCGATGATTACCGGGGGCGGCTCGGCCCGTGCGAACCGGGCGGACCCCGAGAACCCGGATTCGACGAGCGTCCGGACGGGGCCGGGGCTCGGGCTGCTGCCGGTGGGGCTGGTTGACCAGCACTTTCTCGAGCGCAACCGAATGGCCCGGCTGCTGGATGCGCTCGGCCGCGGCAAGGCACGCTGGGGCTTTGGCATCAGCGAGAACTCGGCGATGGTCGTCGATCTTCGCCGCGGATGGATCGAGGCGATCGGGCCCGCGGGGGTGATCGTGATTGACTCCTCGGCGAGGCCGGCGGCGGCGCGGGTGATGTCGACGGGGGACCGGCTGGCGCTTCCGGCCCCCGAGCCCCGGCGGTGAGGGGCATCAGTCCGGGATCGCCACGCCGCTGGTGCGCAGGAGGGTTTTGAAGCCCTCGCCGAAGACGAAGTTGTGCTCGGGGAAGGCCTCGCCGCTGCGGCCAGCGCCGCCCTGGTTGTTGTCCAGATGGCTGAACATGAGGTCGATGGTGCCCATGGGCTGGTAGCCGAGTTCGGGATGGGCGTGGTCGAAGAGCTCGATGACGCCGCGGGTGCTGGCACCCTGGGCGTCCAAGCGTTCGATGGTGGCGGTGTGGCGGATCGTGCAGCCGGGGCCGGCGTCGCGGGCGAGCTCGGCGCGGCTGATCTTGGCGAGGATGACCTTCTGCTTGAAGTGCTCGGCGTGGCCCACCAGGATGCCGGCCGACTGGGCCATGCCCTCGATGACGAGGCTGGCGGGCATGACCGGGAGCGCGGCGAGGCCTCGGGCGGGGTCGGCCGCAAAGTGGTCGTGCAGGTGCTCCTCGGCGAGCGAGACGTTTTTGATCGCGACGAGCTTCCGGGCCGGGACGAGCTCGACGACCCGGTCGATCCACATCCACCGCATGCACGGGCTCCGCGAGAAGACGGGGGGAGGTGGAATCAGGCCGGCTGCTTGGCGAGCTTCTTCTCTACGAAGTTCACCAGCGTGTCGACGGTGAAGACCTTGGCGACGTTGGTGACGCGGGGGTCCTTCTCGAAGGTCAAGAAGTCGACGTGGGGGAGGCGGGATTTCAGGCCCGCGAGGCCCTCGGCGGTGACCATGCCGTCCTTGACAAACTTGGGGTCCTGGGCAACGCCCTCGGGAAACAGCTCGCCCTGAGCGATCTTGACGCCGAAGGCTCGCTCGAGCTGGAAGACGATGTCGAGGAAGTCGATCGACTCGGCTCCCAGGTCGCCCACGAGGGAGGCGGAGGGGGTGACCTCTTCCTCCTCCACCGCCAGCGCATCAACCAGAACGTCCCGGACCTTGGCGAAAATGTCGTCACGCGTCATAGGGCCAAGCATAGGCCCGGGCAGGGGCGATCTTCCCTGCGTGGGCGGGGCGGAGGTCGCTTCAGAGGCGGACGGGGCGGAGGGTGAACTTGCCGCTGACGGCCGTGGGGGCCGGGTCGACCGGCGCCGAAGTATTGGTGATTTCGTGGCCGACGTTGAGGACGATGCCCTCGCCCCTGAGCTCGAACGAGCCGTCGTCGAGGGCCTTGGCGAGGGACACCTCGACGCGGAGGGTCTGGCCCGGGCGGACGAAGGAACCGTACTTGAGGGCCCGGACTCCACCGAGGACCAGCCGGGTCGAGCGAAGCTCGGGGCGGGCTTCGAGCATGCGGCGGCCGGCCTGAACGAGCGCCTCGATCATGAATACGCCGGGGAGCACCGGGAAGCCGGGGAAATGATCCTGGAGATACTCCTCGGCGGCCGTCACCTGCTTGATGGTCACGATGCGGTCGGCGGCCTGCTCGATCACGCTGTCCAGGAGGCAGAAGTGCATGGGCCGAGGGTAGGCGACGGCGGGGGATTGCCCGGCGCGGGTGTTTGAGCGTCGCGGCCCGCGGCGGCGCCGGGTTCGTACTGTTGGGTGCCATGCCGCCCGTGCTTGATCAAGGTTTGTGCATACGACAGTGGGAGTGGTCGGAGACCAGCCAGACCGTCGAGGTGTTCTGCCGCACGCACGGGCTGGTGCGCGGGCTGGCCAAGGGCTCGCGTCGGCCCAAGTCGGCGTACGACGGCGGGCTGGAGGTGCTGACGCGGGGCGACCTTGGGCTGATCGTGCGGCCCTCGTCGGACCTTGCGCTCATTACCGAGTGGAGCGTGATGGAGACGTTCCGGCCGCTCCGCAAGAGTCTCGACGCGTATCACGCGGGGCTCTATATCGCCGACCTGATCCACCACGCGATCCATGATCACGACCCGCACCCGGCGCTCTATGACGCGGCGGTCGAGTCGCTGCGGCTGATCCAGGCGGCCGCGGACGCGCCGTTTGCCGTGCTGAAGTTCCACTGGAGCCTGCTGGTGGAGACGGGTTATCGGCCCGAGCTGGAAATGGATGTCGGCAGCGGGGAAACGCTGGAGCGCGCGGCCGCGTATGTGTTCAGCCCGGGGCTGGGGGGCTTCTCCGCCCAGGCCGGGGGCGAGGGTGTGGCTGAGACGGGGACGACCTGGCGCGTGCGGTCGCAAACCCTTGATCTTCTGCGCCGAGTCAGCAGCGACGGGCTCGGGGGTGCGGCGAGCGGGGGCATGGAACCCCAGGCCCTGGACCGGGCCAACCGCCTGCTGGCGTCGTATCTGCGGTATGTTCTCGGAACCGAGCCGCCGACGATGCGGGTGGTTTTCGGCTCCGGACTATCGCGGTAGTGCTGTTGAGCACGAGTGAAACTATCTCCGTGGGCTACAGCCCGGGGGCGTTTCTACCGATGCAGAAGATGCGGCCGAGTGTGAAGACGCCGCGACGACCTGCGCGACGACCCGTCATGAACCCCGAACTGCTCGACAAAGTGCTGGCCTGCCGCAACCTGCCGACGTTGCCGGCGGTGGCCATGAAGGTGGTCGAGCTGACCAGCGGCAAAGACGTTTCGATGAAGGCGTTGGCGGAGACGATCCAGAACGATCAGGCCCTTGCGGCGAAGATCCTGAGGACGGTCAACTCGTCGCTGTACGGGCTCAGGACGCGGTGCTCGAGCATCAACCAGGCGATCGTGATGCTGGGGCTCTCGGCGGTGAAGACGCTGGCGCTGGGCTTCACGCTCGTGAGCGCGATCAAGGACTGCGACACGGGCGAGTTCGACCTGGCCGATCACTGGCGGCGGGCCCTGTTCACGGGCATCGCGGCGCGGGCCATTGCGACCAAGGCGCGGCTGGGCAACGCCGAGGAGTGCTTCCTGGGCGGCCTGCTCCAGGACGTGGGGATGATCGCGCTGCACCAGACGCTCGGGCGGCAGTATTCCGAGGTGGTGTCGCGGGCCGAGGGCGACCACCGGCGGCTGAGCAAGTGCGAGCTCGACGGGCTCGAGCTCCAGCACGGGGACGTGGGCGCGCTGCTGGCGACGCGGTGGCGGCTGCCCGAACAGCTGGTGATGCCCATCAAGTATCACGAGCGTCCGACGGCGGCGCCGGTGGAGCACACCGCGCTGGTCCGCGCCGTGGGGCTCGGGAACATCGCCTCCGACGTGCTGACCAGCGCCGAGCCGGGGGCGAACCTCCGAAAGTTTTATCAGCGCGCCGAGCAGTGGTTCGGCATCGACGGTCCGACGGCCGACGACATTCTCAAGTCGATCTCCGCGGCGACGAGGGAGGTCTCGGGGCTCTTGAGTGTTCCGACCGCGAGCGTGGCCAGCGCCGAGGATGTGCTCAAGCGGGCCCGTGCGCAGATGGCGGCGGTCGTGCTGCCCGCCAGCGGCGAGGGCTCGGGCCTCGGACGGCCGGGGGAGCAGGGGGACACCGACGAGCTGACGGGGGCCGCGAGCCGGATGTCGTTCGACCGCGCGATGGTGGCGGCCTTCGAGCAGACGCGGGCGGGCCTAGGACCGCTGAGCGTGGTGCTTGTGGACATCGACGGGCTCGACGAGGTGAACACGGAGTTCGGGCGCGAGGCCGGGGACGCGGTGCTGATCGCGGCGGCGTCGCGGCTGGACGAGGTCTTCAAGGCCCACCGGGCCCTGGTGTCGCGGTACGACGGCGGTCGGTTCGTCGTGCTGCTGCCGCGCGTGGACCGGGCGGCGGCGGTCAAGAGTGCCGAGGCGGCCCGGCAGAGGCTCGCCGACACGCAGGTGCAGCTGATCGCGGCCAAGGCGGGAGCGCCGGGACAGATCGGCATCACCGCCAGCGTGGGCGTGGCGGCGCTCGACTCGCGGCTGATCGAACGCTTCGAGGAGCCGGGGCAGCTGCACGCGATTCTTGAGCAGGCCGTCAAGGCGGCGAAGAAGGCCGGACGCAACACCATCCGTGTCTACGCGCCGGCGCTGGCGGCCTGAGCCACTCGGGAGCTAGAGCTCCGCGATTCGCCGCGCCGTCTCCTGCTCGACCAGATCACCGAGCAGTCGCGACAGATCGCCGGCCAGAACATCGCGAAGGGCGTATTCGCCCGGGAGCCGCTCGTCGGCGACGATGCCGTCCTTGTAGCGGTAGGTGCGGATCTTCTCGCTGCGCTCGCCGGTGCCGATCTGCTCGCGCCGGGCGCTCGAGCGGGCCTCGTGGACCTTCCGGCGCTCGAGCTCGTAGACGCGGGCAACCAGAAGGCGGCGGGCCTTGTCGCGGTTCTGCTGCTGGCTCTTGCTCTCCTGCATCTTGACCTCGATGCCGGTGGGCTTGTGCACGAGCTTGACGGCCGTCGCGACCTTGTTGACATTCTGCCCGCCGGGCCCCTGGGAGGTCGTCACGTCCTCGAAGACGTCCTTGGCCCAGTCGATCTTCACGTCCACCTGCTCGGGCTCGGGGAGCGTTGCGACCGTCGCGGTTGAAGTGTGGATACGGCCTTGGGCCTCGGTCGCGGGGACGCGCTTGACGCTGTGTACGCCGGCCTCGAAGGAGAGCTCCTGCCAGACGCCCTCGCCGCGGACGTTGACCATCGCCGACCGAACGCCCCCCACCGCCGGCTCGGCCGAGACTTCGAGGGTCTCGAACGACCAGCCCTTCTTCGCGGCGTAGCGGGCGTAGACGTCCAGCAGATCGCGGGCCCACAGGCTCGCCTCGTCGCCGCCCGTGCCGGCCCGCACTTCCAGAATCACCGAGCCCACCGCCCGGTCCTCGGCGTTGACCAAAGCCGAGCGGATCCGGTCGAGCGCCCGGGCCCGGGATTGCCGCAGCTGGGGGATCTCGAGGCGGGCCATTTCGGCCATCTCGCGGTCGTCCTTGGCCTGGGCAACGCGCGAGAGCTCGGCGATCTCGCCCGTCAGGCGGCGGGCGAGGGCGAAGTCATCGACGGGCCCCTGGATCGCGGCCCGCTTGATCGAGAGCTCGCGTACAAGCCGGTGGTCGGCGAGCGTTTCGGGGTCGCTCAGCCGCTGCTCGATGATCCCCAGCTCGTGGGTCAGCTCGCCGAGCTTCCGCGCCAGCGCCTCGGGCACGGCGGGGTCGGCGGAGAGGGAGGGATCGAGCGGTTCTGGCATGTTCGGCGGCCGGAGAGACGTTGCGAGGTTGGGCGGGCGGCAGCCTGGTGCCATGCTCCCCGGACACCGTGATCCCGTGATCCCGCCTTCCCGCGATCCCAAATGCCCACGATTCCATGATCCCACGATCCCACGATCCTTTGCTCTCGTGCTCAGAACGGGAAGGTAATGGCGACATAGCCCGCCAGCGCGTCGCGAGACGGGTTGCGGTCGTTGCCGAAGATGCGGGCGTTGGAGATGTGGTGCCAGCGGGCCCCGACCATGAGCCGGGCACCGGAGTCGCCGATCGCTTTCGTGAAACCGCCGCCCAGGCGCGGGAGGAAGTTGAAGCTCGTCCCGCCGTCGGGCACGTCGTCGAAGGCGGCGAGCAGGCCGATGCCCACGTCGGCGAAGACCGACCAGTCGTAGTCGTCGGCGTGCAGGACGTGCCAGCGGAAGATCATCGAGCCCGAGACGCCGCCGGTGTCCGTTCCCGGCTGATCGAAGTACCACCCCGCGGCCTCGACGGCGAACTCGAAATCGTCGGCCAGGAACTGGCTGAACGCGCCGTGGAGGTTGACGTCGTTAACGTCGTTGAAGTCGTTGGCGTAGAGCGCGCCGACGGTCCACCAGCGGCTGCCGGCCTCGCCGTAGCGGGTGGAGCGGGCGAAGTGCTGAACATCGACGGCCTTCTGGGCCTGAACCTCCGACGCGACGCCGCTCGACGTGTCGAGTCGGAGCGAGGGCTCCGGGCTTGCGGCGGCCTGCGCGGGCGGGGCCGCGGCGGGGGTGTCTGCGCCGCTGAGGGTGATGAGGTCCGCCCGGGCGACGCCCGGCAGCCCGAAGACCGCCAGACCCACCGCCAACAACGCCAGTTCGCTACGGTTCATCGGGGCAGAGACTAGCCGATCGGCCCGAGGATGTCATGGCCACACCGCCACATGAACAGCAATCCCCCGCACCGGACCCGCCCAGCGATGAGCCGCGGCTGACGCGGCTCGAGGAGCACGCCGCGTTCACCGAGCACACCGTCGACCAGCTTTCGGCGGAGATTGCGTCGGTGAACAAGCGGTTGGCCGAGCTGGGCAAGAAGATGACCGGCCTCGAAGAGCGGCTGGGAAAGATGCTTGAACAGCCGGACGCGGACGACGCGGCGGGCTAGGCGACCAGCCAAGCCTTGCCGTCGCGGGCGACGCGTCGATACAGCGTGTCTCGCTCGACGGGGTCGAAGCCCGCGTCACGAATGGCCTTCTTGAGCGTGCCGACATTGACTTCCTGGTGGGTGCTTGCGCCGCCGACCTTTGTAATGTCGTACCAGACGACGGTGCCGTCGATGTCGTCGGCGCCGTTCTGGAGCATGAGCTGGGCCATGGGGAGCGTCTGCATGATCCAGAAGGCCTTGACGTGGGGAAAGTTGTCGAGCATGAGGCGCGAGATGGCGATGGTTCGCAGATTCTCCAGGCCGCCGGGACCGGGCAGATGCTCGAGCTCGCTGCCATCGGGAAAGAACGGCAGTGGGATGATGGTCTGGAAGTAGCCTTGGGCGCGGGCGGGACCGGACGCACCGGACGCGAAAGCGACGCTCTCGGGCAGCGGGACGCCGGGGCGGGTGAGCGTGATGACGGGCACATCGTCGCCCTCGTCGCCGGAGTAGCCGAGGTGGCCGGTCTCCCCATCGATGTTCCGCTGGGCGCCTGCGGGCTTCGCGACCTCGACGCCCTCGTATCCCATCCCCGCCAGGGCCCGGTCCTGGGCCCGGCGGAGCATGTCCATGTGGACAAGGCGGTCGCGGCGCTCTTCGATGTGGCCGTAGAGGATGGTGGCGTTGGTGTTCAGGCCGAGCTCATGCGCAACGCGGTGGACGTCGAGCCAGACGTCGGAGCGGATCTTGCCCTTGTACGCCTCGTCGTGGACGCGGTCGTCGAAGACCTCGGCCCCGCCGCCGGGGAGGGAGCCGAGCCCGGCGTCCTTGAGGCGGGAGAGCACCCAGCGGATGCCCTCCTGCCGCATCGCGCGGCCTTCGGGCCCGGGGACGTTTGCGCCCTTGTAGACCTTGGCGATCCTGGCCAGGTGGACAACCTCGACGGCGGTGAACGCTTTCACGTGCAGCTCGCTGCCCAGCTCGCGGGCCGTGTCGCGGATCGTCGAGCAGAGGTCGGTGTAGTAGGTGAACGGCAGCTTGGGGTGCAGGCCGCCGACCGAGTGCATCTCGGTCGCGCCGGCCTCGACGGCCTGTCGCACCTGCTCGCGGACATACGCCATGTCGCGGGTGTAGGCGTCGGCGTCGGAGTCCTTGCGGTAGAACTCGCAGAACTTGCACGAGAGCGCGCAGACATTCGAGTAGTTGAGGTGCTTGTTGATGTTGTAGTAGCCCACCGAGCCGTGGAGCCGGCGGCGGACCGCGTCGGCCATCGCGCAGACGGACCAGATGTCGGGCGTTTCAAACAGGAGCATGCCATCGTCGAGGCCTAGGCGGAGGCCGGAGTCGACCTTGGCCCGGATCGGGTCCAGGCGGTCGTCACGAAGGCCCTTCGGGGGCACGGCCGAGAGCGTCGGGCGTGTAGGAACCGGGAACATCGCGGCGCTGGTGGACATGACGGGAGTATATGTGGCGGGCGGCCAGTTTTCAATGTTTCTTGAAAGCTTGATCGCGGGCGGTCCAGTGCGGCGACGGGCGGGGACTTGGGCGGACGCCCCGCCTCTACACTCCGCCCCCATGGCGGCGACCGAGCACAATTCGACCCCGCGCCGCCGGATGCTCTTCGCGTTTCCGGCCTTTCATTTCATGGGCTTTGCGCCGCTGGACGCTTGGGCCCGCGTGATCGCGTCGGCACGCGCCGGCGGCGGGCCGGGGATCACTATCCGCTATTGGCCACGGCTGGGATTTGCGCTGGCGACCTCGGTGCTCGGGACGGCGATAACGCTTCCCGAGCGGCTCGTCACGGCGCTTCTACGGCCGCGGACGCCCGCGCCGCCGGCGACGCTCTTCGTGCTGGGGTACTACCGCTCGGGCACGACGCACCTGCACTACCTGCTTTCCTGCGATCCGCGGCTGGCGACGCCGCGGTGGTACCAGATGCTCGCGCCGCAGGGGTTCGCGGCGTCGTGGACGCTGCTGCGGTTCCTGCTCGTGCCGTTCCTGTCGTCCAAGCGGCCGCAGGACGATGTGGCGTACGGGCCGGAGTATCCGGCGGAGGACGACTTCGGGCTGTGCAATCTCGCGGGCATCGGGACGATGCCGGGGCGGATGATCCTGCCGGGGTGCTGGGAGCACTACCGGCGCTACCAGACGCTCGAGGGCCTGACACCGAAGGAACTCGAAGGGTTCCGCAGGGCCCAGACGACGCTGAGCTGGAAGCTCGCGGCGCTCAACCCGGGCCGGCGGCTGCTCCTGAAGACGCCCGCCCACACGGCCCGCGTGCGCGAGCTCGTCGGGCTCTATGGCCCGCAGGCCCGGTTCATCCATCTGCACCGCGAGCCCACAAGCGTGCTCCGCTCGAACGTCGCGATGCACCGGCGGTTCGAGCCGTTTCTGCTGCAGGATCACCCGGGCGACGAGGTGATCCGGGACCGTATCGTCGAGGAGTATGACCGGACCGAGCGGGCGTTTCTGGCCGACCTGGATCGCCTGCCGGATCGCGGCCGCGGGGTGATCGCGCAAGTTCGCTACGAGGACCTGATCGCGGATCCGATCGGGCAGCTTGCGCGGGCCTATGGAGAGCTTGGGCTGACGCTCTCGCCGGAGTTCGCCGCGCGGCTGGTTGGGTATCTACGGACGGTCGAGTCGTACCGGGCCGCGAGCGAGAAGCCGGCGGGCGAGTCGGACGGACGCGACCGGATCGAGCCCGCGGCGGCGCTTGAGTGGATGCGCAGCGGCTTCGGCCATGACATGCCGAGCGTGCCGAAGGCCGACCCAGCGAGACGGGCGGCGGAGCTGCTGGGTGGCGCGGTGCCCGAGCCGAGCCTTGCTGCCGGAACAAAGCAGACCCGCGAGCTTCGGGCCGTCGTGCTCGCGACTTTGCTGGCCGCGGCGTTCACGCTCGCGTGGGTTGGGCTCGCCGCGGCGACGCTCAACCGCAACGACTGGCTGGTGTGGCCCTTGGGCATCGCGGTGGGCATGACGGCGCTCAAATCGGCCGGGCGGGGGACGCTGCGGCTTGGGCTGCTGGCGGGGGCGGTCGTGCTGCTGGCGTTCTTGGCGCGGGCGTGGCCGGCGACGTTTCTCAGCGAGCCCCGGTACTACACGACCTCGCCGGATCGCTGGCTGCACGTGTGGCGCTCGACGCGCGACGGCGTGCTGACGGGCAAGAACCTCGTGTGGCTGGCGCTCGGGGTGATGACGGCGGCCCGATATGCCAGCCGCGAGCACGTGCGGCCCCCGGGGATGTGAGGCGGGCTCGCATCAAACCGTGAGCGCTACTTCGCCGCGGTCTCGGCCTTGACGACCATCGACGCGCCCCAGGCCAGGCCCATGGGCACGCCCACGAGCGCACCGGCGAGATAATCCAGGGGCAGCGGATGTGCGAGGCGGAGGAGTTGCCCGGAGAGAGCCGCCGCGGCGACATCGTCGCTCATGAAGCGTGCGAGGACGGGCGAGGCGGTGCTCAAGATTGCGAAAGCGACGAAGGCCCAGACGCCCGAGGCGTGGACCGCGAGGATGCGCAGCGCCGCGCCTGCGACGACGCCACCCAACGCGGCGGCGGCGAACGTCTGGCCCTTGGCCGTTGATTGCGCGACGAGCCACACCACTAGGCCCGCGCCCACGACGCCGGCGAAAAGCGCCAGCGGGGCCGAGCGGTGCAGGATCTTCCGCGGCTCGGCGAAGTGCTGGACCGGGTGATGCTGGGCATCGGCTTGGCTCGCGGCCCGCCGGACGGGCACCAGCAATACGGCCGCGGCTATAAGCACGCCCAGAAGGCCGACGACGAGCCCTTCCACGGAGAGCAGGGTCATGGCCCCGGCGCCGCCGCCTCGACCCCCGGCCGCGACCCGGCCCAGGATGCCATCGATGCGGCCGGTGCCAAAGGAAGCCCAGGCGAGCACGAGGCCGGCGGTGAACAGGCCCATGCGTGTGCCGATGATCGCCGCGGCGAAGACGCCCGCGATGCCCGCCAGCAGGACCGCGCCCGCGCCCGCGAGCAGGCCCAGCAGCGGCGAGGCGCTGAGCAACAGGGACGTGTGGGCCCCGCCGTCGGGGGCGCGGAGGGTGTGGGTCAGCCAGCCCGCCAGCGGGCCCAGCAGCAGGCACGAGCCGATCGGCACCAGCCAGCGGAGCACCGAGTGCAGCACGTGGGACGTCGTGGACGAGTTGACCATCGTCGGAGGATAGACCCGCGTCCCGGCGGCTTTGGCCCGGCGGGCCCGGGGCGCTACTTCACCGAGGAAAGGCCCGCCTGCTCGCGCCGGGCGTTGAACATGAGCATGGCGGGCGGGTGGTGGCGAAGCAGCTTGACAAGCTGGCTGGGCGAACACTCGAGCCGCAGCGAGGCCTTCTTGTGGTCCCAGTCGCAGGCGGCGATGACGTCCAGTGCCTCGGCCAAGAGGGACGGGTAGTCGGAATGGTCCGGGTTGATCGTGAGGGTGCCCAGCCCGCCGGCGTCCCACTTGGAATGTGCCGGCGAGCCGGCCCGCGGGTCGCGGCCCGTCGGTGCGGCCCGGCGGCGGGAGCGCCACAGGGCCGAGCCGACCTCGCCGCTCTGCACGCCCGCGCGGAACTGCACGGCCAGCACCAGCCGCAGCCGGCGGACCGCGACGCCGCGGTTCTCCGCCTGGCTGCGGCGCTCGCCGGCGTGGGCGGCGAGGCCTGTGGGCACGTGGGTGAGCTCGATGAGCGTCTCGACCTTGTTGCGGTTCTGCCCGCCGGGGCCGCCGGAGCGGCCGCGCGTGACGGAGCACTGCTTGAGAAGGACAGCGTCGTCGAGGCACGCGGGGTGGGGCCAGGGCGGCGGGGGCACGTGCTCGCCGCGCGGCGGTGTGTGGCCGTCGGGCATGCATGAGCGTATGGATCGCGAGCCCGCGTGGGCGTGGGTTCAACAGCCGGCAAACCAGGCGCTCAGGAATGCGAAGATGTCGGCCACGTCGCGGACGCCTGAGTCGTTGAAGTCCGAGCCGGGGGCATTCGCGAACCATGCGCTGAGGAAGGTGAAGATGTCGGCGACATCGCGGGCCCCGCTGCAGTCGATATCGGCGTCGCACGAGACGAGCGTCGCTGGCGACGAGAAGAGCTGCCCGCAGACAGCCGAGATTACGCACGAATAGTCCCCCAAATCGGATGCGGAGAAGCCTGTGATTGTGAGGGTGCCCGTCGTCGCGCCCGAGGCCGTCGCGCCACCGGGCAACGAACCGTTGCCTATCGGCTGGGGCATCGAGACGCCCGGCGTCGTCCGCACCCATCGATAGCTCACCGGGCCAAAGCTTCCGGGCACGAGCGTGACCGAGACGCTCCGTGTCCCGGATCGACAGACGAGCCCTCCAGCGGGCTGAACCTGCACGGCCGGGCATACGCCGGGCGCGGCCCGGGCGATGAGCGCGTACCCATTGACCGGAAACTCGCCGTTCACGCCCACGTTGAACACAAGCGGTTCCTCGAGTCCCCGCACCGCGCTGGTCTGCAAATTGCTCATCGCCGAGCTGTCCGAAACATTGACGAGCAGGTTGTTGCTGATGTTCGCCCCGTATCCGCTGGCGGAGCGGATCAGTGGTCGGCTCTGGCCGACGATCTGCACCACGTTGCTCGCGATCGTGATCCCGCTGAAGACCGTGCTCTGTCCCCCAAGGGCCGGGCTAGACTCGCGAAAGGCGAAGAGGCCCTCGGGATCCTGCGAGGGAACGATCTCGTTGGCGACAATGTGGTTGTTGCTGAACGAAAGGTTGTTCCAGACAACGTCGCTCCAGAATACGCCGCGCCCCGGGTTGATCACGATGTTGTTGTTGAAGTCCAGCGGCCCGGGAGCCAGCGGCGTCTGGCTGAAGGGATCAAAGCTCGAGAACAGATTGCCGTAGTCGCTGTCGACCGGGAAGTCGAAGACATTGCGCTCGACGATCATCCCGTTGTGCGGCCCCTCGATCGAGTACGACTTTGTGAGGTAGTTGTTGCGGATCCTGAACGTGTACGGGCTCGGTCCCGTGGGCGGCAGGTCGCCGCCGGCATAGCGGGGGAGGGAAACGACGCCGTCGAGATAGTTATTCTCGATGTCGGTGTAGTAGTCGTTCTCGAAGGGCAGCTCGATCGCGAAGTCGCACAGGATCGTGTTGTTCGTGATCCGCACGGACCGAAACTCGCGGCCCTTGACGCCGAACACGTTGTCGCTCCGAGCGCCGGAACGCTCGAAGCGGTTGCCATCGATGAGCGAGCTGCTGAGATACGCGATGTAGAGCGAGCCGCCGGTGATCCCAAACGAGCCATCGGCGTTGACCGTCTGCCCGCCGGCGTCGAGGAAGCGGCAGCCGGTGATGGCCGTATCGGTCCCGACGAAGCCCCGGATCCCGCTCCAGCGGAAGCCGGTGAACTGCACGTTCTGGACCGTGAGGTTGGCGGTGGCGACAAAGTGGAGCCCGCCATAGACCTCGGGCCCGGTGAGCGTCAGGTCGCGGATGATGAAGTTGCTGCGGTCGCGTCCGAGGTCGATCAGATATGCGTTGGGGTTAGAGAACTCGAAGTTGGTGTCCGCGTCGTACCAGGGCACAACGGGCAACGCGAAGGTTGGGGCATTGCGGATGATCGTCTGCCCCATGCCCGATCCGACAAGCGATGTGCCGCTCTTGAGCCGCAGCGTCGCTGGCAGGGCGTAGGTCCCCGGAGCGACCGTGATCGTCGTCCCCGCCGGGCTGTTGTTGACCGCGTCGATGAGCTGCTGCGTCGTGCTGACGCTCACTTGCCCCAGAGCCACGAAGGGAGCGCCGGACATGATCGACGCCGCGGCGAGCACCCAGACCGACCGCGCTGATCGCAGGGGAAACGCCGTCGTGATCGATTTCATGCGAAAACTCCTTGGGAACCGACCCGCGGGCCCGGCGTCGCCGCCCCGGCCATCCCTCCGCCGCATCGCACCGACCTTGGGCGAGATCGATGCCCACCTCAGGAGCGAAGAGTACAACGACAACAGTCTTGCGAACACCCAGGACGGTCCCACCACCAACACTCAATCTCCAAGCCCATCAAAGTCCGCCCTCATCGATCGTCAATGGACGTCTCTGCCGCAACTCTGCCCAGCTTTGGGTAAAACCGCACCCTCTTTTACAGATTCCCGCGCTTCTCCTGCTCCAGCTCCAGCGCCTCGAAGAGTGCCTTGAAGTTGCCCTTGCCGAAGCTCTGGGCTCCGCGGCGGCAGATGATCTCGAAGAAGAGCGTCGGGCGGTCCTGCAGGGGCTTGGTGAAGAGCTGCAGCAAGTAGCCCTCGTCGTCGGAATCGACCAGGATGCCCAGGTCGCGGACGCGGGTGTGGTCCTCGCGGACGGCCTCGTGGCCGTGCTGCTTGAGCATCGTGTTCACGCGGTCCCAGACCTTGTCGTAGTACGCCTCGGGCAGAGTGAGGAAGTCGACGCCGCGGCTGCGCAGGGCGGCGATCGAGTGCAGCTCGTCGTCGGTCCGCAGGGCCAGGTGCTGGACGCCGGGGGTGTTGGCGTGCCAGTCGAGGTATTCCTGCACCTGGCTCTTTTTCTTGCCCTCGGCGGGCTCGTTGATGGGCATCTTGATCAGGCCGTTGCCGCTGGACATGACCTTCGACATGAGGGCCGAGTATTCGGTCGAGATGTCCTTGTCATCAAAGTGCATGAACATCTTGAACTCGAGCACGTCCTCATAGAACTTGACCCAGTAGTTCATCTTGCCCATCTCGACGTTGCCGACGAGGTGGTCGACGTACTTCAGGCCGCAGGGGTTCTTGGCGTTGTAGTCGTTGATGGACAGGATGCTGGTGCCGGGTCCCATCTGGGGCCCGCAGCCCGTGGCGGGCTCGCAGCCGGCTCCGCCGTCGAGCCGCTTGAACCTCGGGGCGAAGACGCCGCCCTGCTTGACCTTGGTGAGGTCGTAGCCGCCGGTGCGGCTGACGAAAGTGTGGGTGCAGCGGCCGTAGGTGCGGATTGTGGCGGTGGTGACCGAGCCGCTCGCATCGGTGAGCGTCCGGGGCTCGCCGCCGGGGGCGACCTGGCCGCCGTTCTTGACGGCCTTTTCGAAGGCCTTCTCGGCGTCGAAGACTGTGAAGGCGACGTCCTTGACGCCGTCGCCGTAGAGCGCGACTTCCATCGACGCGGGGTGCTCGATCGAGAGCCCGCTGGTGAGCAGGAAGCGGATGTTGCCCTGGGTGAGCAGGTAGCTGGCGACATCGCGGCTGCCGGTGGTCAGGTCCATGACCTGCTGGATCTGGAACCCGAAGCAGTGGGCGTAGAAGAACGCGGCCTGCCGGGCGTTGCCGACGTGGAAACGCACATGGTCGACGTCGATGAGCTGCAGCGGGTCGGTTGTCTTGGCGGGCGCGGAGGCGGGGGCGGACGGCGGGATTGGCGGGGTCGGGGCGAAGGTGGTCATGCTGGGTGTCTCCGGCCGGCAGACGGCAGAGTCGCACAAATGCGCGCATCAGGCCGGACGCCCACCGGACGCCCCTGGCCAGACCCGTCGATCAATAGTACGACCTTCGAGCGGCCCGGTGCCCAGCGGAACAAGACGCCAAGCCCGGATCCGGCGTACCCCCGGGAAGGCCCGGTTCGACATCGCAGATGAAACTGTCTTCATCGAATCGCAACGTGGCCAGAGTCAGCCGCTAGAATCGAGGACCGGTCGGGGACGCGCGACGACCCGGGGTTTGAGGGTTTCTGTCGGCGCCGGCCGCCAGACGCCGATACCTGAAAAGGGGGCTGCGGCGGCGTGCGTTGCCCGGGTCTGGTCGATGGTCAGGAAGAGTCGAAAACCATGCTGGATCTTGCCGATCGGCCCAGGCTTGGGCCGTACATCCTGACTCGCGAGCTGGTCCCCACCTTGGCGTTTGGCCTGGGCGACCTGTTCTCCCCGACGGTTTTTTCGGTCGGCCCGTCGCGGCTGGCCCAGCCCGACCGGTACTTGGCACTGCACGCCTCGGACAGCACGTCCCACGTGGCGTATCGCTTCCCGGCCGTGCCTGCCGGGATCGAGCAGCGGCGGTTTCAGGCCGCCGCCGAGCACGCCGCGGGGCTGGTTTACCCGCACATCCTGAGGATCCAGCAGGTCGGGCTTGACACGCTGAGCCATCCCTGGCTGATCACGCCGTTCACGGGCGATGTCGATGGCTTGCGGACCCTGGCCAAGCTTCAGAAGGAGAAGGGCGGCCAGTTCGAGCCCGTCGAGGTCGAGCGGGCGACGGAGCAACTGCTCTCGGCCGCCGCCACGGCCCACGCCGCGGGCACGCCGCACGGGGCCCTGAGCATGGACGAGGTGCTGGTGGATCGGCACGGCTGCGTGCTGGTCGAGCTTTACGGGCTTGCGCGGCTGCTGTCGTTTCCGGCCGTCGGGGCGAGCGGCGGCGGTGTCGCGGGCTTCGAGCTTGTCCGCGACGAGGTGCGTTCGATCGTCGAGATCGCGTATCAGCTTATTACGGGACTGCGGGCCGAGGAGCCGATCATCCCGGTCGGCCGGATCGTGCCGCGGCTGGACCCGCGGTGGAACGCGTGGTTCCAGCAGGGCCTCGACCCGACCCGCGGCTTTGACACGGCGCAACAGGCTCTTGCCGCCCTGCCCGGGCGCGTCGTGACGGCTCCGCGGCTGGCCCGCGTGCGGATGGCGTTCAGCCGCCTGCGCGACTGAGGGGCGACTGCCGTGACCGCCGAGCCCGCGACCGCAGCGCATATCGACCCCCTCTTCTCTCCCCTGCGTTTGGGCAGCCTTGAGCTCGCACATCGCGTGGTGATGGCCCCGCTCACGCGGCTGCGGTCGGCGCAGCCGGGGAACGTGCCCACGCCGCTGAACGCCGAGTATTACCGCCAGCGGGCATCCCGCGGCGGGCTGATCATCTCCGAAGCAACGCAGATCCTCCCGGAGGCGCAGGGGTACCCGCGGGCCCCGGGGATCCACTCGGCAGAGCAGATCGACGGCTGGCGGCTGGTGACCAAGGCCGTGCACGAGGAGGGCGGGCTCATCGCGCTGCAGCTCTGGCACGTTGGACGAATCTCGCACCCGAGCTTGCAGCCGGGCGGGATGTTGCCGGTGGCTCCGTCGGCCGTCAGGCCGGCCGGACGGGCGTTCACGCCGAGCTTCGAGCGGGTCGAGTTCGAGACGCCGCGGGCACTGGAGCGTTTGGAGCTGCCGGAACTCATCTCGGCGTATGCGCGGGCCGCGGAGAACGCGATAACGGCGGGCTTCGACGCCGTTGAGATCCACGCGGCGAACGGGTATTTGCTGGACCAGTTTCTACGGGCCGGGCCGAATGTTCGGACCGACGACTACGGCGGGAGCATCGACAACCGCGTTCGTCTGACGGTCGAGGTCGCGACGGCCGTCGCGGCGGCCGTGGGTGCCGAACGCACGGGGATCCGATTCTCGCCCTTCGGGCGGCTGGAAGACACCGGCGACCCGCTGCCGCTGTTCGGATACGTGATCGGCGCGGTGTCGCGGATGGGCCTTGCGTATGTGCACCTGGTCGAGCCGCGGGAGGAAGGGCTGAGCGGGGAAGACGCGGCGCGGTTCGCGGGCCGGCGTGCGGGGGAGTTCTTCCGCGACGTGTGCCGAGCGCCGATCATCGCCGCGGGGGGATATACGGGGCCCGACGCCCGGGCCGCGATCGCGGCGGAGCACGCGGACGCGATCGCGTTCGGTCGCGCGTTCATCTCGAGCCCCGACCTGCCCGAGCGGCTCCGGCGCGGCATCGAACCGGCGGCGTGGGACGCTTCGACGTTCTACAACGGGGCCGAGCGCGGCTACACGGATTATCCCGAGGCGACATAGGGGCGGAGGCAGGAGGCCGTTCAGCCCGGGCCGCTTGGCCCCGGCTTGTGCGCTTCGCTCGCGGGGGTCTGGTGCGAGTCGTACGTCCCGCCGCCGAGACGCCCTCGCACGGCCCAGAGGTCGGGCCAGAAGGGCTTCATGAGCGTGCTGGCGAGGTACTTGGCGCCGCTGGAGCCGCCGGTGCCGCCCATGCTACCGATCATGCGCTCGACCATCTTGACGTGGTGGAAGCGCCAGATCTGGAAGCGTTCGTCGAACTCGACCAAGTGCTCGGCGACGCGGAACTGCGGGTAGTAGCGCTCGGTGGCGCCGGCCTTCTGGGCGTCGTCGTGGATGCGATAGAGGATCTCGAGCGCGTCGACGAGCGTGGGCTCGTCGTCGTGGGGCAGGCTGGTGTCGCGGACGCCCTTCTTGAAGGCGTCGGGCACGCGGAAGATGTTGCCGTCCTCTCGCGAGAGGTGCCAGAGCAGGTGGTCGTAGGGCGTCGGGCGGGCGAGATAGGTCGCCATCTCGGCCTTGGCCGCGTCGTCCTCGCCCACGAGCGCGAGGAACTTGGGGTTCTTGTTGCCGCACCAGAACTCGATCTTGCGGAACTGGACGCTCTGGAACCCGCTGGCCGGGCGGAGTGCATCGCGGAACTTGGCAAACTCGACGCTGAACATGGTTTCCAGCAGCGGCAACTGTTCGAGCAGGAGCGTCTGGATGCGGAAGACGCGCTCGAAGAGCTGGGCCGCCCGAAGGGGCTTGTCGGCGTCGAGGAACCCACAGATGGCCTCCAGCTCGTGGAGCATCTGCTTGAACCACAGCTCGTAGACCTGATGGGCCTGAATGAACAAGAGCTCGTCGTGGTGGCCGGTCTTGGGCCTCTGCAGCGAGAGCAGCTCGTTGACCTTCAAATACGACCCGTACGTGAGCGTGGCCGAGTGGTAGATCGGATTATCCGCATCGTGCTGGGACATGCGTGAGCATAGCGCCGGGTCTACTTGTCGAAGTCACGCCCGCGGACCCCGTCCCGGGTGAAGCCCTCCCACCCCAGGTTCGGCATCGAGCTGTAGCGTGGGTACCAATCCCCGCGGGGGGCGGCCCGCGGCGTCAGGTCGCTGACGGGCCGGACCCGCGCCGAGCCGTCCACCGTCAGAGCGCCCAGCCGCGCCGACAGCGATGGGTGGAGGGACCCATGATGCTCGTTGAGCACCATCTTCTGGCTCGGATAAACCACCTCGTGCCAGAACGTGCCCCGTGCAGACCGCGCGAAGCCCCATCCCGAGTTCTCTCCACCGAAGAACTCGGGGCCCGCAAGCATAGAGGGCGAATACATGATTATCGAGTTGGTCGGAGGTCCGCGGAAGGCGAAGAGCTGGCCATGCTCGGACTCGAACTCGGACCACATATTGCGGCCGTCGTAGTACCTGTCGGCCAGGGTCGCCGACCAGGTGTACACCTGCGAGAAGTATTCAAGGGTCGCGACTTCGCCGGTCGTCTCGATGGGCAACCTGTGCTCCCCCGGCAACGGCGGCACGACCGCGGGGAACGAGTCGCGGAAGTCCAGCGCATAGCAGGCGAACACAACCCCGTGCTGACGCAGGGCCGACGCCACCCGCGTCTCGGCTGCGGCCACTCGTGCCTGGCGGAGGGCGGTGCCGGCAAGCATCAGCACCGCCCCGACGATCACGATCACACACAGCAACTCCACCAAGCTGAAGCCCGCTCGCCCCCGCGTTGGCGGAGCGTCGCTCATGGGCATGCATCCCCGATGGGGGCAGCGTTGCGGCAGTCGTTCACATGGACAAGCGTGAGGGCAACACAACCATGTCCGCTGCAAACGGTGACACGCCACTCGCACGTGCCCTCCGCCACGAGGTACTCGACAGCCCTCTTCCCGCTCTCGCCACTTTGGGGAGAGCGGACACCGTCGTACTGCTTCTTGTTCGAGAGGATCACCGGGCAGCAGGTCTGGCCGGCCTCGCACGTGAAACATGCCAGCGGATCGTTACCGAGTGCCCGCTCGAAAATCTCCATGTTCATGCAGCAGTAGTGGCCGCCCTTGACGAGCAGGTTGCACGTCTGCGGCGCGGCCCACGCCAGTCCGACCACGGTCAACCCCGCCGCCACGACGATCGTCCAGTCCAAACTGCATTTCATGCGAACCCTCTATCTAGCCTGGGGCGTCATGACCTTCGCCGTGTCCACACGAGCACGGTCACAGCGACCACGAGTGCCGCTCCCGAGATGCCCACGACCCATGTCGTCGGCCACGCGCCAGGGCTGGGAACGCCGCGGCGCGGATGTTCTACCGGCTGCTGGGAAGATGCGTCTTGCGCGTCGTTCCAAGTGTAGCTGTCAAACGTTACGGCTCCGCGCACAGCGTCGCGCCCATCCCTGGTCGGCGGCCGGAGCACCCGGCCCAACTCTTCGGGCGTGGCAGTCTCGACAGTGTCGAGACGCTGCAGCAGTTTGAGCTCCGACGAGCGGACATCGACCAAGCCGGCCGACAGCACGCCGCTGGCCCCACGGCGTTGCCAGTCGGAGAGCACGATCGACACAGCCGGAGCCGAGGCGTCCGGCTTGAAGCTCTGCACGGTCGTCAGCCAGTCAGACTCCCTTTCCGTGCCCAGCCGTCCCGACATGCGAAGCGTCCATTTCCGCCCTTGGACCGTTTGGAGGGCTTGCCCCGTCCAATGCGAGTCGTCCACACGGCTTATAGTGATGGACTCCGACGTGGGTTCCGCACCGACGTACGACAGTCCACCGTCCAGATGCAAGAGCGCCCGCTTCCGGCTCGACTCGGCGAGCCGGTCTAGACCATCCGGCCCGCCTTGCCGACCGGCATCCGCCCCGGCTAGGGACCGGTCTAAGTGGCTCCACCGAGCCTCGGGTCCGAAGGCCACATCATGAAACCTTCTTCCGCTGCCAGACGGCTCGGCGAGGTCGATGTTCTCACGTACCGCCCTCACCCCCAGCCAGACCTTGAGCGTCGAACCCCCTGCCGGCTGGGAACCGGGCGTCTTCAGCACGCTCGCCGAATACCCGGTCGGCGTGTCCCACGCTACATACTCGATGTAAACCGGTCTGGTTTCCAACTGCCGATGAGCCAGAACAAGCTCGCTCAGGCGTTGCCTGATGCGTTCTAGGTGCTCTTGATCCGCACGAGCCAGCGAAGCGAGAAGTGCGGGAACCCCAAGGGCGAGAGCGATCAGCATGAGCCTGCACGCGTTTCCCATGGTCATAAGCCTAGCTGCTTGGACTTGGGATACAAATAAAAAACAAATAATTCGCACACTCCGCTCACAAGTCCTGAGAGTTTCACATCATCCGTTGCGTTGGGGATGAACCCCGCCTCCCGCCCTGACGACGTCGGCAAGCCCGAACCGGGTCGCTGGGGACGCGATGGATGACACGAGCCCGAGTAGCCCGCATAGTTCCGCACCATTCCCCGGGGATTCGCCGGTCGCTGGGCCGTCGGCTTCGGCGCTAATATTTCGTCTCCGGCAATAGAGCCAAGGTCCACGTCCCTCTCGCTGCGCTGCTGCGTCGAAAGCTCCCCATCGCCCAGCCCCGCATCCGCGCCGCCCTCACCCCGGCTCCCCATCGCTGGCATGCTCAACCACGACCCGGAAAGCGGAGGCTTCCACAACGCGGATCTTCGCACCCGCGCTGATGAACCCGAGTTGGGCGACGGCGTCGACGACCTGCTCCCCGATCTGCACGCGCCCCGAGGGACGGAGCGGCGTGATGGCGACGCCCACTGCGCCCACAGCGACGAGCCCGTCGGAACCCGCACCAACCGCTCCCCCCGCGCCGCCGGTGCGGTTGGCCGACGAGCCCGCGAGCGTGGCGGCGATGGTCCCGTCCTCGGGGCTCTGGCCGTGGGCGTCGGTGAGGACCAGGCGGCCCAGGAACGGGAGACTTCCCATGTTGCGTCCGATGAGCCACATCACGCCGATGGCGCCGACGATGGCGACCAGGGCCGTGAGCAGGCCGATGTTCGCATCGCCGCCGCTGCCGCCGGAAGAGCCGGGGAACAGGTTTGCCGGCCCGCCCGCGGCGACACCCACGAGCCCGCCGAAGATCAGCAGCACGCCCAAGGCACCGGCGACGATGGTGCCCGTGAGCACGAAGAGCTCTAGCAGCACGAGCGCGAGCCCGAGCAGGATCGCGGCGACCATCCACCAGGCGGACATGTCGACCAGCACCAGCGGTGCGAAGAGCGCGACCAGTGCCGCGACGGCGATCGCGCCCGGGAGCACGACGCCGGGGCTGGTCATCTCGATGAACAGCGCGATGAGAAAGATCGCGATGAGCAGGCCGCGGACCCAGAACTGCGACAGGAACCGGGCCAGGTGCTCCGACCAGGTCTCGTCGAGGCGGGTCAGGCCCGTGGCCCCGAAGAACTGCTGCATCTGGGTGTCGGAATCCACCTTGGCAACGGCGATTCGGTAGCGGAGCAGCGTGTCGGTCGTGAACGTCAGCACGCCCGCGCCGGAGGCGACGTACTCGATGGGACGATACAGCCCCACGTGGGCCGCCGAGCGGAGGTCGGGGCGCGACGAGGCCGAGCCCTTGACATCCAGGGCCCGGTCCACCTCGTCCTTGAGCTGGGGGGTGATGTTGGGCGAGGCGGGGATGAAATCGGTCTTGGAACTCCCACTCTCGCTACCCCCCCCGCTCCCGCTCGGCCCGGTGGATCCCGGCAGAGTCGAAGTCCCGGTCGAGCGGGACGGGCCGACCGGGCCCGATTTGGAAGTGTCCGGCTCGCCGGTGATCGACGGGGCGGAGGGCACGCCCCGGTCGGGCTCGTCGCCCACGGCGACGCTGTACTGCTCCTGCGTCACAAACAGCCGCTCGCCGGTCTGGGTGTGCTCGATGAGCCAGAGCTCGACGCCACGGCGGACGAAACCCTGCACGAGCACCTCGTCGTGGCCGTTACGCCGGGCCGATTCGACCAGGTCGGCCATGATCGGGCCCAGGAACTTCTCGCGCTCGGCGTCGGGGATGGGCTTGAAGCCCGACAGGATGTTGATCTCGATGGGCAGGGCGTCGCCGAGCACCGAGCCGCTGGCGACCACGATCTCGCGGCAGGCCAGCGCGATGACCGTGCCGGCCGAGTACGCGCTGCGGTTGACCCACGCAACCGTGTTCTTGACCGAGCTGGTCTTGATATCGCGGGCGATGGCGAGCATGGCCAGGGCCTCGCCGCCGGGTGTGTCGATGTCGAAGACGATGGCGTCGGCGCCGGCGGTCTGTGCGAGCTTGATGCGCCGGGCGACGGAGCGGGCCGTCCAGCGGTCGATCTCGCCGTGGATCGTGATGACCACGACCTTGGACGCGGCACGCGATGCGGGGACGCCGACGGGTGAAGCGACGGCGGGGGGAGCGACGGCGGGGGGAGCGGAGGCGGGGGGAGCGGGGGCCGGTGCAGGCGCGGCGGCGGGCGTCGTCTGGGCCGTGACCAGGGTCGCCGGCGCGACGAGGGCCACGGCGAGCAGCGCGGCCACGAGGCACCGGGCGAGGGTTGTGAAGGTGGCCGCGGGACGGGGCGCCCGGGCGACCCGGCCGCGGGTGTTGGCGTGGGGGTTCATGCGGAAGCAAGTATAGAGACGCCGGACGCGGCTCCCGCGCCCGGCCCGAGATGGCGGGCAACGATCGGGTATGGACACGCCGCTGCTGCAGAGGTTGGGCCTGCTGGCCGTCGCGGGGGCGCTGGGCACGCTTGCACGGCTGGGCGTCTACGCGCTCGTGGGCTCGATGGGGCTGGGGCGGCTTCCGGTGGCGACGATGGTGGTGAACTTTTTGGGCTGCCTGGCCTTCGGCCTCGTCTGGGCCTCGGCCGAGCAGCAGGGACGGATCCCCGAGAGCGTCAGGTGGCTGCTGCTGACGGGCTTCATGGGCGCGTTCACGACCTTCTCGACGTTCGCGTTCGAGACGGGCCACCTCATGAGCCAAGGCCGCCCGCTCGCCGCGGCGGTGAACATCCTGCTCAATAACGTGCTTGGGATCGGGGCGTTTTTCGCGGGGTGGTGGGCGGCGGGGCTGATGTCGAGGGGTGTGTGAGCGATCGCGCGCTAGCAGCCGGCGAACCAGGCGGAGAGGAAGGCGAAGATGTCGGCGACGTCGCGGACGCCGCTGGCGTTGAAATCGCTTCGTGGATCGGCGGCGAACCAGGCGGAGAGGAAGGCGAAGATGTCGGCGACGTCGCGGGTGCCGGAGCAGTCGAAGTCGGCCGTACAGATGATCCACGCGGCGGCGTTGCTAGAAACGCTTAGGCAGCCGTCGATCACCAGGGCCCGGACACGGCGCCCGCTCTCGATCGAGGTTGACGATGTCGGGGTCAGCGTCAGGCTCGGCCCGCGGCTACCCGACGCTGTGAAGGCCGTTGCGGCCCCGTCCGCCAGATCGGAGTAGACGCCCGAACCGGGCGCGGTCTCGAACTGCCATTGATACGACAGCGTTGTGCCCGTCGCTTGCACCGAGAATGACGCCGCCGCGCCAGCGCACCTGCTCGCGGGGACGGGCTGGCTGGTGACCGTCACCGGCGGGACGATCGCAACGACCAAGATTTCGTCGATGGCGACCCCGCTGAAGGTTCCGGTGATGCCCGAGCAGGAGTAGGGCAACATCTCGCCGCTCAGGGCGACCGAAGCGACCGCCGTCGTGGTTGCGCTGGTCGCGTGGGGCACCCCATTAAAATACGTTTGAAT
>JBBQRT010000004.1:0-81790 GCA_038214505.1 Phycisphaerales bacterium | reverse complement strand
GGGGCGGTGAGCGCGGTGGCGAAGAGGATGCCGGCCAAGAGCCAGTGCCGAAGGCTCAGCCGCATGAGCAGGAGCGCGGCGACGACCAGCCCGGAAAACCCGGCGATAAAGATCGACTCCGCGAGGGTGCCCTCGAAGCCGAACAGGTGCGAGATGCCTGCCTGCGCCAGCGTGATGCCCATGGGTCCTCGTCGCCCTTCTAGCGGGCTGGTGTGTCTATCGGTTCGTGGGGGCGGGCGACCCAGCCCCAGCGGGCGGAATCGGCACGTGGAGTTCCATCAAGATCGGGGAGTGCTCCGAGCCCAGGGCGGGCAGGACCGTCCAGCCGTCGACCGAGATGCCCGGGCTGACAAGTGCGTCGTCGATAGCGATCCTTGCCGGCCAGAAGGCCCGGAACAGGGTTCGCGAATCGCCAGCCATGAGCGTGCGGGTCACCTGGTTCGGGTGTGTGCCGTCCAGGAGGAGTGCGGGCTTGCAACGCCGCAGGCCAGCGTCGATGTAGAGACGACGGCTGCGGTGTCCGGTGGGGGTCGAGTTCAAGTCGGTGAGCACCACGACAGGTAGGCCCCGACGCTCGAAATCAATGCTGGCCTTGGCGATGGCGGCCACGACGGCGTTGCCCTCGATCCAGCGGGCCTCGGTCCGCGGGGAACGCGGATGTACGGCGATGACGGCGAACGGTGCGCCGGGGCGCTCGACGATGCCGGCCAGCAGCCGGTCGCCCATGGGCTCGGCGGCGAGGTCGATGGCGCGGACTGGCCAGCGCGAGGCGACGACCGCCCCGGTGATCTTCGTGTCGCGCCCGTTCTCGTATGGCGCCCATTCGCGCTTGATGACGCCGGTGAATCGAGGGGCGAGGTCGTCGGAATAGATGTAGGCGATCTGGGCCTTGACCGACGGCCCCAAGAGGTGGACCAGATCGGCGTTGGAGGTGTCGAGCAAGCGCTCGATCGCTTCAAGCGGCGACTGATTGGAGTCGTTGTAATGGAGGATGCGGACCACGCCCGGGGCGCGCTCGGCGTCGGCAGGACCCACGTCTCGGGGCCAGAAGGCGGCCCGGCCGGTGAGCAGCGGGATGAGGTGCAGGGCGCAGCAGAGCAGCAGGAGGCCCGCGGGGCCTCGGCGGCGGAACAGGGCCACGAAGCCGAGCGAGACGGCGGCCAGCAGCAGGAACTGGGCCCCGAGATTGGCCAAGAGGTCCAAGCGGTACGACTCCTCACTCACGAGCCAGGCGCACGCGGGAAGGAGCTGCGGGGCCGCGATGATCCACGCCAAGCCGGTCAGCAGGCGGCTGCGCGGACGGCGTGCGGTGCTGGTGGCGCGGGGTGCGTTCATCCTCCCGAGCCTTGGAGCCAGTCCCACTGGGCCTGGACCCCTTGCGCGAAGCGGGTGTGGGGGTGATAGTCAAGCTCCGGGGAGGAGCGGGCGAGGTCGGCGAAGGTGCGCTGCACGTCGCCGGGCTGGTCGGGGCCGCGCTGGATAACGGGGTCTTTACCGACGACGCGAGCGACGGTGGTGACCATGTCGGCGAGCGTGACCGGGTGGGAATGGCCAAGGTTCCAGACGCGGTAGCCAAACATGTCGATGCGGTCCATCGCGCCGACGACGCCGCGGACGATGTCGGAGACGAATGTGTAGTCACGGCTGGTGGAGCCATCGCCGAAGACGGTGATCGGGCGGCCGTCGCGGATGGCCTTCATGAAGGCCATGATGGCCAGGTCCGGGCGCTGACGCGGTCCGAAGACTGTGAAAAATCTGAGGCAGGCGACGGGGGATTTGTTGAGGTGGTAATGGGTGTGGGCGAGCAGCTCGCAGGCGCGCTTGGTGGCGGCGTAGGGGCTGACGGGGGCGGAGACGTCGTCGGTCTCGCTGAAGGGCGTTTTGGACTGTTCGCCGTAGACGCTGGAGGAGGAGGCGACGACAACGCGGGCGGCGCATGCGCGGCGTGATTCTTCGAGCACGATGCTGGTGCCAAGCACGTTGACGCGGGCGTAGCCGGCAGGATCGGCGATGCTTGGGCGGACGCCAGCCTTGGCGGCGAGGTGGATGACGCTGGCGGGTCTGGCCTGCCCGAAGAGCGCTCTCATGGAGGGCTGGTCGCAGATGTCGGCCTGAACGAACTCGAAGTCGCTGGCGGCCTTCATCGAGGCGCGGACGTGGGCGAGGTTGGCGAGCTTGAGGGCAGGGTCGTAGTAGGGGTCGAGGTTGTCGACGCCGATGACGCGCTGGCCGCGGGCCAGGAGGGCCTGAGCGACGTGGGAGCCGATGAAGCCTGCGACGCCGGTGACCAGCACGGTTGCGCCTGGGGCGTCGGGCGGCTGGAGGGCCTGGGCTACGTCGGTTGAAGGAGAAGCAGGAGCGTTCATGGCGTGAGGAACCCGGACCGCCGGCCCGGGTGGATCGGGCGGGAGAGGGATCGTTGGTCGGTTCGGGCCCCGGCGGCTGGAGGAAGGGAATCCTGTCGGCCGGGAGAGGCGGGAGGGACAAAAAAACAAGCAGGGCGCCATCGTAAGACAGCGCCCCGCTGGAGGAGAGAGAGATCAGTGGGAGTACATCATCGCTATCGGCAACCCTGGGGATCAACCCCCAGAGAATTGCGGGCCGAGAGCGAAGGCCAGTCGCACCGGAGGTCACCGGCGGTCATAAGCGACAAGGCTCCTGAATATTAGCACACCAAATGGCCATTGAACACGAATCGATACGGGTGGTTTTGGCGGCATGTTCTGCCTGGCGCATGACTTACCGACAACCCCAGCACCTTCCCCCTATTTCCCCGCCGTCGTCTTGGCCAATAGGCACCGGCAACGTCCGAAAACTTGGGGCGGGGACAGGTCCAGAAGCATTGATCGTGCGAGCAGTCGTGCGGCTACATGTAGTAGACATGAAACGGGCCAACCCCTGCGGGTTGGCCAGAGTGCTTGAACGTTGTGGCGTTACTCCCCCGGTGCGGGCGGAGGCGAGGACATGGGATCGTCCATCCGATCGTCGTCCGAGCCCGACCCCGGCACAGGGGGCATCGGGGGCATGGGGGGCATCGCGGGTGCGGGGCGATCTTCGCCGCCCCGGCCGGGACGACGACGTGGCGAACGATTTTCCGGATTCTCGGACGGTTCGCGCTGGTCCGGGCCGCGGCCGACGCGGTCTTCGAGGCGGCGGATGAGTTCGTCCTGCTGCTCGGGGCTCATTCGGGAGAGGAGCTGCATGAGGCGGTCGCGGCGCTGCGGGTCGATGCGGCCCATGCCGGGACCACCCATGCCGGGACCGTTCGGGCCGCGACCCTCGCGACCCTCGCGGCCATCGCGGCCATCGCGGCCATCGCGGCCACCCGGGCCGGGTCCGTCGGGACGCTTGCCCTCGGGACCGGGACGACCTTCGCCGGGGCCGCCGTTGCCGGGTTTGTCGAGCTTGCGGTTGAGGCGCTTCTGGACGTACTCGTCCTGCCGCATCTGGCTGGAGCGCGAGCGGAACTGGTCGAGGCGGGTGTTGACGGCGGACTGCTGGGCCGGGGAGAGCTCGGTCCAGACTTTGGTCCAGGCGTCTTCGACCTTGGGGGCCTGCTGCATGAGGTCGCGGTAGGCGGCGCGGGCTCCGGAGTTGTTGTTGGCCTGGTCGCCGCCGCGGGAGCCGCGGAGCTCGGAGAGCTTGCCGCGGTTGGCCTGCATGAAGGCTCTGGAGGAGGACTCGAAGTCGTCCATAATGGTCTTGAGCTTGGTTTCCTGCTCGGGGCTGAGGCGGACGTCGGCGGGAGCGGACTCGGCCTTGAGGGTCCCCAGAGCGTCCTTATAGACGCGGGGCGGGATGCGCTGCTCGCTCTGGAGCTTCTTCTTCTCGTTGCCGCCTTCGCCGAACTTGCCCTCGACGCCGGGGACCTTGCGGTCGCGGACCTCGGGGCCCTTGAGGGCGGGCTCGGTGGGCGTGCTGGCGTCCGGGGCGGGGCGGGCGAGCGTGACGGGGGCCAAGGAGAGGCCTAGGCCGACGGCGCAGAGCAGCGAGACGATCGAGGGACGGCGGGGCATGAGCAGGACTCCTTCGGGCAGCGGGCCCGGCGTGTGTTTCGTTGACGTGGGCAGAACGCGGGAGTGGGCGGCAAATTGCAGGGTTTCTCGCCCGAGCTAGAGATCCGGCGGCCCGGCCCCGGGAACGGCGCGGGACAAAACGCAGACCCGGCGACCGTCCATGGTCGCCGGGTGCTGCGTTGATCGAACCTGCACTCCGGCGGGGCGTCCGTGCCGGGGTTCATCGTTAGGGGGAGCGGTTCAGGAGAGCATGGCCTGGACGTTCTGCAGGGCCTCGGGAAGCTTGTCCTGGATCTGCTTGAGCGTCTCGGGGGTCATCTTCAGCTCGTCGAGATACTCGGCGGGGATGGCCAGGTTCTTGATGTCGAGGCGGAAGCCGTCCCCGGTCGAGGCCGCGAGGCGGTCGGCGACGGCGATGACGGTGGGGACGGTACGGATCTCGCGGGCGAGCTCGAGGGGGCGATGGTGGTATCCGCAGACGAGGCCGAAGTTCTTGGGAAACTTCCACTTCTCGCAGAGGCCCATGCCGAACTCCTGGTGGCTTGCGCCGAAGACCTCGGTCTCGACTTCGAGCATGTCGGCGGAGGGGTTGCCCTCGCCGTCGGGCTTGACGCGGCCGAGGACTTCGATGATGCGGTGGCGGTCGAACTGGATCTCGACGATGACGCCGATGTCGTGGATAAGGCCGGCGAGGAAGGCCTCGTCGACGAAGTTGTACTTGAGGTGGTCGGCGATCATCTTGCCGGCGGTGGCGGTGGCGATGGAGTGAGACCAGAGGTCCTTGGCGGAGAACTCGGGGGTGAGCGAGCCGCCGCGGAAGAGCTTGGCGAGCGATGCCGCGATGGCGATGTTCTTGACGGCGTTGAGGCCCAAGAGGACGATGGCGCGGTTGATGGAGCCGATCTGTCCGGGCAGGCCATAGAAGGCGGAGTTGACGACCTTGAGGATGCGCGAGCAGAGCGCCGGGTCGTTGGAGATGACCTTGTTGAGGTCCTGCGCCGTCGAGGTCGGGCTCTCGACGAGCTCGATGATCCGCAGAGTGATCTCCGGGAGCGTGGCGATGTGCGAGATCTCGCGGATCGCGTTGGCGACGGCCTGTTCGCGGGTCTGGGTAGTCTGGGGAGCGGTCATGCAATCCTCCGGGCGGGTCTTCCACGCGAAAAGCGGACCCAAAGAGGATCGGCGAATCCGGTCGCGGACTTTGGGGGAAGATTGGCCGATGCCGCGGTCGGACCGAAAGTCCGAAGCTTCCGCCGCGGTTATCGGAGCGCCCGGGGGGTGTGCGGGGGGGCGGCCGCAGGCCGGGCGATTCAATAGGCGTTGCGCTTGCGGAGGAGGGCGGGGTCGCGGGGGTTGGTAGAGACGAGGAGGTCGGCGATGCGTGGGCCGGCGTGGCCGTCGCCGAAGAGATCGGACGGCTTCAACCGGCGCCGCAGGCCGCGTTCGAGCGCACGGCCGAGCAGATCGGCGTACTGGCCGAGGTCGCCGGTCGGGACGTCGATGACGTTGCGGGCCCGCTCGCGTCCGGACTGGCGGTCGCCGATGTTGATAGCGGGCAGACCGAGCGCGGCGGCCTCGATCAGGCCGGCAGACGAGTTGCCCACCAGGACGCCTTGGGGAGTGGCGGCGGCGAGGCGCTCGAGCAGCGCGACAAACTCCGGCCGCGGCAGGTGGGCGAGCAGCGAGCGGCCTTCGCCAATGCCCATGGCGGCGAGCGTGTCGATGATCGTGTCGCGGCCGGCGTCGTGGTTTGGCGAGAGCCAGAGCACCCGAGCGTCGGTGTGTGCCTTGAGCACCCTCGCCGTCGCGCCGACGATAACGCTCGTGAGCTTGCCGGGCGCACCCCAGGGGTGGAGCAGGACGATGGCGGTCGGGGCACCGAGGGCGGCGAAACGGTCGTCGGGCGTGGGCGGGATATTCGCCAGGCCATCGATCGCGGGCGAGCCGGTGGTGAACACTTGCGCGGGACGCTCGCCCATCCTGACCAGGCGGCGGGCCGAGAGGCGGGTCGCGGTGCAGTGGAGATGGGCGAGCTTGCTGATGGCGTGGCGCATGGCCTCGTCGGCGATGCCCTCGGCCCGGTCGCCGCCGTGGATATGGCAGACGGCGATGCCCGCGACGCTCGCGGCGCTGGCGGCGGCGAGGGCCTCGATGCGGTCGCCGAGAACGACGACCCAGTCGGGCTTGAGGTCGGCGAAGGCCTTGGCGAACCCCGAGACGCCGCGGCCCAGGGCGGCGGCGTCGGCATGCCGGCCGGTGCGGCCGTCGCGCTGCATCGGGACAGTGGCGGCGATATCGAACGCGGCGCGGACGTCGCGGATGGTGCTGGCCGGGCGGAGCAGGTGGGCCCCGCCGGCGACGACCAGCAGTTCGAGGCGAGGATGGGCGGCGACGGCGTCCATCACGGGGCGCAGGAGCCCGAACTCGGCCCGGGTGCCCGTGACCACCGCGACCTTCAGCCGCTTGTGCCGCGGTCGCTGAGGATCAGCCACGCAGGTCCTCCGGGCGGAGCACGGTGTCGGCGTAGACGTGGTCGGCGAGCGTTCGGCCGATGGTGGCGTCGAGCTCGAAGGGCGGGATGCCGGTGCCGGGGCGCTTGATCGTTAGGTCGTCGCTGGTGAGCACGTGGCCGGGGGCGAGGTCGCGCACGGCCACGAGCGACTGGCGGCTGAGGGTGCGGACGTCGGCCTCGCAATCGAGCACGCGCTTATACGCGTCGCCCAGGCGCGGGTCCTTGGCGATGATCGATGGAAGCTCGGGGATGGACTGGGGGACGCGTGCGTGGTCGCGCTCGACATCGCGGGTGTGCAGGACATACTCGCCCATGCCGCGGAGGTCGAGGGAGGCGCCGTGGTCTGGCCCCTTGGCGGTGCGGTCGTAGGTGAGGTGCTTCTCAAGGACGCGGGCCCCGAGCTGGAAGGCGACGGCCGAGGCGTCCTCGTCGGAGGTGTGGTCGGAGTAGCCGATCGGGCCGTCGAAGACGCGGGCCAGTGCGCACATGCCGGCGATGTGGGCATCCTCGGGCTTGGTGGGATAGCAGCTGACGCACTGAAGGAGCGCGGTGCGGTCGTGGGCGGGCTGGAGCCAGGAAAGCGCCCTGACAACCTCGTCGAGGGTCGACGCGCCGGTGGAGATGATCAGCGGCTTGCCGGTGGCGACCAGCGCGTCGAGCAAGGGCTTGTGGATGATGTCGGGGCTGGCGGTCTTGTAGGCATCGAAGGGGATGTCCCGGGCGAGGGCGACCAGCTCGGTGGAGAAGCAGGTGACGATCGCGTGGAGGTTGTGCGTGTGGGCCCGCTCGACGACTCGGGCCATCTCCTCGATCGTGAGCTCGAGGCGGCGGAGCATGGCCGAGGGGTCGCTCTCGCCGGCATCCTTCTGATACCCGGCCAAACGAGAGGAGCGGCTGGTGAGTTTGCCGGCACGGAAGAACTGGAGCTTGACGGCGTCGACGCCGGCGAACTTAGCGGCGTTGACGAGCTCGAGGGCCCGGCCGAGCTCGCCGTCGTGGTTGACGCCCAGCTCGGCGATGATGTATACGCCCGGGTCGGTGACGAGGTTGCGCTGGCCGATCTGCATGGCGGGGAGGGTAGAACGCCGCCGACCAACGTCGGGCGGGCCCGGGGCTGTGGGCTTAGGGCGTGCCAAGACGCTCGCCGCCGAGCAGGGCGTGGGCGACGAGGGCGTCGGCGGGCGAGTCGATGTCGACAACCTCGCCCTCGGCTGTCAGCACGCCGCGGCGGTGGAGGCCCAGAAAGGCGTGGGGCCCCGGCGCGACGCCGGGGATGGCGAGCTCGAGGGCCTGGCGGGTGACGCAGCAAGCCCCGCCGTCGGGCACGTGGCAGGGCGGGAGGTCCTGACGGCGGAAGACGTTGTGGTTGAGCACGTCGCCCTCCCACGGCCGGACGACGCCATCGTCGCCGACGCGGGCCATCCACCAAGGGTGAAACTTCCCGACGGGGGCATAGGACTGCACACTGTCGGCCTCGGTACCCAGCAGGAGCGCGACGGCGCGGTCGGTGAGGTCGGCGGGGCGGACCGGAACATTCGCGTACAGCAGGACGATGGGCGTTCGGGGGGATTCGATCGGGGGCAGCGGGCGGGCGGGGGCGACGGCCCACTGGGCCCGGTCGATCTGCCCCAGGGCTTCGCGGGCGGCGGAGTCGACGGTAGCGCGGTCGTCGGCGAGAGTTGCGGAGCGCTCGACGGCGGCGATGCCCAAGCGAGCGGCGAGGGCTAAGAGCTCGGGGTCATCGGTCGAGAGAACCACGCCCGGCGCGGAGCGAGAAGCGAGAGCGTGCTCGATGGTCCACTGGGCGCAGGGTTTTCCGGCGATGGGGGCACGGTTCTTGCCGGGCATGCCCTTGCTGCCGGCGCGGGCGAGGATGATGACGATCGGACTCACGCGCCCGCTCCGGCCAGGCCGCGGGCGGCCAGGACGCGTCGCCAGGCGTCGGGCAGCGCGAGATCGGGGAGCGTGCCAACATTAACGCTATCGATACCGCGAGGATCGATGAGCACGCGGCCGTCGGCGCGGATGGCCAGGCGGCCGAGCATGAGGCGTCGCGCCGCGGCGACGGGCAGCGGGAGCGGCGCGATGCGCTCGCCCGGGCGCGGGGCATCGAGAGGATCGAGCACGCACCAGCCCGCAGTGGTGAGGGCGCTGCGGACGAAGCCTTCGACGGCGGCATAGGTCGCGTCGCGGCGGGTCAGGCGGGGGACGACCCAGGGGACGCTGAACTCGTCGCCGCCGGCGGCATCGACAAGCGTGCGGCGGACGGACAGCAGGGCATCGATGGCCGCCGCGGCACCGGGGTCGTCCGGATCGGCATCGATGCTGAGCACGTCGAAGCCGGTGGTGAGCCAGTCCGCCCGGGCGGGCAGGTCGCGGGCCGCGAGGCGGGCGTGCAGGCGGATGGTGCCCGGACCGGCGCGGAGGGCGGCGATGAGCCTGGGCAGGGCGGCGGCCGCGTGACGATCGAGCAGGAGCGTGACGGCGATGGGCTCGTCCGCGGCCGCGGCGAGATGGGCGATGGCATCGGCGATCAGTGATGAGCGGTTCTCGGCGGAGACACGCGCGTCGAGGCTGATTTCAAGCGGCCAAGCAGGTGTCGGGCCTTCGAGACGCGCGGGGGTGGCGGAGAGTCGGGCTTCAACAGCGGCACGCCCGGCGCTGCTCTCGGCGATGAGGCGGTGGCCCGCGTCGCGCCGTGGGGCATCAATGGCGACGCACATGCGGAGCCCGAGGATGTCGACGGCGGGGGCCTCGGGGCGGTAGGACATGAGGCCGCCGATGCTGCTGACGGCGCGGCCGGCGGATGCGGGGCGGGCCATATCGCTGGCGAGGTCGGCCGCCAGAACGCAGCCGCAGAGACCGGGGACGGCCTGGGTAAAGACCAGCCGGTTACGGGCGGGCTCGTCGTGGAAGCGCTCGATGACGGCGGCGCAGAGGGAAGCGTCGAGGGCGCACCAGTCGGGGCCGACGAGGAGGCCCGCGGCGGCGCCCGCGTGCGTGAGGGCGGCGCTGAAGAGGCCGGGCTCGTAGAGCTCGTCGAAGCAGGTGAGGTTGGCGATCCCGCCCCGGTAGCAGGCCCGGGCCCAGGCGCGGGCGCGGGCGACGCCGTTCGCGCGGGCCCGGAGACGCTCGGGTGGAGTTTCGATGATGTCGATCGGGACGCCGGACATGGCGAGCTCGCCCTCGAGCAGGCGGCGACACTCGGCGGCGTTGTTGGTGATGAGCACCAGCGCGTCGACACCGGCGATGGCCCGAGCGCGGCGGATGGTCGCGGCCAGCACGCTTGATGCGCCGGCGATGGGGACGTCCAGACGCCGCGGCGCGCCCAGACCGGAGCGCTGCGTGTCGACGGGAACGACGCAGGCGATGCGGCCCTTGGTTTCGGGCGTCGCGGGGCCGGCGCTGTCGCGGGCGTGCGACTGGTCGCGGAGCACGGTGGCGGCGGAGATGTCGCCGCAGTCGCGCTCGCCGGTGCGGAGCAGGCGGAGTGCGCCGCCGATCATCTCGCCTAGGCGCCGGCTCACCAGGCCGGTGGAGCGGACGTTCTCGAGGTCGCGCCGGGCTTGGTGTTCCTGGCGCTGCATGGGCGTGAGCGAGGAGTCGATGCCGATGAGCCGGTCGGCGCGTAGGCGGTTGAAGACCATGCTCTGCCCGAGCTGCTGGACGAGGACGAAGCCGGGCTTGAGCTCGACGGCCTGCTCGGCGAGGCGGTCGATCTTCGCGATTACGCGGTCGGCCCGAGCGAGGTCGGCCTGGTGCTCGATGAGCTCCGAGAGCAGGGCCGCGGTCTGAGCCGAGAGCTCCGAGAGGCGGGAGCACTGGCGCTGGACCTGGGTCAGGCGGGCCTCGAGACCGTGCAGCGCGTCGTGTTTGGAGGTCGGACGCGGCGGCTGGGCGAAGGTCGCCGGGATGTCCGCGTGCGCGGCGCTTGAGTGGGCGGTGAGAAACTCGGCGAGCGTGCGGCAGATGGTGAAGGCCTTCTTGACGCCGCCCTCGGTCGCGTCGATGGTGGTGAGCCCGCGGCGGGCGTCGGCGGCGAAGAGCTCCTCGAAGCCGCGGAGGTAGTTGAGCATCTGCTCGTCGGTGTAGATCGGACGGCCCAGAGCGTCGGTCTCGCGGCGGAGGTACGAGCCCATGCGCATGATGCGCTGGTGCTCGAGCATCTCCAGGGTGTTGAAGTCGTTGAGCTCGCCGGCCCAGGTGTTGTGGATCGCGGCGCCCGCGGCGTAGTACTGGCCGTCGGTAAAGCCCAGGTCCTGGCCAACGAGCGCCACGGGCTCGCAGCCCAGGTGGCGGGCGAGGGCGTAGGCCAGGTGGGCGACGGTCGCGCCCATGGGCAGGCGGTGTGCGTCGTCTTTGACGCTCTCGCCCAGCAGGGCGTCGAGCACGCCGTCGGGCAGGATGCGCAGCGCGCCGCCAAGGCGTGCCCAAGCCTCCGGCACGCCGGGGTTGACCTTCGCCTCGGCGACGAGCGTGATGCCGTGGACCTGCGCCGGGCTCAGGCCCTCGTAGAACCGGGCCGAGACCTCGCTGAAATCGAGCGCGGTGACGAAGTGGGGCCTGATGCCGCGCTCCAAGAGCGGGCGGAGAACCGTCTGGGCCGCGACGATCACGAAGCGCTCGCGGACGCGGGGATTGGTGAGCAGGGCGATGTTCCGGGCCAGGCTCGGGCCGGCGGAGACGACGATGCCCGGCGCGCCGGCGCAGATGTTTACCAGGTCGGCGACGCCGGGAGTAGCGGCATATCGATCGACGTTCTGCAGCAGGTTGCGGAAGGTCACGCGGGTCTGGACCAGCGTGGTCACCACCGTCAGCCGCACGGCGTCGACGATGCCGACGAAGCGGCGGGCAAACAGCGCGGCTTCCGGCCCGAGCCGCTGGACGCTGGGCGGGTGATCGATGAGCTTGACGCCCATGCCCACAAGGCCCTCGGCGCCGCGGAGGGCGGCCATCATCGCCGGCTGGTCGTGGGCGTCGGTGAGGATGCGGACGCCCGAGTCGCGGAGCGTGGTCGAGTGATCCACGTGCTCGAGCACGGCGCGGAGCAGGGCGGCGTCGGGCTCGAAGACGACGATCAGGCCGTGCTGGCCGAGCTTCTCGTGCAGGGTCGCGACGTGGTGGCCCACGCCGAAGCCCATCACCACGCACACGGCGGCGTGGGCCGGGTCGACGGCGCTCACCAGCGTTCGGGCCTCGCTCATGGGCCTCCGTCGACTGGCGAGCTGGCGGGCGTCTTGGCCGGCGCCGAGGGTGCAGGTCGGGACGCCCTCGTCGGTGGGGGCGAAGGCCGCGTCGGGTCGGGCGGAGGCGGCGCGAATGATCGCGGAGAGGCCCGGGTTGGTCGGCTCCAAAGCCGCGAGGTTGCGGCCGAGCGTTGCCGCCCGGGCGTCGATGGCGATAGGCCCGACAGGGCTGTCCAGAGACGTGCTCATCGGCGAGGGCTCTCCGTGCCGGTGCGCAGGGACAGCGCCCGGGCCTACAGCGACACCCCGGTATCGGCGGGCGGGCGCGTCGTGCTGGAAAAACGGGGGCGTCGACGGCTCCGTATGGTGTATCAGAGGGCTCGGGCGACCGGGCCGATGAGCAACGCCGCACGCATTGAGGCGATCATGCAAGCTGCCCCGGCCGTGTCGAACCTGCCCGTCGCGCCGCTGTTGGAACGGTGGTGGCTTGAGTCGCCCTGGATGCTGATGGGGGCGCTGGGTTTGCTTGGCGTGGTGGCTTTTCTGGCGTTATCGCGCCGCGGCCGCTCGCGCGAGGCGGCGGGAGCGCTAATCCTGGGGCTGGTGCTCGCCGCGATGGTGTTCTCGGTGGCGGCGATGCTGACGACGCCGCGCGAGGGTCTCCAGCGGCTGACGCGAGACACAATCGCGGCGGCGGCGGGCGCGGACACGGGGCGCTTGGCCGAGGTGCTCGATGCGCAGGCCCGGGTGATGGTGCTCTCCGGCGCGCCGGCCGTCGGCGGCGGGCGCGAGGCGATTCTCGACGCCGTGCGCGAGTATCCAGGAAGTCGGTATCCGATCCGCGAGCACTCGATGTCGGCGGTTCAGGCCGTGGTGGACGGGCCGAACACGGCGCGGACGCAGGTGCGGGTGTGGGTGCGGCTGAACAAGGAACAAGCGTTCTACGACGTGCCGATCGGATCGTGGTGGCGGCTCTCGTGGCGGCGCGATCCGCTGGGCGGGGCCGGGGCGTGGGGGCCTTGGCGGATCACCAGCATCGAGATGCTGCAACTGGACGGCTTCGGGGCCGGGGGGCGCTAAGGGGCGAGGCCGGGTCCGGAGGCGGCTTGCCGGCGGCGAGGTCGCCCATACGCTCAGGCCCGTGAGCGACGCCACTCAGCCATCGATGCCTTCGCCGCTATTGGATCTGCGCAACTCGATCCGTTCGGGAGCCGTCTCGGCGGTCGAGGCGACGCGCAGGGCCTTGGAGCGGGCCCACGCGACGCACGGGGCGATCAACGCATACACGCAGATCTTCGACGAGCGGGCCATCGAGCAGGCCGCCGAGATCGATGCGCGGCTGTCGCGGGGCGAGCCGGTGGGGCCGCTGGCGGGGGTGCCCGTCGCGATCAAGGACAACCTCTGCCTGGCGTGGGGCAGGACGACGTGCGCCAGCCGGATGCTGGAGCACTATCGCTCGCCGTTCACGGCCACGAGCGTGCAGCGGCTGCTCGACGCCGGGGCAGTGATCGTGGGCAAGACCAACCTCGACGAGTTTGCGATGGGCTCGTCGACGGAGCGGTCGATCTTCGGGCCCACGCGGAACCCGTGGGACGTTTCGCGGGTGCCGGGCGGGTCGTCGGGCGGGTCCGCCGCGGCGGTCGCGGACGGGTCGGTCGCCGGGGCGCTGGGGTCGGACACCGGGGGCTCGATCCGCCAGCCCGCGGGGCTTTGCAACCTGGTGGGCTACAAGCCGACGTACGGGCGGGTGTCGCGGTACGGCCTAGTGGCGTACGCGTCGAGCCTGGATCAGGTCGGGCCGCTGGCGAGGTCGGTGGCCGACGCGGCGCTGCTGGCCCAGACGATCTCGGGCGAGGACGCGAGCGACGCGACGAGCCTCCCGGGCCCGGGGCCGGACCTCCTGAGCGAGTTGGAGCGGCCGGTGGATGGGCTCACGGTGGGCGTGCCGGTGCAGGCCCGATCGGCGGCGAACCACCCGGCGGTGTCGGCGGCGCTCGGTGCCGCGATCGCCGCGCTCGAGGCGCAGGGGGCCAGGATCGTCGAGATCGACCTCGCCCACGCCGATCAGGCGATCGCGGCGTACTACGTCATCGCGCCGGCGGAAGCCTCGAGCAACCTTGCGCGTTTCGACGGGGTGCGGTATGGCCGGCGCGCCAAGCTCGCCGAGGGCGAGGGGCTCGCCGAGCTCTACGAGCGGTCGCGCTCGGAGGGCTTCGGCCCCGAGGTTCAGCGGCGGATCCTGCTGGGGACGCACGTGCTCTCCAGCGGGTACTACGACGCGTACTACGCCACGGCCCAGAAGGTCCGGCGGCTGATCCGCGGCGACTTCGACGGGGCGTTCACGGGCGGAGGGTCGCGGCCGGCGTGTCACGCCCTGCTCATGCCCACGGCCCCGGGGCCGGCGTTCCGCATCGGGGAGAAGACCGCCGATCCGCTGGCGCTCTACCTCGAGGACGTGTACACCGTCGGGGTCAACCTCGCGGGCCTGCCGGCGATCAGTGTGCCAGGGGGCTTCGCGGCAGACAACGGGCGGGCCCTGCCGGTGGGCGTACAGCTTGTCGGGCCCATGGGCGAGGATGCGCTGCTGCTGCGGGTGGCGCGGATGCTCGAGCGGGCAACGGGCTTCGGGCAGCGCTCGGCGGCATGACGCAATGCGGCACGCGGCGGTCGCGTTGGCGTGCTCGGCGCGTCGCGGACGACGATGGTCCTCGCTGTCGTTGCGGGGTCGTCAACTCATCCGGCTTCGGTGTTCTTCTCCGTGCCCCTCGGTGCACCTCGGTGTTTCAACCGGCCTGGCGGCATCTGCTCGCGTGCGCGATTTCGCGCAGTACGGGCCGAACCCGGGGGGCGCAGATCAGAACGGCAGGTCGATCGAGAAGCTGAACACGCGTTCGCGGTCGCCCTTGACCTTGAGCACGGGGAAGCCGAAGTCGAAGGCGATGGGGACGGGCCCGAGGGCCTCGATGTTCAGGCGGAGGCCAAGGCCGACCGAGACGCGGTAGTTCTCGAAGCCGATGTCCTGATCGACCGTGCCCGAGTCGACGAAGCCGACGACGGAGACGACGTCCTTGTAGACCGGCTGGTTGATCTCGGCGCCGGCGAAGAATGTGAACGAGCCGCCGACGGGGTCGGTCCCGAGGGTCTTGGTGTCGTTGCGGATGCCCTTTGGGCTGATGGTGCGGAAGCGGTAGCCGCGCATGGTCGAGCCGCCGCGGTAGAAGCGTTCGAAGAGCGGCACCTCGCCCTGACCCTCGGGGATGTAGCCCACCTCGTTCCTGAGGCTGAAGACGGTCTTGTATCCCAGGAAGCTCTCGTAGACGGGGAGGAAGAGCACGTGCTCGGCGGAGAGCCGGGTGAAGCTGTAGTCGCCGCCCAGTGCGCCGGCGCGTTCGAGGCCGACCTGGAGGCGTGTGCCGCGGCTCGGGCGGAAGCGCGAGTCGGTGGTGTTGCGGGTGAGCTGGGCACCGAGCGAGCCCAGGGCGGAGTCGCCCTCGACGTCGAAGAGGTCGACGGCGCTGCTGGGCTCGATGTTGTCGACGTTGATGTTCTCGTATCGGAAGGTGAGCTGGCCGGTCCATCGCTGGCCGAACCTGCGGCCCAGGCTGCCGCGAACGCCGATGCGGCTCTCGTCGTACTCGTCGAACTCGCGGGTGCGGAAGTAGGCGGTGCCGCCGGCGGAGTAGTCGGTGTCGAAGATGCTCGGGTCGCTCAGGCCGATGGAGTAGGTCTGGGTCTCGGTGCCCGGGGCGATGGTGATGTTGAACTCCTGGCCAGCGCCCCGGAAGGCCTTGCCGGAGAAGAACTCGCTCCAGGAGTCGGGGGTGTCGGCGATATCGAAGTTGCGCTGCGTAAGGCTGATCTGGCCGATCACGCCCAGGTCGCTGCTGACGCCGGCGCCGAACTGGAGGCTGCCGGTGTTGGTCTCGCGGACCTCGATGAGCACGTCGCGGTATCCGGGGTTCTCCGGGTCTTCCTTCTGCGTGGTGACGCGGACGGAGCCGGGGGCGAACAGGCGGGTTTCCTCGACGCGCCGCTGGCTCTCGCCGACCTGGCGGTCGCCCACGCGGACGGTGGTGGTGTCCAGCGGGCGGTCGGGCGCGATGTCCAGCTCGCGGAGGATGACCTTCTTCTGCGTCAGGTCGTTGCCCTTGACGCTGATCAGGCCGGCGCGGAACGCCCGGCCCTCGCGGACGCTGATGACCAGGTCGACCAGCGGCTGGTTCGGGTCGCGCTTCTCGGCCTTGGCGACCTGGGCATCGACGAAGCCCATCTTGGCGTAGGCGTTCTTCACCGTGTCGGTCGATCGACGGATCTTGTCGAGGCTGTACACGTCGCCGGCCTTGATCTCGATCAGGCCCGCGACCTGCTCGCGAGAGAGCACGCCGGGCTGGCGATCGGGGGCCTTGGGCCTGGGTGGGGACTTCTCGCCGGGCTTCTCGGCGGCCTTCTTCTCGGCGTCCGCGTCGGCGTCGGTCTCCTGGGCCTCGTCGGCGGCGGCCCCGATGACCTGCACCTGCACGCTGCGAAGCGTGTACAGCGGGCCCTCGTCGACGATGAACTCGACGATGGCCTCCTTGCCGTTTGGTGCGAAGATCACACGGCGGTCGGCCCGGATGTCGAGGTAACCCCGGTCGCGGTAGAACTCGGCGACGGCCTCGACGTCGCGGTCGAGCTGCTCGTTGTCCACCGGCCCGTCCTCGAAGAGCCCGGCCGTCGTGGTCTTGACCTGCCCGACCAGCAGCCCGCCCTCGAAGACCTTGTTGCCCGCGAAGCGGATCTCGGTCACCTTGACCTGCTCGCCCTCGGAGATCTGGAACAGCACGATGCCGTTCTTGTCCAGTTCGGCCTGGTCGATGCTCACGGTGGCCTGGTAATAGCCCTTGTCGCGGTAGAGCTTCTCGATCGCGCTCCGGGCGGCCCCGAGCTGGAACTCGTCGACGGCGGTGTCCTTGAGCAGGTTGATCGCGGGGGCGATCTCGCTGTCGGGGATCTGCCGGTTGCCCACCGCCTGAACGTCGGCGATGATGGGCGTTTCCTGGGTATCGAAGATGAGCGTCACCGAGCCGTCGGCGAAGCTCTCGACCCGGGCATCGATCTGGCGAAACCGGCCCAGGCGGGTGAGACGCTGGACGTCCTCGCGAACCGTTTGCGGGCTCAGCGGCGAGCCCTCACGCGAGCGGACCTGATTGCGGACCAGTTGGGCGTTGGTCTTGACCAGCCCGTTGATCTTCACTTCGCGGATCGGGCGATCTTCAAAACGCTGCATTGCCCTGTCGGCGGCGGGCGCTGGGGCGGGGCGGGCCGGGGCCGTGGGCTCGGCGGGTGCGGGACGATCGGCCGGATCCATCGGCTGCGCTTGGGCGCTCGCCCCACCGATGGCCAGGCCCGCGACGAGCAGGAGCGAGCCGGCGTGGCGCGTCAGGCGGCGGGGAGATGGGGAAAGGCGGATCACAGGGCGGGGACAATACCGCACCCCGAGGCCCGGCACAAACGCGCGGGGACCCCATTTCGACGAACTGTGGGGTGTGCTCGATTCACCTGAAGGGACGATATAGCCTCTCCTTGGCTGGCTGCGGGACCACCGGACGATGTTTGTCCGGTCGGAGCATCGGAAGCTTCCGCCCGCAGGCGGCTTCACCATGGCTTGATCGATCGGTCCCCTCGGACCGTGGGAGTTTTTCAGCCTTATGCCTTCTCCCCTCCGCAGGCGGGTCCGCCTGCTGCTGGTTTCTATGGTCGGCGTCATCTCAATGGTGGCGGGAACGATTCTGGTGTTCCGCCTGATGAGGGTGGAGACGCTGGACACGCTGCCGACGCAGGTGCTGCTGGCGGTGCTCGGGCTGTTGATCCTCCCGGTGCTGTCGGCGTGGATGTTCTGGCTGCAGCGGTCGCTGGCTCTGCCGGGGCACGTGGAGCCCAGGCAGTTCCAGCCGCTCGCGGTGATGCTGATCGAGCCGGAGCCGATGGCGGCGTTGACTGGAGCATCTGAAGCAGTCGTGGAAGTGCCGGGGCGGCACGCGGAGGCGGTGCTTGGCCGTCGGCCGGCGCGGGCGGGGCGGACCCGGACCCGGATCCACGAGGCGGCACCCGATCAGCGCCGGCCCTGAACAGGTGGGTATCTATTGACAAGCGCGACGCCCGCGGGGGCATTGCGCTTGGTCTTCAGTTTGGTTGTCGGTTCCGGGGCAGTTGACGCCCGGGACGATCAGGGACGCGGAATCGGCTCGCGGGTCAGGCGGCTGGGGCGGTCCAAGAGCAGCGCGCGGCCCAGGTCCTGCCAGAACATCCGGCCGTTCTCGTCGGCCATGACGGTCAAGGCGTTATCGACATCGACGGGGCGCTGGTAGAGCGTGTCGAGGTCGGGGGTGGGGTCGGCGCGGACGTCGTCGAGGCGCTGGTCGCCGGTGCTGCACCCGCCGAGCAGCGAGGCGAGGGTGCAGGCGGCGAGAGTCACGATCAGGCCGGGACGACGGTTCATGACGACACTCCGGGGTAGCGCGGACGGAACAGGCCACAGGTTGTACCGCCCGGCATGCCGAGCGTCAAGCCCGCCGAGGCACGAAGACCCGGCGGGGAACAAACTTCAACCGGCACTCTCGGTCAATACTCGCCCGATTCGGGGGTTGATTGGTGGAACGGGCGGGGAACGGGGTGGCGGGGGGAGATCATTGTTGGGGTGCCGACCGATCGCCGGTTGGCTTCCGTGTGCGGGCGGGTCGATACTCCAGCATCATGACGAGGTACGACGAGTCTGAGTTTTCGGATGCGGCGGTGGGCGAGGCCGCCGCGGATCTGATCGAGTCTGTCCGGGCCGATGCCCTGACGGTTCTGCGGTGTCCGCCCGCGCGGCCCGGGGCCGAGGGGGGCCAAGCCCGGCTCGCCGAGTCGTGCGAGGGGTCGTTCCGGGCGGCGAACCTCGAGGGAGTTCGCGAGCTGCTGGTGTGCGTCAAGCGGCTGATGTTCCCGGGATATTTCGACCCCGAGCCGCTGTGGGATGGGGAGATTGATGCGCACGTGACGCGGCTGACGCGGCGGGTGGCCCGGCTGCTTGCTTCGGAGGTCTATAGCGTCCGGCGGTATCGCGGCGGACACGCGCGATACGGGGCGGGGGTCGGGACGGCGGGCGGGGCGGCGGACGACGCGGAGTTTGTGCGGCACGTGGTCACGGCGACGCTCAAGCGGCTGGCGGCGGTGCGGGCGATGCTGGCGCTGGATGTTCAGGCGGCGTACGACGGCGATCCGGCGGCGGAGCACACCGACGAGGTGATCCTTTGCTATCCGGGGCTGGACGCGATGGCGAGCCATCGGTTTGCGCACGAGCTGTACCGGCTCGAGGTGCCGCTGCTCCCGCGGGTGATCAGCGAGCAGGCCCACAGCCGCACGGGGATCGACATTCATCCGGGCGCGAGCATCGGGGAGAGCATTTTCATCGATCACGGCTCGGCGACGGTGATCGGGGAGACATCGGTGATCGGGCGGCAGGTGAAGATCTATCAGGGCGTGACGCTCGGGGCCAAGAGCTTTCCGAAGGACGAACGTGGGCGGGCGATCAAGGGCCTCAAGCGGCACCCGACGATCGGCGACCGGGCGACGATCTATGCCGGGGCCGTGATTCTGGGCGGCGACACGGTGATCGGCGATGACTGCGTGATCGCGGGCGGGGTGTTCGTGACCTCGTCGGTGCCGGCGGGGCACGTGGTGCAGCAGCCGCGGGCGGAGCTTGTGCTGCGGCCGGCGCCGGCCGGCCGGGCGTCGTCGCAGCCGGCGACGGGGCCGACGTTCAAGGTCGACGTGGGGTGGCTGGGGGACGGCGGCGGGATCTGAGCGGGGACCAGTTGGGCCGGGGCAATGATCTGATAATGAAGCACGTGTCGGACCAGCAACGGCATTGGTATCGGCGCCGGTGGCTTCTATCCGTGCTCGTGGTTGCACTGGTCGGGCACACAGCGGTGTTTGGGCCGCCGCTGCGATCGCCGCTGGGCGGGCTGGTATTCGTCGAAGTTGCCATGGCCCGGTCGGGGACGGACTGGCGGGTTCTCGGGGTGCCGACCGAGGTCGATCGGCCCGACCACGTGCTCAGGATGATGTGGCAACCGCGGCTGCGGCGCGGGGTGTGGGCCGACACGGAGCGGGGTGTGGCGGCAATGGCATCCATCACGCCGCCGCCGTCGCCGTGGCTGGCCGAATCGGAGACGGCGGGGCTGCTGGCGGGGGTGCGGCGCTGGGCCGAATCGCGTCCGGCGGGCACCGAGCGTGAGCGCGTGCTTGCGTGCGTCGCGCGGCTTCGGACGCCGTCCTCGGCGGCGGGGCGCGGCTAATGGGGCGTGACGGCCTTCACGACTGAAACGATGGGCTGTTTGCACGATGCGCTGGCTGGGGCGCTGGCGGCGGCGGTCGGCGCGATCGTCTTGCTTCGGGGTCGCGACGCTTGGCGCGGCCGCACCCGGCGTCGGCGTCTGAAGGACGGTCTGTGCCCGGGGTGTGAGTACCCGATGCCGCCGGAGGGCGGGCGGTGCTCGGAGTGTGGCGGACCGACCAGGGGCGCGGGCGAGTGAGCCGCAAGAGCGATCCGGACCTGGAACTTGGCGGAGATGGTGCAGAGCGCGGCCGCGGCGGTGCGGTCGGCCGCAGATAGACGTGCCGCACGGGGGCGGGAACCAGCGGCGGCCCAAGCGCGCTGGCCGCGGAGCCGGTCGCTCAGCGTCCGACGCCGCCCTCGCCGAGGATCCAGGCGGGCTTCTTCTTCCAGGCGAAGCCGAACTTGCGCTGGGCGACGTCGGCGATGCGGTCGGCGACCTCGTCGATCGAGTCGGTGAGCACCAGCAGGTCCAGATCGGCGGCGCTGATGGTTCCCTCGGCGAGCATCTTGCGCCGGAAGAACTCGAGCATCGGGGCCCAGAAGTCGACGCCGACGAGGATGACGGGGAAGTCCTTGATCTTGCCGGTCTGGACGAGCGTGATGGTCTCGAAGACCTCGTCCAAGGTGCCGAACCCGCCGGGCATGACGATGAAGGCGTAGGAGTACTTGACGAGCATGACCTTGCGGACGAAGAAGTAGCGGAACTCGACGAAGCGGTCGACGTAGGGATTCGGATGCTGCTCCATGGGGAGGGTGATGTTGCAGCCGATGCTCTTGGCGCTGGCATCCCTGGCGCCGCGGTTGGCGGCCTCCATGACGCCCGGCCCGCCGCCGGTCATGATGGTGAAGCCCATGCCACCGATGCGTCTGGCGACCTCGCGGGAGAGGGCGTAGTAGCGGTGGTCTTCCTTGAAGCGGGCCGAGCCGAAGATGGTGACGCACGGGCCGACGAAGTGCAGGGCGCGGAAGCCCCTGATGAACTCCCAGGCGATGCGGAAGACGCGGAAGAGCTCGAAGCGGCGGGTCTTGGGGCCGTCGAGAAACTCGCCTTCTTCGACGTTTCGGGTGGCCTTGCCCCACCGGCGGACGTCGCCGGTCTGGGTTGGCCGCGGGCCGGGGGGGGAGGCGGGGGAGCCGGGGCCCTCGTCGAAGATGTAGCGAGTCGGCCGCTGATCGGGGCTGGTGTCGGGGGGTGTTGGGCCCGGGGGCTGTGGCGGCTGGCTTGGCATGTGTGCATCCTGCTTCCCCGAATCCCCGCTGAGGCTATCGGCGCGGTGCGGGCGGCGGGGCCGCGACTAGGATGCCGCGATGGTTGAAGACCGCGAGCCAACGGTGACGATTTTAAGCACGAACACGCCCTTCGAGGCGGACGCGGTCGCCGCCGCGCTGCGGGCCCGGGGGGTCAATGCGCAGGTGATTCTGGCGGCGAACGCGGCCATGTGGGGCGGTGCGCTCGGGCAGGCGCAGCTGGTGGTGCTGGCCTCGGAGGAGGCGGCGGCGAGGCGATCGCTGGAAGAGATCAAGGCCGAGGTGTCGCAGATCGACTGGGACAACGTGGATCTCGGCGAAGAGCCGCCGAACCTGCGGCTGAGCGAGACGACGCGGACAAAGCGCTGGATGCGGACGCTGATGGTGGTGCTGGTGCCGATCGGGCTGGGGGTTCTTGCGCTCGGGGTTGATCGGGGCGACCGGATGATCCAGATGCTTGGGGGGCTGCTGGTGTGCACGGCGATCGCGATGGCGTGCTCGCTCTATCTCGGGCCCGAGAAGGACGACGCGGAGGATTGATTCCCGATGGCCAAGGCCGCGTCAAGCGCTCCGATCTCCGCCGCCACGCGCTTTGTGATCCTGCACGGCAAGGACCGCTTCCGGTCCGACGAATCGCTGCGGACGCTGCGGGAAGCGATGGGCAAGGCGCACGGGGCCGACGGCGTGGACACCGTGCGGTTCGACGGCGGGCAGGGCGCCAGGATCATGGCCGACGTGCTCGACGAGTGCCGCTCGACGGGGCTGATGCAGCAGCACAAGATCGTGCTGGTGGACAACGCCGAGCAGCTGGTGCGGGCGGCCGACGGCGAGACGGAAGCGCCCAAGGTCCGCGGACGCCGCGGGCCAGCGGCGGCTTCGGCGCGGGAGCTACTCGAGTCGTATGCCCAGGAGCCGTCGGCGTCGGCAACGCTGGTGCTGCGGGCCGGGGTGTGGCGTCCGGGGAATCTGGACAAGGCCGTGTTGGCGATCCCGGATGGCGGCGGGGCGGTGGTCAAGTGCGAGCCGCTGGGGACCGACGAGGCGATCGCTTGGGCGGTCAGGCAGGCCAATGCCCGGCACAGGACAAGCATCGACGCGGCGACGGCGGCGCTCTTGATCGACTCGGTGGGGACCGAGCAGGGGCGGATCGACAACGAGCTCGAGAAGCTGGCGCTGGCGGCGGGGGGCGCGGGGGAGCCGATCACGCCGGGGCTGGTTTCGGAGATGGTCGGGATGAGCCGCGAGGACGAGTTCTGGTCGATCCAGAACACGCTTCTGCTCGGGGAGGCGGCGACGCCGCTGGCCCAACTGCGGGAGCTCATCGAGGTTTCGCGGCACGATCCGGTGCCGATCGCGCACTCGTATGTCGAGGCGGCGCGGAAGGTGCATCTGGCGGCCCGGGGGATGCAGGCGGGCGTGGCGGTGGCGGACATGGACAAGGCGCTGAAGGTCTTTGGCTGGGGCGAGGCGAAGACGCGGCAGCTGGCGCAGATCGCGGCGGCGGCGAAGTCGGCGGGCGTGCCGGCGGCGGCGCGGCTGCTCTCGGCGGCGGTGGCCAGCGACGCGGCGGGCAAGAGCGGGCTTGGGGACCCGGTGCGGAACCTGGAAGTGCTGACGGTGAAGTTCGTCGCCGTCACGGGGCGTCGGCGGTGAGCTGTTCGAGCATGCCGAGCCACTCGCCGTAGCGATACTCGATGTTGAAGCGGTCGTGCAGGGCGCGGACGTCGGCGAGCAGGCGCTCGGACAGGTCGTTCTGCCAATCCTGTGCCGAGCGGTCGCAGAAGTAGACGCGGCAGCCCAGGGGCTTGATGGCGTGGATGCCGCAGAGATTGGCGGACTGGAACGGGCAGCCGCCGGCGTCGCGGGCCTGGGCAAGCCGGATCGCACCCGGGGTCGGCGCGGGGGCCTGCGGTGCGCGAGCGACGGCGTAGGCGGCTTCGAGGCCCGTGACGTAGAGCCGGTGCCCGGCGGCCTTGAAGTTGCAGCATCGGCCCGAGGCCCAGCAGGCCGGCCCGCGCTCGGTGATCGCGGCGGCGGCGTCGGCGTAGACGCGCTCGAGCGCTTGCGCAACCTCGTCGCGCTGCGCGGCCTCGAGCCAGGATTGTGCGAGGGGGGACATGCGGGGTGTGGGCGATCGGTTGCCCGTGCTCAGATCTTGAACGCGTCGCGGGCGACGCGGATCTGGACCAGGTCGTACTTCTTTCCGTGGTCCATGCCGGGGCAGACGCCCTTGGCCTGTTCCCAGGCTTTGCGGCTCTTGATGACGCTGGGCCAGAAGGGCCAGGTGCGGCACTGGATCGGGCGGTCTTCGTAGACGCCGCAGACGGCCTTGCCGGGGATCTTCTCGCGGTCGAGGAAGACGCAGTCGAGTCCGGCGTGCGAGGGCTTCTCGTTGAGCGAGCGGCCCTGGGGCGTGTGGTGGGTGTACCGCTCGATGAAGGCTTCGAGGGTGATCTCGAGGCGGGCGGCGAGGGCGAGCGCCTCGGCGTCGGAGACGACAACGTAGCCCGAGGGACCCGAGCAGCAGTTGCCGCAGGTGGTGCAGGAGAAGCGCAGGCCCGAGCCGTCGGAGTCGCGCTCGGGGTCGGGCGTGGCGAACCATTCGGGCTCGGTGGTCCGGGAGGTGGCGGGCATCATAAAGCGTAGGGGCGTGTGGTCAGTCGATGCGGAAGACGACGATGGTCTGGTCGTCGTCGCGGGCCCGCTTGCCGGTGTGAGCGAAGACGGCGGCGTGCATGGCGTCGACGACGTCCTGGGGCTGGCCCGAGCTTGCGGCGATCGCGGCGTCGAGGCCCTCGACACCGAGCATCGCGCGATCGTCGTTGAACGATTCGTAGAGGCCGTCGGTATAGATGGCGACGGTCTGGCCCGGGTGGAGGGCGACGGCGGCCTCTTCGAGGCCATACGGCTCGTCGATGATGCCCAGCGGCATGCCGGCGGGCGGGCCGCCCATGGCGTGGACGCGGCCGAGGGGATCGCGGACGCGCGGCGCGGGGTGGCCGGCGGAGGCATAGGTGAAGCTGCGGGCGGCGGGGTCGAGGATGCCCAGCAGGCAGGTGACATAGCCGCCCTGAGAGGTGGTGCGGGCCAGGTGGGTGTTGACGAAGGCCAGGACCTTGGCGGGGCCGAGCGAGAGATCGGAGCAGTGGAGGATAGCGTGGAGGCGGGCCATGACGGTGGCGGCGCCGGGGCCGTGGCCCGAGACATCGCCGACGAACACGCCCAGTCGCGCTCCCGGGAGCGGGAAGAAGTCGTAGTAGTCGCCGCCGGCCTGGTCGCTGGTGAGGTAGCTGGTGGCGAAGGTTGCCCCGGGGAGTTCCGGGAGGCGGGCGGGCAGGAGCGACTGCTGGACGCGGGCGACTTCCTCGAACTGGTCCTGGAGCCGCTGGATGAGCACGCGGATCTGCTGCACGGCCTGGAGGTTGGCGGTCATCGCGCCGAAGAGGTTGCTGATGAGCAGGTCGTCCTCGAGATCGGCGAGCGTGTAGCCCTCGGGGTCGCGACGGAACAACAGCCACCACTCCTGCACAAGCCCGTCGGTGAAGACCGGCACGGCCAGGCACGAGCCCATCTCCGGGGCGATGGGGCCGAGCACCGGGTCGGCGGCGAGGCTGAGCGCGTGGATGAGCTGAGGTTCGTGGCGGGCGACGACATCGCCGATGAGGCCGCCGCGATGCACGGGCGGGTCGGCGGGATCGAAATCGCGTGCCGGATCTGTCGCGGGGGCGGGGGTGGTGCCGGGAAGGGCGGGGTCGGCGACGAACCAGCGGGAGAGCTTGAACTCGCCGGGGCCGAGCCCGGCGCCGGGGCCGACGACGACCTCGACGAAGGCGTCCAGCGGGCGGACGCGCTGGATGCGGGAGGCGTAGGCCCGGATGGCCTCCTCGGGGCCGCGGGCCCGGCTGACATCTTCGAGCATTTCCATGAGCACGGCGATGCGGAGGCTGGCCTGTGTGTCGATGCGCTTCACGGGCCGGAGGGTACCCGCGCCGGGGCGGGCTCCGGCGCGGCGCGCGGATCGGTCGCGGGGGGCCCGGCGGGCTTGACGTGGGCGAGGTAGAAGGCGGCGATCGCGTCGGCCAGGTCGCGGGCGGTCTTCATGGTGTTGTCGGTGCGCATGCCGCCGAGCTCGATCTGGATGGCGTCGACGCCGGTGGGGTTCTGGCTGCCGTAGGAGCCGACGATGTAGCCGCCGTCGAAGAAGGTCTCGGGCTGGGTGTTGAGCTCGGGGTGGTCGGGGTCGATGTCCGGGACGACGCGGTAGCCGGCGGCCTTGAGGCGGCCGAAGATCGAGTCGGGGCCGGAGACGGCCGGCTCGCCTCGGCGGTCGATGAGCGCGGTGACGGTCTTGCCGTTGCGCGTGCCCCGGACGATGGCGTCGGGGACGCGGGACTGGCCGTGGATGTCGATGAGGATGGCGGCGGGGTGCTTGCGGCGTGCATCGTCGACCAGGGCGCGGAGGGAGCGGTGATACGCGTCGTATTGGGCGCCGGCGGCCTCGTTCTCGACCGCATCTCCGCGGGCCCGGTTGGCGTCGGCATCTCTTCGGCTGAACTGGGCGACGACGAGGCTGGGCTTGGCACCCAGAATGTCGGTGAGGCGCTGGGCTACGAGCAGGGCGACCTGGGCGGTGAGCACGTCGCGGACGAGCACGCCGGTGGTGCGGTCTTTGGAGCCGGGCACGCGGACGGTCCCGCCGTGGGGCGCGGAGAGGATGATGGGCAGATCGCCGTGCTGGACGGTGATGAGCTCGGCGGGTGCGGCGGCGACGACGGGCGTCGGCGAGGGGTCGAGAGCCGGGTTGGCGGGCGGCTGCGCGGCGAGCGGGCGCGAGAGCAGGGCGGCGCCGAGGCCGATGGCGGCGAGGGCGAGGGGCGGGCGAGTGGGGGCGGCGGGTTTCACCATATAAACCGCATGCGGCCGAAGTCGGTGACGGGGATGGGGCCGCGGTCCTTGAGAAGGCTGGGCCAGTAGACGAAGAAGGCGCGTCCGAGCAGGAGCTCGCGCGGGATGACGCCGACGCTGGAGTATGGGGCTCCGGTAGGGGACGGGGTTGCGGGCGGGAACTCCTTGTAGACCCACGGGTCGACGTGGGTCATGAGGCGGCCGTCGAGGGAGGCGGGGGAGTTGTCGCCGCAGGGGAAGAACTGGTCGGGCCCGAGTGTGAGGGTGGTGACGGGGCTGGTGGCGAGGGCCGGCTGGGACTGGCCGGACTTGGTGGCGGGCTGGAAGTAGAGGTCGCGGTCGACGCCGACGCGGTAGAGGGTGACGGGCGCGTTCTCGAAGGTGAAGCGGAGGTCGCGGATCGCGCCGCGGGCGTAAAGATCGGAATCGGCCAGGATGTTCTCGTTGAGGCCCGACTGGCGGCGGAGCACGTCGGCCAGCGAGAGGCCGGTGGCGAAGCGGAGGCGCTGGTCCGGCGTCCAGTCGTAGTCGGCGTGGAGGAGGTTGGTGCCGTTGATGAAGACCGTCAGTCGCTGGTCGGCGTGCCAGAGCTCGACGTTAGTAACGGTGCTCTCGGGGAATCCGGCGAAGGCTGCTGTTTCGAGCGTGGACCACGGGCCCATGACGGCAGGGCCGCCCCCGCCCCCCCCGCCGCCAATGGGAGCGCGGATCTGGATCTCAACCTTGCCGGGGGCAAGCAGGGCGCGGAACTCGTGGCCGCGGGCGGCGAGGCTGATGCTGGAGCTCAGGCCCGGGCCTTGGGGCTTGATGCCCGCGTGCACGCGGACGTCGGCAACGGGGAAGCGGGCGAGGGGCTGGCCAGCGGTGAGCAGGGCCTCGTTGTAGGCGTAGGCGTCGCTGATGGCCCAGGTGCGCCATGGCGGCGGCATCGCGTTCAGGCTGGTGCGCTGGCGGGACTGATCGAAGACCAGATCGGCCCGCTTGGAGCCGGTATAAACATACTCCCTGGGCTTGAGCGTCCAGCCCTCGGGGTCGGGGGTGGTCCAGGGGCCGGCGGCGGGGCTCAGGGCTTCGTAGGACGAGTCATAAACCATCTGCCAGAGGGCCCGCTGCTGGACGGTGGACTTGCGGGCGATGCTCCAGCCCGGGAGGCTCCAGGGGGAAACGTCGTTGGGGTCGGCGGATTGGGGAATGCGGACGAAGACGTCGCCGTCGATGAGGGCGACTTGTTCGTTGGGCAGGCCGACGAGTCGCTTGATGTAGTTCTGGCTCGGGTCGAAGGGGTTCTTGAAGACGATCACGTCGTAGCGCTTGGGGTCGAAGATCGAGTAGAGGTATTTGAGGACCAGGATGCGGTCGCCCGAGGAGAGATCGACGGCGCTGCTGGCCCGCGTCTCGCCGGTGATCGGATCGGTGACAGCGATGTTGCGCTGCGGGTTCTGATAGGAGGTCGGATCGTTGGGCGTGGGGTAGACGGCGCTGACGGGCCAGTCGTAGCCGGACTTGGAGCCGTGATAGCGCATGTGGGCGCCCATGAGCGTGGGGGCCATGGAGCCGGTAGGAATGACAAAGGCCTCGATGACAAAGCCGCGGAAGACGAAGGCCATCGTGAAGGCGATGACGATCGAGATCAGGGTCTCCTTGACGGTCTCGGCGGGGTGCTGATGGGAGGATTGGGCGGGCGCGGCAGAAGGCTTGGACATCGAGTCGAGTGTACGGGGATCAGGGGCGATCTCGCGGCGAGGACGACAAACCCGGGAACCCGATCGGGCCCGGGGAGTCGTTACCATCGCAGAGTCATGCACCCGCCCGCGGGCCCGCCGGCCCCACATCCACCAACCGACGAGGACGCGCTGGACCGCGCGATCGTGGCGCGGATCCGCGAGGCGGGGCTGGGCAGCCGCCCGGCGTGGGGGGAACTGTTGACGCGGTACCAGTCGCGGCTCTACGGCGTGTGCCTGCGGATGGTCGGCGACCGGAATCTCGCCGCCGACCTGACCCAGGACGCGTTTGTCAAGGTGCTCCAGGGGCTCGACTCTTGGGACGGGCGGAGCAAGCTCAGCACCTGGATGATCCGCGTGACAATGAATGCCTGCCTGTCGCACTTGCGGGGGGCCAAGCTTCGGAACCATGCCAGCCTGGATGCCCCGATCGCCGGGTCGATACTGCGCGGGGGAAGCCCTGAATCGGCGGATGTTCGGGCTTCGGTGGGGTCGGGTCATGCTCAGAGCCGGGAACTTGAGCCGGGTGAGGGCGTCCAACGTGAACAGCGGCGGCAGCAGGTCGCCCGGGCTCTGTCGAGCCTCGAGCCCGAGCAGCGTTCGGTGCTGGTGCTGCGGGATGTTCAGGGACTGGACTATCAGCAGATCGCCCAGGCGCTGGGCGTTGCTGAGGGGACGGTCAAGAGCCGGCTATTCCGGGCCCGGATGGCCCTTCGGGAAGCGATCGAGAAAAGCCCACGCACGTGAACCCCGCCGATGCACCATCTTCCTCGCCCCGCCCGACCCCGGGGCTTCCGGCCGGCCTGACCGAGGCCGACATGATCGACCTTGTCGACGGGAAGCTGTCGGCGGACCGTGAGCAGGCGGTGCTGGCGGCGCTTAGAGCCGAGCCGCGGCTGGCGTTGCTGGTTCGGCAGCTTCGGGACGACGAGGCCGGGCTGGCGATGCTGCGGGATGTCCGCGTGCCGGCTGATCTGGGCGACCGGATCGAATCGGCTTTGCAGACCCAGGCCCTGCGCGACTTGGCGGCCCAGGAGGCCGATGCGCCGGCGGAAGTCGCGACCACGAGCGTGGTGACTGTCCGCCAGTCGGGCGGCGGGTGGCGGATGGTGCTCGAGAGCGCATGGGCCGGGCGGCTGGCGACGGCGGCGTCGATCGCGATTGTCGCGGGCGTCGGCTATCTGGGCTACGGCGAGTATCAACGGGCGATGCAGCGGCCCGGGCTTGGCGTCGCGGACTCTGGCAACCCGACGACGCCGATCGTGCCCGAGGTGGTGCGGACAGCGGAGGTGGAGGTCGCCGCCGGACCGGGCAACGCAGAGACGACGCCCGAGGGGCCCGAGCCCGGGGCGACGGTTATCGCCGCGGCCGAAGCGCTCACGCCGGAACGGGCGATTGCCATGGCGCGGCAGGGGCGGCTGGTGATCAGCGTGCGGCTGCCCAGCGCCGGGGCGGGGGCGATGAAGCGTGTCGAGGGGATCGCGCGGGCGGCGGGGCGTGAGGGCGGCTGGCGGCCAATGGCCATGGATCAGTTGCCGCCGGCCTATGCGGGGCTGCTCACGCCTTCGATAGCGGTGCCGAACGGGGGAACGCCGGCAAGGCCGGGGCTGCCGACGCTTGCGGGGGATGGAAGCTCGGGCGGCGGCGGGACTGCATCGGATCCTCGGCCAACAGTGCGGCCGGTGGGCCCGGTGCGTGGGGTGGTGCTGGCGGTGTATTCGGTTGAGATCGCGCCGCGGGGCGCAACGCTGGCGGGCCTGCTGGATGCCCTCTCGCCCGGGCGGCCCGAGGGGGCGGTTTTGCGCGTTATGGAGGCCCCGATGCTGCCGCCGCTGGCGGCGACACCCGAGGACGTGCTCTGGTGGCAGAACCCGCCGGCGAGCTGGGGGCAGCGGGTGCGGGTTCCGGTGGTCGTTGAGGGGCTGGAGTGAGGGTGCCGGGCTGAACGGGGCGGGCGGCGTTTCTACTCTTGGGGTCTATGGGTACAGCCGCTGATGCGCCGTTGATGTTGTCGGTGTCGGGTTGCCGCGGGATTGTGGGGACGTCGATGACGCCGGAGGTGGCGTCGCGGTTTGCGATGGTCGCGGGGGGATACTTTCGCGAGCATCGGGTTGGCGGGTCGGGCAGGCCGCTGGTGGTGCTCGGTCGTGACGGCCGCGTGGGCGGCGAGGTGATGGCTCAGGCCGCGGCGGCGGGGCTTGCCGGGGCCGGGTGCGACGTGCTGGACCTGGGCGTTGCGATGACGCCGACGGTCGGAGTGATGGTTGATGCGAGAGCCGCGGCGGGCGGGATCGTGATCACGGCATCGCACAACCCGCAGCAGTGGAACGGGCTGAAGCCGATGATGCGGGAGGGCACAGGGGTGGCTATGGGCGCGGTGATCGCCTCGGCCCCGAGCAAGGCGTTCGCCGACCGGATCATCGAGCGATATCGGGCGGCGGAGAAGTCCGGGGCCCGGGGCGTGGGGTACGAGCTCCTGGGCACGATCACTCAGGGCAAGACGGGAGAGCCGATCGGGCTGCCCAGCGAGGGAACATTTGCGCACGTGGAGAAGGTGCGTGGGGCGCTCAAGGCCATCGGCGTGGTGGAGGATCGCCGCTGGCAGTCTAAGCGGTGCATCGTGGATTCGGTGAACTCGTCGGGGCGCGAGGGGGCCAAGCACTTTCTGGGCTCGACGATCACGCACCATCTGGGCGATTCGCCCAGCGGCGTGTTTCCCCACACGCCCGAGCCGACGCGCGAGAACCTGGTGCACCTGGCCCGCTTTGTTCAGGAGAAGGGCGCGGACGTGGGCTTCGCGCAGGATCCCGACGCCGACCGGTTGGCGTTGATCGACGAAAGGGGTTCGTACATCGGCGAGGAGTACACGCTGGTGCTGTGCGCCCAGGCCGTCTTGGAGGCCGAGCAGGCCCTTGGGCGCGATCTGCGGGGCGCGACGGTGTGCGTGAACCTCTCGACGAGCCGGATGATCGAGGACGTGTGCGCCCGCTTCGGCGTGCAGGTGGTGCGGACGGCGGTCGGAGAGGCGAACGTGGTCGAGGCGATGAAGTCCCGCGGCTCGGTCTTCGGCGGAGAGGGAAACGGCGGGGTGATCTGGCCGCGGGTGACTTATATCCGCGATTCGCTCTCGGGCATGGGCCTGATTCTCTCGCTCTTGGCCCGCACGGGCCGGACGCTCAGCGAGCTGGTGGGCGAGGTGCCGGCGTACTCGATCATCAAGCGGAAGGTCGATCTGAGCGATCTGTCGCAGGCGGGCCGCGCGGTGGAGATCGTCGCGCGGGCGTTCGCGGCGGAGTCGCTCGACATGCAGGACGGCGTGCGCGTGGACTTCGCGTCCGAGCGGGCGTGGCTGCACGTCCGCGGCTCGAACACCGAGCCGATCATGCGGCTGATCGCCGAGGCCCCGACGCCGGGGGTCGCCGAAGGGATCCTTGAGCGAGCGAGGGCGGCGATCGCGACGGGCTGAGGGGGCCGGGCGATGGATATCGGACGCCGGATTGGCCCCGGACGGTGCAAGCCGGTTGGCGGCTGAACACATGGGGGGGGTGTGGAGGTTGCTCAAGCCGTGAAGTTTCCGGAACTGTTCGGGCGGTCTGTGTCGGCGTCGCCCGAGAGCGGCGTGGATGTGTCGTGCGCGGCGGCAGATGGGATCATCGACGAGGCGGAGTTTGTGTCGCTGCTGGAACGGGCCCGGGGCAAGCTGTGGGTGATCGCGGCGGCGGTCCTTTCGGACCGCACGGAGGCCGACGACGTGGTGCAGGAAGCGACGATCATCGGGCTTGCCAAGCGGTCCGGCTTTTGCCGGGGCAGCAGCTTTGAGGGCTGGATGGGGCAGATCACGCGGCACGTGGCCCTGAACGCGGCCCGGAAACGGCACAGGCGGTTTGTCCGGGTAGAGGGTCTCCAGATGGCTGCGGGGGCGGAGTTTGGCGGCCGGGTTGGCGGGCTCTCGCCCGGGCTGAGCGAGGCCTTGGGGGAGCTTGATCCCGTGGCGCGTGAGTGCCTGGTGTTCCGGGTGGTGGGGGGGCTGTCGTACCAAGCGATCTCGCAGATCCTGGGCATCCCGGAGGGCACGGCGATGAGCCACGTGCATCGGTCACGCCAGCGTCTGCGAGGCCGCCTGTTGTCGATCGCCTCTCAAGTTCCCGACGCCGGTGACGGAGCCTCAACATGAACCCGGACCCCGCCCCACGCCCAGCCAATGGACGGCTTGATCGGCATCTTGACGGCCTGTTGGACGCGGCGGAAGAGCAGGCGTTCGCGCGAGAGTTAGCCTCCGATGCGGGGCTGCGGCGCGAGGCGCAGGCGGATGCCGAGCTGGTCAAGATGCTCCGCGGGGCGTACGGCCCGCCCGCGGGGAAGATGCCAGACGCGGTCGGCCGCCGCACATCGCGGGTCCGTTCCTTTGTGGGCATCGCCGCGCTTTTGGCGATCGGGGTCGTTGCGGCGTTGCTGCTGTTGCCCCAGCGGAGCGAGCCGTTCGCGGCGCTTTATCGCGTGCAGCAGGCGGCGGGCTTTGAGCCAGCGGTGGTGTGTACAGACGAAGGCGAGTTCAGGCGGTGGACGCGCGAGCGGATCGGCGTGGAGCTGTCGCCGCCCGACGGCGCGGACGCCGGTGTGCGGCTGGTGGGCTGGTCGTACGCAGAGTCGCCGGCGCTGTACACATTCCTGCTGTTGGCGCGGGTGGACGGGCGGGGCGTGGTGGTCGCCATGGGCGTGGGCGACGAGCCGATCAAGGCCCCCGCGGCGACTGACAGGGTGCTGAATGTGTTTCCGCAGCGGGTAGGCCGCGTGTGGATGTACGAGATCACCCCGCTCAAAAAGCCGCGGATCGTTCCGGGGATCCAGATGGTCGGGGAGTGAGCGGCCCGGGTGTACGATTCCCGGCCGCAGGAAGAACTCACGCGGCGGAGGCCATCGTCATGAACCCCGCTCGTCGCTTCTCGCGTGTTGCTTTCGCTTCGATGCTCTTCCTGTGCCCGGCGGCTACGGGCGCCGGAGATCCGGCGGCATCCAAGGTCGAGATCGGGGCGGCCGAGAAGGACCAGGTTGTACCCCCGATCTTCGCGGCGATGAAGTTCGAGGACGCGATCGACGCCAACAAAACAGATGGGCGACTGCTGGTAGTGAAGTTCACGGCCGAGTGGTGCGGGCCGTGCAAGCTCATGGACCGGACAACGTGGCGCGACGCGGGCGTGGTGAAGCTGGTGCAGGACAACGGGCGGGCGCTGCAGGTGGATGTCGACAAGCAGGGCGGCATCGCGCGGGAGTATGGCGTCCGTGCCATGCCGACGATGATCGCGTTCAAGAAGGGCGAGGCGGTCGACCGCATCGTGGGCTATCGCGACGCGGCGGGGCTGAGCAAGTGGTTGGTGGCCGTGGCGCAGGGGAAGACCGAGGCCGTCGTGCTCGAGGACCGGGCGGCCAAGGCCGGCGACGACCTGCCAGTGCGCGAGCGGATGGAGCTGGCCCGAACGCTGGTGAACAGCGAGCGGTTCGACAAGGCGACCGAGCAGTACCTCTGGCTGTGGCGGAACGCGGCGAAGAAGGAGCCGGCGATGGTGGGCGTCCGCGTGAGCTTCATGGCCGGCGAGATTGCCGACTTGTGCGAGCGGCACGAGCCGGCGAAGGTCGAGTTCATCAAGCTTCGCGACGCGGCCGAGGCGAGGCTCAAGGGCGGTCAGAAGGCGTGGAACGACCTGGAGGACTGGCTGGCGCTCAACTCGATGGTGGGGCAGGAGCACAAGACACTGGAGTGGTTTGACCGGATCAAGGGCGATGCCGACGCGAGACTGACGCTGGAGCGTTTCGGGAACCGGATCGAGCGGCTGCTTGAGGCCAACGAGCGGTGGGTGGACCTGGGGCGTGTGCTCGCCGAGCCGTTGACGCGGCTGCGGCGCGAGTGGGCGATGGTCGCGATGGCGGGCCAGGGGGCGAATGCCGACGAGGCGCTGCGGGCTCAGGTGCGGAAGCTGGCGATCGAGAGGTTCCGCGGGCGGGCCGCCACGATGTACGCGGCGCTGATCCTCGCCGGCCGTGGCGATGCGGCGGCGACTCTGGCGAGCAAGGCTGTCGAGATGGACGACACGCCCGAAACGCGGCTTGTGCTGGTCGGGCGGGCGGTTGAACTCAATGCGTTCAACGCCGACATGCCGGCGCTGCTGGAGCAGGCCAAGGCGGGCGGCGCGGCGGCGGGTGGTGGGGGTGCGGGGGACGAGGTTGACGCGCTGCGCGCCAAGGTCGATGCGGGGCTGGCCAAGCCTGGGCGCTAGGGTCTACGGGACCTCGAGCCCCGCCCCGATTCGGGCGTCGGTTACCCGCTTTGGCATACGCCGGGCAGGGATTCGTCTGGTGTTGGCGTCGGCGGCACCCGGCCGGGGGCCTCTTGGTCATCCGATCAAGGCTCGCGTGCCGATCAAGCCCCTCCGCGGCCCGTGCCGCGAGCGGGGAACTGCGCATGCGAAGTGTGTTTTCGACCCTCGGTCTGATCTGCGTGGTGGCGTTGTCGGCGGGGGTTGTGCCCGGGTTGGTGGAGATCGGGCCCGCGCGGGCGATGGCCCATTCCGACGATGATGATCTGGCCCCGGCGCCATCGTTCACGCGGGCGGGTTTCGAGCAGGCCAAGGCGGCGGCCCGGGCGGCGGGGCGGCCGCTGGTGGCAGTGTTCACGGCGAGCTGGTGCGGGCCGTGCCACGTGATGAACCGGACGGTCTGGCGTGAGCGGGGCATGGATGCGTGGATCCGGGCAAACGCCGTGGCGGTGCTGGTGGATATCGATCAGGACAAAGCGGCAGCCCGGAGCTTCGGCGTGCAGGCCGTGCCGACGACGATCGTGCTGGTCGATGGGCAGATCGCCGACCGCACGACCGGGATGCGCGACGCACAATCGATGGTGAACTGGCTGGCACGCGCTGCCGGAAATGGCGGCGGCTCGCAGCCGGGGGCGACGCCCGCAGAAGTGCCCGCGGGCGTCTCGGCGGGCGAAGCGCAGGCGCTGCTGCGCACGGCCCAGGAAGCGGCATCGGCGGGACGAGCGGCAGAGGCGACGACGGCGTATGCCCGGGCGTGGATCGGCCTAGGCCCCGCCCAAAGGCCGGCCGCAGAGCTGGCCCTGCGGGAACTGACGGGCACGGGCAAGCCCGCGCGTGATGCGGCGCTGCTGGTTCGAAACGCCGTGCAGCTTGACGCCAGCGGCCCGTCGCGGACGCTCGGCACGCTGGAACACTGGCTGATGCTCTGCGACGTGTGCGACGATCGCGGCACGGTTCTGCGTTGGTTCGATCAGCTCAAGGCCTCGGGCGATCCGGCGGGCACGATCCGCGATCTGGCCCCGCGGCTGGCGACGATCCTGCTCGCCGGTGGGCGTGGGCCGGCGGGCGCGGCGCTCGTGAGCGATGCGGCATCGTTCACTGATGCGAGGTTCGCGGCGCTGGTCGGCGGGTCGCCGGCACAGCGCAAGAGCGGGCTGGCCCGGTTCCGCGAGGATGCTGGGCGGCTGTACGGCGCGATGCACGCCGCCGGGCGCGGGGCGGAGGGGTCGCGGCTGGCCCAGGCTGCTCTGCGGCTGGACGATTCGGCGTGGATGCGGATCGTGCTGGTTCGACGGGCCGCCGACGGCGGGTTCGCGGCCCGTGAGCACGCGGCGTGGCTCGAGCAGGCCCAGCGGGCCGGGGCGAATGTCGCGGAGCTCAAGGCGCGGCTGTCGCGCACGGCGAGTGTTGACCAGCGGTGAGGCGGCGGGGGGCCGAGATGGCTTGATGAACAAACGCGACGGGGTCAGCCGGGGGTGACGCCGCGGGCCTGCGCGTCGGCGGCCGAGGGGATCGTGCTCGCGTGGCCGAGCCTCCCGGCGATCGCGTCGATGGCCCGGCGGGCCCCGGCGCGGATGCTCAGCGTCGGAGCGCCGCGCGCGGCGGCGAGCTCCCGATGCAGATACTCGATCTCGGCGTCTTTGTCCTGCAGCTGCTTGCTCAGGGCGAGGGCATCGTCGAGCGCGCGGCCCTTGTCGCGGACGGCCTCGCGGACGTCCCGACGCAGGTCGCGGATGAAGATCGCGTCGTGGTTCTCGTCGATCCAGTGCGCATCGGCCTTGCGGAGCAGCGCGTTGGAGCGTGCGACAACCTCGCGGGCGCAGGGCTCGAACATGGCCCAGTGCTTCTCGACCAGGGCGGCGTAGAGCCGGTCGTGCCGCGAGCTGGCCTGGATGACCATGGTGGCGGGGCTGTGGCGGCGCCAGACGAAGAGCGGTTCGCGGACCCGCACGCCGCGCCAGCCGCGGGAGGCGAAGGTGAGCCAGAGGTCCCAGTCCTCGTAGCCGTGAACGAGGGATTCATCGAAGCCGCCCGAGGCGTGGAAGCGGTCGGCCCTGATGAGGGCCGTGATCGGGTGCAGGTTGGTGATCAGCAGTAGGACCGGGTCCCACTCGGGCACCTGCCAGATGCCGGTGCCGAGCTCGACGAGCTGTTCCTGGCAATACGCGTGGGAGGCGTCGTCGCCGGCGGCCCTCAGCTCCGCGGCGAGGCGTGAGACAAAGGTCGGCTCGACCCAGTCGTCGGCATCGAGGAAGAAGACGAACTCCTGGTTCCACCCCAAGGCCCGGGCCTGGGCGACGCCAGCATTGCGGGCCGCGGGAAGGCCCTTGTTGGGCTGATGTACCACGCTGACGCGCGAGGGGTCGAGGCGGAGGCAGGTGTCGCAGTCGGTGTGCGATCGGCCGTCGTTGGAGCCATCGTTGACGACGACAACGTGGACGCTCGCGTCGGTCTGCTCGAGGCAGGAGCGGACGGCGGCAACGACGAAGCGGCCCTGGTTGAAGCACGGGACGATGGCCGTCGCGTGGGGCTGCCCGGGATGGGGGCGGTGGGGGGGTTGGGTGCTCGGGTCGATCACGTCATGAGTATTGTCGGCGCGCCGCGACCGATCCGGCCCGAGGTTGTCAGGATTTCTCCGCGTTTGCGGTGTGGTCCTGCCCTTGGGGAGCCCCTTTACTACTTGCGCATGGCCGCCCTTTCCACCCCCGCCCGCACCCTCCCGGGTCGCGACCCGTTCTGGCGCTACGCCCGAACGATGGGGCGGTATCGCGGCCTATTGGTGTTGGCGCTTGTGTTCGCCACGCTGTCGGCGGGCGGGCTCGGGGCGGGGATCCTCGGGCTCAAGCCGGTTCTGGACAACATCCTCGGGGCTTCTCCCAAGGGGCTGCCCGAGCTGGCGAGGGACCTGAACGAGACGTTCGGCAAGCGGAACTGGCCCGTTGAGATCCCCAGCGGGGTGATCGCCGCGCTCCCGCCAAAGCCGTTTGACGCCGTGCTGTGGATCGTGGTGGGGCTGGGCGTATTGACGGTGCTGGGGGCGGTGTGCAACTTCATGCACGCGTATCTGTCGCTGACGGTGGTGACGCGCTCGATCGCGAGCCTGCGGCGTGAGGCGTTTCATCGGGTGGTGCACCTGCCGCTGAAGACGGTGGTGTCGGCGGGCCCGAGCGACCTGGTGAGCCGGATCGTGTACGACACGGCCCAGCTGGGCTCGGGGTTCAACGCGCTGCTGAGCCGCGCGGTGGCGCAGGTGACCAAGGGTCTGGCCGCGTTCGCGATCGCGTGCGTGTTCGACTGGCGGCTGACGGTGATCACGATCCCGGTGGCGCTGCTGGTGGGCACGATCATCCGCACGCTGGGCAAGCGGATCCGACGGGCCAGCCGGAAGGCCTTGGCGGGGCAGAGCGGGCTCTATCAGTCCGCCAGCGAGGTGCTCGCGGGGCTGCGGGTGGTGAAGGTGTATTCCGGGGAGCGGTACGAGGCCGGGCGGTTCCACCGGATCAACAAGGAGGTCGTCGCCCAGGAGTTCAAGGTCCGCACGGCCCGCGCCCTGGCCAGCCCGCTGGTGGAGACGATCTCGATCCTCGTGCTTGGGTGCCTGGCGCTGGTGGCTGTCAAGGCCATTCTCGATGGGCACCTCGACAAGGTTTCGTCGCTCGCCGTGCTGGCCTCGCTGGGGTTGGCGGCGGCCCAGCTCAAGCCTCTGACGGGGCTGCTCAACGACATCCAGGCGGCGTCGGCGGCGGCGTCGCGGCTAGACCAGTTGATGGGACAGGCGGAGGAAGACGGGCACCGCCCCGGGCTGCCGCGGCTGGAGCGGCCGAGCCGCTCGATCACTTTCGAGAATGTGGCGCTGACGTATCCCGGTGCGTCGCGCCCGGCGGTGGATGGCGTGAGCCTCGAGATCCGGCACGGGATGACCGTTGCGTTCGTTGGTCCCAATGGCTGTGGGAAGACCAGTCTGCTCTCGCTGATCCCGCGGCTGTTTGATCCCGACGCCGGGCGGGTGCTGGTCGATGGCACGGATATCCGGGCCGTGGGCGTCCGCTCGCTGCGCCGGCACATAGGCGTCGTGACGCAGGACACGGTGCTGTTCAAGGGCTCGATCGTGGGCAACATCGCCTACGGGGCCGAGAACGCGACCGACGAGCGGATCCGCGATGCGGCCCGGCGGGCCCGGGCCGAGGAGTTCATCCTCGCGAAGCCCGGGGGATACGACTTCGAGGTCGGCGAGCAGGGCTCGGGGCTCAGCGGCGGGCAGAAGCAGCGGCTGGCCATCGCCCGCGCGATCCTCCGAGACCCGGCGATCCTGATCCTCGACGAGGCTACTAGCATGATCGACGCCGAGAGCGAGGCCCGGATCGCCGAGGCGATCGCCGAGTTCGTTGGTTCCGGTGGGCAGGCCGGGCAGGGACAGGGAGGGCGGACGCGGACCTGCCTGATCGTCGCGCACCGGCTCTCGACGGTCGTCTCGGCGGACCTGATCGTGGTGATGAGCGAGGGCCGCATCATCGACCAGGGGAACCACCGAGACCTGCTCTCGCGATGTGCTATCTATCAATCACTGGTCCGCAACCAGCTCGGCGGCGGCTCGGGGGACTTCGGCCCCGGGCTCGGCGAGGCCGCCTAGACCATTCGTCGAACGTTCGCACCCCTTTCAACCCCGTTCCGTCCTTGGTTGCTCACACCATGCACACCTCCAACCCCGACGGCACCGTGGCCTCGTCTCTCTGCGACTTCTGCGCCCGCACGTGGGACCCGGAGGGCCAGGAGATCATGATCGAGGGGCACCAGGGCAGCCTGATCTGCCTCAAGTGCCTGACGACCGCGTACGCCGACGTGGTCGTGTATGGCGGCGGGCACCAGCACCAGGGGGCCAAGTGCAGCATGTGCCTCGAAGAGCGCAACCAGCCGCAGTGGGAGAGCCCGGTCGACGCCGCGGGCGTGCACGCGCGGGTGTGCCTGCGCTGCATGAAGCAGTCGGCGACGGCGCTCGAGAAGGATCCCGAGTCGGGCTGGAAGCGGCCGGGCAAGCCGCCGGCGCCGGGCGAAGTGGACGACGATGAGTGAGCCCGCGGCGGCGGCGGGCACGGGCCAGCGGCCCGCCCCGATCGTCACGACGCTCGACGAGGCACCGCTGAAGGTGCGTCAGTTGCTGGGTGCGGCTGGGCCGGTCGCGGGGGGAACGAGCGGCGGCGACGGAGCCCGCGCGATGGTCGTGGGCGTCACCGGCCCCGTGGGCGCGGGCAAGAGCACGCTGGCCCTGCGGCTGAGCGGGTGCATCGTCGGCACCGACCACTACCTGCCCGACTACGACCGCACGCCCGAGCATCTGCGCGACCTGCCCGAGTCGGCGGACCTCGCCCGCTTGGTTGCGGACGTCTCGAGCCTGCGCCTCGGCCGGGCGGCGAGCGTCCCGGAGTGGAGTTTCCACGAGCACCGGCGCGTCGGCGAGCGGATGATCGAGGCTCCGAGGCCGGCGCGGGCGGGGTGGACGCCGCTGGTGGTGGTCGAGGGGCTGTTCGCGCTGCACCCGGCGGTGCGGCCAGCGCTGGACCTGTGCGTATATGTCGAGGCCGGGCCCGCGGTGCGGTGGGCCCGGTGGGAGCGGCTGGAGCAGACGGGCGTGCGGGGGTGGGGGGTCGAGTACGCACGGGCGTTCTTTGATTCGGTGGCCGAGCCGACCTTTGCCCGTTATGCCGCGGGATATCGGGCGGCGGCGGACGTGCTGGTCGTCAACGACGCGGGCGCGGGCGGCGCGTAAAGCGGGTTGGAGGCTCGGCCCACGGCGCAGGGGCCCCGCCCTACACTGCCGCCCCATGTCGATCCTCATCAACGCCTCCACTAAAGTCATCTGTCAGGGCATCACCGGCTCCTTCGGCGGGGCCCACGCCAAGGGGTGCTTTCTCTACGGCACCGACGTTGTTGGCGGCGTGACGCCCGGCAAGGGCGGGCAGAAGTTTGCCATCGACGATGGGGCGAGCGTTCCGATCTTCGACACTGTCGAGCAGGCCGTGAAGGCGACGGGCGCCGAGGCCACGATGATCTTCGTGCCGCCGCCGTTCGCCGCGGATGCGATTCTGGAGGCGGCCGACGCGGGGATCCGCGTGATCTGCTGCATCACCGAGGGCATCCCGGTCAACGACATGGTCAAGACGCGGGCGTTGCTCGACGAAGTGAACGCGGCGAACGGGGGCCGGAAGGAGCCGATTCTCCTGGTGGGGCCCAACTGCCCGGGCGTGATCACGCCGGGCCCGAAGACCGGGAGCGGGACCACGTCGAGCGACCGCTACACCCGTAAGGAGAAGGGCGGCGGGGGCTGCAAGATCGGGATCATGCCCGGATACATCAACACGCACGTGAGCGAGGCCAGGACGGGCAAGGCCGTGGGGATTGTCAGCCGCTCGGGCACGCTGACGTACGAGGCCGTGTGGCAGACCTCGCGGCTGGGCCTTGGCCAGTCGACCTGCGTGGGCATCGGCGGCGACCCGGTCCGCGGGATGTCGCACATCGACGTGATCAAGCTCTTCGAGGCCGACCCGGAGACGCACGCGATCCTGATGATCGGCGAGATCGGCGGGACCGACGAGATCATGGCGGCGGAGTACATCAAGAAGCACGTGAAGAAGCCCGTCGCCGCGTTCATCGCGGGCCAGACGGCCCCCCCCGGCAAGCGGATGGGCCACGCCGGGGCGATCATCGGCGGGGCCGACGACACGGCGGAATCGAAGATCAAGGCGCTGCAGGCGGCGGGAGCGAAGGTGGCGATGAGCCCGGCGGACATGGGGAAGATGATGGCGATGGTGATGGGGATGGGGTGAGCGCGGGGCGGCGGTCGAGCCGGCGGTAATGAACCCCAAGTACGACTAGCACGGCGCCCAGAGCGAGCTGAGCGAGGCCAAGCCCGAAGCTCGCGCCGGTCCGGATGGCAAAGACATTGGATCTACCCGTCCCGTTGGGCAACCAGTCGAACCTAGATCAGCGGTAGCCCCTGATCAGCAGATCGACAGAGGCGAACGTCCAGACGCAGCTTGTCGCCGTGGGCGTGAGGCCGGCAAATCCCGCGCCCACAGGCCCCGGACCTCGCTGGCCGTTCAGGACACGGCGTTGCCAGCAGATCATCGTCGGATTGAGCGAGAGCAGAGATGGGGCGAGCAGCGAGTTGAAAACATGCGTAGCCGTGGCAAGGGTAAATGGCGCCGCGAAGAATGTCGTCAGCCACGTAGTGAAGTGGCCGCGCGCACGCCGCAACGCGTCGACGAACGCCAATAGCCCGACACCGGCGAGGATGAGCGTCAACGAAAGTGGAAATACCGTGCTCCAAGACGCGTAGGCGAGTGTTGCCGCTCCCATGAACGCAAGTGGGCCGGCGATCAAACGGAGCGTCCAATCCAGTACGCCGGGTCGTTGCCGAGCCTTAAGCCTTGCAGCCGCGTAGAGCTCGTCGTGCGTGAAAACTCCCCCGCACTCCGGGCAGCGGCCGTCGGGCGTGGCTGAGATGTCGTACTGACAAATCAGGCAGTCGGGTGCGAAGGTTGCGGCGGATGCTGGTGGGTCTGTCGATCTGGGTATGTCGTCGGCCCTCGGATGGTTCATCGGTTCCAGCATGGCTCACCAACGACTCATCCGCTCGCGCGGCGTGTGCGAAAGCGGGCACAAGAGTCTGTCGAGTTGGCTCTTTGAGCCAGTGCTTGCTGGCGTCTCACGCCGCCCCGGCCGCCGCCCCGCTGCCGGTCTTAAGCCGCTTGCCGAGCCCCGTCTCCACGCGGGCCGCGATCTCGGCCAACTCGCTCAGGCACCGACCGACCGCGTCGGGGTAGTTGGCGACAAAGAGCTCCAGGGCCGCGAAGATCTCGTCCATCTCGCGGTGGCCGGGGCTGGCGCCCACGAGCGTGGCACCGAGGTTGCCCTCGGCGAGGCTTGCGGCGGCGGGGTCCTTGGTGTCGCCGCCGAGCCGCCGGGCGTCGTCGAGCTTGATCCGGGCGATATCACTGAGCGGCCGGAGCTCGCCCTTGGCCCGCTTAAAACTCTCCTCGTTTCGGACGCGGCCCAACAGCGCCTGGGCCCGCGCGTTCATCGAGCGGCACTCGGCGGCGGTGGGGTGGATCTTGCGCAGCGTCTCGAGGGCCTGCAAGAGCTCGACGGCCCGGGCCCGATCGCGGGCCGCGCTCGGGATGGCCGACTCGATGCCCGCCACGCCGAGCACCGCGAGCGTGCAAGAAAGCCGGGCGGCGGCGGTCGTGTTCAGCTCATCGAGCCGGGCCGTCGCCTCGTCGAGCCGCGTGCCGGACTTCTGCAAGCGTTCGATCGCGCCCTCGCGGCTGGTGAAGGCGAGGGAGAGGCCCTTGAAGTCCGGCGAGAGGCCCGCGCCGTGCTGGGCGACGACTTTGCCCCAGGCGATCACCTCGTCGCTGGCCGCCCGGAACTCGGCGAGGCGCTTGCCCGCGGCCTCGCCGCCGGAGACTGCGCGGGCCTTGGCATTGGTGTCGAGCATGCGGGTGATGGTCGCCTTGGCGTTCTCGGCGTCGGCGATGGTTGTCGCGGGGAGGAAGGGCGGGCGCCAGCTGGCCGGCTCGTAGCCCAGGAAGGCTTCCAGGGTGGTCTGCCGCGACTCGGCCCGGGGACCGGCGACGACCAGCGGCCCGACGCTGACGAAGCGGGCCATCTCGAGGTCCGGCCCGAGAAGCTGGCGGAACAGGTGATAGCTCGCCTTGGTGCACGCGGCGTCGAAGTCGCCAAACAGATGGGCTGCGGGGCCGTCGTCGGTGTAGAGCCCCTCGTGCCCGAGTGCCTTGGCTGCGGCGACGCGGCTGGTGGGGCTTGGGTGGGTGGAGAGAAAGCCGCCCGGGGCCTCGAGCATCTGCTTGCGGACCTCCGCGCGCTCTTCGGGGGTGAGCCTGCGGGCGTGGTCGACGAGCACGGCGGGGAAGTTGCTCGGCACGGTCTTGTCGCGCTGATAGACGCGGCGCGTCGATTCCAGGGCCCGCGGGTACACAGTGCCCAGCTCGCCGAGCACCTCGAAGGCCCGCTCGAACGCCGCGATGCCGGACAGCTGCACCTCGTAGCGATCGGCGTCGTACTCCATCTGGCGGAGCATGAAGAGCGCCGGGAACGAGCAGACCCAGACGATGACCTTCAGGACGAGCCGGGCGAAGAAGCTGCAGATGATCGCCGCCCAGCCGAAGATCGCCAAGGCGTGGCCGGTGCCGGCGAGCCGGGCCATGGCGACGTCCCAGGCGTCGCGCTGATAGGCGGCGCGTGCGAACCAGTTGAGGAGGGTCAGCGCGAGCGATGTCGTGCGCATGCCCGAGCCCTGAGCCAAGTGGCCGAACTCGTGGGCGAGCACGCCGGCGAACTGGCGCTTGGTCATGCCCGCGACTAAGGGCATGCCGATGGTGAGGACTACGTCTCCGGGCGTGAGAAGGCTCCGCAGGCCGCGGCGGAACGACGCGGAGGCATTCACCTCGCAGTCCAACCGGATCTCGCGCGGCGGCGGGGCCCCGATGACGGCGCAAACATTCTGGACAAACGAGTGGAGCTTGAGCTCCTCGAACTCCTTGATCTCGATGCTGCCTGTGGCTCCCGCCCGGGGGGCGAAGAGCGGCTTGATGAGCACCACCAGGAGCATAATGCCCAAGACGGGAGGCAGGAGCCACAGGACCGACGCGCTCACTATGGAGCCGCCCGACGATCTCGCATCCGGCGGGGCGAAGTGTTGGAAATACACCCAGACGCCGTAGCCGAGAAGGCCCAGAGTGGCCACGTACGCGAGCGCCATGACAACCGTCATGGAGAGCACCACGGCGATCCCCAAGGCATATCCCGGACGCTTGGGGATGGGCTTCCAGCCCGAATCCAGGCGGGCCCAGATCGGGTCCTTGAGAACCAACGGGGGCAGCGGCATGACGGGTCCTCCCAGGCCCCGGGCGTCATGGGCCGGCGGTCGCCAAGAGCATACCCGCCGTGGGCCACACGGCTGCCACCGGCCAAGCTTGGCCAGGGAGGCTTCACCGTGAAGTTCCACGGCTTCTCGGACATCCGGGGTGGCAAACCGGCGGCCAGGGGTTACCTTTTGTTCGTATCCCGCCCCCTTCCGCTGCCTGAACACGCGACGACGCTCGTGGAGATGCTCCCCATGTCGAAAACTCGACTCCGTTCCCTCGTCGGCTTGGCCGCCTTGGCCCTGTGCTCCGGGTCGGCCCTGGCCGCCGAGGCCTACACGCTCACCGTCAACGCCACGACCAGTGCCGTGACGTACACGTTCAGCGCCTCGGCCCCGTTCAGCGGCTCGCTCTCGGGCGATCCGATGCCTATTCAGCCTCCGCCCCCCGCGGCCCCGTTGCTCGCCACGCGCCTGCAGCAGGGCACGCCGAACCCGTTCCTGTGCTTGTTCACCAGCGGCTGCTCGTCGATCGCATTGACGACCAACCAGATCATCCCGATCAGCGGCACGCTCGCGGGCACTGGTGGAAACACCCCGACCACCCCGCAGCGACCGACCGGGAGCTTCACGCTCTCGATCAATCCCGGCGCGGGCACGGCCGAGGCGCGGAATGTGAGCCTGAACCTGGTTGGTGTAGCGCCCATCAGCACATCGGCAAACCTCAACAACTTCACCTACCGCGCGTTCTGCGCCGCCTTCGCTGGCAGCACGACGCCCACCTGCACGCTGTTCAACTGCGGGCCACTGAGCATCCCGCTGGGCACCGTCAACGTGACGGCCATCGGCGTCACGCAGTCGGCCGCGTCGGCCGGCACGCTCACGCCCGTCGTGGGCGACCCCGCATCGTTCGACTTCAGCATCCCCGTCAGCGCGACGGTGGTGACAACCTCGAACTTCGGCGGCTCGGCGTTCCCGACGGACCCGCAGGTCGTCCCGGTCGTTCTCGCCGGGCGCATCACCCGCACGCCCCAGGGCGGCGCGACGGCCACAACCAACTTCTCAATCAACAACTCCCCGCCCACCAACACCACCCCCACCCCCCTTGATCCGCTGCAGGTCACCTTCCCGGCCGACTCGCCCGCGTGCGCGGCCCTGCCGGTGCTGGTGACCATCTCGCTGAGCAGCACCACGACATCCGTGCAGACCACGGCGGCCATCAACGCGGCCGGCCCGCGGCTCCGCTGCGCCTGCGACGCCGACAACGACGGGGCCAGGACGGTTGCAGACATCTTTGCGTTCCTGTCGACGTGGTTCGCCGCCGGCCCGGGCTCGGACTTTGATAACAGCGGCACGCGCGATGTTTCAGACATCTTTGCGTTCCTGAGCTGCTGGTTTGCCGGCCAGTTCCCGTGCTAAATCGTGCCAGCGCGAACCCGGGCCAGTCGGGCCGCGAACCGTCCGATAGAGGAACCATGCCCGCACGGTCCGCCCAGCCGCAAGCCCCGCTGACTCTGACGCTCGCCGCCACGCTCGCGGGCGGGCTGCTGTGTTCGTCGGCGCTCGGGGCGGTCGAGGCGGACCAGCGGCCGGTTCGCACGGGCGTGGGCGTCCGTCCGATGGGGCTTCAGTCGCCCGAGGCCTTGACCAGCCAGGCCGACGACGGCTGGATGCTGCGGGCCCGGGTGATCGTTCGGGCTGTGGACCGGGGCCCGATCGATCGGGCCCTTGGGCTCCGCCGGGTGGCCGAGGGGCCAGCGCTGCTGCCCGTGCGGGCGAGCGAGGAGCCGGGCGAGCTGCGGGAGTTCTGGCTGATTGACACGACGAGCGTCGCCGCCGCCGCTGATCTGGCGGACGCGCTGGCGGGCCAGCCGGGCGTGCTCGAGGCGTACGTCGACTCGATGCGGCCCCGTACGCTCAGGGCCAATCCGCCGACGGACCCGGGCTTTGTGCAGCAGTGGTTCATCAACGGCCTGGGTGGTGCCGCCGGGAGTGTCAACGCCCTGCCGGCGTGGAAGAACGGCATCACCGGCACGGGCATCACCGTGGGCGTCATCGAGGCCGGCTTCAACATCGACCATCCGGACCTCGCGCCCAACGTGAACCTCGCGGCCAGCCAGGGCCCGATTCTGGGCTATACCTTCGGCGACCATTCCACGGCGTGCGCCGGGCTGATCGCCGCGGCACGCAACGGGATCGGCGGAGTGGGCGTCGCATACGGCGCGAAGATCTCGCGGCAGTTCTTCGGCTTCGATTCGGATACCGCCGCGTCGTTCACTTTCCGCAATGATCTCAACGCCGTCAAGTCCTGCTCCTGGGGTCCGCCCGACAACGCGATTCTGAGCGCGATCTCCTCGATCGAGCTGGCCGCCTTGCAAACGGCGGCGACGGCGGGCCGCGGCGGCAAGGGGACGATCTTCGTCTGGGCCGCGGGAAATGGCGCGGGCGTCAGCGACCGCGTGGACTACGACCCCTATGCCTCCAGCCGATACGCGATCGCGATCGGCTCGATCGACCGGAGCGACCAGCGGGCAACGTATTCCGAGGCCGGCTCGTCGCTCATGCTGGTGACGACATCGAGCACCGACCTGTTCGGCTCGGCCCCGTCGGGCGTGTACACGACCACCGGCGCGTCGGTCTCGGCCCCGGGCGACTATACCGCAGGCTTCGGCGGGACGTCCGCCGCGGCCCCCATCGCGTCGGGCGCGATCGCGCTGGTGCTGCAGGCCAATCCGAATCTTTCGAGCCGCGATGTGCAGCACGTGCTGATCCGCTCGGCACGGCGGGTGCAGCCCGACGACGAGAGCTGGGCGCTCAATGGCGCCGGGCGGTGGGTGAGCGACGTTTTCGGTTTCGGCGCCATCGACGCCGCGGCCGCCGTCGCGCTTGCGCCGGGGTTCGTCTCGCGCGGGCCCGATCGGACCGTTGCCTCGGCCGTCCGCACGCCGAACGTCGCGGTCCCCGACGCGAGCCTCGCGGGCGTCAGCGACTCGGTGGTGATCCCGTCGAACCTTCTGGTCGAGCGCGTGCAGGTGATCCTCACGGCCCCGCACCAGAAAGCCGGCGACCTGCGGATCCTGCTCACCTCGCCCTCGGGCACGCAGAGCCTGCTGGCCGACACGCGCGAGGACTACTCGCCGGGCTACGACCAGTACACGCTCGCGAGCGTCCGCTGCTGGGACGAGCGGGCCGCCGGAACCTGGACGCTGCGGGTCGCCGATACCGGCCCGGGCTGGACGGGCACGCTGGGGTCGTGGCAGCTGGTGGTCATCGGCGCTCCGCCGGCGTGCCCCGTGGACTTCGACGCCAGCGGCACGCGCACCGTGGCCGACATCTTCGCGTTTCTCAGCGCATGGTTCAACGGGCTGGGCGACTTCAATCTCGACGGCTCGACGGGCGTTGACGATATCTTCGCTTTTCTCAGCGCCTGGTTCGCCGGCTGTCCGTGATCGGCGGCCTCGCGGCCTCGCCGGCCTCGCGGGCATCGCGGCGACCGAGCAATGGCCACCGACACTCGCTATTCTGCGCGGCCTTTGGAGCCGCCACGATGACGACCGATCCGCACGCGCCCCGCCCCGCCGCCCCGTCGACACCGCCATCGCGCCGCGGCGTGCTCAAGGCCGCGGGGGTGCTCGCCGCCGGAACACTCGCCGGCTGCGCTGCGCCCTCGGGCAGCCGTTCGGGCGGGCCCGGCGGCGAGATGCCGGCCCGGTCGGTACGCCTGATCCACTTCACCGACGCCCATATCCGCCCGGAGTTTGACGCCGTTTCGGGCGTGTCTACCGCGCTGGCCCACGCGTGCTCGCACGCGGGCGATGCGGACGCCATGATCACCGGCGGCGACATGATCATGTATTCGATGGACCAGCCCGAGGTCCGCGTCAAGGGTCTCTGGGACCTCTGGCAGACCACCTTCGCGCAGCGTTGCCCCATGCGCGTCGAGCACTGCATCGGCAACCACGACATCTGGGGCTGGAACAAGGCCCGCAGCATGACCACCGGGCAAGAGCCCCTGTGGGGCAAGGCGTGGTGGTTGAAGGCCAACGCGCTGGAGCGCACGTACAAGAGCTTCGACCTGCGCGACTGGCACGTGGTCATCCTCGACTCCGTCCAGCCCCTGGGCGAGAGTTATCAGGGGCTCATCGACCAGGAGCAGTTCGCCTGGCTCGAGCGAGACCTCGCGGGCGTACAACCCGGACGCCACACGCTCATCATCAGCCATATCCCGATCCTGTCCGTGGGCATGCTCGATTGCGACGCCAAGCGCGGGGAGGCGATCCTCGCCGGCGCGGGGCTCGACGCGTCGTCGCCGGCGGCCCGCGCGCTGGTCATCCAGGGCGGCGCGATGCACATGGACACGCACCGGTTGCTGCGCCTCTTCGAGCGCTCCGGCACGGTCCGGGCCTGTCTCAGCGGACACATCCACATCGTCGAGTCGATGCGCTACAAGAACATCGATTTCCATTGCTCCGGAGCCGTCAGCGGGATGTGGTGGCGCGGCGAGGCGAGCAACCGCCGGTTCCAGCAGGAGCGGGCACGCGCGGGCGACGTGGACGTCAGCGAACGGCCCACGCGGGCCGAGCCCGGCTACGCCGTCGTTGACCTGATGAGCGACGGGACTGTCGCCCATCGATACCAGCCCATCGGCTGGAAATACGCGCAGCCCTGAGCCCGGAAGGCCCGGCTCGCGCAGGACAGCGGGCCCGTGCTCGTATAAATGGGGGCACGTGCCGATCCAAACCCCTGCGTGCAGACAAGGACCGCCATGCTCAAGTTCCCTTCCCGCTTGGCCCGCCCCCTCGCCCTGATCGGTGCCGCGTTGCTGGCCCTGGCGGGCGCAGGTCTCACGACGGCCCAGCCCGTGCCCACCGCCCCGTCGCTCCCGACGATCCCTGCGGCAAGGACGCCCCCCGGCGAGATCAACACGCTGTTCCTGCCCCCCGGCAACTACACGGCGATCGTCATCGCCACCACCGGCAAGGACCGGCGCTGGTTCATTTCTCTGAAGACCTCGCGCGGGAGCTTCCCGATCACCATCGGGCCCGAGCAGACCATCACGATTCCCTTCACCGCCGGCTGGAAGGTCGCGCCCGGCGACCAGGCCCGTCTGGAGAGCCGGCTGGTGCCCTTCGAGGATCTCTCCGAGCGCACGCCCGTGGACGGCAACGAGAACCTTGCGCTGAGCGCTTGGGGCATCACCGACCAGGGACCCGTGAACTTCGCCCCGCCCGCGCGGCGGAAGTGACCGCGGAACGCGCGGGCCGCGAGCAACGCGCGAGGGATTTCGCGTCGAATCGTTCGAAGCGTCCGCGGCCCCCGCGGGCTTCGCGGGTATACTTCACTCCATGTATCCCCGCGACGCCCGTCCGTCGTCGGCGTTCACGCTCATCGAACTGCTCGTGGTCATCGCCGTCATCGCGCTGCTGGTGGGCATCCTCCTGCCCGCGTTCGCCGCGGCACGCAAGTCGGCGCGGCTGACCGCCTGCGCCGCCAACCTCCACGGCGTGGCCCAGGGCCTCGAGCTCTACACCTTCGAGAACCGCGAGCTGGTCGTCGCGTCGTTCACCATGACGGGCGTCACGGGCTTGGGCGTCCCCCTCGAGGGCTGGGGCCCGATCCTCGAGCGCGACGGCTACCTCGCCGGGGCGGGGCAGCAGGCCCTCAGGAACTCGCCCCTGACCTGCCCCGAGGCCCGCGACGTGCCGGGTTTGCTCGCCGGACAGACCGGCAGCGACCCGGACAACCCCAAGGGCTGGATGGACTGGCCCTGCGTCCGCTCCGGGGCCGGCTTCTCGCCCCAGACCATCCCCGATCGCGGCTTCGAGAAGATCCTCCGCGTCGCCTACTGGATCAACGCCGACAACCCCATCGGCGGACCCGCCGCCGTCACGCCCGACCTCTTCTACACCGGCTCGGTCGGCTACGGCCCCTCCAGCAACGGCGTGCCCGCCATCCGCCACACGAGCATCGCCGCGTTCGTCCGCCCCGCCACGCTCATCACGCTCGCCGACGGCCTGTACGCGGGCCGCCAGCGGGACGCCAAGCTGGGATCCACGAACAGCCGCGTCGGCTACCGCCACCCCGGCGGCAAGGGCTCGGCCAACGCCGCCTTCGCCGACGGGCACGTCGCCGCCATCGAGGGCACGCGCTTCCCGCGGGCCCTCGGCGGCACGAACGCCGTCAGCGAGGTCGTCGAGGAGAACACCGGCGGCAAGCCCACGGTCTACGCCAACCCCGAGCGGGCCCTGGGGCTCTGACGCGCGGCTCAGTCGAGCTGCCCGCGGATGTTCACCGTCGGCGTGGTCTGCACCGTCCCCTTGCGGAGGTAGTTGGCGTCGCCGGTGCTCCCAACCGCCTGGAGCAGCGCGAAGGCGGCCAGGAACAGCACGCCCAGCACGACCCCGGCCGTGAGGATGAACTTGAGCATCGGCGCCATCGGTCGCTTGGGCTGGCTCGTCTGGGTCATGCCGAAGGATACGGCCCGAACCTCACACGCCCGCGTCGCCGCCGGCCGCCCGGGCCTCCGCCGCCGCGTCCTCCGCCGCCTCCTGCTCCAGCAGCTTCACGCAGGTGTCGATCAGGTGCGTCACGGGCACGGGCTTGAGCAGGTACGCGTCGACGCCCAGGCTCTCGGCATAGGCTTGGTGCCGCCGGCCCTCGTTGGCCGTGACCATGATGACCAAGGGGGAGTCCTCGTAGCCCTTGATGCGTTCGAGCACCAGGAACCCCGAGCGCTTGGGCAGCATCATATCCAGGAGCACGATGTCCGGACACTCGACCCCGGGCCCGCCCTGGCAGGCGACCACCGCGGCGTTGCCGTCCTCGACGGTCTGGGTGGTGGCCCCCTCGGCCTGCAGGGCCATCTCGAAGGAATCACGGATGTCCTTGTCGTCGTCGACGATCAGGATGCTCACGCCGTCGAGTCTGCCGCTCGTGCCGCTCATGCCCATGCCGCTCATGTGGTTCGCCCGTGTGAAAGGCCGTTCTGCCCGTGCCTGAAGTCTCTACCGGTATCCCCTGCCTAACGGTTTCATGTCCCGGTGTCAACCGTCGGAATCTCTGCGCCCGCGACCGTTCGCGAGGGCTTGGGCGGGCGGCTGGCCAGCTCCGCCGCGTCCCGGGCCGACCAGTCGGTGATGCGGTCGATGTCCGCCTCCGTCGTCCAGGGCAGAGCCCGGATCTTTTCGATCATCGCCCGCGGCATGGGCTTGCCAGCGTGCTCGTGCCTCGGGCGGCTCTTCCAGTATCTGTGCAGCCAGAGGTTCTGCTCCGGTGCCCGGCGGACCATGGCCTCCAGAGCCCGACGATAGCGGGCGCTGATGTAAAACAACGGGTCTGGCTGGTGCTTCCAGTCCTCGGGCATAATCATGTCGATCGCGTCAACGCGGTACTGGAACGGGTCGTGGCGGCCGTCGTGGGTGGGCGTGAGGCGGCGGGCCTGGCCGCAGATGATCGGCAGCTCGTAGTTGAGCGCCAGGAGGCCGATCGACTTGTATGTCGAGGCCAGGCGGTTGAAGAACGGGACAAACAGGCCGCGGTCGCCGGCGTTCTGGTCGGCGATGAACGCGACGTGGCGCCCCTGGGCGATCAGGCGGGGCATGAGCTCGGCGGCCCCGAACTTGTCGACCAGCATCAGCCCGCGCCGCTCGCGGGTCCGGCGGACCCAGTCGTCCACGGGCTTGAGGTCCAGCGGGCGGTATAGAGCGTGCATCGGGAAGCCCAGGAGGGCCATGGTGTAGCCCAGGAGTTCCCAGTTGCCGCAGTGCCCGGTGATCATGACGCACGCCCGCCCCGAGAGCATGAGCCGTGCGGCCTGGCCCAGGTCGCCGAGCTCGACATGGCGGGACCACGTGCTGGGCGTGATGAGCCGGGGCGTGTAGGCGACCTCGACGCCGAGCTGGAACAGGTGCTCGTAGGCCAGCAGGGCGAAGCGGCGCCGCTCGTGCTCGGGCATGTCCGGGAAGGCGACGCTCAGCGTGTCGATGGTCCGGCGGACCCGCTGCGGCTCGATGCGAGAATAAGCCCGGCCCAGGGCCCGCGCGGTGCGGATGTTGCCTTCAAGGTCGCCGGTGAGCATCGCGCCCAGAACCGCGCGGATGGCCACGTAGATGGGCGTGTGCAGGCGGGTCGAGAGGGTGCGCTTGGACACGTGGTGCGCCGGGCGCCAGGGGTCAGGGAAAGACAAGACCCCGGCGTGCCGGGGTCTGGCTCGTCACCGGCGCCTGGCGGCCGGTGCCTGGTTCCTTGTCGATCACTTGCCGATGAGCGTCCGCAGCCGATTCTGGTTCAGCAGCGGGATGCTCGAGGCGGAGGCCTGGTTGAACAGGTCGTCGTAGCGCTTGGCGAGGCGCTGAAGGCGGATGTACTCCTCGACGACCTCGAAAGGAGCGCGGCTGTTGGGCTCGGGCGGCAGAGCCGGGCGCGAGCCGAGAACCACGAAGTCAACGTCGCCGGTCAACTCCTCGACGACCGTCCCGCCCCAGCTTTGGATCCAGGCCTTGACCTCGGAGGAGCCCTGCGACGTCGCCGCACCATTGCCCAGCGTATCGAAGTTGCCATACACCAGGAACTTGTAGGTCTTGTTCGGGTCGTAGACGGCGTTGGCGATCGCGTCGCCACGGACCATGGGGTTGCCCTTCTGCTCGCGGATGATGCGACCGACGGAAGAGTCCTGGTCGACCCGAATGACCTCGATGGCGGCCTTGCCGCGGGGATACTCGCCGCTGGTCGCGTCGGCCCGGATGGTGGTGCCCTGGGGATAGACCTCGAAGGTCATGCCCAGCACGGCCTTGTTGCGCCGACCGACGGAGATGGTGACGGTCTTCTCGGCGGGGTTGATGTCCACGACCTCGCCGTCGTTGAGGGCGTACTCGGCCTGGCCAGCGAAGCGCTGCCCGCGGACCTGGCCCTCAAGGGTCCTGATGCGGTCGACGTTGACGGCCCGCTCGCTCTGGAGCTTCTCAATCTCTGTGCGGAGCCCACCCTCCTTGGAGGCATAGTCGCCGCGGATCTTGTCGAGGCGTTCATCGTTGAGCGAGCGGAAGCTGGACAGCTCGGTGCGCATCGCGTCCGACTCGCCCTTGATCTTATCGACCTCGCCCGAGAGGGCCTTGACGGTGTCGCGCTGGGCCTGCTCGATGTCCTTGACGCGTTTGGCCTCGTTTTCCTTGTCGGCCAAGGCCCGATCGCGGGCGGCCTCGGCATCGGTGACGCGCTGGGTGAGCGTGGTGAGCTGGCCCGTCCGGTCGCGTAGAGCCGAGACCAGGTTGGTCTCGACCTGCTCGTTCTCGAGGGTCTTGACCAGCGAGTCCAGCGTGTCCCGGTCCGAGCCGGTGACCCTCTGCATGATCGAACGCCGCTCGGCGATCATGTGGTTGACCAGCGTCGCCTTCTTCTTGGTGGCCTCGCTCTGAAGCAGCTGCACCACCGGGTCGTTGCGGTCGCGATCGGAGACCACAAGCTTGGTCGTCTCGTCGGCGGCCAAGGCCCGGTCCAAGGCGGCCCGACGCTGCGCGAAGAAGACCACCGAGGTGACAAAAAGCCCGAGCGTGGTGATGCTCAGGACGGTGAGGGCGATAAGGGTGCCCGTGCTCGCCGAGGTGCGTGCCGCCATGGTCAGGAATCTCCGAGGAGTCGATCGTCTATCACCGGCCGGTCCGTCCCGGCCGCGCTGGCCTTTGGGGGGACTGGGTCGAGAGTGTAACGCCTTGCACGCCCGCCGTGCGTTGCCCGATCAGGATTCCCACCCTGTCGGGCCCAACCCCCCACTTTGGATCGGGCGGCGTTCTGAGTAGTACGATGCCACCCCCGCGTCGGGTTCCTGTCCGGTGATCCTGCGGGCAGGCAATCCCAACCGCCGATGTTCCCACCGCCATGGCTCCGCCACCATCAGCCCTCGCCCAAACGCCCCTGGTCATCCTTGGCGGCGGGGGCCACGCGCTGGTCGTCGCCGAGGCGGCGCGTGCCACTGGCCACCAGATTGTGGGGTTTCTCGATGACAACCCCGACGCCGTCATGAGCCACCAGCCCGACGCGACGCTCTGGATCGGTCCATCGTCGGCGTTTGACGCGATTGGCGACCGCCCCTGGATCATGGGATTTGGCAACCTGGCCTTCCGGGAACAGGTCATCCACAGGCTGGACCAACTGGAGTTGGCCCGGTCGGCGAGGACGGTGATTCATCCCACCGCGTACGTCTCACCAACCGCCCGGATCGGGCGGGGCGTTTTCATCGGGCCGCGGGCCGTGGTACACACTCGGGCGACGGTGCTGGACCACGCCATCGTGAACACCGGGGCGATTGTCGAGCACGAGTGCCATGTGGGCGTCAACGCGCACATCGCACCGGGGGCGGTGCTGGCCGGGGGGTGCCGGGTGGGGACGAGCGCGCTGGTGGGCGTTGGGGCGCGGCTCTTGCCGATGCTGAGCGTGGGTGACGGGTGCGTGGTGGGGGCGGGGGCGGTGGTGATCAAGAGCGTGGTCGAGGGCGTGGTGATGGGCGTGCCGGCGCGGGGGCCGCGGCGGCCCTAGATCGCGCCGGGCCCGAGTCACGGCAGGCCATTCCTACGCTGGGCACGCATGAACATTGCTGAAGCCGTCATACTCGGGCTGGTCGAAGGGATTACCGAGTATCTGCCCGTGTCGTCGACCGGGCACCTGATCATCGCGTCGAGCCTCTTGGGACTCAAGGGCGAGGAGCACAAGGGGGCGATCGACGCGTTTGAGATTGTGGTGCAGGGCGGGGCGATCCTGGCCGTGATGGGGCTGTACTGGCCCAGATTTGTTCAGATGCTGCGGGGGATGCTCGGGCTTGATCCGGCGGGGCTTCGGCTGCTCTTGAACATCGTCATCGCGTTCCTGCCTGCGGCGGTCATCGGCGTGATGATTCACTCGTGGATCAAGGCGCACCTGTTCTTCGCCGGGCCGGTGGTGGCGGCGATGATCGCGGGTGGGGTGTACATGCTGGTGGTGGACGAGTGGCGCAAGGGGCGCTTTGGCGGCGGGCGGTTTCACAGCGCCGGCAAGGGTGTCGACGACCTGACGTTCATCGACGCGCTGAAGATCGGGAGTCTGCAGGTGCTGAGCATGTGGCCCGGGACCAGCCGGTCGATGATGACGATCACGGGCGGGATGTTCTGCGGGTTGCGGCCGTCGGCCGCGGCGGAGTTCAGCTTTTTGCTGGGTATGCCGACATTGCTGGCGGCGACGCTCAAGGAGCTGTACAGCAACTACAAGGACCACCGCGACCTGGGCGAGCCGATGTTCTACGAGGTGCTCGGGGGTGTGCCGGTGCTGGTCGGGCTGCTGGTGGCCGCGGTGTCGGCGGCGTTCGCGGTCAAGTGGCTAGTGGGGTTCCTCAATCGGCACGGGCTGGCGCCGTTCGGTTGGTACCGCGTGGTCGTGGGGCTGGCTCTGGCCGGGCTGATCGTGGGCGGGGTGGTGACGATCAAGCCGGAGCGGGCGGCGGAGCGGACGGTGATGGGCGGCTCGAGCAAGTGATTGGAGCCGGGTTGAACACGGAGGGGCACGGAGGAACATGGACGATGAACCAGACGAGTGACGGCACCACTCGAGGTGATTCCATGCTGATCCATCGCGTGGTTTCTGAAGATGCGATCGGGGCGGCGATGAAAGTACAAACGGCGCTTGGCCCGGGCTGCTGGAATCGTGCCACGAGGCGTGCTTGGCCCACGAGCTGATGGCTTCTGAACACGATGTGCGGCGGCTGGTCAAGGTGCCGGTGGTATACACCGGGGTGCGGATGTAGACGGCGTTCCGGGTCGACTTGCCGGTCGATGATCTGGTCATCGTGGAGCTCGAGGCCGTAGAGAAACTGCACCCGATCAATGATGCCCGACTGCACACCTTCTTGCGCCGCTCGGGCAGACGAGTAGGCCTGTTCATCACCTTCAACGTGCTGCACCTACGAGAGGGGCTTGTTCGCCGCGTACTCTGAAGGCCGTCTTTCCCCCGTGCTCCTCCGTGCCCCTCTGTGTTTACTTGGCGCTAGCGAGTCCTCTCGCCGCATCGAGCTTCCCCACTCATCGCCCATGAAAACGTCCTTCCCCAAAGACAAGATCCGCGTTGTGCTGCTGGAGAACATCCACCCAAGGGCCGAGGAACTGCTCACGGCCGAGGGGTTCAGGGTCGAGTCGCACAAGAAAGCGCTCGAGGGGGCGGCCCTAGTCGAGGTCGCCCGGGACGCCCATGCGCTGGGCATCCGCTCGACCTCGCTGGTCAAGGCCGACGTGCTCGCCGCGTGCCCCCGCCTGCTGTCGGTCGGGGCGTTCTGCATCGGCACCAACCAGATCGACGTGCGGTCGGCGTGCCTCTCGGGCGTGCCGGTGTTCAACTCGCCGTTCAGCAACACGCGTTCGGTCGCGGAGCTGACGATCGGCGAGATCGTCGCGCTGCACCGGCACCTTGCCGACAAAACGGCCCAGATGCACGCGGGCCGGTGGGACAAGTCGGCGGCCGGGGCGCACGAGCTGCGGGGGCGGACGGTCGGGCTCGTGGGCTACGGCCGCATCGGCTCGCAGGTGAGCGTGCTGGCCGAGGCGATGGGGATGCGGGTGGTGTTCTTCGACATCCTGCGGGTCCTGCCCCTGGGCAATGCGCGGGCGTGCAAGACCCTCGACGAGCTGTTGAGCCAAAGCGACGTGGTGAGCCTGCACGTGCCGGCGACCGGCAAGACCAAAAACCTGATCGGCGCGGCCCAGATCGGCAAGATGCGTTCCGGGTCATACCTCATCAACAACGCCCGGGGGAGCGTGGTCGATATAGCGGCCTTGGCGGCGGGGCTCAAAGGCGGAAAGCTGGCGGGGGCCGCGCTGGATGTGTTTCCCGAGGAGCCGGCGAGCAACGCCGAGCCGTTTGTGTCGGCCGTGCGCGGGCTCGCCAACGTGATTCTGACGCCGCACGTGGGCGGATCGACGGAAGAGGCCCAGGAGTCGATTGCGGTGGACGTGGCGACGAAGCTAATCCGGTTTGTAAACAACGGCTCGACGAGCGGGGCGGTGAACGTGCCGCAGGTGGACTTGCCGGAGCAGAACGAGCCGATGGAGGACGAGGGCGGCGGGCCCGGCGCGGGCCCGGCCGAGCGGCGGCACCGGATCCTGCACTTTCACCGCAACGTGCCGGGGGTGCTGAAGAACTTGAATGCCGTGATGGCGGAGATGGGCGTCAACATCGTTGGGCAGTATCTGAAGACCAACGAGGAGGTCGGGTACGTGGTCTTGGACATCGCGCCCGGGAATGTCGAGGCGATCGGGGAGCGGCTGCGGGCGGTGCCGGAGACGATCCGGGTGCGGGTGCTGTACTGAGTGAGTTACTGCGTCGTCGGGGCCTTCCAGCGGCACCAATAGTGGACCGCGGCGGCGTGGAAGGTGATGTGCAGGGTCATGCACACGAGCATCTCGCCGAGCTGGGTGCTCGAGCCGTAGTCGAAGCGGCGGACGCGGTCGGCGGGCGAGGAGGCGAGGGCAAAGGCGGAGAAGGCGTCGATGTCGGCCAGCAGCGCGTCGCGGGCTTGGGCCGGTACCGGCGTGATGGCCGCGGCAGGATCGGGGATCAGACTTTCGACGGCGTGGGTCGGGGCGCCCATGCCGAGCATCGTGGTGCGGGCGTGGAGGCGGAAGACCTCGACGATGTGGCGCAGGTGCCAGGCCCCGGTGCCGGGGGTCGAGGGGTCGCCCAGGTCGCGCCGGCCGTGCTGAGCGACGACCTGATCGACCGACTCCCAGGGGTAGACGACGGTCTGGCGGAGCAGGTGGAGGGCGGCCGAGAGTTGGTCTTCGGTCATGGGTGGGGGAGGCGGGCTCGGTGAGATGTGCGGGAGTGCCGCGGGCTGGAGACAAGGCCAGAGTAGCCGGAAGTTCAGACGGGCCGTGCGTAGGGGCTGGCCGCCGAGCGGCCGATATCACGGCCATATCATCCCGGCTCAACGGAGACCCTGACCATGTCCGAACCGACCATCCCTTCAACCACCAAGTCCATGGACGCCATCATGGCGCTGTGCAAGCGCCGCGGGTTCGTCTTCCAGGCCTCGGACATCTACGGCGGGATCAACGGCTTCTGGGACTACGGCCCCTTGGGCGCGCAGCTGAAGAAGAATCTGCGCGAGGCGTGGTGGCAGGACATGATCATGAACCCGTGCTGGGGACGCAAGGGCCCGAACGGGGAGCGCGTGAAGTGCGTTCCGCTGGAGACGTGCATCATCCAGCATCCGAAGGTTTGGGAGGCGAGCGGGCATCTTGCGGGCTTCGCCGACCCGATGCGAAAGTGTCCGGGCTGCGGGCATTTCGTTCGTGCAGATCAGTACTGGGAGTACATGGTGCAATGGTCGGAGTGGCTGGCCTCGCTGATCCAGAACTTTGAACCCCACACCGGCCGCTATGACACCGAAGTCCTGATGAAGTGGGCTAGGACGAAGGGCAAGCGATTGGCGCCCAACCTCGCGCTTGTGAAGAACCCGGAGGTCACGCTCTCGTTCTTCGCGACGCGGGTTAATGGGCAGCCCGATGTCCCCCCTGATATGAAGGAGCTTGTCGGCTATATCGGTACCGAGCAGTTGCATCAAACCGGCTTGCAAGAGCCTTGCCCGCGTTGCGGTGCTCCCCTTGGCCCGCCCGCTCCCTTCAAGCTGATGTTCGAGACGTGGTCCGGCGTGCTACAGACCGACGAGAACAAGGTGTTTTTGCGCCCCGAAACCGCACAGGGCGTGTTCCTGCACTTCAAGAACGTAGTGGATTCCACCCGCGTCCGCATCCCTTTCGGCATCGGCAATACCGGCCGCTCATTCCGCAATGAGGTTACTCCCCGCAACTACACCTATCGCTCGCGCGAGTTCGAGCAGGCCGAGCTCGAGTTCTTCTGCCACCCCGACGAATCGCCCGCGTGGTACGCGTTCTGGCGCGATTTCCGCATGGACTGGTGGAAGTCCATCGGCCTTGCGGGCGAGAACCTGATCCTGCGCGAGCACGACAAGGACGAGCTGAGTCATTATTCGGTCGGCACGTCGGACGTCGAGTATCGCTTTCCGTTCACGGCTCCGGGCTACGGCGAGCTCGAGGGCATCGCCCATCGCGGCGAGTACGACCTGACGCAGCATCAGAAGCACTCGAAGGTCAAGCTCGACTACTTCGATACGACCCGCGGCGAGCTCTTGCCCAACGGCGGACGCAAGGGCGAGCGATACATCCCCCACTGCATCGAGCCGGCGGCAGGCCTGGACCGCGGCGCGCTCGCGCTCATCTGCGAGGGCTACACCGTCGATCCCTCGCGCCCCAGCCCGGAGTTCTTGAAGCTCCACCCACGCATCGCGCCCATCAAGGCGGCCGTGTTCCCGCTGATGGACAAGGACGGCCTGCCGGAGATCGGCGAGAAGCTCTACGGCGAGCTGTTCGCCAAGTTCGGGCGCACCGGTGCGATCGACTTTGACACCAAGCAGAACATCGGCAAGCGCTACGCCCGCATGGACGAGGCCGGTTGCCCGTTCTGCTTCACCATCGACGCCGACACGGTCAAGGACCAGACCGTGACCGTCCGTGACCGCGACACCGGGGCCCAGCAGCGCATCGGGATCGACAAGGTCGCGGGGTACTTGGGCGAGAAGCTGGGCGTGTGAGGCCGCGGGGCGCGCACGAGCGAACCAGGAGATGCCCATGCCGCCACGACTGATCCTGCTGCCGGGCCTGGCGGCGGACCACCGGCTGTACCGCCGCGAGGTCGCCGCGATCCCCGGGGCCGAGGCGCCGGTGTGGCTGGAGCCGAGGCGGGGCGAGTCGCTGCGCGAGTATGCGGCTCGCTGGGGCGAGAAGCTGGACCTGCGCGAGCCAACGGTGCTGGCGGGACTCTCGATGGGCGGGATGGTGGCGCTCGAGATGGCTCGGGCCCACGGGGCCCTGGCCGTCGGGCTGATCGCCTCGTGCCGGTCGCCGGCGGCGGTGAGTTTGGCGCTCAAGGGCGTCGAGCGGATCGGCTGCATCGTGCCCGACGCCGTGGTGGGACATCTGAAGCCCGGCGCCGGCATGTTCATCGGCCGCGGCCGTATCGATCCAACGGACCGGGCCTTGCTCGTGGAGATGGCCCGGGCGTGCCCGGTGTCGTTCCTGCGGTTCGCCGGGCCGGCGATCGTGTCGTGGCCGGGATGCGAGGACCCGGGTGTGCCCGTGCGGCACATTCATGGCGGCGCGGATTGGGTGATCTCCTGCCGCGGGGCAAGGCCGGATGTGGTGGTGCCCGGCGGGGCCCACGTGTTGAACATGTCGCACCCGGATGCGGTCATCGGGTTTCTCCGGGAGCTACTGGCGTCGGTCGGGGGTCGGGCCAGCGCTGGAATCTCGGGCATTGAGGGACAAAGCGCCGGCGCGTGAAACCTTGGTGGGCCGATTCCCTAGGATCCTGACCAGCGTCCGCGATGAGGCGGGCTGAGGGGGGGGCCTGGCACAGGGAGCATACTGACCGTGTGGAAATGGGTGCTGGCCAGCTTCGTCGTCTGCTGCCTGATCTGCGGGGTGGGCGGGTACTTCGTATCCACCAACAAGGAGCTGCGGCGGCAGATCGACAAGTATCTGCCCACGCCCAAGCCCCCGGCGGTGCGGGTCGATGAGGTCGTGCTGGGCGAGCTGACCAAGACGGTGGCGGCCCCCGGGCAGATCGAGCCCAAGACCAGCGTGAAGATCTCGGCCCAGGTCTCGGCGCGGATCCTGGCCCTGCCCTTCCGCGAGAACGAGCCGGTCAAAAAGGGCGACGTGATCGTCCGGCTGGACTCGCGCGACTTGGAAGCGCTGCTGGCGGCCGCCCGGGCCAACCTTCGCGGCGAGGCGGCCCGCTACGAGGGCTCGCAGGCCGTCATGGCCAAGGCCGAGTCCGACCGCGACCGGGCCCGCAAGCTGCACGCCTCGGGCGATCTGCCCAAGAGTTCGCTCGAGCAGGCCGAGAGCGATTATCTGCGAAGCGTCAGCTCGCAGCGATCGGCGGAGTTCGCCGTCGAGGCGGCAGGGGCACAGATCATCCGGGCCGAGAAGGACCTCGAGAACACCACCATCGCCAGCCCGATCGACGGAACAATCATCCGGCTCGACGCCGAGGTGGGCGAGCTGGTGGTGGTGGGGACGCTCAACTCCGCAGGCTCGGTGATCATGGAGATCGCGGACCTCTCGCAGATGGTGCTCAAGGCGCGGGTCGACGAGAGCAACATCGTTCCGGTGAAGGACAACCAGACCGTCAAGGTTTTCGTCAACGCCTACGGCGAGCGAGAGTTCAAGGGCGTGGTCGAGCGCGTCGAGCTGCAGCGCAAGGTCGATCGCGACAACACCGGGTACTTCGAGGTCTGGATCCCCGTCGAGCTCGAGAAGGGCGAGGTGCTCCGCTCGGGGCTTACGGCCAACTGCGAGATCAGCGTCGAGATCCTGCGGGATGTGCTGGTGGTCCCGAGCCAGTCCATCATCGAGCGGAAGACCGACGAGTTGCCCAAGAGTGTCATCGACGCGATGCCGATGACGGGCCGCCAGAGCACCTTTGCGAGGGTGGTCTACACGCTGGAGCGCGACGCCGACCGGCTGTCGGCCGACGACAGGCCGATCTATAAGACCATCGCGCGCCCGGTCACCATCGGCTCCTCGGACCTGACCCGGACGGTCGTGCTCACCGGGCTCAAGAGCGGCGACAAGATCGTTTCGGGGCCGTACAAGGTTCTCTCGGGCCTGCGGCACGAGCAGGAGGTCGTGCTCGATGCCGACAAGGACCAGTCCGTGGCGGCCAAGGAGCAGAAGGACGGCCGGCCGGACGAGCCGGCGGGGAACCCGTGACAATCCCTTCCGCGAGCACCATCCCGGCCATCCGCCTGACCGGCGTCACGAAGGTCTACCGCGTGGGGACGGAGCCCGTGCACGCGCTTCAGGGCGTTGACCTGCTCATCAAGCGGGGCGAGTTTGTCGCGATCATGGGCTCGTCGGGCTCTGGCAAGAGCACGCTGATGAACATCCTGGGGTGCCTCGACCGTCCGAGCAAGGGCGAGTACGAGCTCAACGGTGCGGCCGTGGCACGCATGTCGGCCGCCGCGCTCTCGAGCGTGCGGAACCAGGAGATCGGGTTTGTCTTCCAGAGCTTCGAGCTGCTGCCGCGGGACACGGCGTGGCGTAACGTCATGCTGCCGCTGCTGTATTCGCCCAAGTACTGGCGCGGCGCCAAAGAGCGGGCCCGGGGGGCGCTCGAGCGCGTCGGTCTGGCCCAGCGGATGGACCACCGCCCCAGCCAGCTCTCGGGCGGCCAGCGGCAGCGCGTCGCCATCGCCCGGGCCCTGGTCAACAGCCCAAGCATTCTGCTGGCCGACGAGCCCACGGGCAACCTCGACTCCAAGACCAGCGGGGAGATCATCGGGCTGTTCAGGGCGCTGCACAACGAGGGGCAGACGATCGTGATCGTCACCCACGAGGAGGACATCGCGGGCAACGCCGAGCGGATCGTGCGGCTTCGCGATGGGCTGATCTGGTCGGACTTTCCGACGGCCCAGGACCCGATCCACCGCGAGTTCCTGGGCCGGATGGCGAGCGTGGCGGCGCAGATGGCCGCCGCGGGCGTCTCGCCGATCACCTCGGGCCAGTCTTTCGTCCAGCCCCCGGGTTTGGAGACCAGCGCGACGAGCCCGGCAAAGGGGCCCAAGCCGTGATCATCGTGCGATTGCTGATGCAGACGGTGCTGCTGGCGATTCGCCAGATGGTCACCAACAAGGCTCGGGCGGCCTTGGCGATGCTGCTGATCGCGGTGGGCTCGGGCTCGCTGGTGCTGGTGGTGGGCGGGAGCGAGGGGTTCAAGCAGAAGATTCTTCAGGAGTTCCAGAGCGTCGGCGCGAACAAGGTGTGGGTCTTCCCGCGCTGGCCGAGGGCGGCCCAGAGTCGGCTCAGCTGGCGGCAGGTGCGGATGCGGGTTCCCGAGGCCGACGGGATTCTGGTCAACTGCCCGTCGATCCAGCGGCTCACACCGGTGCAGCAGTTCGGGACCAAGGCGGCCTACCGCGAGAACGAGAAGAGCGTGCAGGCGTACGGCATCCGCCCGGTCTGGCACGAGATCGAGGGCCGGAGCGTGATCGCGGGGCGGCCGTTCAGCTCGATCGATCTGCAGAGCGTGCTCAACGTTGCGCTGGTCAACGACAAGGCCGTCGGCGAGCTCGAACTGCCCGGCGACGGCGTGGGCTCGTACATCCTGCTCGACGGGCGGCGGTTTCTGGTCGTGGGCGTGGTGGAGACCAAGTCCGTCATGCCGACCTTCGGCGCCGGCGACGCCCAGACCGAGGTCTACATCCCGCTCAACACGGCCCAGACGCTGCGTCCGGAGGGTGGTGTGTTCGTCATCGCGCAGACCAAGTCGCCCGAGCTTTTCGAGGACGCCAAGGCCGAGATCCAGTTCTATATGCGCAAGAGTCGCGGCCTCCGCCCGGGCGAACAGGACACCTTCGGCGTCGAGGCGATCGAGCAGTACATCGCGCAGATCAGCCGCGTGACGACGCTCATGCAGGTGTTCCTGGGGGCGCTGGCGATGGTGGCGCTGATCGTGGGCGGGATCGCGATCATGGTGATCCAGCTGGTGAGCGTGACGGAGCGAACGCGGGAGATCGGCCTGCGGAAGGCCGTCGGGGCTCAGCCGCTGGTGATCCTGGTGCAGTTTCTGGTCGAGGCGGTGGTGCTGTGCGTAGTGGGCTCGCTGGTGGGCATCGTGGGCGGCTCGCTGCTGGTCGCGGGGATCCGGTACTTCCCCGGCTCGCCGCTGCCCGATAGCCAGGTTCCGCTCTGGGCGTCGGGCGTGGCCCTGGCCTTCTGCGGGGGCGTTGGGGTGATCTTCGGGATGCTGCCGGCGATCAAGGCGTCGCGGCTGGACCCGATCGAGGCCCTTCGGCATGACTGACCACCGTCGGACGGTCCGCGTTCCCTTCCTTGATGTCGATCGCCGCGGGGCGATTGCGCTCGCATCCGGTGCGCTCGGCTGCCTCGCGCTCGCGGCGTGCTCGAATCCGCTGGGGCCCATCGCCGCCGACTACGGGAAGCGCCCGTCGCCCGAGCGGCTGCGCGAGATCAACCGGCTGGACCCGGACCGCTACGCCAAGCCCGTGAGCCCCGATCCGGCTCCGCCGGTGCGGCCGGGAGATCGGTATGTCGACCGCTTCAAAGGCGCGAGATCAGTCTCGCTGAGCGTCGAGGACGTGCGGGCCGCCGTGCTCGAGCGCAACCTCGACCTGCGGGCGAGCCTGACGCAGCCGCTGATCGACCAGGAGCAGCTGCGCGAGGAAGAGGCGAAGTTCGAGGCCGTGTTCCGACCGTCGGTCGGATACCGCGATGTGAACCAGCCGACGCTGAACACGACCAGCGCGAACCAGCAGACCAACGTGCGGGTCGGTGCGGGGGTGGACGTCCCGCTCCGCACCGGTGGGCGGGCAAGCGTCGATTTCGCGGGCTCGAGAAGCGAGACGAACAACCCGTTCTTCACGTTCAACACGGCGTACGACACGGCCGTCACCTTCTCGCTCAGCCAGCCGCTCTTGCGGAACGCCGGCCGCCGCTTCACGACGTACTCGATCCGCATCGCGGCCTACAACCGCGACATCTCCGAGGCTCGCGCCAAGCTCGAGATCATCCGCCAGCTCGCCAGCGCCGACCGGGCCTACTGGCGCCTATACGCGACACGCAAGAACCTCGAGGTGCGGCAGAAGCAGTACGAGCTGGCCCAGGTGCAGCTGGAGCGGGCCCGCCGACGGGTCGAGGCCGGCGACGCGCCGCTGCTGGAGGTCACCCGGGCCGAGGCCGGGGCGGCGAGCCAGCTCGAGCAGATCATTCAGGCCGAGCGGGCCGTGCTCGATGCCCAGCGCGAGCTCAAGCGCCTGATCAACCTGCCCGACCTCGACGTGCGCGACTCGGCCGCGGTCGTGACCGCTACTGATCCGAGCCCGGTGCGATACGACCTCGAGACGGGGCGGCTGGCCGAACTGGCCGTCGACAACCGGATGGAGATGCTCGAGCTCGAGCTGCGGCTCGCGCAGGACTATGCGAATATCGAGTTCAACAAGAACCAGGCCTTGCCGCTGTTCACGCTCGACTTCTCCTACGCGATCCCGGGCCTGGGCGGGCGCCTGGGCTCGTCGCTCGGCCAGCTGGGCACAACCGAGTTTTCGACTTGGCAGACGGGTGTGAGCGGCCAGATCCCCATCGGCAACGAGGCGGCCAAGGCCCGCGTGCAGCAGGCCATTCTGACGCGCTTGCAGCGGCTGAGCACCCGCGATGCCCGGCGGCAGGCGATCCAGTCCGAGGTGGCCCAGAGCGTCGACGCCATCGAGGCCTCGTGGCAGCGGATCCTCGCGGCGAGGCAGAGCGTGATTCTGGCGGCGGCGACGCTCGAGGGCGAGCAGCGGCAGTTCGAGGCCGGGGCCCGGACGAGCACCGAGGTGCTCGACGCCGCCGCCCGCTTGGCCGACGAGCAGACCCGCGAGGTGACGGCCCTGACGGACTACCAGATCGCGCAGATCGACCTGGCGTTCGCCACCGGCACGCTGATCGGGGCCGCTCGGGTGGTGTGGGCCCCGGAAGACGCGCGCATCGGGCGGCCGGCCGGAGGCGATCCGACGCCGTTCGTCCTGCCGTTCTATGACGACCCCGACAAGGCCCGGACCCGCGAGGCCTGGGAAATCCAGAGGGCCGAGGAGGACCTTCGGGGTCTTGTGCCCGGTCCCGACGGGACGCTCAAACCCAGGTAAGCGGAGCGAGGGGGATTCGAACCCCCGGGGCCCTTGCGAGCCCGCTCGATTTCAAGTCGAGTGCCTTCAACCGCTCAGCCATCGCTCCGCCCGGAGGGTAGCGGCGAAGCCGGACGCCGCCACCGTGTGGCCCGGTCGGGGCCTGCGGGGGGGCCAAAGCCGGTCACGTCCGGCGGGCGCATGCGCCGCTATCGCACGTTCCGCTGTCGCACGCGCCGACCCGGCCCATGATCCGGTACCGATTCCTCGCAACCCACCGGTACACCGCATCGGCCGCCCAGCGCACGCCGGGGACGCGATAGAGCCACGTGACCAATCGCCAGGCCGAGCGCGTCGAGAGGGCCTGGGCGACGGCCGCCGCGCCGCTGTAGACCCGGCCATCAGAGCCGATGAGCTGCATGGCCTGCCGGATCATCTCCGGGCTGATCTGCGGGAACCGCGACGCGAGGCTCGGATCACTCGATCCGACGCGCTCGATCAAGCCCGGACGCGCAAGCGAGACCAGCCGGGCCGAGCCCGCGATGCAGAGCCGGCAGTCGGCGTCGTAGATCAGTGCGAGTCGTTCTGCGGCGTGGCGAGATGCTGTGGGCGGCATAAGCGATGACCTCCCTGAAGCACTCTACGCCTGTGCGTCGAGGCCGGCCCTGCGCTCGATAGACTTGCCCATGACGCCCGCCCACGAAGCCCGTCCGACCGCCAACCCGGCCATCACCACCGACGCCATCCGGCACCTGCCGCTCGAGCGGCTGCTGGGCGCGATCGGCGACAAGACTCCCGCGCCCGGCGGCGGTGCGACGGCCAGCGCCGCGGGAGCGCTCGCGGCGGCGCTGGGCCGCATGGTGGTCAACTACTCGGTGGGCAGGAAGTCCCTCGCCGAGCACCGCCCGACGCTGGAGCGTGCCGAGCGGGCACTTGATCGCACGGCCAGCCTGCTGCTGGACCTCGCCGCCGAGGACGCGCAGGCGTATGCGCTGGTCAACCAGCTCCAGCGGCTTCCCGAGGGCGACCCGCGGCGGGAGCGAGAGATGCCCGCGGCGGTCGAGGCCGCGATCGGCGCGCCCGCCGCCGTCGTAGCGGCGTGCGCCGACCTGCTCAGGCTTCTGGAGCAAATCCAGCCCATCAGCAACGAGCACCTGCGGAGCGACCTGGCGATTGCGGCGATCTTGGCCAACGCCGCGGCACGCAGCGCGTGGTGGAACGTGAAGATCAACCTCCCGCTGCTGCCCGAGGGCCCGCGGCGCGAGGCGCTGCGGGCCCAGATGCTCGAACTGCTGAGCGTGTCGGGCCGCCGGGCCGATGCGATCGAGCGGAACTGCGGCTGAACGACCCGGGCTCATCCGCCCCCAGAAATGGGACTCTTGTGCGTGATCCTGTCTAATCCCTGCCGATTCGTTCAGATTTCTTGACGCAACGTTCGGGTTGTGGCCTAGTTGAAGGTCTGATGCAGCCACTCTCGGTACTCGACATCGTGACCCGTGTCGGCTTGGCCCTGGTTTGCGGAGCCCTCGTGGGCCTCGAACGCGAGCGCAAGCAGCGGCCCGCGGGCTTCCGCACGATGATCCTTATCAGTTTGGGGTCCTGCGGCTTCGTGCTCCTCGGGCACGAGGCCGTGGCCCAGATTGCGGCAGTCTCGCCCTCCGTCGTGGTGCCCGGCACGCCGGTGCCGGGGCAGGCGGAGATCAGCCGGGTTCTGCAGGGGCTCATCGGCGGCATCGGGTTCCTAGGCGCGGGCGCGGTGATCCAGAGCAAGCGGGCCGTGCGGGGGCTGACGACCGCCGCGGCGGTGTGGGTCGTAGCGGCGCTGGGCGCGTCCTGCGGCATGGGGCTGTATGCGCTCGCATTGATCTTGGCAGGCGCGACGCTGTTCACGCTCGTCGTGCTGGAAGTTTTTGAGAACCGCTTCTTCCCTGACCCGGTCGACGATTGGCCCGCGAGGAAGCGATCGTCGCGAGCGAATCAGCCGGGCGGCGATGGGCTCACCGACGCAGGGGCTGGCCCGGGGCGTCTGCGAGGCGAGCGGTCGCTGGATTCACCCGAGCGGCCGTAGAACGAAACGCCCCCCCGCCGGGATGCCAGCGGGGGGGGCGTGTGGTCAGCGGTGTTGTGCGCGGGCTGGCCGGCTTACGAGCAGCCGACGAACCAGGCGGAGAGGAACTGGAAGATGTCCGACACGTCGCGGGTGCCGGTGCCGTCGCCGCCGACATCGGAGAACGGCGAGTTCGCGAACCAGGCGCTGAGGAAGGCAAAGATGTCGGCGACGTCTTTGACGCCGCTCTTGTTGAAGTCGGCATAGCAGCAGCCGGCGTTGACGGCCGACTGGCCCGCGCAGCTGGTGGCGGAGGCTGGCAGGATGCGGATGCCCACGCCGGCCGGGGCGGTGCAGGCTGCGGTGGAGGCGACGATGGTGCATGTCACGCCGCGGCAGCAAACGACCTGCGAGGGCTGGACGCACAGGTTGACGGTCGCGGCGCTGTTGCGGGGCAGGTTGATGGGTGCCAAGACGTCGAAGTCGATGCCGCTCTGGTCGGTGTCCTGGCAACCGTCGAGCTTGCGGTAGGCCCCGGTGGTGTTGGAGACGTTGACGGTCGTGCTCAAACCCTCAAAGCAGAGGGCGGCGAGGCCGTAGCCCACGAGGTCCTCGATGTCGGCACGAATGCAGACAGTCAGGAGCGGGTCGATGGTGCGGACCAGGGCGATGCGGCCCGAGTCGTTGGCCATGCCGAAGAAGGTGGCGGGCGTGAAGTCGGGCGTGGGCAGCGGGATGCCGCTGGTGGTGCTCGCGGCGCCGGTCTGGATGAGGCGATACTCCCCGGCGTTGATGGTGCCCGAGAGGTTGACGCGCTGGGCGGCGGTGAAGCCGGCGGTGCCCGTGGCGCTGGCGTACTGGAGGCTCCAGCCCGTCAGGTCGACGCTCTGGCCCGAGCGGTTGAAGATCTCGACATGGTCGGCGTTCCACGGCGCGCCGGCGTTGCCGCCGCCGGTGAAGAGCCCGGCGATCACGACGCGGGACGCCGAGGGCACGCAGGTCGCGACGGTGAGCGTCAGCGTGCTCGAGTCGGTCCGGCCCTGGGCGTCGGTAGTGGTAAGGGTGATGAGCTTCTGGCCCTGGCTCACCGAGCCGGGGACCGGGTAAGCGAGCGAGAACTGACCGCCGCCCTGATCGGCGATGGCCTGTGTTGCCGAGCCGCCGAGCTGGGAGAGATCGGCGCGGACCTGCACGCCCGTGCTCGCAGGGGCGGCGCCGGGGCTGACGCTGACGGCGAGGTTCACGCCCGTGCCGGCACAGGCGATGGTCTGGTCGATGCTCGCGTAGCCGGCGAGGAACCCGCCCGAGGCGCGGTTGCGGGGGCTGGCGGGCGCGGAAACGACGAAGTCGTTGAACGACTGGTTGGTGTCCTGCGCGCCGCCGAGCTTGCGGACGATGCCCGTGTCGTTGCTGGTCAGCCCGGCGGGTGCCGCGCCCTCGAAGCAGACCGCGCCGCCCCAGCCGACAAGGTCCTCGATATTGGTGTCGGCGCAGTTGGTGCCGATGAAGGTTGACGAGCGGACCAGGGCCGCGCGACCGCCGGAGTTGCCGATACCGAACTCCGAGACAAAGTCGGCCGAGGGCAGCGGCTGGCCCACGGTGCCGATGGCGCTGGCGCGGACCAGCAGCGACTGGCCGGGGCGGATCACGCCCGAGAGCACGGCCCGATCCGTCGAGAAGCCTGCGACGGCGGCGGCGGAGGCGTACTGCACGCTCCAGCCCGTCAGATCGACGATCTGGTTCGAGCGGTTGTAGAGCTCGATGAAGTCGGCATTGAACAGCCCCACGGGCGGCCCGGCGTTGCCGCCGCCGCCGTAGATCTGGCTGATGACCACGCGGCTGGACGAGTTGGCCGAGCAGTCTGCGACCGTGAACGCGATGCTGGCCGAGCCCGAGCGGCTCTGGGCGTCGGCGATCGCGACGGGGATGGACTTGGGCCCGGGGGTCACCGAGCCGGGAACGGTGTAGGCCAGCGAGAAGATGTTGTCGCCCGCGACCGCGTCGGGCGCGACGCCGTCATTCAGAAGTGAGACGCTGGCGGAGCCGCCGATGCTGGTGAGATCGGCCGCGACGCTGAGGCCCGTGGACGCGGGGTTGACCCCCGGAGCAACGGTGACGTTCAAGACGACCTGCCCGCCCGCGTTGCACACCGCCGCGGGGGTCGCGGCGCCGGAGCCCGAGGGGGCGATGGAGGTGAGCGCGGTGCCGGAGACGGTGACCATGTCGAAGCGGTAGGTTCCGGAGCCGGCGTAGGTGGATGTCGACGTGGAAGCGACGTACGAGGTGTTGTTGGCGGGATCGAAGACGGGCGAGATGCGGAACTTGAAGTTGGGGTTGCTGTTTACGCCCGCGATGGCCGAGAGATCGGCAGAGCGATTGTTGAACCAAGTGTCGCCGCCGTTGCCGTCAAAGTTGGTGGGGAAGCGCGTGAAGGTCACGCCGTCGGTCGAGTAGTAGAGCGCGCAGAACCGGCTTGAGGTGTTGGAGTGCCGCTGGTCCCAGGTAACAATAACGTTGCTGAAGTTGAGCGTGCTGACGGAGAACTCGGCGCCCACGAGGCCGGGGGCCTGCGTGGGCGTCTGATAGCCGCGGGTCTGCAGGCCAGTATTGTCCGCGGCGGCCGTGTCCGAAGAACCCACGCCGCTGGCGAAGATAAATTCTGTCAGCGGGGCAGCGGGCGCGACGTTGAACGGCGCGACCGTACCCGAGCCGATGCTGGGCATCAGCGAGCCGGTCGTGTTGACGGCGTCCGCGGGCACGGAGTTAAAGTTCCACTGGGTGATGGTCGTCTGCGCGTGTACGAACGACGCCGCAAGGGCGACGCTCAGGGCACAGAGGGATCGAACGGAGAGCCGGGTCATGTATTACCTCCTGAGGGGGTGATCGGTACGAACGGATGGGGCAAGATCGGTTCGCGGCCGATCGGTGAAGGGCGATTCGTGGGCGACGGGTGATTCAATCACACCCAAGATGGGAGACAACGCCGGCCTGGATGAAGGTTCTGCCAACAAATAGTCAAGGGTGGGTAGAGCGTTTAGGGGGGCGGCTCGGGGGAGTTTTAGAAAGCCAATCCAGAGCGGTTGAGCCACCCGCCAAAGACCTTGTTCTCGAGCTCGTCGTACTCGATGGTGAGGATGCCGCTCCGGTTGGCGCCGGTCTTGTAGCCGAACTCTTTGTCGCCGTTGTTATCGCGGAGTGTCTCGACGTGGCCGTCGGCGAAGGCGATGTTGCCATAGACCTTGTCGTGGCCAAAGCCGAGCTTGAAGCCGCCCTTGCCGTGGGCCGGCCCGAAGTCGGTGTAGTTCTGCCGCCCGACGACGGCCCCCTGGCCCGGGATGAAGGCGGTGGTGGGCCCGTCCATCACGGTCTTGGAGCCCTGCAGAACGCCTTCGAGCGTGGTGACGCGGTCGTCGGACTGGTCGAACTGGGTCGTTCCGTCCGCGAAGAGCGGAACCTTCGACGGCGAGCCCTGAATGATGAACGAGTCGCGCAGCGGCCCGACTACAAACGCGGGATTCTTCAAATCGGCCGAGGTGGTGGTGTAGCTCTTGGGGGCCGAATAAGCCATGTACCACGACTGGCAGTAGTTGGTGTTGAGCCCGTCGCGGATCATCTGGCTGACGAAGGCGGCGCCGTTGGTGCGGTCGGGCCAGCTCTGCAAACGCGTGAGCGAGAGGGCCTGGCTTGCCCGCGACGGGCTGGCCGGGCAGAGCAGCTGGCCCGGCTTGCCATACCCGCCCACGGCGTAGTCCGCGACCCAGCCGACCTGCTCGAGCCGGCCGTAGCCGCGATTGGAACGATCGTCGAAGGGCCCGGTGGAGAACAGGCCCTTGAAATCGTTGGCGTGAATATTGGCGGCGAGCCCGAGCTGGCGGAGGTTGGACGAGCAGGCCGTCTGCTTGGCCGCCTCGCGTGCCCCGGCCAGCGAGGGGAGCAGGATGCTGATGAGGAGCGCGATGATCGCGATGACGACCAACAGCTCGATGAGCGTGAAGGCGAGTCGGGACTGACAGTTGCCCTGTACCGAGCGAGCCATGCCTGCGATCTCCGGCGCACGCCGCGTGCGCATCGTGATCGCGCCCACCCCCCGAGACCGCTCCGGATCACGAGAGAAACCTTACCCCGAGTTGTGTTGAGGTTCGGTTCAGGCCGGATCAAGACCGCGTGAAGATTCTGCCAAGGGCGGCGGCCGGCTCAGCGGGGCTCAGGGATTCCCGTCGCACCGTCGGCCGGCGCGGGCGGCTGGTCGAGCCAGGAGAGCTCGGCGAGCGTGTCCGCCAGGGCACGGGCGGTATCGCGGCCGGGGGCGGCGGGGTCCTCGCCATCGATGAGCAGCTGGCGGCGTTCGCCCTCGGCGGAGATGTTCAGCACGTACATGGTTTTCTGGGGCAGCGTGTCAAAGACAATCATGCCCTTGGCCCGCGAGGGGTGGTTGGGGCCCATCAGCCCGCCATCCTCGACGATCCGCCACAGGCGGCCGACCTGCTCGTCGCTCAGCCGGCGGAGGGCCGGCGGGAAGGTCGACTCGCTGGCCCCCAGCCCGACGGACGACCGGAGCTGGCGGTCGGCCTCCATCACGTACCGGGCCGGACGCATGGCCCGTGGGGTCGCCGCCAGGCCGCCCGCGCGGCTGGGCCCGGCGACGGTCAGGCTGATCCAGAAGTCCGGCGGTGCCGATGCCGCGGAGGCGCGGATGCCCGGGGCCGTGAGCATTCCGGGTCGATCGCCGGCTTGGACGGGCGCGGGGTCCGACGTCGCGTCGGCCTTGGGACCCGAGGAGCAGCCGACCAGCGGTCCGGCAAGCATCAAGCACGTACCCAGGGCCGCGATGACGCACGTGATGGGGATTCGTTCGAGCATGCGAGAATCGTACGGTGGCGACTTCGCCGCGGGGAGCCGCGGGAGCGGAGGGTAAAGCAACAGGCCGACCGGGGAGCCCGGACGGCCTGTGGAAGACCTTGCTTGATGTCTGGGGGGCGAGAGGCTCGAGTTTGTCGCTCAATCCTCGCCGGACTTGCCCAGCTGCCACTCTTCGATCTCGATGGGCGCCTGGCGCCCGAAGATCGTGACCAGCACGCGGACCAGACCCTTGTCGGGCAGGAGCTCGTCGACGGTGCCCTCGTAGTTCTGGAACGGGCCTTCCTTGATCGTGACTGCCTCGCCCTTCTGGAACACGAGCTTGATCGTGGGCTGGTCCTCGGGCTTGCGGGAGTCGACGAGCATCTTCTCGATCTCGTGCTCCTTCATCGGCGTGGGCCGCCCGGCGGTGCCGACGAAGTCGCCCACGCCCGTGGTCTCTTTGATGAGGAAGAACACGTCCTGGGGAATTCGGCCGTCGGGCTCGAGCTGCATCTCGACGAAGACATAGCCGGGGTAGAGCTTGGTCTCGACGATCCGCTGCTTGCCGGCCTTGATGGTTTTGGTCTTCTCGGTGGGAACAAGGATGCGCCCAACCAGGTGAGGCATCTTCTCGATCTGGACCTTGCGGAGGAGCGTCTCGCGGACCGAGTTCTCCTTGTTGCTGGCCACGCGGAGGACGAACCAGTCCATGCCGCCCTGCCGCATGGGCTCCTCGGCCTTGATCAGGCCGTCCTTGTCGAGGGCTTTGTCGCCGGCCTTGTCGCTGGCCTTGTCGCTGGTCATCTTCGTCTCCGAGGCTGGGCTGGTGTTGGCGGTCATGTGGTCGGCCCGGGATGATGATCGAGACGAGCGGGGTGAGGGATTCGCGATCGCCCGAGCGGGCGGGCGCGGACAGGCTTTAGTACTGAAGAACGCCGATGGTCCGGAAGAACGCCTGGAGCCCGTAATCAACGGCAAACAGGCTGCCGGCGATGAGCACGGCGGCGCCGATCACGACCCAGGTCGACTTGATGATGTCGCGCCGCGTCGACCAGTTGACCTTCTTCATCTCCATGTCGGTAGCGATCAGGAACTCGATGAAGCCCTTGCGGATCGCCGTCAGGTAGTAGGCGATCAGGAAGCCGATCAAGATCGTCCCGATTGCCACCGAGCCCTGCAGCAGCTCGGGCCGCACGGCCGTCTGCGGGCTGGCGCGGTTCTTGATTGACGCGGCGAAGCCCGAGCCGGTCTTCACCGAGTCGGCGGCTGTCGGATCCGGCGTCGGGGGGGGCGTCGCATCGGCCCCGGTCGCGGTGGGAGTGAGCATCTCGACCTTGCGGATCGTCAGCAGCCCGCCGGCGGGATCGATGGAGGCGATGTCGGCCGAGCCGAGCTCGCGTGGGGCGTCGCCCGAGCGGGCCGGACGGGCCAGCAGGGTGACGCGGTCGCCCGGGGCGGCGTTGCCGCTGATCCCCTCGACCTGCATCGTCCACTGCGTGCGGGGCAGCTTGCTGGCGACAACGCCCATCTGCCCCCACAGCCAGCCGGCCGCGGCGAAGGTGACGATCGCGAGCATCGTCGCGGTGAGGACGCGGACCCAATACCCCTGCCCCGGCTTGTAAATCGTGACGGCCATGGAGGATCCGGAGAAGTGACTCGAGCGCGGAGAGGCAGACAAGGGACGATGGGCCGATGGACCCCGGAGCGGGAGGGTCACGCAGTGACGCCGATACTCCGCCGCCAATCTGCCGCCAAGCACGCCGGGAGGGACTTGAACCCGCAACCTGCGGATTTGGAATCCGCTGCTCTACCAGTTGAGCTACCGGCGTGTGGGAGTAGGAATCGTGGGATCTTGGGATCTTGGGATCTTGGGATCAAGGGGTCAGGGGATCGAACTCGGTCCCAGGATCACAAGCCCCCACGATCCCATCGCCTTTCACTTCCGCTTCATCTTGTGCAATGTGTGCTTGCGGAGGCGGGGGGAGAACTTGTTGAACCCCTCCTTGAGCTTCTCGGCGATGCCGCCCTTGGTCCGGATCTCGGTCCGGTAGTTCAGGTCGCCGGTCTCGGTGCACTGCAGCCACACGTACTCGCGGGCCGGTGTTCCACCCTTCTTCGCCATGAGACACCTCGGAAAGAGGCACCGGGCACCAGGCACCGGGCACTAGGGACGTTTACAACAAAGAGCCAGTCGGGACCAACAGATCGGTCGGGTCAAACCGGCCCACCGGGGGTATCCCGGCGGGCCAGCGAAGGTTCGCTGCGGAGGCACCGGGCACCGGGCATCGGGCACCAGGAAGAGTGATTTGTCTTCCCTGGTGCCCGGTGTCTAGTGCCCGGTGCCTGCTCAATCAGGCAATAATCTCGGTGACGGTGCCCGAGCCGATCGTTCGCCCGCCCTCGCGAACGGCGAAGCGGAGACCGGCCTCCATGGCGACGGGCTTGTCGCCCAGATCGACCTCGATCTGGACGTTGTCGCCGGGCATGCACATCTCAGCGCCGCCCAGGAGCTTGACGCTGCCGGTGACGTCGGTGGTGCGGAAGTAGAACTGCGGGCGGTAGTTGGAGAAGAACGGCGTGTGGCGCCCGCCCTCTTCCTTGGTCAGGACGTAGACCTGGCCCTTGAACTTGGTGTGGGGCTTGATCGAGTTGGGCTTGCAGATGACCTGCCCACGCTCGATGTCGGTCTTCTCGATGCCGCGGAGCAGCACGCCGACGTTGTCGCCGGCCTGGCCCTGATCGAGGGTCTTCTGGAACATCTCGACGCCCGTGATGGTGGACGTCTTGTTGTCCTTGTGGAGCCCGACGATCTCGACCGCGTCGCCGACCTTGCAGATGCCGCGCTCGATACGACCGGTGGCGACCGTGCCGCGCCCCTTGATCGAGAAGACGTCCTCCACGCTCATCAGCATGGGCTTGTCGATCTCGCGGACGGGCTCGGGGATGAAGCTGTCGATGGCGTCGAAGAGGTCATCGATGGGCTTGCAGGCCTTGTCGTCCTTGGGGTTCTCCAGGGCGAGCTTGGACTGGCCGCGGATGATCGGGGTGTTGTCGCCCGGGAAGCCGTACTTGTTGAGCAGGTCGCGGATCTCGACCTCGACGAGCTCGATCAGCTCGGGATCGTCGACGAGGTCGACCTTGTTGAGGAAGACGACGATGTGGGGCACGCCGACCTGGCGGGCCAGCAGGACGTGCTCGCGCGTCTGGGGCATGGGGCCGTCGGCGGCGGAGACGACCAGGATCGCGCCGTCCATCTGGGCGGCGCCGGTGATCATGTTCTTGACGAAGTCGGCGTGGCCCGGGCAGTCGACGTGGGCGTAGTGCCGGTTGACCGTCTCGTACTCGGTGTGCGAGGCGGCGATGGTCACCGTCTTGTTGGCATCACGGACCGTGCCGCCCTTGGTGATCTCGGCATAGGTCTTGGGGATCTGGTTGTTCTTGATCGCCGAGCGGGCCGAGAGCGCCGCGGTGAGCGTGCTCTTGCCGTGGTCGATATGCCCGATGGTGCCCACGTTGAGGTGGGGTTTGGTACGCTCGAAGTTGCCCTTAGCCATGGTTCGCGAACCTCCGTTGATGGGCCGGCCTTCGTCCGGCCCTGGGTGTCGAATGAATGTCTGCGTTGAGTGTCGTGCGTAAGTCGTCGTGCCGATTCGCCGTCAGGAACCGAGTCGCCCGAGTCCGGATCCGGCGGGCGGCCCCGACGTTTCCGACGCTCGTTCGTCTGATACAAGCGGGCGCGAATGCTCGCGCCCGAGTCAGCCGTCCGTGCTGCTGAGCCCGCTCCTGATCGACGCTTGCCACAAGCGTTCGGCCAAGACCGGGGGAAGGGATCATTGGCCGGTCGAGAGCCGAAGACCACTCCCGAAACCTGGCGACGATCCGGTCCCGTCCGGAACCGACCCAGCCGGTCTAGCCCCGCCTGAGCGGGGCCTTGAGGCGGAGGCGGACATCCGAACAAAGCCGCTAGCGGGATTTGAACCCGCGACCTCACCCTTACCAAGGGTGCGCTCTACCACTGAGCTACAGCGGCAAACCTTCGAGCGATCGACCCGCGAGCGATCGACCCGAATCCCGACCGCGCTCGGCCCTGTGCGCACGCATCGCGCGCCCGAAGGCCGAGCGGGGATGATAGATCGGCCCGCCGCTTGGTCAACCTTCACACTCCCGCATCGCCGCCGGGATCTTTGTCCCACTTTCCGCCGCCCGCTTGGGTAAGCACCCCAGTCGCATCCGCGTACGTCCGAGAAGTCCGGCCGGGGTGATCGCCCAAGCGTCTTGGCCCAAGCGTCCTGACAGTGCGGTGGCGGGGGAACGATGTGAAATCGGGATGTCGGCCCCACCAACTACACTTGCCACCACCGGGAGCATCGATTCCATGAGCCAGACCCCCCACGACGCCCTTTGTGCTATCGCCCTGCTCGCCGCCTTTGCCGACGGCGAACCCTCCGACGGCGAGCGGGAACGGCTCAAGGCCTTCACCGGCCCGGACAGCCCGATCTCCGACGAGGTGTATCAGCGCGTGATCTTCCGGCGCACGACCGCGAGCCAGGAAGCCGCCAGCCTGAGCGATCCCGAACAGAAGCGTCAGGCTTTCGAACTCGCCGTGGGCGTCTGCGACGCCGACCACTCGACCTCTCCCGCCGAGCGAGCGTTCCTCGTCGAGCTCGCGACCGCCCTCGACATCCCCCAGCCGGATGCGACGGCCCTGATCGATCAGGTGGACCGGCTGTCCGACGATTCGCCCGCCGCGCCCCTGCCGGCGGCGATCGTGCCGGCTGTCGCGGCCACCGCCGCAAGTGTCGCCGTCGGCGCCTCGCCCGAGGCCAAGCGGGCCGCGGATGTGGACTCGACCATCCGCACCCACGCGATTCTCTGCGCCGCCCTCGAGCTGCTGCCGCAGGGCCTGGCGTCGGCGGCGATCATCCCGATCCAGACCAAGATGGTCTATTCCATCGGCAAGCAGCACGGTTACGAGCTCTCGGCCGGGCACATCAAGGACCTGATCGCGACCGTCGGCGTGGGCATCACCTCACAGATCGTCGAGTCCTATGCCCGCCGGCTGGTCTCGGGCATGGCCCAGTCGCTGGCCGGGCGCGTGCTGGGCAAGTCGATGGCCAAAGGCGTTGGGTCCTGGTCGGGCGTCGGCACCGGCGCGGCCATCACCTTCGGAACCACCTTCGCGCTCGGGCAGGTGGCCCGCCAGTACTACGCCGGCGGGCGGACCCTTTCGGCGATCGACCTGCAGTCCATGTTCCGTTCGCAGGTCGATCAGGCCAAGGGTATTTACGAGCAGAACCTGCCGCTGATCCAGGAGCAGGCCAGCAAGCTCAGCCCGAGTCAGCTTCTGAGTATGTTCCGGAGATGAGATGGGCCCGGCCCGTCTACTTCCGCTTCACGCCCCATCGCACGCCAACGCTCTGACGCTTCGGAAACACCGCGACCTCGCTCCCCACCGCGATCATCGCGTGTGTAGGCGTGACGCCCGAGAGAAAGCCCCAGTCGGGCCCGAAGAGCTTGGCGAAGTCGAGCTCGATCCGGCACTCGGCGGCCGGATACACGCCCCAGCTGGGATGAATCACCTCGTAGACAAAGCCCTTGCCGCCCTTCTCGGGCGGGTCGCAGCCGAAGACATACGGCCGATCGGTGAGCCAGCCTTCCAGGCTCTTGGCCCCCGGGCGATTGGGCGGTTTAGCACCCACGACGCGGACCGCGTGTTCCTCGATGGGCGCGCCGGGGGCGACCCGGCCGCCGGGCCCGAAGCCGTCGCGGGGCCAGGCGACGCGATACTCGGCTCCGATGACCAGCGTCTGCTGCTTGACCTCCGAGCGCGGGCCGCCGCGGGGGGCGACGACGATCGGCTGGTTGAACGCGTGCCTGCTGCCCCAGGCCAGGAGTCTGCTGCCGGTAATCTCCCGGATGTACACGCTTCCACGGGCGCTCGACTGCTTTACGGCCAGTCGCAGGTACATCGCGTCAAAGCGGTTCAGCAGCGGCCAGCGCACCCCGAAGACCCGCACCCGCGAGCACTGGTGGGCGATCAGGCTCACCACGGCGGCGGGCTGGCCGTTGATCTGAACGTCCGTCCGCGTGTCGGCCTCGAGCTCGATCCCGCCCGCGCCCGGGGGCATATAGGCCCGGGCCGTCGCGACGGGCACCGCGTAGCTCACCATTACGACATTCGACCACCAGCCTGTCATGACCGGGTGCGGCATGCGGGCGGAGGGTAGGGACTCGGGGGTAAGGGGTGGTGGGGGGTTGACGCGGTGCAGAGGATGAGCGACGTCGTTCGAGCTCTCGGCGGCCCCGTATCCTCGCGTGTGCTCGACTTTCGCCGTCCCATCCCGCCCGTCCCGATCGAGTGCTACGACCTGCCGCACCCGGATGTGCCGCGGGGTCTAGACGGGGCAACGGTGCTGCACATGTCGGATCTGCACGTGCGGCGTGTGGCGCCAGCGTCGGCGCGGACGCGGGCGCTGCTGGCGGCTGTCGCGAGCGTCGAGGTCGACGTCGTGGCGCTCACGGGCGATCTGATGGACGAGCCCGGGCACGAGGCGGCGACGCTGGAGATGCTCGCGCTCGTGTGCGATGCCGCGCGGGCGAGGCGGGGCGTGTTCGCCGTGCTGGGCAACCACGATCGGCCGGTGCTGGCCCGGGGATTGTCGAGCGTCGCGGGCCTGACGGCGCTCGGCGTCGGCTCGCCGAATGTCGTTGATCTTACCTTCGCTGACGCCACGCTCCGCCTGATCGGGCTGAACTGGCCCGAGGACATTCTTGAGCTTGCCGGTCCGGGCCTGTCGCCGCTGAACGACCGGCCCGCGTCGACACTCCCGCTGCTTCTGGCTCATCACCCATCGGCCCTGGTTCCCGCCGCCGCGGCCCGTGTCCCGGTGATGCTCGCCGGGCACACGCACGCCGGGCAGGTCCGCCTCCACGCCCGGTACGCCCCGCACACCTCCAGCGACCTGCCGCCGAACCTCGCGACGGGCATGCTGCGGCTGGGCGAAACCCTCTGCTGCATCTCCCGCGGCGTCGGCGACGGGGTCGTCGAGCACCTCCGCCTGAACTGCCCGCGGCAGATCCCGCTCTACACGCTCCGAAGCGGGCCGATGCCCGCCCTGCCCAGGGGCGGCAGCGAGCAGGCCATCACGCAGGTGGTGGCTTGGTAAGGGCGGCCCGAGCGCGGCGGCCGTCGGGCGGCCAGGAAGAACGTCTCGGATTCTGAGGCGGACTGCCCGCGGGCACGAATCCGGCCCGGCCCGGGGGCACAATCAACTGACGGCCAACCACCGAACCCATACACTCCAATCCCCATGCCCTACACCCCCAAGTTCTCCACCCCCATCCTCACCGCCCGCATCCCGACGCTCCCCTTTGGCAACCCCAAAGATCGGCACATCGTCTCCTACGACGAGTACGTCAAAACCGGCGGCTATCAGGCCCTCCGCAAGGCCCTGAGCATGACCCCCGACGCCGTCGTCGATGAGGTCAAAAAGTCCCAGCTCCGTGGCCGCGGCGGTGCGGGCTTTCCCACGGGCCTGAAGTGGACCTTCCTCCCCAAGCCCACCGCCGATGGCTCCGGCGGGCAGCGCTACCTGGCCATCAACGCCGACGAGTCCGAGCCCGGCACGTTCAAAGACCGCCTGCTCATGGACTTCGACCCGCACCTGGTCCTCGAAGGCATCGCCATCACCTGCTATGCCTGCCGCATCCCCACCGCATTCTTCTACATCCGCGGCGAGTATCACCATCAGGCCAAGGTCATGCAGAACGCCATCCAGGAGGCCTACGCCCACGGCGTCTTCGGCAAGCAGGGCCTGATGAGCGGCACCAAGACCGGCAACCCGTTCAACGACGGAGTCTTCGCCGTCGATTGCCACCTCCACCGCGGGGCCGGGGCCTACATCTGCGGCGAAGAAACCGCCCTGCTCGAAGGCCTCGAGGGCAAACGCGGCTGGCCGCGCAACAAGCCGCCGTTCCCGGCCATCAAGGGCCTGTTCGGCAAGCCCACGATCATCAACAACGTCGAAACCCTGGCCCACGTCCCCAGCATCATCGAGAATGGCAGCGCCTGGTTCGCCACCATGGGCACCGAGAGTTCCTTCAAGGGCTCGCCCGCGTCCTATGGCACCAAGCTCATTGGCGTCTCGGGCCACGTCGCCAAGCCCGGCGTCTTCGAGCTCGATCTGGGAATCAAGCTCAAGGACCTCGTCGAGCAATACTGCGGCGGCATGCGGAACGGCAAAAAGTATAAAGGCGCCATCCCCGGCGGCGTCTCCATGGGCATTCTGGGCCCCGACCAGTTCGAGGCCGAGCTGGATTTCGACATCGGCCGCAAGTACAACGTGCTGGGCCTGGGCACCGCCGGCCCGACCGTGTTTGATGAAGACACCGACATGGTCGCCGTCGCCCGCAACATCGCCCGCTTCTTCAAGCACGAGTCCTGCGGCCAGTGCACCCCCTGCCGCGAGGGCTCGGGCTGGCTCTACCAGCTCATGGCCCGCATCGAAGACGGCGACGCCAAGACCAAGGACCTCGACCTGGCCATGGAGATCGCCACCAGCATGGGCACGATGCCCGGCACCACCATCTGCGGCCTGGCCGACGGCAACAACTGGGCCATCCGGACGATCATGAACAAGTACTGGGACGAGTTCACAGCGCGGGTGCGGCCGACGTTCGTGCAGGTGCGGTTGACGGTGGGGGCGAGGTGATTGCGGGCGGAGGGATGGGTGGTTTCGGCTCGGAAACGTGCCATCGAAGTCGATCAGCTTTAGGATCGACTTCGGTGGGTGGGGCGAGACTTGCTTTAGGGACCTCTGAACAACCCACCACCTTTCCGCGTTTCCAAAAAACCGCCGGCCCGTTGGGTGCGAATAGCCTCGTGCTCGGGCGATGATGCTCGGCGACGAGGTGTGTGATGGCTGAGCGAACCAATGCGGATCACGGGCTGGTCGATGCGTGGACGGCGGACCTGGGCGGGCCGCGCACGGCGGCGCTGCTGGATCGGCTGGACAAGGCCGTCGCTTGGGGCACGCTCGTGAAGCC
>JBBQRT010000003.1:0-83352 GCA_038214505.1 Phycisphaerales bacterium | reverse complement strand
ATACCGGTGTAGCACGGCCGTGCCGGGCTTCTAACCAAGATTTACTCGGCGTTCAATCGTTGTTCGCCGCTCGGGGCATGCAGCCCCTTGAGGCGGGGACTTAGCCTGCGGGAGTATTCCGCGTCAGATCCAGACACCACCTGGGGGCCCGGATGTCCACTCCATCGATCAAGGCTCCCGCCCATCGCCCCGTGCCGCGGTCGTCCTTCGCGAGCACGACGCGTTCCCACGGCACCGACATCGGCTTCATGCGCACCAGCCGCCGCGCGAACCACGAAGGATCGATGTGCAGGTGTGTCTCGTCGACCGTGATATGGAAACAACCGCCCAGCTTGATCATGCCCGCGGCAAGTCCCTGAAACTCCCGCCGCACCGCGCCGGGCAGCGGCGGTCTGGACGGGTTCCGCTGGGCAAGCTCTCCCAACCCAGATGATCTCCCCGCGGCGTACAGCACGGCGCCGATGATCACCAGATCCATTATCACGAAGACCGTGACAAGAATGGCGATGTCCATGCCGCTCATACCTGCACTCCCGGGCAAAGAAAGCGGTCCGTTATGCGGCGGTGTCCAGCGAATCCTCCGGCTCGGACGTCTGCGCGGTCGAGCCGTCGGGCAGCGCCTCGCCCTGGGTGAGCTGCTCGGCCTTAAGCGCGTCGGGCAGGGGCTTGCCGCGGGAGTCGGTCAGCGGCTTGCCGTCGAGCGTCTTGATAATGGGGATCGGGTTGGCCCTGGCGTGGGCGGCGAGCTGGTCTTCGAGCTGGGCCCGCTTGTCGTCGGGCACGTCGGTCCACTTGCCGCGGCCTCGACACTTGGGGAACTTGCAGCACCCGAGCCACGGCCCGCGGATCCCGTCGCGGAGGTTCATCGCGCTCTGGCACTTGGGGCACGGCAGGTCCGTGAGCAAGGGCGGCTGGCTCGGCGCGGTGATGAAGCCCTTGGCGTCGATGTTCAGGATGCCGTCGCACGCGCCCTTCGGGTTCTTCTCGTCGTTGTAGCGGGCGCAGCCCAGGAACGGGCCGAAGCGGCCGTTGCGCTTGATCATGGGCCCGCCGCACTTGTGGCAGGCGACGTTGGCGTGCTCGGCGGGCCGCGGCTTGCCCTCGCGGTCGATGGGGCAGGCGTAGCTGCACTCGGGGTAGTTCGAGCAGGACAGGAACCGCCCATTCTTGCCGAAGCGGTAGACCAGATCACTGCCGCATTGGGCGCAGCGATATTCCTTGGGCGCGGGCGTGGTCTGGGCCTTGGCGTGGGTCATGGTCTCGTGGGCCGAGTCGAGCGCGAGCTTGAACGGGCCGTAGAACCGGGTGAGCATGTCGACCCAGTCGAGGTGGTCCTCCTCGATCTTGTCGAGCTCGAGCTCCATGTCGCGGGTGTAGCCCAAGTCCATGATCTTCGGGAACGCCTCGATGAGCTTGTCGGTGACAACCTCGCCGAGGTCGGTCGAGTAGAGGCGGCGCTCGAGCTGCTCGACGTACTTGCGGTCCTGGATGGTCCCGATGATCGCCGCGTAGGTCGACGGGCGGCCGATGCCCTCGGACTCGAGGGCCTTGATCAGGCTCGCCTCGCTGTAGCGCGACGGGGGCGAGGTGAACTTCTGGGCCGCGTCAATGCTGAACGGGTGCATCGGCTGCTTCTGCGCCAGGGGAGGGAGTGTGGCGACGTCGGCCGCGGGGGGCACGCCGGCGACCTTGTAGAAGCCGTCGAACACCAGGACGCGGCCGGAGGCCTTGAAGACACACTGTGTACCCCGCCGGTCCCCGGCGGGATTGCCCGAAGGCCCGCTACCCAGGCCGCCCTCGATGAGCACGCTCGTCGAGTCCCACTGGGCCGCGGTCATCTGACAGGCGACGAAGCGCTCCCAGATGATCGTGTAGAGCCGGAACTGGTCGGGCTTGAGCGCACTCTTCACGCGGCTTGGGGTGTAGTCGAGATTGGTGGGGCGGATTGCCTCGTGGGCCTCCTGCGCGTCCTTATTGCTCGAGGCGAAGAAGTTGGGCTTCTCGGGCAGGTACTTGTCGCCGTACTTCTTGCCGATGTACTCTCGCGCCATCGTCAAGGCCTGGCCCGAGATGTGCGTCGAGTCCGTACGCATGTAGGTGATCAGGCCCGTCGGGCCCTCGCCGGGGATGTCCACGCCCTCGTAGAGCCCCTGCGCCGCCTGCATCGTCCGCCGGGCCGCAAATCCCAGCCGCGTGCTGGCGGCCTGCTGGAGCGTCGAAGTTATAAACGGCGGCGGGGGACGCACGCTGGTCCGCTTGGTCTCGATGCTCTCGACCGCGTACCTCGCGGCCGGATCGACCGTGCCCACGACCGTTCGGCGCAGCTTCGCCGGCCCGCGGCCCTTGGGGTCCTCCTTCGTCTGGATGTCCGTGATCTTCAGCCCCGCCAGCCGGGCCACATCGCGCAGGCGCACCGTCAGGTCCTGCCCGGGGCTCGTCGCGCTATTAAGGTCAAACTTCATCCCGCCGACCTCGACCAGCTCGGCCTGGATCGCCCCCTCGTCGCTGAGCCAGGACGTCTGGCTCTTGACGCTGTGCGGATTGCCCTTGTCGTCGCGCTCGGCCATGTACGCGGCCCAGGACTTGCCGAGCCGGGCCTGCTGCTCGACGCTCAGGGCGAAGTTGGCCGACACGGCCCAGTACTCGTCGGGGATAAACGCGCGGATCTCCCGCTCGCGGTCCACCACCAGCCGAACCGCCACGCTCTGCACACGCCCCGCGCTCAGGCCCCGCGCCACCTTCTTCCACAGCAGCGGCGAGACCTGGTATCCCACGATCCGATCCACCAGCCGCCGGGCCTGCTGGGCGTTCACGCGGTCCATGTCGATCGGGCGCGGGTTCTCGAACGCCCGCTTGATCTCGTCCTTGGTGATCGCGGCGAACATCACGCGCTTGGCGATCTGCGGCTTGACGCCCAGCTCGTCGGCCAAGTGCCAGGCGATCGCCTCGCCCTCGCGATCCAAGTCGGTCGCGAACCAGATCTCCCGAGCGTTCTTCGCCGCCCGCTTGAGCTCGCTCATCGTCTTGGTCTTGGCCGGCAGCACCTGATAGGTGGGCTTGAAGCCGTGCTCGATGTCAACGCCGGGCACGGGCGAGTCGACGCCCTTGGGGTTCTTCTCGGGCAGGTCCCGGATGTGCCCGACGCTCGCCATGACGACAAAGTCCGGGCCGAGATACTTGTTGATCGTCTTGCCCTTGGCGGGCGACTCGACGATCACCAGCTGCTTGCCCGAGGCCCGCGAACCCGCCGAAGACGCGCCCTCGTCGCCCCCGTCAAACGGCGCGTCGCCGCCGCCGCCACCCGCCGCGGGCCGCCCGGCGCCCTTTCCAACACGCGGCTTGGCGGACTTAGGTGCCGATTTGCCGGCGCGGGAAGCACGGGGTGGTTTGGCTGTGCGTGTGGCGGGTGACTTGGCCATCGGTCCTCGATCGAGAATACGTCTGTCTATAAGGATGGGATCGCAGGCCCTATCGGCTCGCGACGGGATCGCCCCGCATCCGGCAGCCTCGTTGATACGGGCTTAGCGACAGACCTGTCAAGCAAAAACCGCGCCAATCGGTCAAGAGCATACCGAACAAACTACAACTCTTCGCCCGCGGCCTTGGTTGACCGCCCCATTGGTGGCCCGCCTGGCGGTTCCGCGATGGCAAGCGGAAGCCGGTCAAAGACCAGATCTACCCACTGTTCTTGGGGGGTTGTTTCCGCCGCGATCCGCACGGCGCCCGGCGTTGTGCCAAGGCGGCGGAGCCAGGTCCGCTGGTTCTTGCCAAATCGGCGGGTCTCGATCTTGATCTGTTCGACGGCCTTCTCGACCGCCCCCGCCGCCAGCGGCCATCGGCCTTCCTCACGCGCCCGACAGACAATCGGAATCAACTGCTTGTACCCGAGAGCCTCGGCGGACTGGGGCGTGAAAGCGTTTGCATCAAACAACCAGCGCACCTCGTCGAGCAATCCCCGGGACATCATGTCCTGAACCCGCGCGTTGATCCGCCGGTTGAGCGCCGGGGCGTCCCAACCGAGAATCACGAGCTGGAACTCGTCGGCCGCCACAGCGCCCGCCTGGTCCCACTGGGTCTGGTGCTGGGAGATGGGCGTGCCGGTGAGGCGGTAGACCTCCAGGGCGCGGACGGTGCGGCGGACGTCGTTGGGATGGATTCGGGCGGCCGCCGCGGGATCGACGCGGTCGAGCTCGGCCCGGCGGAGCGCGGGGTCCATGGCCGAGAGCGCGTCTCGCAGGGCGGGATCGGCCTTGGGGCCGTCGAAAAGGCCTTCGAGGAGGGCCTTGATGTAGAGGTGGGTGCCGCCGACGACGATGGGAAGAACGCCGCGGGCGCGGAGGTCGGCGATGGTCTGGCGGGCGAGGGAGAGCCAGCGGTCGAGGGTGAAGGGTTGGGGCGACCGGGCGGGCACGATGTCGATGAGGTGGTGCTCGACGCCGCGGCGTTCCTCGGGCGGGGGCTTGGCGGTGCCGATGTTCAGGCCCGCGTAGACCTGGAACGCATCGGCGGTGACGACTTGGGCGTCGATGTCGTGGCGGTCGCGCAGGGCTAGGGCGAGTTCGACCGCGAGCCACGACTTGCCGCCGGCGGTGGGGCCGCAGATGACGGGGGCTTTGCTCGGGAGCGGGGCGGCCAACGCGGACGAGTATAGAAGCGGCGCCGCGTAGACTCCGCCATGGACACCGTCCGCATCGGTTGCGTGCAGTATCTCAACACGCTCCCGCTCATCGAGGGGCTGCGGACGTGGCGCGATGTCGAGGTGGTGACGGCCGTGCCCAGCCGCCTGGCAGGGATGCTCATAGGCGGGGATGTCGATGTCGCGCTCGCGTCGGTGATCGACGCCGCCACGGCCGAGGGCTCGGGCGGGCCGGGGGTCGTGCTGCTGCCCGTGGGCATGATCGGCTGCGACGGGCCCACGCTCACCGTGCGGCTGTTCAGCACGCGGCCCATCGAGACGCTCGAGGAGATCGGCGTCGACACCGACAGCCACACCTCGGTCGCGCTCCTGCAGGTGCTCATGCACAAGATCCACGGCCGACGCGTGCGGGTGGTGAGCTTTGATGCGGGCGAGCACTTGGTCGTCGGGCCCGGGGCGCATCGCGCGGTCCCGTCGGGGGACGGCGGCGGCGTACAAAGGCCCGCCGGGGACAGGCGGAATACCCAGGGCGGCGAGGCCCGGCAATCGTGGCCCGACGCGGTGCTGCTCATCGGCGACAAGGTGGTGACCGATGCCCCGCCGGCGGAGCGGTATCCCTACCAGATGGACCTCGGCGCGGCATGGAAGTCGCTCACCGGGCTGCCGTTTGTGTATGCCGCCTGGATGTGCCGCGGGGGCACGGAGGGCTCGGTGGCGGTGCGGGCGGCGGCGATGATGCTCGACCGGGCCCGGCGCCACAACGCGACGCGGCTGGACTGGATCGTCGCCAGCCGCGCGGGCGAGAAGCACTGGCCCGCCGACCTGGCCCGCCGGTACGTGGGCGAGTATCTGCACTACGGCGTGGGCGAGGCGGAGAAGGAGGCGGTGGCCAAGTTCGTGCGCTTCGCGGGCGAGCTGGGGCTCTGCGGGCACGCCGAGCCGAGATGGGCGGAGTGAGCGGGCGACATGCGCGACTTGGGCGACATCGGTAGCGTTCAGTCCGGGGGCGGATCCTGATCGGCCTTGCCGAGCACGCCCCCGCCGCGGGCGACGCGGCTGGCGGGGAAGACCGTCAGCAGCAGCACGCCGAACTCGAAGAGCAGGTACAGCGGGATGCCCAGGAGGAACATGCTCAGGGCGTCGGGTGGCGTGACGATTGCGCTGATGACCGCGATGCCGAAGATGACATAGCGCCTCTGGCGGCGCATCGTCTCCACTTTCACCAGCCCCGACCAGCCGACCAGCAGCACCACCACCGGCGCCTGGAACGTGAGCGCGAAGATGCCCGCGAAGAGCACCACCAGCGAGAGATACTCGCTGATGCGGTACTCCTGGCTGACCAGCGAGTCGCCCGTGAGCCGCATACCAAGCACCTTTGGCGGCGGGGCCGGGTCGCCCTCCTTCGGCGGGGGCTGGGGAACCGCGACCCGCATCTCCTGCAGCGCGCGGTTGATCCAGACCGTGCCGGGCTGGGGGTCAACCGGATCGGCGTCGAGGGTCGGGAAGGCCGGGAGCGTGACGCCCGCGGGCGCTGGGGCCGTCGCGGGGTGCCGGTTGATGAGCGTGGCGTTGAAGTGGACGAAGAACAGCAGCATCATCGGGATGGCGACGTAGTAAACAAACGCCAGCCCGGTGATCGACATGGCCACGCTCAGCGGGGCCAGCACGTTGATGAACCGCTTTTCCTTGTTATAGAGCCCGGGCGCGACGAACTTCCACGCCTGATAGATGATCCACGGGGCCCCGATGATCAGCGCCAAGAGCAGCGCGATCTTCAGATAGGCCATGAAGCCCTCGAGCGGGCCGGTGGTCTGCATCGCCTGAGGCAGCCCCTCGCGGGCCAGCGCGTCGCGCAGCGGCTGGGTGACGAATATCAGGATCGTCTTGCCAAACACCAGCCCCGCGATGAACACCGGCACGACCCCGAACAACCCCAGCATCACGCGGCGACGAAGCTCGTCGAGGTGGTCTCCGAGGGGCATGGCGGTGTGCTCGAACGGATCGCGGGGCATGGCGGTACAACTTCCAGCGGACGACGAGCCGGCGCGGAAACACGCGGGCGGATCGGGCGGGGTGAGGGTAGAACCCCCTTGGCCGCGAATCGGAGGTCCGGGAATCCCGGCCAAGGGTCCATCCGGGCGGCGGCAGGGGCTTTTGCCCACTCTGACGGGGACGGCCGGCTCGGGCGTCTGGATGGATGAAGAGCAGAAAGGGGTTGACCGCGTGAGCGGAGTGGACGGACATCTGTCCGGCGTCCCCGGTAGGTGGGGCGCCGTGGCGGCGGGGTGCGCAGGCGAGCCGGAAGTCCCGGCCGAGGTGATCCAGCGCGCCATCATGGGCGACCAGGCCGCCCAGCGCGACCTGTGGCACCGGCACCGGCGCTGGGTGGCGGCGGTGCTCCTGGCCCACGCGCCGCGCGATGCGGAGATCGACGACCTGCTCCAGGAGGTGGCGTTGGCCGTGGTGGCGAAGATCTCGGGCCTGCGCGAGGCCGGCGCGTTCAAGCCGTGGCTCCGGGCCGTCGCGATAAGCATCGCCAAGACGGCGGCACGGCGTCGCAACGTCCGCAAGGCCGGCTGGCTCAAGCTCGTGGGCTTCGCCGGGCAGACCGACGCCGCTCGTGAGGCCGCCTGGCTTCGAGACGCCGCGACGGGCGTCGACGGGGGGGGTGGGGGGGGTGTGTCGCCGGACGCGACCATCGTTGAGGGGCGTCGGCTGCTGGAGCTCTCCTCGGAGCTCCCCGACGGCTATCGCGAGCCGCTGCTGCTCAAGTGCGTGCAGGGGATGAGCTACAAGCAGATCGGGGAGGTCATGGGCCTGCCCGACACGACGATCGAGACCCGAATCGCCCGAGCCCGGCGCATGCTGCGGGAGAAGGCCGAGAGCGACGGGCTGAACCGGGATGAGCAGGAAACACAGGCCGCGCGGGCGGCGAGCGAGGAACCATGAGTACGCACGAACTCCCGACCTCCGACCGGCGTGACCAGCTGGACTTGCTGATCACCCGCATCGCCGACAACTGCGCTTCGGTTCAGGACTGGAACGCCTTCTCGGCCATGGCCGACGGCGACGCCGGTGCGTGGAAGCTGCTGGCCCGGGCCCAGCGCGACCAAGCGGCCTTGGGGCTTGCGGTCAATCTGCAGCTGCACGCCGCGGAACGCGTCGAGCTGCCCGGGCCGATCGCGGCCCGTACTTTCAGCGCTGGCGAGGGCACTTCGCATCGGCCGGTGCTGGTGGGCTGGTCGCGGCTGGGCTCGGCGGCGGGCTGGGTCGCGGCGGCGTGCCTGCTGCTCGCGTGGATCGGCAGCGGGAACTTCCTCGGGCCGCCGATCGTGCCGGGCGGGCTGGGGCTCGCGGGTGGCGCGGGCGGGACGCAGGCCGCGGGATTCCTGACCGTCGGCACTTCGGAGGACGCGGCCAAGGCGTATGTCGAGCTCGGCAAGCGGCAGAACATCGTGCTCGGGGAGCTGCCCCAGCGGGTGGTGGTCGATTCCCGCCGCGGCAGCGACGGGCAGCTCGAGGTGATCTACATCCGCCAGTTCGTCGAGCGGGCTCGCGCGGACAGCCTCGTGCGGTTCGGCATCGACGAGCGCGGCAACCCGGTGCCGGTGCGGGTGCCGATGATCCGATTGAACGAGGGACGCGACTGAGCCGCGACGGGCCGGGCCCCGACGCCGCAGGGGCGCGACGGATCGGCGCTAGTCGCACGTCTCGATGTACAGGCATTCAAGAAGGAGACCACAGCCATGATCAGCATGTTCGGTATGTCCAGCATGTCCAGCACTCTCAACACGACCGCAGTTCAGACCATCCGCACGCTCGCCCTCGCGGCCGCGTGCCTGGCCGGGGCCCCGATCGCCTCGGCGCAGGACCAGCCCCAGCCGGGCTTGGGGCTGGGTGTCCCGAAGGTCAGTTCGTCGTGGACCATCACACGCTCGCAGAACGGCCGGAACTTCACGGTCTCGGGCGACGACGGCAAGCTCTCGGGCAGCGTCGATGGTCGGCCCGTGCCCGCCGAGCGGCTCAAGAGCGAGAACGGGAAGATCTCGATTCTCGACGACGCCGGGGCGGTGATCTTCGAGCAGGACGCGCCCGAATCGGGCCTGACGATCCTCGGTGGCGAAGGAGATCGGGCCGCGGAACGGCCCGATACGCGCTTCTCGCGCCCCGGCGGGCGGGGGGCGGCCGGCCCCGGGCGGAACCTCTTCCCGAACCAGCGCGGCGGCGAAGCGGCTAAGGTCGAGCCGCCGGCGGTGATGGTCGGCGTGCAGCTCGTCGAGCCCGACTCGGTGATCCGCGGCCACTTCGGGCTCAAGGAGGGCGATGCGACGATGGTCGCCGCCGTGTACGACGGGCTCGCGGCCCAGAAGGCCGGGCTCAAGCCCTACGACCTGATTGTCTCGATCGACGGAAAGAGCCCCGCATCGGCCAACACGGTCCGCGAGGCGTTCCGTTCCCGCCAGCCGGGCCAAGCGATCGCCGTCGAGGTGCTGCACAGGGGCGAGAAGAAGTCCATCAGCATCAGCCCCGAGAAGTACGATGCGGCCAAGATGGACGACGCCAAGGTCGACGCCATCGTGACCGCCGACGACTGGGGCAATCTCTCGCGGCAGGGGAACAACCTCGGCTTCATCAACGGACAACCGTTTGTCATGACCCTGCCTGCCCCCGGGGCCCGGGGGCAGACCCTGCTGGGTCCCGAACACCAAGCGATCCAGCGTCAGGCCGAGGAATGGGCCCGGCGACTGCAGCAGCAGGGCGTCGCGCCGGGGAACGCCGGCTTGGATGATCTGAATAAAGCCATCGAAGACCGCATGCGCCGGATGGAAGAGATGATGCGGCAGATGATCGAGCGGCAGAACGTCGCGCCAGGGCAGAACGCCCAGCCGCCCAAGAAGGACGAGAAGACCTCGCGCCGCGACGGGCGCGGACGCACGGGTTCCGCGCAGGTTTCATGAGTCATCCGGCCGAGCGTGCCGAGCACGAGCCACCTTTCTGCTTTCGGGCAGATCAACCCTGATGGCCGCCCGGGCGTGCAAGCGCCCGGGCGGTCGGTTTTGTAGCCGGGATGCTCTGGGGTGGTACAACCATCGGGTCGATAGAATCGTTCTTGTCCCTGGAGACGCCCATGCCCGATCCGCTCGCCTCGCAGACCTCCTCCGGCACTCACTCAGACCTCGCCTCAACAGACCCGGCGCGGGCGATCGAGCAGGTGCGGGGGGCCTACGACCGGCTGAGCCAGCAGATCCACAAGGTCATCGTGGGCCAGGACGACGTCGTCGACCAGATCCTGATGGCGATGTTCTGCCGCGGCCACGCGCTGGTGGAGGGCGTGCCGGGGCTGGCCAAGACGCTCTTGATCTCGACAATCGCGCGGACGCTGAGCCTGGGCTTCAGCCGGATCCAGTTCACGCCCGACCTGATGCCCAGCGATATCACGGGCACGGAGGTCATCGAGGAGGACAAGGCGACGGGCGTGCGCGAGCTTCGCTTCGTCAAGGGGCCTGTCTTCGCCAACGTCATCCTCGCCGACGAGATCAACCGCACGCCGCCCAAGACGCAGGCGGCCCTGCTCGAGGCCATGCAGGAACACCAGGTGACGGTGGGCGGGATGCAGCACAAGCTGCCCGAGCCGTTCTTCGTGCTCGCGACGCAGAACCCCATCGAGCAGGAGGGCACCTACCCCCTGCCCGAGGCCCAGCTCGACCGCTTCATGTTCAACGTGCGCATCACCTACCCCAAGGCCGAGGAAGAGCTCGAGATCGTCCGCCGGACCACCGCCGGGGCCCGCGGCACGCCCGAGCCGGTGCTCACCAGCCAGGACATCCTGCGCGTGCAGGAGCTCGTCCGCATGACGCCCGTGGCCGACCACATCATCCGCTACGCGATCCGGCTGGTCCGCGCCACCCGTGTCAGCGAGCCGATGGAGGGCGGGCTCGAGCGGCCCAAGCTCGTCAAGGCCTACGTCGGCTGGGGCGCCGGGCCCCGCGCCAGCGAGTACCTCATCCTGGCGGCCAAGGCCAAGGCGATCCTCTCGGGCGCGACCCATGTGACGGCCGAGCACGTCAAGGCCATCGCCAAGCCCGTGCTCCGGCACCGCATCCTCACCAACTTCAATGCCGAGGCCGACCAGGTCACCACCGACGCGATCATCGACGGCATGCTCAAGGACATCCCGCTCGAGGGCGCGAGCGCCGGAGACCGCAAGCAGATGGACGCGGTCATGCGGTGATGCCGCCCGAGCCGCCCCACCTCCCTCATCTCTCCCGTCCGCCCGTGACTGCCACCGACCACGACCTGCTGCACATGCGCCGCGCCCTGGACCTCGCCGCCCGGGCCGGCGCGATGGGCGAGATCCCCGTCGGGGCCGTGGTGTACGAAACCGCCAGCGGCCGCACGCTGGGCGAGGGGCACAACCTCCGCCACATCAACAAAGACCCGGCGGCCCACGCCGAACTCATCGCCATCCGGGCCGCGGCGGCCGCCGTGGGAGACTGGAGGCTCAACCATTGCACACTGGTGGTCACGCTCGAGCCCTGCCCGATGTGCGCCGGGCTCATCGTCAACGCACGCCTGGGCCGCGTCGTCTTCGGCTGCCAGGACCCCAAGGCCGGGGCCTGCGGCTCGCTCATGCGCCTCACCGAAGACCCGCGCCTCAATCACCGCGTCACGCCCGTCGCCGGCGTGCTAGACGACCAGTGCGCCATGCTGCTGAGAGACTTCTTCAAGTCACGACGGCTCGAGAGCCGCGGCGGGGGGGCCGGGGCCGTCGATGCCTGAGCTCCCCGAGGTCGAGACCGTTCGGCGCAGCGTCGAAGCACACCTGCTCGGCCGCGTCGTTCGGCTGGCCCGGCTGCTCCGGCGGGATGTGCTCGTCGCGCCCGGTGATCCCGCTGGCGGATTCTCGCGGCAGCGCGGCACACGCCGCAGCGCCACGCCGGTGTCGATCACGCCCGCGGACCTCCTCGAAGGCGCGACCATCGCGAGGGTCCAGCGTCTTGGCAAGCAGATCGCCATCATCGGCGTCGACAGGTCCGGCGCCGAACGGGCCTTGGGCGTTCAGCTCGGAATGACCGGGCACCTGGAGGTCGGACGCGGCGAGCCGGCGACAACGCATGTACACGCGGTGTGGATGCTCGACGTCGGCGTGCTGGCCTTCAGCGACCCGCGGCGGTTCGGCTCCCTTCGCGTGTTTCGGACCATGAGCGAGCTGGAAGAGCACCTCAGGCCGCTGGGCCCCGATGCGCTGACCATCGATCCCGAGGCCCTTGCCCAGCGGCTCGCCGGTGCCCGTCGGCCGATCAAGGCGGCCCTGCTGGATCAGTCGGTGCTCGCGGGCGTGGGCAACATCTACGCCGACGAAGCTCTGTTCCTCTCGGGCATTCATCCCGAGGCCCGGGCCGACCGGCTGTCTGGCGACAGGATTTCCACCTTGGCCGCGAGCATCCGTCGGGTGATGTCGGATGCGCTGCTGGCCGGTGGGTCGACGATCCGCGACTACCGCTCCGGGACCGGCGAGCCGGGAACCTACCAGGCGGCCCACCGGGTGTACGGGAAGGCCGGACACGCCTGCCCCGCCTGCGGCGAGCTTCTGAGGGGCTCCAGGGTTGCGCAAAGGGCAACGGTGTACTGTTCGAGGTGTCAGCCGCGCCGGCGCAAGCGTCCAGCGCTCCTCTGACAGACTTTTCCACAACCTCTGCACAACAGGTTTGGGTGAACGCCTCGACACGGGGGATCACCCAAGACACCATCCCGATCCGAGTCTGGCGTCGCTGGTCTTCATACCTCTATAAAGAGATCTCTCTAGTAGTCGTAGTAAGAAGGGCTGTCGCTCTGTGGATCGAACCAGACGGAACGCGGTAAGCATCTGTCCAAGATAGACTTACAGAGGATTTACAGATGGGTAAAAGCTGTCGCTTGCCTGTCGGGGGCGCGTGGCCTGAACCGGTTGGCTTCGGCTCCGGCGCGTAAGCGTCAGGGCCCGAGGCCCGCCCGGCGACACCCGGGCAAGCGCCCGCGAGCGCTGGTTCACCGGTTGTCCACACGCCCAGCGACAGGGTGAGCACCCCAGCCGAGGACGCGCCGGGATGCTCGGAACCGACGACAACCGACACCTTCAGCCCGAGCTGGGCGGCTCCAGAAGCGTCTCCAGCGTGCTACATACCAGCGGGACGGCGAGCCAAGACATCGGTTGGGGAACGTCGGGCGCGATTACGCGGACACCGGGACCGATGGGGGCCCAGATGGCTGGATCGGTCGGGCCGAAGAGCGCGACGGTCGGTAGGCCAAGCTGAGCGCTCAGGTGCGTCGGGCCGGTGTCGGCCCCGACGAAGCCGGCGGCGGCATTGAGCCTTTCGTAGAGCTCTTCGAGCGTGGAGAGCAGCTCGCCGCCGGCGGCGGCGAAGGCTTGGCGGTCATCGGTCGAGAACCGCTCGGCCTCGACCTCGCCGGCGATGAGGTGCGTCGGGCGGCCGGCCGAAGCAAGCCGCTCGGACAAAGCGATGAGGTTGTCCAAGGGCCAGCGTTTGACCGGGCTTCCGGCACCGGCGTGGAGGACGATCGGGCCGGCCAGGTTCGAGCGCGGCGCGACGATGGCGCGGAGAGGGATCTGGAGGCGAGCCCAAAGCGCTTCGCGGGAGGGCGAGCCGGGAGGGCCGATGGCGTGTACGTGCGTCGCGCCTGTGGTCGCCCGAGCGGCGGCGGCCCAAGCCGCGAAGCCCGGGTCGTCCGGGGCGTGCAGCGTTGAGTAGATCACGGTCGTGTCGGGCTCTCCCGCCGGGCGGGGCGAAGGTGCCGCACTAGGGATCCACAGTCGGCGCCACCGCGGCTGCTCGACATCGATGGGCTCGACGCCGATGGTCCGGGCGGCGAGCCGCGCCTTGGCGGCATCAGAAACGAGCGCGACGCGATGGCCATCCCGCGCGAGCGTGCGGAGCAGCGGCCAGAGCAGAACGTGATCGCCCAGCGCCCCCGAGTGGAAGACCAGCATCTGTGGGCCGAGGGTCACTTGGATGGCTCCGGGCCGGTGAGCACGAGCACGGCCGTGCGGAGCAGTTGGGCGATTCGGGCCGGGCGGAGGCCCAGCGAGCGGGCGATGTCGGCGGGGCTCTCGGGCGGCCGGCCCTGAAGCCCGAAGCGGCGGACGACGATGCCCTGGCGATCAGTATCGAGCGTGGGCAGGCGGTCGATGGCGGTGGGCGGCAGGTCGAGGGCGCTCTGCCAGACGTATACGCGGCGCGTGAAGTCGTCGGGTGCCGCGGGGGCGTCGGGCGGGCGTCGGGAGGCCGCGCGGGAGACAGGGGAGGGGGGCGAGGCGGGAGGAGCCAGAAGACCGGGTTGATCGCGGAGCAGGCGCGACATGGCGCGGGCGATGGCGACGCCCGCCGCGGCGGCGAGGCGACCGCCCTTGAATGGGTCGAAGCGGTCGATGGCGTCCAGCAGCGCGTCGAGCCCGGCGGCGGCGAGCATCTGTCGCGTTCCGGGCATGAGGTCGCGCCCCGGGCATCCGGCGATCGACTCGCCCGTGCGGACAAGCAGGGGAAGCGTGAGCAGGGCGAGCCGGGCCTTGAGCCGCGCGGCCCAGAGCAGATCGGTTGTGGCGGCGTGCAGCGCGGCGGCGCTCGGGGCGTAGGGATCCAGTGCCCGGATGTGGTTGCCGGCGCGCCGGCGGAGGAAGGCCAGGGCCGTGGCGAGGGCAAGCTCGTCGCGGGCGTCGGGGCCGGCGGCATCGGCGGGGCCCAGAAGCGTGTGCCCGAGCGGGAAGCTCCACCGCTCGCCCAGGCCCGTCCGAACCATCGGCGGCGAGAGCAGCACCTCGCCCGCGTCGGGGCGGTCGAGCAACGGGCCCGTCTGGCTGGCGAGATCGATGTCGCGCAGGCGGTCGGCGTGCTGCAGGTTGAGCAGGCGGTAAGCGGTCGGGCGGGACCGAACAAGTTGGCGGGCCGAGACGCTCAGGGGCACGCCGCGGGCCCGGGCCGATTCCAGGCGGGATCGGTCGCGGCCCTCGACGCGGGGCCGGAGGAGGAACGGGGGCTCCAGGCCGTCGGGCCCGGAGCGGGTGAGCACATCGCGGACGGCCTGGATGGAGCGGGTGTGCTGACGGGCCAAGGCCTTGGCGCAGGCGGTGAGGCTCACGCGAGACTCGCCGAGCATCGCGCGGGCTTGCGCGATCATGGCCATGCGCGTAGCGTCATCGATGCGAGAGAAGGCGGCGGCCTTCGCGATTGCCGGGGCCAAGAGCGTCTCGAATCGCTCGACGTGGCCCAGGCGGAAGACCAGTCGCTCGACCCCGCCCCGCGAGACGACCCGGCGGGCCAGGAGACCCCGGCGGCGGAAGCGCTCGAGCGTCTTGCGGCTGACGCTCCAGCGGCTCAGCAGATCGTCGGTCGACAGCCACGCCCCTGGCGGAGCGCCGCCGGCTTGGTGGCCGAGCTCCGCTTCGAGGATCTTGGCGGCGGCCGAGAGACGGTCGATCAGGGCGCTCAGATCGCCCAGCAGCGGCTCGCGGACCAGCAGCGACGGGGCCGACGCGGGCGACGGGTCGTCCATCCGGAGCCCGGTGAGGCGGAAGAGCACGTACGACTCGGGGAGCGTCTGCGGGGCCGCCGGGTCGGCGGATTGTTCGAGGAGCTCCTGGGCCAGCGCCTCTGCACGCGCGAGCTTGAGGCGAGCGGCGGCCGGCGGCTCGTAGCGGAGCTGGTCGTTGAGCCGGGCCAGGGCCTCGATGCGCAGGGCGGGGAGTCTCGGCATGGGCGGCGGACGCCGGCGGCCCCTCGTCCCCGCCCCCCCCGCCCCCCCGCGCGGCGATGCGCGGGCCGGAGGATCTGGAGCGGGCGGGGCCGGTTGGTTTCAGGTCCCGCCGAGCTGGCTGAGGGGCAGGACGGTGCCACGCTGCGCGCCCAGGAAGACGTCGCCGCCGGAGGGCTGGACGCCGCCAAGGGAGAGGTCGTAATGGGACATCATGGCGATGACGGGCACGTCGCTGACGACCTCGATGGAGTAAAAGAAGCGGTTGTTGGCGTTCTGGGCCAGCAGCCCGGCGTTGGTGGTCAGGGGCAGGTCGAGACGCTTGCCGGACTCGACGGAGTAGTCCTGGGCCAGGACGAAGCCGTCGCTGAAGAGGAAGCGGACGGTGACAGACGCGGTAACGCCCGGGGCGTTGAAGAAGGACGCGTTGGGGTTGTAGACGGAGATGGTCTCGAACAGGTCGTTGTTGGCCCGCGCGCCGTTCATGAAGCCCTCGGCGAAGAGGTGGCTTGTGGCAGCGGAGTAGGCGAAGGGCGAGGTGCCGAAGTCGGTGTTGGCGCTGTTGAAGTTGCGCAGCTGGCGGACGGAGGCGAAGATGTTGGCGGCGGAGGCGACGTTGTAGCGGATGGAGAAGGTCTTGCCGGCCAAGGAGTCGCGGAGGTTGGTATCGCTGGCGGGGTCGAAGGTGCGGCGCTGGCCCGGGCCGACGATGAGGTTGCCGCTGCCGGTGTAGGTGATGTCGTTGAGCAGCGGGTCGGAGAACGAGAAGATGAGCGTGACAATGGCCGTGACGCCCGAGGGGTTGTAGAGGGAGATCTCGGGGCTCGCGGTGGTGGTCGTGTTGCCGCCGGTGGTGCTGGTGAGCACGGTGGCCTGGGGCAGGACGGCGGCGCGGGCGCCGTTGCCGGTGATGCCGACCTCGGTGGCTCCGCCCTTGGAGAGCGTGGAGGTGGTGTCGTACTGGGTCAGGGCGGCGATAATGGGCTGGTCGGAGGTGATCTCGACGCTGTAGCGGCCGTCGGCGATGGTGTTCAGCGAGGCTAGGGCGAGCCCGCCGCGACGGAAGGCCTCGGCGGAGAAGTTGACGGTCTGGCTGGTCCCGTCGGTGGCGACGAACTTGACGGCGACATTCACGGCCGTGTCGGAGAGGTTCTGCCAGACGGGGAAGGCGTTGAAGTTCGCGCCCTTGGTCACGTCGGCGAAGGTCCACTTCCTCCACGTGTTCAGGTCGGTGGGCCGGGTCGAGAAACCCTCGATGGTGGAGGAGCCGAAGTCGTAGTGGCTGAGCGTGACGGCCAGGGGCGTGGTGGACCAGACCTCGATGCCATAGGGCTTGCCCTGGCTGGGCACGAGATTGGCGTTGGGCTGCTGGAACGTCGAGAGCGTGATGCCGCCGCGGCGGTTGCCGGCGAGGGAGGAGGTGTTGATGACCTTGTCGCGGTACCAGAAGTCGGCGTTGCCGGCGGGCTTGGCGTTACGAGTCTCGGAGCGGACGATGACCTGGTAGTTGGCGGTCGTCGAGCCGGGGTTGCCGATGGGGAGGAACTCGTTGATGGTCGAGCCGGCGAAGCCCTCGGGGTAGTAGTAGCGGAAGGCGTAGAAGGCGGCGACGTTGCGGGGCTTGATGACCTCGGCGTCGATGATGGTGACCAGCTGATTCTCGCCGACACCCGAGCCGGTGAAGCCGGTGCCGGTGCGGACGGGCAGGCCGTCGTCGGGCGAGCCCTGGCCGGTGCCGTTGAAGGGCGAGTTGTTGGTGATGTTGATGGTGGTGCCGGAGATGATGGACTGGACGACGGCCCAGGAGGCGTCGGTGGCGACGCGGGCGAAGACGGTGAACCCGCCGTCGACCGAGTCGAGATTGGTGTTGTTGGCCAGGTTGATGAAGAACTGGCTGGTGGCGGAGTTGGGCTGCCCGCCCAGGCGGGCCATGGCGACGGTGCGGGTGAGGTTGGAGCGGGAGAACTCGTTGTTGACCGACGCCGCGATGGGGATGCTCTCCCACGCGGGGTCGGCCCCGGGGCCGGTGGGGTTGAGCGGGCCGGTGGTGACGGGGCTCTCCAGGCGGGCCAGGCCACCCTGGAGCACGAAGCCCGAGGCCAGGCGGTGGAAGAAAACCTTGTCGTAGTCACCGTCGCGGACGTACTGGAGGAAGTTGTTGACGGTGTTTGGCGCGATGGTGTCGAACATCTCGAAGTCGACGTCGCCGAAGTTGGTCTGCAAGCGCACGACCGTGTTGTTGGGGCTCTCAAGGTCGGCCAGATTGGGCAGGGGCGAGTTGGCCAAGAGGGCCCGCTGCTCCAAGGCCTCGATGGGCGCAAACGCCTCGGCCCGGCGGGCGGCGGCGGGGTTGCGGCGGCGGGAGAGACGATCGCTTGTGGGCTGGGGCATGTTCGCTTGACTCCGTGTGCTGACGCTTGGGCGTGCTCGCCCCGGGCGGTGGAAGGTCACCCTGATCGGCTCGCCGGGCCTCCCGGGCTTGATACGCGGGACCGGCGACGATTGGCCGACTGGGGTAAGCACCCACCTTGTTCGGCCCGCAGACGGGTAGTGATCCCGGCCTGGGGGTCATCGGGGTGGGGCTCCGAGTGTATACGGAGCATTTGGGACGGTTGTGCGCGGGGCGGGGGGGTGTCTCGCTAAGATGACCGCCGCGCCCAAAATGAGTTCTTTTGCGCATGTCCAACCCGAGCCGGGTGCTCTTCGTCCGCCGATGCCCGACGGGCCACGGCCCCGCGCGCTGGGTCCGGAACGCCCGGTTGAGGTGGAGATCCCCGTGTCGGCGCGATTGGCGCGTGTGGCGGCGGTGGTGCCGTGCTTCAATCGGCGGGGGGATGCCGAGGCGCTTCTTGGGGACTTGTCCAAGCTGGATCTGGCGGGCATCGATCTACGGGTGCTGCTGGTGGACAACGCCTCCGGCGAGCCGCTGAGCGGTCTGGCGACGCCCGGGGGCGTCAACCTGACGCACCTGCGGCTTGGGCGCAACACGGGGGGGAGCGGGGGCTACAACGCGGGGATGGCCCGGGTGCTGGGGCTGGACGCCGACGCGGCGTGGACAGGGTTCGGGGCCGAGTGGGTATGGCTGGTGGATTCCGACGCGCGGGTGGAGCGGGGGACGCTGCGGACACTCCTGAGCGTGCTGGAGCGCGACCGGACCATCGTCGCCGCGGGGGCGGCGATCTGCGACCCGCGGACGGGCCGGTGCTTCGAGCTGGGCGGGCACGTGAACCGGCGGAACGGGAACTTCGAGCCCATGGTCACCGGCTCGGCGGGGGTCGTGGCCGGCTCGGCGGGCGGGGTCATCGACTGCGACTATGTCGCGGCGTGCTGCGCGCTGGTGCGGGCGGGGGCGATCCGGGCCGCGGGACTGTTCCCCGATACGTTTCTGAATGGGGACGATGTTGAGTGGTGCCTGCGGCTGGGCCAGGCGACGGGTGGGCGGGTCGTGGGCGTGCCGGGGGCGGTGGCGATGCACCCGCGGTTTGACCGGTTCCCGACGTGGACGCGGTATTACATGGCGAGGAACGCGCTGGGGCCGCTGCGGGCGGTCGGGGTGGGGCGATGGGTGCGGGTTCGGCGGGCGCTCTTGGAGGTGCCGCGGGCGGTGCAGCAGGCGATGATGGGGCGGCATGATCTTGCGCGGCTGCACGTGCGTGCGCTCCGCGATGCGGCCCGGGGCTTGGAGCGTGGGCCGGCGGCGGCGGGCGTGATCGAGCTGGAGCCGGTGCGGCCCATGGCAAGCCTTTGCGCGGCGCTGCGGGAGCGGGCGGGCGAGGAGCGGGCGGGCCAGGAGCGAGTGGGCGTGGCGGCGGTGCACCCGGGGCTGTTGATTGATGATCGGGAGCGTGCGGCGGTTCTTGAGCAGGTTCGGGCCGCGGGATATGTTGCAGCGTTGCCCAGGGGGCACGGGGCGGCGGGCATTGGGGTGGTGAAGGGGTGCGTCCGGGCCGCGGCGCGGTGGGTGCTTGGACCCGAAGCACTGGTTGCGGTAGTGCCGGCGCGGGGGAAGCCGGATGCGTGGTTTCTCGGGCGAGTGAACGTCCAGGTTGCGCCCGGGGGCTTTGTGCTCCGGCCCGCGGGGCGGGTCGGCAACCCGGCGCGGGCGTTGGCGACACTTGTGCTCGGGAGCGTGCACGCGGTGCGGGCGGGCCTGCGGTCGGGCCTGCGGTCGGGCCGGGGAGCAGGGCGGGGACCGAGCGGGCTCGATGCCGAGTATGCCGCGGGGCTGTGCGCTGGCGGTGCGGGAGAGGCGATGAGCGTCGAGGCGGTGGTGCTGAGCTACAACCGTTGGCCGGCGCTTGAGAAGACGCTCCGGGCGCTGTTTTCGAGCGGGGCGATGCAGGGCCGCGCGGGGCGCGGGGCGCGGACGATCACGGTCGTGGACAACGGCTCGGGCGACGGCACGCCGGCGCGGGTCGAGGAGTTCTTCCCGGGCGTGCGGCTGGTTCGGCTCGAGGGCAACCTCGGCGTCGAGGCGTTCGGCCGCGCCGTGGATGCTTCGGTCGCGGACGCGGTAGTGATCCTGGACGATGATTCGATTCCGGATGATGCGGCGCTGACGGTGGCGATCGAGCGGCTGGCGCGGTCGCCCGGGCTTGGGGCCGTCACGCTGCACCCGGTGCACCCGGCGAGCGGGCGGAGCGAGTGGCGGTTCGCCGGGGCGGCGCGGGGCGGGCGGGACGACTGGCCCGTGCTGGGCTGCGGAAACCTGGTCCGCCGGGCGGCGTGGAACAGCGTGGGCGGCTACGAGAAGGCGTTCTTTTTGTACCGCAACGATGCGGACCTGGCGCTCAAGCTTCTCGCGGGTGGGTGGGGCGTGCACTTTGATCCAGCGCTGACGATTCGGCACGACACGCCGGCGGGCGCGGGGGCGGCCAAGAGCGTGAAGTGGCACGAGCTGGCGACGCGGAACTGGGTGTGGATGTGCCGGCGGCACGGCGGGCGCGGGGTGGCAGGGGCCGGCGCGGGGGTCGTCGGGGCGCTGCTTGGGTGGGCGTGGGCCCACCGGCTCTCGGGGCTGAGTTTGCCGCGGCACGCGGCGACCCTCCGCGGGGCGATGGCGGGAATCCTCTCAAAGGCACCCGAAGCTGCGGCGTGCGACGGTCGGCACCTCTGGCGGCTGCTGCGCTTGCAGGTCTTCGGGCGGCCTTGATCGTGCGGGCCCGATAAGCGGCGCGGGATCGTTCACGGGGGCGTGACCCTGGGGGAATCATCCGGCGTCGCGGTCGGCACGCGCGGCACGGGCGGCCGATGTTGCCACGCGCGCGGGGGAGGATCTTCACGCGGCGGGCGGGTGCGGGGGCCGCGGGGCCGATGTCGGGGGCGATGCCCGAGCGGTCGATCACACGCCGAGGATGGACACGCCGCGGCCAGCGTGCGGCATGGGCCGACGGCTTCGAGGCGCTGGAGCCGCGGACGCTGCTGAGCTCGACGTTCTCGGCCCAGGAGGTGTACCTGGCGGAGCTGGTGAACCGGGCCCGCGCGAATCCGCAGGCCGAGGCGGCGCGGCTGGGACTGAACCTCACCAGCGGGCTGAGCATCGCCGAGCAGCAGCGGATCGTTCCGACGTTCCCGCTGGCGCTCTCCGAGCAGCTCATGCGTGCGGCCCGGGCCCACAGCCTCGACATGGGGGACCGCGGGTTCTTCGACCACGTGAACCCATCGGGCCTCTGGCCCACGCAGCGGGCCCAGATTCAGGGCTTCCCGGGGTCGGCGGGCGAGAACATCGGGATCAACTACACGGGCATCGACGCTCTGTACCGAGGCTGGATGTCCTCGGCGAGCGAACGCAAGAACATACTCAGCCTGCACACGAGCTTCGACTCGACGTTCTACTACGACCGCATCGGCCCGGGCTTTGCGCTCGGGCGGACCGGCGCTGCGTATAGCAACGCCTACACAACCGACTTCGGGGCCACGACCAACTCGGCCCGCACGGCTTGGCTCACGGGCGTGGCCTACGCCGATCGAGATGCCGACGCGTTCTACAGCATCGGCGAGGGGCTCGGCGGCGTCCGCGTCGACGTGTTCGCGGGCGCAGCGGTCGCGGGATCGCCGGTGGCGAGCTTCACGACCGACGACGCGGGCAACTATCAGCTGCCGCTGGGCGCGGGGACATACAGCGTGCGGTTCACGCAGACCAGCACGGACAAGGCGGCGACGCGGCAGGTTACCGTTGGGGCGTTCAACGCCAAGCAGGACGTGAAGCAGTGGGAACTGACGGCCCCCGTCCCTGCACCGCCGCCCCCCCCGCCGCCGCCGACAGACGACTTCGCCGATGCCGGGCAGTGGTCGCAAGCGGCGACGATCGTGCTGAACCCTTCGGCCGGCGCGACGCGGACGGGGGTGCTGGGCGCGGCGAGCGACAGCGACCTGTTCACGTTCGTCGCGGGGCGGGCGGGGAGTGCGACGCTGACACTCGCGGCGAGCGCGGGGAATCTCGCCCTTCGGCTGCGGGTGTACAACGCGGCCCAGTCGCTTGTGGGCACGGGGTCGCTCGCGGGCGGGGTGCTGAGCGTGGGCGCATCGCTCGCGCAGGGCTCGACGTACTACGTGCTGGTGGACTCGACAGGCGGGCCCGCGGGCGCGGCGGGGTCGCCGACAGACTACACGCTCTTGATGGTTGGCCCGCCAGAGCCCCCGCCGCCCCCCCCGCCCCCGACGGACGATCTGCCCGACGCGGGCGACTGGAGCAACGCGGCGGCCGTGGGCATCTCGGTGGGCACCGGCAACGGCGCGTTCTCGGCGAACCTCGGAGCGGGCGACTCGGACCTCGCGCGGTTCACGCCGACGCGCTCGGGCGTGGCGAGCGTGAGCGTGACGCCAAGCGGGGGCGATAGCGGGAACCAGCTTTTGCGCGTCCGCGTGTACGACGCGGCGCGGGCGCTGCTGGCGACGGGTCAGGCCAGCGGGCAGAGCTCGACACTGATTGTGACCGTTGCTCAGGGGCAGACGTATTACCTGCTGGTGGATGCGGTGGGCACCACGGGCGGGGCGGCGAGCGCGACGGGGTATTCGGTGCTGGTGCAGGGCCCGCCCGAGCCGCCGCCAGCGGACGACCATGCTGATCAGGGGCAGCTCGATGCGGCGACGCTGCTGGTGCTGGACGCGGCCAGCGGCTCCGGGACGCTGAGCGGGGTGCTTGGCTCGACGGGCGACACGGACGTGTTCCGGTTCGTCGCGGTGCGGTCGGGGGCGACGACGCTGACGGCGCTGCGGTCGAGCGGGAACCAGTCGATCGGCGTGTCGGTGCTGACGCTCGACGGGCAGACGATCGGCGTTGGGCCGGCGGTGGGCGTGGGCGCGGGGATGACGGTGACGCTGGAGGCGGGGCGGGCGTACTACGTGCTGGTGGCGTCGCGTTCCGCCGGTGGCGGCGGGTCGCCCAGCGGATATGTGGTGAGCATCGCGGGGCCGGACTTGCCGCTGCCATTACCACCGCCGCCGACGCCGGTCTCGGACCTGCCGGCGAGCGTGTTGCCGGCGGGCGAGCAGCGGCTGGCGACGGGTCTGGCGGGCGGGAAGACCGTGGTGTCGTTCGTGTCGGCGACGGGCGGGGCGATGTTCGCCGAGCGCGGGGGCGACGGGGTGTGGCGGGCGGTAGACGTGCGGGCCCGGACGGCCGGGCCGGCGATGTTCGGGGCGCTGCGAACGTTCGTGGATCCGCGCGACGGGCTCACTTATGTGGTCGGCACGTCGGACATGGGCGTGATGGTCTATAAGCGGAGCAACGGCGGCGCGTGGAGCAAGCGAAACCTCACGCGGTCGATGGCCGGTGCCGATTCGATCGCCCGCTCGCTGAGTGTCGTGACGGACCCGCAGGGACTGACGCAGATCGTGGGCCTGAACGCGGCGGGGCAGCTTGTGAGCTTCTCGCACACCGGGCCGCGGCTGGCGGGCGGCGAGTGGCGGTTCGTTTTCGCGAACGTCTCGCGACGCGACTTGGGACCGGCGGCGTCGCCGACGATCGTCGGGGACCTGACGGCGTTCTACTCGCGGCGGACGGGCTCGATCAACATTGTCGGGGTCGATGGTGAGGGACGCGTCATGCTGTTCTCGCGCAGCGGCGGGGCGGCGGCGACCTCGGCACGGTTCACGCTTCGGAATGTCGCGGCCATCGCCGGGGGGCCGACGATGGCGGGCGCGGTGACGGCGATGGAGACGGCCCAGGGGATCATCCAGATCACCGGCACGGATCAACTCGGCAACCTGTGGGCGTTCACCCAGCGGGCCGGGCAGAGGTTCCGGGCCCAGAATGTCACGCTCGGCGTGGCCGGGGCACCGACGCTGGCGGCGGGGAGCGTGGCGTCGTTCGTGAACCAGAACGTGGCGTTCACGGCGGGGCTCACGAGCGACGGGCGGGTGATGCTGTATCGCTTTGAGAACGTCAATGGCGGCCGGTGGCGGGTGGCGAGCGTGTCGGGGGCCATCGCGGGCGCGCCGGCGCTGGTCGGGCCGCTACAGGCGTCGTTCGCGGGCGGGGCGATGCTCATCGCGGGCCGGAACGCGCTGGGCGAGGCCGTGCGGCTGGCGTTCACGCCGGGCGGGGCGTGGGTGGCCGAGGGCGTATCGGAGATCCTTGCGCCGTGAGCGGGGGGCTAGTTCTGGTCGCGTGGGTGCTTGTGCGCGGGTGTGCTTGGTTCGGGCACGGGGTCGTAGCCGCTGCCGCCGAGGGGATGACAGCGGAGCAGGCGGCGGAGGGTGAGGTATGTGCCGATGATCGGTCCGCGGAGGCGGTAGGCGTCCAGGGCGTAGGTGCTGCAGGTTGGGTGGAAGCGGCACTGGCCGCCGAGCAGGGGCGAGAGGGTGAGGCGGTAGGCGTAAATGAGGGCAAGGAAGGGGAGGCTGGCCAGTCGCGAGAGGGTCATGGCGCGGGCTCGGAAGCTAGTGGCGTAGAGATCGCGGGCGGCTGGCGGTCTTCACGCCGGGCTCGGCGGCGCCACTCGAGGTCGGCCTCGCTCACGAGATCGATCAGGGCCTTGGCGAGGCCCGCGAGCGCGGCGGGCGGCGTGCCGCGGACGCTGACGATGATGTCGTAGCCCGTGCCGTCGGGCGCGGGAGCGAGCTGGTGTTGAGAGAGCCGGAAGGCCTCGCGGATGAGGCGCTTGGTGCGGGAGCGGACCACGGCGTTGCCCACGCGGGTGCCCACTGCCAAACCGAGGCGCGGGTGGGCGAGCGAGTTGGGCAGTGTGAAGACCATCAGCGGGCCGCGGTTCTTGCGGCACTTGGCCGCGTACACCGCGTCGAACTCGCGGGCGTGGGTCAGGCGGTGCTTGGGGCGGAAGTGGAGGGACACCGGGTGATTATGGCCGACGGGTCCGGCGCGGGGGCCGGAACGCGAAGTTCGCGCCTCGAGCGCGGCCCGAAGCAGTCGGGAGATCGCCTTGCAACCTAGCGGTGGCCCGGGCGCCGGCCTGGGGGTCGGCTCGGGGGCAAGAGGCCGATCATGACGCAGAGGATCCCACCCGCCATCAGCCAGAGCCGCCACTGGTCGCTGGTGGTCCAGCGGGTGAGCGTGCTGGACTGCTCGTTGATGACGGGCTTCTCCGCGATTCTGACCGGGTCGGGCTCGAGGTCGGGGAAGACCGAGGCGTTGGTGACGCCCGGGTCGGCCATCGCGCTGAGCGGGACGCGGTCGATGGGGCTCATGTTCAGCTGACTGGCGGCGAGCGAGAGCAGCACGCTCTCGTCGCCCCGCTCGACGGCCTTCAGGTAGGTCGTGTAGCGGTTCAGGCGGTCGGTGCGGTGCTTCTCGATCGCCAAGGCCCGGTCGCGCGACCACGCGGCCACGGCGAGCTCCTGCCGGGCGGGGATGAGCACCGTCGCTGCCAGGATCGCCACGCCGGAGATGAGGAACAGCCAGCCGGGATCGAAGCGGAACAGCGGCTTGGGCGGGACGCTCGGCGGCGGGCCCGACTCGTCCATCTGGACGATCGTGACGGACGGGGTTTCGAGTTGAGGCGACGGGGAGGCCGCGGCGGGGACCTCAACCGCCAAGGGGGCGGCGGGGGCCAGGGCGGACATCGGATGGACGGAAGTCGCGGGCATGGTCAGAAATCGGTATCGGCCGGTGGGCCAAAGCAGGCACAGAAAGTCGGGGGCTGGTGCGTTAGGGCGCGGTCGGGGCGGCGGGGGTTGGGGGGGCGGGGGGAATTACCTTGGTGATGTACTCGATGGCTCGCTGAACGAGGCCGATGGCTTGGTCTTCTTTCAGCGATTGCCGGGTGTCGTTGAACGTCATGCTGAGGAGGTAGACGTCCGGCTTGGCCGCCGGACCGGTCTCGAGGACCCAGGTCATGTTCAGCACGCCCGGCTCCGAGCCGCCCTTGTACCCGATCCAAGACCAAACCTTTCGGTCCAGTGGCAAACCTGGGTTCTTGGAGAGCACGTCGCGGAGCGGTTCGAGGCCCGGCTTCCGGCTCTGGCGGTAGAGATGAGCCATTACGCGGCAGGCGTCCTCGGCGCTGACGAACCACTCGACGCGGTCGATGAGCACCGGCGTGCGCCACGCGGCGGCGAGCATGAGGCTCGGCTGTGCGAGAGCGATCTCGCCGCCGGAGGCGAGCATGGCCCGGCGGGAGGCTTGGTCGGCGTCGGCGTAGCGACGGGCCCGGTCAAGGTCGCCCGAGAGCTTGATCTGGAACATCTCGCGCGTGCTCAGGAATGGGAGCGAGCGGTCGGGGGAAGCGTTCATAGCCCGCAGTTGCCGCTCGACGGCGTCGCGCCCGACCAGGTGCAGCAGATGGTCGGTCGCCGTGTTGTCGCTGATAGCGATCATCTTCTCGGCAAACTCGCGCACGGTAAAGGCAGCGCCGTCGGGCTCGTTCTGCATCACGCCCGAGGGCAGGCTCTTGAGCGACTCCTGGATCGGCAGGGGCCGCTCCCACGCGAGCGTGCCCGCGGCGATCTGCTCGGCAAGGGCCGAGAGCACGTAGAGCTTGAACGTCGAGCCCACGGCCAGGGGCACGTCGGCGTTGAGCCGATGCAGGGGCTCGAGCTCCAGGGCGTCGCCGGGCTTGAGCCTGTAGAGCGCAACGGCCGGAGACTGGCAGAGCTTGGCCAGCCGCTGGTCGAGCTGCTGAAAACTCTCGATGGGCGGGTTGTCGGCCCCGGGGGCGGGCTGGAACAACAGGCCCCTGATGCGCCCCTCCGGGTCAACGCTGGTGGGCACGCGGAACCGCTGCCCGGACTTTCGGCCAACGGCGACCGTGGTGACCAAGTCGTCGCCGTCGGCCTCAACGCTGATGAGATCAAGCTGGCCGTGGGCGGCGCGGAGGTCGCGCACGATGGTGCGGATCTGCTCCATCTTGACCTTCTTGAGGAAGACTGGCGAGAAGTCGTCTTCGCTGAGCCGGGCCTCGGGGTCGGCGACGGCGGCGAGAAACTTGCCAAGGGCCCGCCCGGCAGCGGTATCGGGCAGGGTCGCGGCGACTGCGGCCGGGGCCGCGGACGGAGCATGTGGAGGCGGGGGCTGGGGCGTGGGTGGAGTGGCGTCGGTCGTCTGGGCCTGGAGCGAAGCGACCAGGCAGAGGGCGAACAAGAGGCTTCTGGCGGTGCTGATCAGCGGCATGTCCGGCCATCCTTCCCTACAATGCGATATGCCATCACCAGCAGACCGCGCCAGCGATTCTCCGGCCTCTTCCGCCCGGGCCCGCGTGGTGATCACGGGCCTTGGGAGCGTATCGGGCCTGGGTCTCGGGGCAGCGGCGCTGTGGGACGGCCTTTGCGCTGGCCGCACCGCCATCGGGCCGATCACGGCGCTCGACGCCTCGGGCTTCCGCAGCCAGTTGGCGGCCCAGGTGCCGGAGCTCGCCGTCAAGGACTTTGTTCCTAAGCACTACCGCAAGGCGACGAAGGTCATGGCCCGTGACATCGAACTGGCGGTCGTGGCCGCGAAGCTCGCGGTGGACGACGCGGGCCTGGTCACCCGCGGCTCGGATCTCTCGGCGTCCGAGGAGAGCGCGGGGGCGTCGATGACCTATCGCCCGAGCCGAATGGGCTGCAACATCGGCGCAGGCCTGATCGCCGCCGACAGCCAGGAGATGGCGACGGCGATGGCGACCAGCACGGAGGGCGACGCGGGCGAAAAGTTCAGCCTGTCGCGCTGGGGCGAGGTTGGGATGGACAACCTCACGCCGCTGTGGCTTCTGAAGTATCTGCCCAACATGCTCGCCTGCCACGTGACGATCATCCACGGGGCCGAGGGGCCCAGCAACACCATCACATGCTCGGAGGCCAGCGGGCTGCTGACGGTGGGCGAGTCGATGCGGATCATCGAACGCGGGGCGGCGGACCTGTGCTTCGCCGGCTCGGCGGAGAGCAAGCTCAACCCCATGGGGATGCTCCGGCTGGACCTTGTCGGGCGGCTGGCCCATGTCGGGCCCGAGGCCGACCCCGCTGGGGTCGTTCGGCCGTTTGATCCCGACTCCCCGGGCGGCATCCTGGGCGAGGGAGGCGGGATCGTGGTGCTGGAGAACGCCGAGACGGCCAAGGCCCGCGGCGCGAAGGTGTACGCCGAGGTCGTGGGCTTCGGCGGCGGACAGTCGGACGCGTTTTACCGCCTCCAGCCCGGCGAGGACTTCGACGAGGGCTTCGCCGCCGCGATCGAGAATGCGTTGAACGATGCGGGCATCGGTCCCGAGCAGGTCTCCGTGATCGTGCCGCAGGGGTCTGGTGTGCCGGGAATGGATCGGGCCGAGCTGGGGGCGTTGCGTGCGGTGTTTGGCGAGCGTTTGGAATCGGTTCCGATGCTGACGATCCAGCCGAGCGTGGGCAACTGCGTGGCCGGGGCGGGGGGATTGCAGGTGGTGGCGGCGGCTTTGGCGATCAAGCACCAGCGGTTGCCAGCGCGGATTCATGCGGGGAAGCCCGCGGCGGGGGTTCAGGCGGGGGCCAGCTGCGCCCGGGACGCGAGGGTTGAGTACGCTTTGCTGACCAGCGGTTCGCTCGGGGGCCAGAACGCCGCCGTGGTGCTCAAGTCCTGCTGAGGGACCGCTGCTACAAGCTCTTCTGGGAGGAAGGCACAAACATGAACGATCAGTACTCGGATCGCGGGCACGGCCCGCGAGGTGGCGGTGGTGGGCGAGAGGGCGGCGGGCGCGAGGGTGGCGGCGGGCGCGGACGCGGTGGTGATCGCGACCGTGATCGTGACCGCGGCCCGCGTCGGCCCGACGCCGACGGCCGCGGCGTGCCCCTGAGCGAGCTGGACCCGGCGCTGACGGAGGTGAGCCGCAAGCTCATCGGGGCAGCGATCGAGGTCCACAAGGCGCTCGGGCCGGGCTACGACAAGGGCGTGTATCAGAAGGCCGTCGAGATCGAGCTCGAGTTGCTGGGCGTGACCTTCAAGAGCCACCACTCGGTCCCGGTGATGTACCGCGGCAAGCAGGTCGGCTCGCGAAGCGTCGACCTGGTGATCGAGAATCGCTTCCTGGTCGACATCCTCACCCACCGTGGCGAGATCGGCTCGGGCGAGCGTTCGCAGCTCCGCGCGGCCCTGAAGGCCGCGGACATGGAGCTGGGGCTCATCGTGAACTTCGCCGAGCGGCGACTGAAGGACGGCCTAGTGCGGGTGCTCAATCCGGACAAGCTGAACCTGCCGCAGACCGATGGCGAGGCCCACGAGTCGGGCTTCGAGGGCGGCGAGAACGCGGGTCAGTAGTTCATCCGGCAGACTTTATTGCAAGGCCCGGCGCTCAGCACCGGGCCTTGTTCATTTCATGGGATAGGTGTTTGGCCCAACGGGCGCCGGAGCGTCGGCTGGCTCCCGCCGTCCGTCATCCACCTGACGCCTTGGCCGGATAGCCCCGGGCGATGAGCAGAGCGACGAGCTTGTCGCGGTGATCGCCCTGGAGCTCGAGCTCGTGGTCGTCGGTGAGCGTCCCGCCGCAGCCGAGCGCGGAGCGCAGCTCCTTGAGCAGCGCGGCGGCGTCGGAGGCCCTCGGGTCGAGGCCTGCGACGACGGTGACGACCTTGCCGCGGCGCTTCTCGCGGCGGACGCGGGCGGGCTGGTCCTTGGGGAGCGTGATCCTGCCGCTGGCGGAACGCGGGCAGGCGCACTGGGCCGTCGGCCTCTCGCAGCGCGGGCAGGTGACGGGGCGCTCGAGAGACGTGCCCGCGAAGAGGCCGGCCATGGGGCGTCACTCCTTGTCGGCGTCGCCTTCGTCCGTGTCGTTGATCGCCGGGTCCGGCACCTCGTCGGACTCGTCCTCGAAGTAGGAATCGGCGTCGTCGCCGGCGTCTTCCAGGCCCTCGAGCTCCTTGAGCATGTCGGCGTTGATGTCGAGGTCGGGCACGTCGGAGACGTCCATCTCCGACATCGCCTTGGCGATCTCGGACTTCGAGTCCGGGACGGTGACGTCGGCGCCCAGCTCGGCGAGGCGCTGCCGCTCGCCCTCGATGAGGTCCTCGACGCGGGCCTTGGCGCGCTCCTTGACGACGAGCTTGATGGGCACCTCGCTGAAGGGCACGTTCGCGCGGATCTTGTTGAGCAGGAAGCGCTGGTAGTTGGGCGTGAAGAGCTGGGGCTTGTTGACGACCATGACGATCGTGGGCGGGCTGACGGCGACCTGGGCGATGTAGTAGGCCTTGGCGAACGTGCCCAGCTTGCTCGAGGGCCCGCGCATCTCGAGGATGCGCTTGAGCAGCCGGTTGAGCTTGCCCGTGCCCACGCGCGAGCGCGACTGCTCGACCAGGTCGAGCGCGAGCGCGACGGTCTCGCGGATGTTCACGCCCTTGCTGGCGGAGATGAACGAGAGCGGCGCGAACTCGACGCCCTTGAACTCCTTGCGGAGATACTCCTCGTAGTTCTCGGGGGTCACGGTCTGGCCCTTGAACTTGCCGGCGGTGGCGGTGGTGCCCGCGACCAGGTCCCACTTGTTGATCGTCAGAACCAGCGGCTTCCTGGCCCGCTGGGCGAGCATGGCCAGCTGCTGGTCGACCTGGCTGACGGGCTCGGTGGCGTCGATCATGAGCATGATCGCGTCGGCCCGGTCGATGGAGCGCTGGGCCCGGTCGAACGCGAAGTGCTCGATCCGGTCCTGGAAGCTCTTCTTCTTGCGGAGGCCAGCGGTGTCGATGGCGACGAACACCTTGCCGTCGATCTCGAAGCGGACGTCGACCGAATCGCGGGTGGTGCCGGCGATCTCCGAGACGATGACGCGTTCCTCGCCGGCCAGGGCGTTAACCAGCGAGCTCTTGCCCGCGTTTCGTTTGCCGATGATGGCGATCTTCATCTCGGGGGCCGAGGGGACCTCCTGGCCCGGCGCGGGTGCGCCGGGGAGCGCGTCGATGGCGCGGTAGAGCTCGTCGAGGAACTCGCGGCGCATGTAGTTGTTCTTGGCCGAGACCACCATGGGCTCGCCGAAGCCCAGGTTGGCGGCCTCCATCGCGTGGGCCTCCCACCGCGGGCCGTCGCACTTGTTGGCGACCACGCGGATCTCCACGGCCCGGTCGCGCTGGCTGGGCACGCTTGCGCTGGGGGCGCTGGCCGTCGGACCGCCGCGCCGGCCCTTGGCCGCCTTGGTGCCCGTGCCGCCCAGGATCCGCTCGCGGAGCAGACGGGCGACCTGCTCGTCCAGGCCCGTCAGGCCGTTCTGGCTGTCGATGACGAACAGGACCAGGTCGGCGTGGGCGACGGCCTCGGAGATCTGGTGCTCGATATCGCCGGTGAGCGTCGAGAGATCGGCCCCGACCTCGTTGAAGCGCTGCCCGTCGGCGACGTACACGCCGAAGCCGCCGGTGTCGGTGACCTCGACCTGGCGCGTCAGCGGCGAGTCGAGGTTGTGGTCGGGGGCCGAGAGCTTGGCGATGATGCTGACACGGTCGCGCGTGGTGCCCGCTGTTGGGTCCACGATCGAGACCTTGTCGCGCGCGATCATGTTCAGGAGGGACGACTTACCGACGTTTGGTCGGCCGACGATCGCAACGCGTGGGAGGGGCATAGGGGGACAGTGTATTCGGGCCGGGCGGCCGACTCGCCCGCCCGAGGGAGAGGGGGGGCCCCGTGCAACCGCAGGAAAGGTTCTCAGGGATGCCCGGACTCGTGCCAGATGTCCACCAGGTCGCGGAGTATCGCCGTCGCGGTCTCGGGCCCGCCGGCCCCGCGGCCGACGAGCGTGACGGGACCGCCCTTCTCGAGAGTGAACTCGACGGCGTTGAGATTGCGGGGCACGTCCATCGGGCCGTGGCGGTCGACAGCCTGTGGGGCCACGCTCAGCCGCCCGCCGACGGCGTCGATCTCGCCGATGAGCTTGAGGGCTTGCCCGGCCGCCGCGGCCGCGGCGATGCGCTCGCTGGGGATGTCGCGGATGCCCGCGATGCCTACGTCGCCGATGGTCGCGTCGAGCCCGAGCACGGCCGAGGCGATGATGACGACCTTGGTTGCCGTGTCGATCCCGTCGACGTCGGCGCTCGGGTCGGTCTCGGCGTAGCCGAGCCGGACGGCCTCGGCCAGGGCCGCGGGGTAGCCGTCGCCGCGCTCGGCCATGCGGTGGAGGATGAAGTTCGTCGTGCCGTTGAGGATCCCGCGAACCTTCAGGATCCGGTCTCCGGCGGCGAGCGTGCGGGCGGTGGCGAGCACGGGCGTGCCGGCCCCGACCGTGCCCGAATAGCGGAACAGCACTCGGTTGTAGCGGGCCAGTTGGTTCAGCGCCGGCAGCGCGACGGCCAGCGGCGCCTTGTTCACGCTCACCGCGTGCTTGCCGCTCGCGAAGGCGCTCTTGAAGTGCTCGATCGCCCGGCGCGGGTCTCTGATGTCGCTGGGCGAGCTCTCCACAAGCACGTCGGCGGCGGTGTCGCGGATCAGCCGGGCCGCATCGATGCCCGTCAGGCCCATCTCGGCGATGTTGGCCACCGTGCCGGTGGCCTTGGCGTCCAGCAGGTCGCGGGCGCTCAGCCCGCGCGGCCCGACGGCGGCCCCGCCCGAGTCGATCACGCAGACCAGCCGCGGCGACAGGCCGCAGAGACGGTACAGCTCGTCCCGGCGCTCCTCTATGAGCGATGCCAAGGCCTTGCCGACGGAGCCGAAACCGACCAGCACGATGCGCATGGGTACACCCTCGGAGCGATCGTTGGCGCACTTGCGGCGGCCAACCGGGCCCGCGCCCCGTCGCGGCCTGGATCGCCGCTCGGCGGGTCCGAGAACGCCGTCAGGACGGCTTCAGGGCACGGACCCGCCGCTCGAGCTCGCCGGCGATCGTGTCCCGTCCCTCGCGGTCGTTGCCCACGGTTCCGAAGCGGACGGGCTCGCCGAAGTGGACGCGGATCCGGCGCGGGCCGGGAATCCACTGCCCGGGGCGCATCGCGTCCACGCACCCCTTGGCGACGATCATGCCGATGCCGCGCTTGAGCGGGAGCCGTTCGCGCAGCGACGCGAGGGCGTGGCGGCCGCGGTTGGCCCGATACATCGGCAGCGCGCTGAGCATCATCGAGGCGACAAGTGTCACGGGCGCGGGGGTGAAGAACACGTCCGCCGCGGCGATCGGTGGGGCTGCACGCCCGAGTACGGCTCACGCGGGCAGCTTGCCAGAAATGAAATACGGCGGCCCGCCGACTGGCGGGCCGCCGCAACATTCACGCAAGGCGCGCTCGCGAGCCCTGGCTCAGACCTTGAATCGTCCCACCAGCGACTGGAGCTGCTCGGCCTTGGCCGAGAGCTGGCTGGCGGCGGCGGCGGCCTGTTGGCTGCCGGCCCCGGCCTCCTCGGCGGCCGAGGCGATGGTCTGGATCATGCTCGACACGTCCGTCGCCTTGACGACGATCTCCTTGAGCCGATTGCCCGCCTCGCTGGCCAGCTGCACGCCCGCGCGGACCTCGTGGGTCCCCTTGCTGATCTGCTCGACGCTCGCGCTCGTCTCGACCTGGATGGTCTTGATCGAGCTGGCGACCTGCTCGGTGGCCTTGGTTGTCCGCTCGGCGAGCTTGCGGACCTCGTCGGCGACGACGGCGAAGCCACGGCCATGCTCGCCGGCCCGGGCGGCCTCGATGGCCGCGTTGAGCGCCAGAAGATTGGTCTGGTCGGCGATCTCGTTGATAACCGCGATGATCTGCCCGATCTCCTCGGACCGGGCCCCCAGCTCGGTGACGCTCTTGGCCGACGCGGTGACGTTCTGCTCGACGCGCCCGATGCCCTCAACGGTCTTCTCCACGACCTCGCCGCCGGCGCGGGCCAGGGCGCAGGACTGATCGGCTTGATCGCGTGTCAGGGCGGCCTGGCGGGCGACCTCGCCCGCGGAGGCGGAGATCTCCTCGCTGCTGGCGGCGATCTGCGTGCTCGCGCTCGCCACTTCGTGAATGGCGGTGGCGACTTCGGTCATGGCGCCCTGGGTCTTCTCCGTAAGCGTGTTGAACGCGCGGGCCAGGTCGCCCAGCTCGTCGTTCTTGAACCGATCGACGCGCCTGGTCAGGTCGCCCGAGGCCACCGTCTCGAACACGCCGATCATCGCGCGGATGGGGGAAACCACGGCGCGCGTGAGCATGAAAGCCATGCACACGCCCAGAACCGTGGCCACCGCCGCGGAGATCATCAGGACATTCATGATCTTGGCCTGGGCAGCCTGGAGCTCGGCCCGATCCTTGGCGATCATCTCGGACTGAATCGAGACGAGCTCTTCGATGAGGCGGTCGATCTCGGCGGACGCCGGCATCACCAACTCGCGGTTGATGCGAAAGGCCCGCTCGCGGTCGGCGGCGGCCGCCACGACCTGGTCCTGGGCGTCATGAACCCGGGCGATGCCGGCTTTGAGCTGCGAGAACACTTCCTTTGTGCGCGGATTGGTCCAATGCGATGACAGCGCGTCGAGTGTCGCCACGCCCGCGGTCTCTCCCTCGCGGGCCTTGAGCATCAGCCGCTTGTTCTTATCAAGCTCGGCCGGATCGTTGGCCCAGAGCAGAGCACCGCGTACAGCAACGCGGCCAAGGCGAGTTTCGCTCCGCAGCTCGCTGGCGGCCAGGGCCGTGGGCTGGCGAACGTCGACAATGTTCTTCGTCGCGTCCGTCAGCGTCGAGAGGTTCCACGCGGTCGCCCCGCCCACGGCAAGGGTCGTCACGATCATGACGGTGAAGCCGATGGTCAACTTGAGGGCTAGCGATGCTCGCATGCGTGATCTCCGGGACGGCGGCTGGGTGTGCTGGTCAAAGTGCACGAGTCGTCCCGATCATCGAGTTGACACACAAGCCGCTTGACTGGGGAGAAAATGTCATTGAAGCCGGGTTGCGGAGCAGGTCGGCCTGGATAGGCCACTCCCCGAACCCGGTGCTGTTGGGCTACGGCCGGATCGAGTATCCCGACGGAGACTACTTTCCTTCGCTACGCCGATCCCCCCGGACCGGGCAAATGCGCGCGCGCCCACGCCCGGCGGATTTGCCGGGCGCAGTGCGCGTGTTGAGAACTGCACGCCAAGAACTCAGACCTTGAATCGTCCGACCAAGGCCTGGAGCTGCTCGGCCTTGGCCGAGAGCTGGCTGGCGGCGGCGGCGGCCTGGGCGCTGCCGGCCCCGGCCTCCTCGGCGGCCGAGGCGATGGTCTGGATCATGCTCGACACGTCGCCAACCCGCGTCACGATCTGCTCGAGCTTCACGCCCGCCTCGATCGCCAGCGTTACGCCCAAGCGGACCTCCTCGGTCCCCTTGCTGATCTGCTCGACGCTCGAGGTCGTCTCGACCTGGATGGTCTTGATCGAAGTGGCGACCTGCTCGGTGGCCTTGGTTGTCCGCTCGGCGAGCTTGCGGACCTCGTCGGCGACGACCGCGAAGCCCCGGCCGTGCTCGCCGGCCCGGGCGGCCTCGATAGCCGCGTTGAGCGCCAGAAGGTTGGTCTGATCGGCGATCTCGTTGATGACCGCGATGATCTGCCCGATCTCGCTGGAGCGGCGACCGAGCTCCGTCACGCTCTGAGCCGAGCGGGTGACGGTCGCCTCGACGCGGTTGATGCCTTCGACCGTCCTCTTGACTACCGATCCGCCGTCCTCGGCCAGGGCCTTGGACTGGTCGGCCTGGTCGCGGGTCATGGCGGCCTGACGGGCCACCTCGCCCGCGGAGGCGGAGATCTCCTCGCTGCTGGCGGCGATCTCGGTGCTCGCGCTCGCCACCTCGTGGGTCGCGGCCGCCACCTCGGAGAGGGCCCCCTGGGTCTTCTCGACCAGGCTGTTGAACGACCGGGCCAGGTCGCCCAGCTCGTCGTCCTTGAACCGCTCGACGCGCTTGGTCAGGTCGCCGGCGGCGACGAGCTCAAAGGTCCCGATCATGCCGCGGGCCGGACGCACGACCATCCGCGTGAGCACGAAGGCCAGCAGCACGCCCGACACCAGGCTCACGACCGACGCGGCCATCTGCGAGACCCGCAGCTCCGACTTCGCCGCCAGCACCTCGGCGGTGTCGCTCGCGGTCATCCGCTCCTGAAGCTCGATCAACTTTGTGACGTTCTCATCGATTCTCTCTGCCACCGGAACCACATGCTCGGCCTGCGCCGCCAAGGCCCGGGCCCGGTCGGTTCCCGCCGCGATCACGCGCTGCTGCCCGGCCTTGAGGGCCTCGAGCTCGGCCTTGATGGCCGAGAACACCTTGCCCGTCTCGGGATCGGTCCAGTGGGTGGCCAGCTCGTCGAGCTTCTTGACCTCCCCGCTCACGGCCGCGCGAGCGGCCTCCAGGTTGGCGATCTCGCGGTCCTTGGCCGCCGAGTCGTCGTACGAGAGCAGGATTCCGCGCGTCGCGATCCGCTGCTGGCGCATCTTCGACTGCAACCCCGCGGCGTGCAGACTCGTCGGCTGCCGGATCTGGATCATCCGGCCCGACGCGGTCTCCAGCTGCCCGACTTTCCACAGCGTCATGGCCCCGCCCGCGAGCGTGAGGGCGATCATCGTGGCAAAGCCCATCCCGAGCTTGGCGGCAATCGTCATTCGCATCTGGCACCTCCGAATCGTTCATAATGAAGAGTGTGTGAAGATCTGAACGGTTCTATCGCCAGCTCTTCAGTGGGTATCCAAGCCAGTCGTTGAAGTGACGCATAAGTTCGGCTTTGACTCTCCTCTGGCGAGGGGAAACCGGCCGGCGATTACCGGTTTTCTTGTCATGCCAATGTGATATCGGACGCGGCTAATCGACCAGCGTCGCCGACTCCGCGCGGGCCTTGACCGCCGGTGAGGCGGCACCCACGGGGCCCGAGAGCGCCAGCATCCGCTCGATCGCCACAAGGGCCCACTTCCGCGCCTCGGTATGCACGCTCACGCGGTTGACCACCCGTCCCTGGGCCAGGTTATCGAGCACCCAGCAAAGGTGCGGCTGATCGATGCGGTACATCGTGGTGCACAGGCACTGGCAGTCGCTCAGGATCCGCACCTGCACGCCGCGCTGGGCCTGCTCGCGAGCCAGGCGGCTGACCAGGTGCACCTCGGTGCCCACGGCCCACTTCGAGCCAGCCGGCGCGTCGCGCAGCGTCCTGATGATGAACTCTGTCGAGCCCGCCAGATCGGACTTGTCGACGACTTCCTTGCTGCACTCGGGATGCACGAGGATGGTCGTCCGCTCGCTCGCGGGCAGCGAAGCGTCGGCGGCCCGGATCTGGTCGCAGTGCTCGGGCCGGAAGAGCTTGTGCACCGAGCAGTGGCCGGCCCAGAGGATGACCTTCGACTCCAGCAGCCGATCCGGCGACAGGCCGCCCAGCGCCTCGCCCCGGGCCAGGCGACGCGGGTCGTACAGGCACGTGCCCTTCTGCACCTCGATCCCATACGCAGCGGCGGTGTTGCGGCCCAGGTGTTGATCGGGCAGGAACAGGATCTTGATGTCCTCCCCGGGCTCGGCGGGCCTGGTGCCGCCCGCCATGGCCCAGGCGAACATCTTGGCGGCGTTGGACGACGTGCAGACGATCCCGCCGCTGGACCCGACGAACGCCTTGATGGCCGCCGTCGAGTTGATGTAGGTGATGGGGATGATCCGCCCGCGCCAGCCCTTCTCGGCGAGCGTGCGGTGCAGCAGGTCCCAGGCCGCCAGCGCGTCGTCGTAGTCGGCCATGTCGGCCATGGAGCACCCGGCGGACATGTCCGGCAGGATGACCGAGACGCTCTCGGGCGTGAGCAGGTCGGCGGTCTCGGCCATGAAGTGCACGCCGCAGAAGATCACGGCCTCGGCCCCGGCCTGCGCGGCCTTGCCCGCGGCGAGCTGCGAGAGCTTGAGCGAATCGCCCGTGAAATCGGCGTGCCGGATGACCTCGTCGGTCTGATAGTGGTGGCCGAGTATGACCACGCGGTTGCCCAGCTCGGCCCGGCGTGCGGCGATGCGCGCGCCCAGCTCGTCGGCCGGGGCCTTGGTGTACTCGTCGCTTAGCGAGGGCTGCCACAGCATCAACGCACCACCTTGCTCGGACCACGCCGGGCCGCCACGGCGGGACCGCGCGGGGGTCGCAGGAGCGATGATCTTAGATTGGGTGCGCGGCAAGTCGAGCATGGGCGAGCCGGCCATGCCTTCGGTATCGGTCGTGCCGACCGATCTCAGGCCGCCTTGGCCATCGCCGCCCGGCCGAGGTACCGGATCGCGACGCGCTGCCGAGCCGAGTCGATCGCGGTCGACCGCACGACCACGGCGCTGAGCATCGCCGCGCTGCTGACGACCGCGCCGGGGGACATCGCCAGGGCGATATCGAGGATCTCTCCGACCTGCAACCCGCGCTTCGTCTCAACCTCCAGCAGGGCGCCCCCCTCTCCCCCGCCGACCGATGGCCCCGACACGTCGCGGCTCTGGGCCGGCACATACTGCTGTGTGAGCCGTCGAAAGATCTTACCCGGCAGCGCCATGCGGACCCGCGGCGAGCCCCGCCGATCGGCCAGGCGAAAATGCTCGTTCCCGTCGGTCGCCGCCGCGTCGTCGCGGATCTCGGCGTCGGGCAAGCGGGGGAATGCCGGCTGGTGCTCTCGGGCGTCCATGGAGCCTCCACGCCCGGCCTGATGCCGGGGACACGGGTGTATCGGACGACCCGGGCCCGATATTCAGCGGAGCGCGAGGAATTGACCCCGACTTCTTCCTATTCGGGCAGGAGGTCGAGCCAGGCGTCCCGCAGGTCCATGGTCAGCCGGCCCGGCTTGCCGTCGCCGATCCGGGCCGCCTCGAGCGCCACCACGGGCAGAACGCCCCAACTGGAGTTGCTCAAGAACACCTCGTCGGCCTCGAGCAGGTCGCTCACGCCCAGATTCCGGGCCTCCGCGGCATACCCCATCATCTCGGCCTTCCGCATCGCCCAGGCCCGCGTCACGCCCGGCAGCACGGGGCTTGGAAGCACCATCGCCCCCCCGTTCTCCCCGTTCTGCCCGCTGCTCCCGCTTGCACCGCGCGGTGCCACGGGCACGCCGCTGACGGTTGTCTCTTGGGGCGTCTCCCCCCGCTCCTGCCCCCGGGCGATGGGTGTATAGAGCGTGTCGCCCTTGACCAGGAGCACATTGCTGACGCACCCGGAGCACAGGTGGTTGGTGACGCTGAGCACCAAGGCCTCGCCCGCGCCCTTGGCCGCCGCCAGCTGCAGCTCTCGTAGCCGCCACCAGTAGTTGAGCGTCTTGTGCCCCTCGGCGGGGTTGAACGGGTTGGCCTTGGCGTCGGCGATGCTCATCATCACGCCCCGCTCGAACATCGCCGCGGGATACTGCGTGGCCGGCTGGGCCACGATCATCACCGTCGGGTCCACCGACCGCGGCCCGCCCGCCTGCGTGGCGGCGAGCATCGACAGGTCGCCCCCCGTTATCGTCAGCCGCACGCGGGCCCGGGCCAGCCCCGATCTCGTCACCGTCGAGACGATCGCCTCGGCCAGGGCCGCCGTGCGGATCTGGTCGCTCAGGCCGAGTTCCTTGGCCGAGCTCGCCAGCCGCTCCAAGTGCTCATCAAGCTGCAGGACCCAGGTCTCTGTCTCCTGGGCCGCGCCCGTCGAGTCGGGCTCCTGGGCCGTGCTGACGCCGCCGAGCATGGTCTCGAACAGCCCCACGGCGTGCTGTAGGCCCGCGTCGAACGCGCCCACGCGTGCCTGGGTGATCGGCGGGTCGTCGGGCCCGCCAAAGAACTTGCCGTTGAGGAAGACGGTCGTCATCACCCGCAGGGTACGGGCCCGCCACCCGGCGTGGGGTTACGGCGAGGCCCGATCGATCACCACGATCACCGGCCGGTGATCGGAACCCACATCCTCGCCCACCCGCGCTTCGAGCACCCGCCAGCCCGGGCCCACCAGCGCCTGATCGATGCGAATGCCCGGCACGAAGCGCAGGCTCCCGCGCTTGGGCCAGGTGGCCCCCCGTCCCCGCCCGGCCGCAGCGTGGGCCTCGACGTAGCCCACGTCGAGCAACCCACCCACAACGCCGGTTCGCGCTGTGGCGTTGAAATCGCCCATGAAGACATCCGGACTTGTCGCGCTGCGCTGGGCCGCCCATGCGGCCAAGGACTGCGCCGCCCGCCGCTGCTCGCCGAACATGGCCGCGCTCACCGGCGGGAGCAGATGCACGTTGCAGATCCGTGCCGGAGCGCCGCGATGCTCCACCTCGATGGTGATCTGCGGTTCGCGGAAGCTCCCGGGCGGATACACCCGCAGCGGCGATGTCATCGGCCGTGACGAGAACACCGCCTGACCGAAGGCATCGTCGCGAGCCGCCTCGAACGCGTGCGGCCAGCGCTCGCGGAGTCCGCTGCTCAGGGCCCGATTGCCGCCGGGTGTCCACTCTTGGAACAGCACCACATCCGGCCGTTCGCGCTCCAAGAGCACCATGATTGCCTCCGGACGCGCCCCGCCGTACTGAATGTTGAACGACACGATCTTCAGACCGCCGCCGCCCCCGGCACTCACGTCGGGACGGACCACACGCGCCAGTTCCGGCCCGGCGCCCACCCCCAGCACAATCAGTGCGGACGTGGCGAGCGCCCACCGCCGCGTCGCCAGGGCGAGCAGCAGCACGGGCAGCATCGCGATCCCCGCATGGAACACAAACACCTGGGCCATGAACCGCAGCATCGCCCACGCCGAGTCCGGCCCGCTCGCCGGGGGCGGCGATTCGGGGGCCAGCGTCGCCAGCCCCACCTGCGCGAGCCCGCCGGCCGTGGAAAGCCACGCCAGCATCCCCAGCAGCCTCAAGGGATTGCGGGCGGCGTGCGCACGTGGTAACGCGACAGCGTCGGGCGTGGTCATGGGGCAAGGTACGCCGCGGTCGCCGGAGTTGTTTGAGTCGGCCTCTGGCGCGGCGTCCGGCCCGATCAGCCTCGCCGCCGCCGCCGCTATCCTCACCCCCAATGTCCGACCCCACCGCAACCGCCCACTCGTCGGACCGCCTCATCGTCTTTGACATCGGCCTGCACCACGGCGACGACACCGATTTCTACCTCAAGAAGGGCTACGACGTGGTCGCGATCGAGGCCGATCCTCGCCATGTCGAGAAGGCCCGCGTCCGCTTCAAGGACGCGCTGGAGAGCGGGCGGCTGGAGATCGTCGATAAGGCCATCGCCCCCGAGCCCGGCATCGTCACGTTCTATCAGAACCTCGACAAGGACGACTGGGGCTCCATCGACCCTGCCTTCGGCACCCGAGACAACACGCGCTACAACGAGCTCACCGTCCCCGCCGTCACCTTCGACGAGATCTACGCCCGCGTGACCACCGGCCCCGGGGCCCGGCGCGTGCACTACATCAAGTGCGACATCGAGGGGGGCGACATCTACGTCCTGCAGCAACTGGGCCGCTGCGTGAACAAGCCGCGGTACATCTCCGTCGAGAGCGTCAAGCTCGAGTATCTGGCCTGGATGCTCACCATCGGCTGCACCGCGTTCAAGCTCGCCAACCAGAACCTCAACTGGCTCACGCGGCTTCCCAAGCCGGCCCGCGAAGGCCTCGACATCGAGTATGCCTTCGTCCCCGGATCCTCGGGGCCCTTCGGTGAAGAACTCCCGGGACGCTGGCTGAGCTTCCGCGAGGCCGCCGAGCTCTACCTCACCCTCCGCCGCGCGGGCGATATGTACCCGTCGATCAGCAACGCCTGGTACGACTTCCACGGCCGTTTCGATCGCCCCGGCGACAGCCCCGTCGGCCCCGAATGACCACGCCCCTTCCGCGCCGAAGATGAAGCGGGCGTCATCATGACCGGCGACTACGCTCGGCCATGTCCGGCATCATCGACACCCTCGCATCGGCCTTCGAGCTCTACTGGTGGATGATCCCGGTGGGCGTCGGCGTCGGCGTGCTGGGCACGCTGATCGGCGCCGGCGGCGGGTTCCTGCTCGCGCCCATCCTGCTCCTGCTCTACCCCCACGATTCGCCCGAGACCATTACCGGCATCACGCTCAGCGTCGCGATGGTCAACGCCGCCGTCGGCTCGATCTCATACGCCCGCCAGAAGCGCATCGACTACCGCGCCGGCATCGTCTTCGCCATCGCGAGCATCCCCGGGGCCGTCGCCGGTGCGCTCGTCACCGCCTCGCTCCCGAGGCGAACCTTCGACCTGCTCTTCGGTGTCGCGATGATCGCCCTGGGCGTCGCGCTGGTTATCCGCACCCGCCACGGCACCGTCGGCGCCCCACCCGGCACCGACGCTCCCCGCGACCGGAAGTGGTGGATCAAGGGCGTGGCGATCTCCGCCGTGGTCGGCTTCGTCGCCGCCGTACTCGGCGTCGGCGGCGGGATCGTCCACGTCCCCGCGCTCACCTACTTGCTGCAGTTTCCGGTCCATTTGGCCACCGCCACCAGCCACTTCGTTCTGGGCATCACCGCGGGCTCCGCCGTGCTCACCCACATTCTCTCAGACGCGTTCCAGGCGGGTGTCCGCCGGGCGGCGATGCTCTGCCTAGGCGCGGCGATCGGCGCGCCCATCGGGGCTCGCCTCTCCAGACGCCTCAAAGACACGTGGATCGTCCGCGGGCTCGCCATCGCCCTGCTGCTGGTCGGCCTGCGGCTCATGCTCCTGAGCACGGGCCGCTGACCGATGGGCCTAGCTCAAGACCCGGACGTCGCCGCCCGGGACATCGAGCACCAGACGCCGGGCCAGCCCGGCACGACGCGCCATGATCCCCAGTTGCACGCGGCTGGCGGAGCCGGTCTTGTCGGTGAGCGCGGCCCGATGGCTCTCGACGGTCTTGACTGCCCGGTGCAGCCGGGCCGCGACCTCGGCATTGCTGAGCCCCTCGCCGATGAGCGCAAGCACCTTCAGCTCGCTCATGGTGAGGCCCGTCAGCGATCCCAGATCAACGTGCTTGGCGTCCTGGGTCCGTACGTGCGGGCCGGTCGTGTCTTCGGCGATCGCATCCTCGGCGCAGGCGATCCAGAGCGCAACCGGCCCGGTCGCCCCCGGATACCCCTCCACCCGCCGGACCGTCGCCCGCAAGGCCAGGCCCGACCAGAGGTCGCGGAAAATGACTGGCTCGCCTGTAGCGAGCACCGTCTTGACCAGCTCGCACCGCTCCTGGGCGGCGAGGCCCGGGAACACGTCGGTCATCCGAAGCCCGGTTGCGTCCTTTGCTGAACGCTTGGCGAACACCTTCGCCGCCGCGGCATTGGAGTTGATGATTCGATAATCCTGATCGATGACCATCACGGCCGCACCGCAATCGGTGGCGACCTGGTTCCATTCGATAGGACCGGTAAATTGAGGGGAGTTGTGAACCAAAGCTACAATCCTTGGAGCTTCGGTGCCTCATCGTTCGCCGAGCATGCCCGGGAAACGACTCGTACACGCGCTGGGATGTCCGATCGTCGTACGCGATGTCCCCGTTTGGGGACATGTTTTTGATCTTTAAGCATGGTTTACGCGCCGTGTTGCCGGGTCAACCGCGGGTGAACTGAAATCCGGACCAATTCCTAGTATTTACCCCTACAAGCGTTATCGTCCTGCACGGATAGCACCGGGGCATCCCGATTCGTGAGCGGGCCCGGCCTGAGAACTCCTGAGGATCAGCTCGTTTGATGAACGCCAGCTCACCGCCCGCCGAAACTGCAACACCCAGAACTCCGCTTGGGTGGTTGTTCAGCGCCCACGGCGAGCTCGCGTCCAGTCTCGTCGCGGGCCTTCTGCTCGTGGTCGGGTTTGTGCTGGGTTTGGTCGGTCTGACCGAGCTTGGGCAGGCCGCGTACTGGCTGAGTCTGGGCATCGGACTCGTCCACGGCGTCCGAACAGCCGTCGCCTCGCTGGCCAAGCGCACCTTCGACATAGACGTGCTCATGGCCGTCGCGGCGATTTTGGCCGCCGTCATGGGTCGTCCGGCGGAGGGGGCGATGCTGCTATTCCTGTTCGTGCTCGCCGGCGCGCTCGAAGAGCTGGCGATGCAGCGGACGACCCGGGCCGTCGAGGCCCTGCACAAGCTCATGCCCACCAAGGCCTTGGCCCTCGACGAGTCCAGCGGCGAGTTTGTCGAGGTCGCCCCCGAATCGCTCATGCCCGGCCGCGTGCTCAAGGTGCTTCCGGGCGAACTGGTCCCCGTTGATGCGGTGGTTCTCGAGGGGCAGAGCTCCGTCAATCAGGCCAGTCTGACCGGCGAGAGCATGCCGCGGACGGTTGGGCCGGGCGACGATGTGTACGCCGGGACGGTCAATGTGGGCGACCCGCTCCGTGTCCGCGTGACCCGCCCCGCCGCAGAGAGCAGCCTGCAGCGCATCCTCGATCTTGTCACCCGGGCCCAGCAGCAGCGCCAGCCGGTGCAGCGCTTCATCGACCGCTTTTCCCAGCCCTACGCCCTTACGGTCATGGGCGTGAGCGTCGCCGTGCTGCTGATCTGGTGGCTGGGGCTGGGCGAGCCGCTGCCCTCGGCGGCGTATACCGCCATCACCCTGCTGATCGTCATGTCGCCGTGCGCCGTGATCATCGCGACCCCCACAGCGACCCTGGCCGCCATCGCCCGCGGGGCCCGGGGCGGGGTGCTGTTCAAGGGCGGGCAGGCGATCCAGCGGCTCGCGCGTCTCCGGGCCATCGCGTTCGACAAAACCGGCACGCTGACGGTCGGGCGGCCGCGCGTCGAGCAGCTCCACGCGGTGGGCTGGAGCGATTCGGCCGCCCTGCTGCGGGCCGCCGCCGGCCTCGAGCAGGACTCCACCCATCCCATCGCCGTCGCCATCCGCGAAGAGGCCGCTCGCCTGGGGCTCGACCCGGCGCCCGTGCATCAGCCCGGCTTCACGCCCGGCCGCGGGGTCAGCGGCGAGATCGCCGGCTTGCCCGCCCGCCTGGGCAACGAACCGTTCACCTCCGAACTGGTGCCCGTGTGCCTGCGCGAGCGGGTCCACGAAGTGCTCTCGGGCGTGCAATCCACGGGCCAGATCGGCGTCGTGGTCGCCCACGACCAGCAGGCCGGCGTCATCGTCCTGGCCGACAGCCCGCGCCCCGGGGCGCACACGCTGGTCCGCGAGCTGCACGCGATGAACATCCGCCCGGTCATCATGCTCACGGGCGACAACGCTCTGACGGCCAAGTCCGTCGCCGAGTCGCTGGGCCTGGACCGCTACCGGGCCCAGTGCCTGCCGGAAGACAAGGTGACCGCGATTCAGGAACTCAAGGCCGAGGTCCGACGCCGAGATCCGCGTGGCGGCGCCGGGGTCATCGGCGACGGCGTCAACGACGCGCCTGCTCTGGCCGCCGCGGACGTCTCGATCGCGATCGGCTCTATCGGCTCCGATGCCGCGCTCGAGTCGGCGGACATTGTCCTGTTGAGCGATGACCTGGGCACCGTGCCCTGGGCCGTCGGGCTGGCCCGCCGGGCAACGCGGACGATCCAGATCAACCTGAGCGTGGCCTTGGGCGTAATCGTGGTCATGGGGGCGGCGACGCTGATCGGATCTCGAACGGGGCGGCCGGTGCCGATGTGGCTGGGCGTGTTGGGCCACGAGGGGGGCACGATCCTGGTCGTCGCCCACTCGCTGTTGCTCATGCTGTATCGCTCGCCGGAGCATGTTCAGAGTATCACACAGGCACCCGCAGGCCTCCGGCCCGCGACGGATGCAGCTGTGTCGGCCATAGAAACAAGCATATTGAACGTTTAGGCCGACTTCGGCCGGACGAGGATGCGGAACTCGGGAATCCTTCGTCGAAAATCTGCGGAGCCTCAGCCGACGCGGAACATTGCTGTACCATTCCTGCTGATTTGAAATCTATTGATCGAGCGTCAAGAGGAGCCCAGATGTGTTCTCTGTAACGACCGAATACGCGATGCGTGCGATGGCGTGGCTGGCGCTGAGCCCCGACACGCTCGTCCCCACGGCGACGCTCGCCGAGAAGACCAAGGTTCCGCCGCACTATCTCGCCAAGGTACTCCAGTATCTCGCCGGGGCCGAACTGATCCTCGGCCGCCGGGGTGTCCGCGGCGGGTACAAGCTGCGCCGACCGGCCAATCAGATCACGCTGCTGGACGTCGTCCGCTCGGTCGCCCAAGTTGAACGGATCAACTCGTGCCCGCTGGGTCTCGAGAACCACGGGCCCAACCTCTGCCCGCTCCATAGGCGGATCGATACCGCCGCCAAGGTCATCATCGAGACCTACGGCAGCGTCACGCTCCACGACCTGATCTCCCAGCCCAACTCGCCCAAGCCGCTCTGCGACGAGCAGACGACCGCCAAGCTCACGATCTCTGCGGTTCCGACGGCCCGCGCCTGAAGCGTTCGAGCGGTTCAGGAGCCGGCGGTCACGGGCTCGGGCTCGATCGGGGCCATGGGCTCGGCGCTCCGGCGTTTCGCCTGCCCCTGCTCGCGGAGAATGACCAGAAGCCGCTGCCGCTGCTCGGTGGTCAGCTCCTGCCAGCTCTTCAGAAAGACCTTCGCGACGGCACCCCGGTCCGGCTTGCCCTGGGCCTTGAAATAGACGTCCTGGATCCGCTGGCGAATCGTGCCCTCTTGTTCGGGCGTGAGGGCAAGATCGGCCATCAGCTTGTCGAGTTCGCGGCCTCCGGACTGCACGCTCCGCTCGAACGATCGCTTCACCTCGGTCCCGAGCTGCACCAACCGCTCGGAGATGTCGGCCTTGGCCCGGTCCATGGATTGGCCCTCCTCGCCCATGACTCCGATGCGTTCGGCGACGGCGGCCTCGTGGTACGCCGCGGTCAGTGTCACCAGCCTGGCGTGGTCGGCTTCGCCCAGCGTTCCCTTGAGCTCGTCGGCGAGGGTGCCGCGTGAGAGGTACGGGCGGGCCTTGGCATAGAGCTGTTGGAGAAGTTGCCGCGACTGCTCGCGGTCGCCGGACTGCCGTGCGTTGTTGAGCTCGTTGATCAGCAGCAGGTTGTCCCTGACCACCGCGTCGATGGCGGCGTGTCGCTTCGTGATGATCTGGTCGGCCTTGGCCCGAGTGCCGGGGTCGAGCTTGAGGGTGTCGAGCGCTTCGAAGGCCGGGTCGCGCTCAGGACGGACCAGACGCCCCATCGCATCGCGCCGAACAATCGTCGAGTCGTCGACGGGCCGATCGGTCACCTTCGGGCCCGACAGGGCGTCGTTGTCGGTCCCGGCGGGCCCAGCGGTGGCGACGCCGGCGAAGAGGCCGACCAATAACAGGTGAGCGGCGAGAGCGATGGATACAGATCGCGGCATGGCCGGTCCCTTTCACGTTCGGGCAAGGGCCGGCAAGAGCCAGCGCACCCGCGGGGGCTGAACGCTTGGTGCCGCCGGCCATTGCACCGGTGGCACCCGAGACGCGTCCGGTATCATCGAGCATGTCTACGCCCAACACCCCCGGCACGCCGACCACCCCCCCGCTGTCTCGCGCCGATCTGGCCAAGGCCATCGCCGCCGCCGCCCTGCTCCGCGGCACGTTCACACTCCGTTCGGGGCGAGTGAGTAGCTATTACCTCGACAAGTACCTCTTCTCCACGCGGCCCGAGGTTCTGGAGCCCTTGGCGGGTTTGTTCGCCGAGCGGATCGCGGGGATCGTCGCGCGTTCGGGCCCGGTCGTCCGCCTGGCCGGGGCCGAGCTGGGCGGGATCCCGCTGGTGACGGCGGCGAGCCTGAAGACGGGCCTGCCGTGCCTCTTCGTCCGCAACGCCAAGAAGGACTATGGCACGGCCAAGCAGCTCGAGGGCCGGCTGGAGAAGGGCGACCGGGTCGTCCTGCTGGAAGATGTGGCGACCACCGCGGGGCAGGCGCTGGAGGCCGTGAAGGTGCTGCAGGACGCCGGGGCCGAGATCGCCGGCGTGATCGCGACCATCGACCGGCAAGAGGGGGCGAGCGAGAACATGGCCAAGGCGGGCATCGCGTTCGAGGCTCTGTTTACCAAGCAGGACTTGGGCATCACGGAGTGATGGCGACCAGGTGGGGAGAAACTTCGCGGTGCGTCAGAACACGCCGCGGAGCGCGACGAGTACAAAGGCCAGGATCACCACGCCCGCGACGACCAGCACCCACGGCTTGGGCTTGCCGCTGGATGAGCCTCCACTGTCGAGAGCATGGCCGCAGTGATAGCAGAGCGCCGAGTCGTCGAACACGTCCTTGCGGCACTCGGGGCAGACGCGGGTGGGGTTGTCGAAGCGCTCGATGTCCTGCTGCAGCGGCCCCTCGTCGAGCTCGTCGGGCTCAACAGGCCGGCGCGGCCGGCCCGGCACCACATCGCCCGAGGCGGGGGCGCGGCGGATGGCTCTGCGGTCGCGATCGTCGGGCATGCACGAGAATAGGAGCCCGGTGAGTGCCGCCGCCGCTAAAGGGGATGGGGAGAGTTGGCGGGCTGGGCGGAAACGGGGAGGTTGGGCTCTCGGCGCCCGCGGCGGCGTCCGATAGAGGAGGCATGGACATCGCCGCCGTCGCCACCAGCGTGAAGCAAGCCGAGATCGGGAACCAGGTCGCCGTCGCGGTTGCGCGAAAGGCCCTGGATGCTCAGGAGCAGCAGGGCCAGGCGGCGATCAAGCTGCTCGAGTCGGCCCGTGAGGTTCAGAGCGGGCCCAACGCGTTCGGCGGCTCGGTCGACGTCAACGGCTGATCAGGGCGACCGCCGCGAGCATTCGGGTTGTGTTCATAGACCGTGAAGTTCCCTGATCGGGCGCGAGTGCGTCCGACTTTGTGCATCCTCCGAATCTTTGGGGCGTTGACCACGGTGCGGGCCGATCACGGGCCCGGGGGGCCGTGGACACTCGCGGGAGACGGCGCATGAACCGGAGCAGAGACTTGATGCGGCGGCGGCACGGCGGCTTCACGCTCATCGAGCTGCTGGTGGTGATCGCGATCATCGCGGTGCTCATCGGGCTGTTGCTGCCGGCGATCGGAGCCGCCCGCGATGCGGGCCGCTCGGCGGCGTGCCTGTCGAACCTGCGGCAGATGGGCGTGGCGGCGACGATGTACGCCAACGACAACCGCGAGCAGCTGTTCCCACGCGACAGCCTGCGGCTGATGAACCTGCAGACGCAGACCGAGCTGGTCGACCCCGAGACCGGCCGCAAGGTCCCCGGGCGGCTGTACGAGTATGTCGACAACCTCGACGAGATCGCCGAGTGCCCGACCAACAAGCGTCGCGACACGGCCTACGGCACATCCGGCTCGAACATGTTCAACAAGGGCACCGCGCTGGACTTCGACTACACGTTCGTCCGCGCGATGTCCGGGGCCCGCGTGGGCTCCGACATCCGCATGGCCCGCATGACGCGGCCCGAGGATTTCGACGTCAACACCCGCCCGCCGGCGACCTGGGACCGGCCCGGGAGCGAAGGGCTCACCAACCTCACGGGCATGCTGCTATACGTCGAGGAGAGCACCTGGTGGTACAACGCCAGTGTGCGAGACCTCATGTGGAGCAACTGGGACCAGGCGACGACGCGCCACGCGGGCACGGGCAACGCCGTCTATCTCGAGGGGCATGCGTCGCGGCTGAACGTGCCCCGGGGCGGGAGCGAGGGCGAGCGCGAGCGGGCGGACTTTGACGCCAACGACCTCTACGTCAGCGGCGCGGGCGCGTGGCTGCGGATGGAGAGCATGCCCGAGCGGTTTGGGCAGATCAATGCACCGGGCCTGAACTGAGCGGCAAGCCCGCGGTGTCACGCCGGGCGACGGACTGCCAATCCGGCAGCGGCGGGGCGTCGCTGTGCGGCCGTCGAGCGGGATAGCCGGTGGCGCGCCGGTTGCTTATTCACCGCTCGACGGTCTCCGGGCTGAATCCCGCGGCACCGTCAGGAGCCGCCGATGCGCACCGATCGCCTAACCACTCTCGCTCAGCAAGCCCTCGCCGACGCACAATCCGACGCGATGTCGCGATCGAGCCCGGAGGTCACGGGCCTGCACATCCTCGCCGCGCTGATTAAGGACAAGTCCTCTACGCCCTGGAGCATCCTCGACCGGGTCTCCGGCACGGCCCAGCGGGTGGCGAGCGTTGTAGAAAGCGAGCTCAAGAGGTTGCCCGCCGTCTCCGGTGGTGCGGCCCAGGCCGGTCGGGCGGTGCTGGAAATCCTCACCAAGGCCGAGCAGGAGAGCAAGAAGCTCGGCGACGCCTATGTCTCGACCGAGCACCTGCTGCTGGCCCTCGCGGATGTGAGCGGCCCGGCCAAGGACGTGCTCTCGACCGTGGGCGGGGCGGACCGGGGGAAGATCGAGCAGGCGATCAGGCAGATCCGCGAGCAGAGCGGCGTGGGCGGCGTGAACGATCCGGGGGCCGAGTCGCAGTACGAGGCGCTCAAGAAGTACTCGATCGACCTGACCGAGAAGGCCCAGCAGGGCAAGCTCGACCCGGTGATCGGGCGCGACGAGGAGATCCGGCGCTGCATGCAGGTGCTCAGCCGCCGGACCAAGAACAACCCCGTGCTCATCGGCGAGCCGGGCGTGGGCAAGACGGCGATCGCCGAGGGGCTTGCGCTGCGGATCGTCAACGGCGACTGCCCGGAGAACATGAAGACCCAGCGGATCGTCGCGCTGGACGTGGGCCAGCTGCTGGCGGGCGCGAAGTATCGCGGCGAGTTCGAGGAGCGGCTCAAGGCCGTGCTCCGCGAAGTGCAGGCCAGCAAGGGGCAGGTGATCCTGTTCATCGACGAGCTGCACACGATCGTCGGCGCCGGCGCGGCCGAGGGGGCCGTGAGCGCTGGCAACCTGCTCAAGCCCGCGCTCGCGCGGGGCGAGCTGCGGTGCATCGGCGCGACCACGCTCGACGAGTATCGCAAGCACATCGAGAAGGACCCGGCCTTCGAGCGGCGGTTCCAGCCCGTCTTCGTCGACCAGCCCAGCGTCGAGGAGACCGTCGCGATCCTGCGCGGGCTCAAGCCGAGGTACGAGGCCCACCACGGCGTGCGGATCCTGGACGCGGCGATCCTGGCCGCGGCGACCCTCTCGAACCGCTACATCACCGAGCGGTTCCTGCCCGACAAGGCGATCGATCTCATCGACGAGGCCGCCAGCCGCCTGCGCATCGAGAACGACTCGATGCCGACCGAGCTCGACGAGCTCCGGCGTCGGATCATGCAGCTGGAGATCGAGCGAGAGGCCCTGAAGATCGAGACCACGGGTAGCGGGTTGTCGGGCCAGCCCGCCGGGGACCGGCGGGGTGCGCAGGAGGGGACGAGGCGAGAGCTCGACCGCATCGAGCGGGAGCTCGCCGAACTTCAGGAATCCAACCGCGCCTTGACCGCCCGCTGGGACGCCGAGAAGAAGGACCTCGATGCCGTCAAGACTATCAGGAACCAGATCGACGCCAAGCGGACGGCGCTCGAGCAGGCCCAGCGCCGTGGCGACCTCGAGACGGCGGCGCGGATTCAGTACGGCGAGATCCGCGAGCTGGAGCGATCGCTCGCCGAGGCGGAGAACGCCATGGCCCAGCGCGAGGCCGCCGGCGACGCGATGGTGAAGGAGGAGGTCGATGCCGAGCTCATCGCCGAGGTGGTGGGCAAGTGGACAGGCATCCCGGTCGCGCGGCTGGTCGAGGGCGAGCGCGAGAAGCTTTTGCGGATGGAGCACGAGCTCACCCGCCGCGTGGTGGGCCAGGACGACGCCCTGCGCGCCGTCGCCGACGCCGTCCGCCGGGCCCGCAGCGGCCTGGGCGACCCGGGCCGCCCGATCGGCTCGTTCCTGTTCCTCGGTCCCACGGGCGTGGGCAAGACCGAGACGTGCAAGGCCCTGGCCGAGTTCCTCTTCGACACCGAGGAGGCGATGGTGCGCGTCGACATGTCCGAGTACATGGAGAAGCACGCCGTCTCGCGGCTCATCGGTGCGCCCCCCGGCTACGTCGGCTACGAGGAGGGCGGCGCGCTGACCGAGGCCGTGCGGCGGCGTCCCTACGCGGTGATTCTGCTCGACGAGATCGAGAAGGCCCACCCGGACGTGTTCAACATCCTGCTGCAGGTGCTCGACGACGGGCGGTTGACCGACGGGCAGGGACGAACGATCGACTTCAAGAACGCGATCATCGTGATGACCAGCAACTTCGGCAGCTCGATGATCCAGGAGCTCGCCGCTTCCGGCGCCGAGGACTGGGAGATCGACGCCGCCGTGCGTGACCTGCTCCGGCGCGGGCCGGCGGCGATGGCCGCGGGCGAGCTGAGCAAGGCCGTGTCGGCGGCCCAGAACGGCGGCCTGTCGCCCAAGGCCGTCGAGGCCGTCTTCCGGGCCCAGCAGGGCATGCAGGGCGGAGTCTTCCTCCGCCCGGAGCTACTCAACCGTATCGACGAGGTCGTCGTCTTCCATCAGCTCAAGCGCGAGGCTATAGCGAGCATCGTCGATATCCAGCTTGCCCGCCTCCGCTCGCGGCTGGCCGAGCGCGGCATGAGCCTGGAGCTCACGACGCCGGCCAAGCTCCAGCTCGCCGACGAGGGATGGGACCCGGCCTTCGGGGCCCGCCCGCTCAAGCGCACGATCCAGCAGCGGATCGAGAACCCGCTGGCCGGCAAGATCCTCTCCGGCGAGTTCGGCCCGGGCGATACCGTCCGCGTCGACACCGACGCGACCAGCGGGCAGATCCGATTCGTCAAGGCCTGAGCCGCGCAGAGTTCATCGCGCGTTCACGAACTCTCCGCGCGGCGGTAGGGAAGCGGTTGGACGTTGCGGCTCCCGCGCCCGTTGCGGCCGCGGTATGCTGCGCACCTCACCCTTCCGAGGTCGCCCCATGCCCACCGAGCCGCGCCACCACACCGCCCTTGCCCTCTCCCGTCGCTCTGCTCTCAAGGCTGGTTTGTGGGGGCTCTCTGCCCTGGGTCTCGGCGGGCTGGTGGGCGGGTGCGCGACGAGCGCAGCGCGACCCGCGCAGGCCGCGGCCGCCCCGGGGCGGACGCGGCTGCTCCGGCTGGCCCATCTCTCCGACTGGCACATCCAGCCCGAGCGCGGCGCGTTCGAGGGCGTTGCGGCGTGTCTCCGGCATTGCCAGTCGATGCCCGACCGGCCGCAGATCCTCGTCAGCGGAGGTGACCTGATCATGGATGGCTTCGCCGCCGACCACGCACGGACCCGCACGCAGTGGGACCTGTTCAACTCGGTGCTGAAGGCCGAGTGCTCGCTGCCCGTCGAGCACACGCTGGGCAACCACGACATCTGGGGCTGGGACAAGGCCAAGAGTCGCACCACCGGCAGCGAGCCCGGCTGGGGCAAGCGCTGGGCCTGCGAGATGGTCGGCCGCGAGAAGCCCTATAGCGTGCGAGACTTCTCGGGGGTGCGGCTCGTAGTTCTCGACAGCGTCCAGCCCGATCCTCGCGATGCAAACGGCTACATCGGCCGCGTGGACGACGAGCAGTTCGACTGGCTGGAGCGGACGCTCCGCGACACGCCCGAGGGCACGCCCGTGGTCGTCACCAGCCACATCCCGATCATGACCGCGACGGCGTTCGCCTCGCCCAAGGGTGGTGTTGCCACCGAGGATCACCGCGTATCGATCGGGCGCATGCACGCCGACTCGTCGCGGATGATCGCCCTCTTCGACCGCTTCCCGGGCGTCAAGGCCTGCCTCAGCGGGCACATGCACCGGCTCGACCGCGTCGAGTACCGCGGCGTGACCTACTTGTGCAACGGCGCCGTCAGCGGCTCGTGGTGGAACGGGCCGCGGGAAGGAATGCCCGAGGGCTACGCGCTGGTCGACGTGTACAGCGACGGGTCCGTCGAGCGGCAGTACACCGCCTATGGCTGGAGCGCCCGCCCGGCATAAGTCCCATCCGAGCCTCTCGCGTGAGCGAGAGGGGCATTGCGCACGATCGCGGGAAGACGGGTCAAGGAGCGACCAACCGGCGCTCCGGGCGGTCGTTTCTCGCTTGCGCGAGAGGCTCGGTTCAGGCCGCCAGATCGCCGTAGTCGTCCTCGCGCTTTTCGGGGTCGCCCATCATGCCCCACTTGTCCTTGGGCAGGTGGCGATGGTGGATATGGATCACGCGGGCCAGCTGCGCCGCGAAGAGCTCGCCGACGGTCTTGACCTGTTCAAGAAGCTGCGGCGTGAAGGGCGAGCGGCGGTCGCGGAAGAGCATGAAGATCGCCAACGGCTCGTTCTCGTGCCGGCAGGCGAAGCCCGCGACGCACGAGCCGGCGAGCCAGTCGGCCTCGCCGTCGATGTATTCGCCCAGCTGCTCGGGCGTGGTGAGGTTGACCATGCCGATGGAGCGCTCGAACTTGGGCGCAACGGCGTTGGCCAGGTGATCCAGGAGCACGTCGCACGTCTCCTTCGGACAGTCGTAGTTCACGTATGCGCCCAGGGAGTAATCCCCGGAGCTCGACGGGAGGAAAATGGCGGCGTTGGTCGGACCCGAACGCGCCAGAACGAACTCAAGGGTTGTCCGCAGCAGCGACTCGATATCGAGCTCGCCCCTGATCAGGCCCCTGAACTCCGCGGCGGTGCTGACGTTGTTCATATGCTCGGCAAGCTCCTGTAGTGCTGCCTGAGCATCGGAACTCCGACGGTGCGCCTGTCGAGCAAGTGCCTCGCGCGACGTGCCGAGGCGTCGGCACAGGCGCTCCAGATCGACCACCCGTTGCGCCCGCGCCGCCAGCGTCCAAGAACGATCCGACGCGGCCATGATTCTCGCACCTAGCGCCGCGGCGGATCGCCCACCGCGAGACACGACATCGCCCGCGCCGGCCCGCATCGCGCCCGTCGCCGCGCGTGCAGACTCGCGGTTTTCGGCCAGAACTATGCGAGATTGCACGCCGCGGTCCCTCAGGGCGTCCATGCACGCGTCCAGTCCCGGCGCATCGGCGTCGATGATCAGCACGCGCTCGTCGGCGATGTCGGCCGTGAGAGTCCGCAAACAGTCAACGTCCGCGAAGGCGCACACGATTCCGACGCGTTCGCACGCGGCGGCGACGACCTGCCGCCAATCCGGGCGGTCGCTCACCACGACGGCCGCGGGCCGGCCCGCGAGCGGGCGGCGCGTGCGCGGCGCCGCGGTCGGGCGCGGGGCCGGCGCGCGTGAAACCATGACGGTCGCGAGGGCCGGGGGAACGGCTATCGGAGCATGCGTGCGGGGCTGGGTGGACATCCTGGGCTCCGGTGGAAGCGCGGTCGTGAGTGCGTGCGTTGAGGGGATCAGGCCGCCACGCGGGCGTCTTTGCCAGCGCGCCAGTTCGGCAGCCACACGGTCGCGGTCGTGCCGCGGCCGGGCTTCGACGACAGCTCGATCTCCCCGTCGCAGGCCGCGATGAGCCGGTGGGCCAGGGCGAGCCCAAGGCCCATCTGGCGTCCGGCGGCCTTCTCGGAGAAGAACGGGTCCATGGCGTGGCTCAGGGCCATCTGGCTCATGCCCACGCCGTCGTCGACGATCTGGAGGCACAGGCGGTCGTCGTGGCGATCGATGCTCGCGACAACCTCCACCCGGCCCCTTGGGTGGGCCTCGAGCGCGTTGATGATGATCTCGCCCAGCGCGTCGGTGAGCAGGCTCGCATCGAGGCGGGCCAGCGGCAGGTCGTCGGCGAGCGAGAGCTTGACGCCCGTGACCGCGAGTTTCTCGCCCCGGGCCTGCACGCGGTCGCCGTGGCGGTCCTTGGCGGTGCGGACGATCGACTCGACCATCGCTCGGAGCTCGACGACCGCCGGCGCCGGCCGCGGCGGGCTGGCGATGCGGTTGAGCCGAGTGATGAGCCCCGTGAGTCGATTGGCCGCGTCGACGATCGCGCGGGCCGCGGCGCGGTCCTGGTCGTCGCGCAGGCGCGAGAGCAGTGTCTGCGAGCGGCCGCTGATGACCGTCAGCGGGTTGTTCATCTCGTGGGCCGCCCCGGCGGTCATCTGCCCCAGCCGCGCCATCGCGCGGGAATCGGAGAGCTGCTTCTGGGCCGATTCGAGGGCCAGGTTGGACTCGATGAGTTCCTGGTTGACGCGCCCCAGCCGCTGGTTGGCCCGCAGGATCGACTCGACCAGCAGCGACTGGCTCGGCTCGTCGCCAAGGCCCAGGTCCTTCATGCGGCCGCTGGTGGCCTCGTAGAGCTTGGGTGCGATGCCCAGCACACGCTGATAATCGAGCCCCGCGGCGTGGCACAGGTCCGCCTCCGCGTCGCCCGGCCCGGGGGCCGAATGGTTTCCGCTCCAGCCCAGCGCAAGCTTGCGGCAGACGGCGTCGGCCAGCTGCACCAGCAGCGCGAGCGTCGCGTGCGGCTTGTCGCGCACGGCGGCCGGCGGCAGGTGGTGCATCCCGATCGCCGCGACGAGCACCTCCGGAAGGCCCCAGCGGTCGGCGAGCTTGGCCCCCGCCGTCGCGTGGTCGAGCCCGACAATCGGGCGCTCGAAGTCGGCGATGTTGCCCTGCCGCGCCTCGGCGAGCTCGGTGACGCGGGCATAGGCCCGGGGCAGCACCAGCTCGAGGGCGACCTTGCCGATGTCGTGAACCAGGCCCGCGACGAACGCCTCCTCGGGATGAAACTCCAGGTGCGGATGCTCGCGGGCGATCAGATCGCAGCAGCAGGCGACGGCGATCGCGTGCTGCCAGAAGCCCACGCGGTTGAACGGCGCGCGCGGGCCGCCCTCGCGGGGCTCCATGTGCGAGCCCGGCCGCGTGCTGGAACGGCCCTTCGCCGTGCCGGTGTAGGCCGGCTGGGCCGACTCGCGCCGGGCGGCGTAGGCCTTGGCCGACCAGTCGAAGATCTCGACGCTGAGCACCAGCGAGCGCACGGCGTCCAGGCCGAGCATGACCACGGCCATCTCGACGGTCGTGATCGGGTTTCGTGTGCGATAGGCGGCCTTCTTGCACAGTCCCAGCAGCCGAACCGTCAGCGACGGGTCCGACTCGATCACGCGGACAATCTCGCGAACGTCGACCTCGTCGGTCGAGCCCATGCTCAGAAGCCGCGTCGCCACGCTCGGGAGCGTCGGCAGTTGGTCCAACTCGCGCAGCACCAGCTCGGTCCGGCGAGAGAGGATCTCGTCGCCGACGGGGAGGATCGTGCTTTGGACGATGGGGTCGGGCATGGGGAGGCGGGTGTCGAGGTGTCGAGGTGTCCGGGTGCCAAGGTGCCGAGGTGTCAGGAAATCAAGGGCTCAAAGCGGCGAGTTTCACTCGACACCTGCCACCTCGACACCTTCCCCCCTCAGGCCGTCAACAGTTCCTTGATCCGCGTCAGCAGGCGGCCCACGTCGAAGGGCTTCTGCACGAAGTCGTCGGCCCCGGCGGCCTTGAGCTTGGCGACCTCGTCGTGGCCCACCACGCCCGAAACGAAAATCACCTTGACGTCCTTGAACTCCTCGCGCTCGCGCAGCCGCTGGCATACCACGTTGCCATTGATGTCCGGCAGCATGTAGTCCAGGATCATCAGGTGCGGGCGGAAGCTCTCGGTGAGCAGGCCGGCGTCGTAGCCAGTTGCGCAGACCTTGACGTCGAGGCCCGACTGCCGCGAGAGCAGGTCCTGAAACATCTCGACGATCGCCGGGTCGTCGTCGACGACTAGGACCCGCTTGGGCCCGGCCTCGAGCACGTCCACCGGGATCTCGTTGTCCTTCATGAACTTGATCAGGTCGGCCCTCGGGATCCGCCGGAACTTCGAGCCCGGGACGCGGAAGCCGCCCAGGCGACCGGAGTCGAAGCAGCGGATGATGGTCTGCTGGCTGACCTTGCACACGTCGGCGGCCTCGCCGGTGGTGAAGATCCGCTTGTCCGACCAGTTCACGCTCGTGGTCGACGAAGAGTTGGTGCCGTTGCCAGCGCTCATGTGGAGCCCCGTGGTCGAATCCGGCCATCCCCGGCCCCGCACGCACGCGCACGCGGAACCGGAATCGCCCAGACGGGTATCGACGCAGACATTGCCCAACTTGACGCCACTCGGCCGGGTCTTGCCCGAGAAGTGGCTCCCCCGTTCGTGCGTCGGGCGTTCTCGGGCCATCGCCGCGGGCCTTCCGCCCCCGGCCCCGGCACGCTCGGGGGCAAACCCATGGAAATTGGCTAGAATGTCCCGACGACCCGGCGAACGGTGGACGCCCGAGATCGCGACCTCCACCATCGGGCCCCCGAGGACTTCACGCGCATGCCAGCCGCCCCCACCAGCACGTGGATCGTCCCCGACGCCTCGGACACCATGTGGAACGCCCTGGTCAACGACACCGGGGCCGCGGTGGCGGTGTTCGACGAGAACGGCTGGGTCCACTTTGGCAACACCATCTTCCTCCGCATGACGGGCGTGAACACCTTCGAAGAAGTCCGGCGTCTGAGCATCGAGCAGCGGCTGCAGCACAACATGGCCGAGGAGCGGCTGGCGATCCTGCGCGACGTCGTCCGCACCGGCCGCCCGCTCATGCTCAAGGACCTTCGCGCCGGCAAGGCCCTGGTCATCACCGCCCGGCAGTTCCCGGGCCAGCCGGCTTACGCCTTGGCCATCTTCCGCCCGGCCGATATCCACGGCTGGGCCACCGACGCCGAGCCCTCCGATGTTCCCAGCACCCAGATCCGCCACGTCGACGCCGGCCCGCTGGCCGTGCTCAGCGAGCGCGAGAAGGAGATCCTGGCCCTGATCGGCAACGGCCTGACCAGCGCCCAGATCGCCAAGAAACTCTGCCGCACGATCAAGACCATCGAGTGGCACCGCAGCGCCATCGCCCGCAAGCTGCACACCAAGGACCGCGTGGCCCTGGCCCAGCTGGCGATCCAGGCGGGCCTGTGCTCGCCAACGTTCAAGGTGCCCAGCGGCAAGCGGAACGGGCGCGCCGGCGAAGAGTGAGCCCGCGGGCGGTCCGGGCATGGTGGACCCCGACCACGCAAAGCCCAGACACCGATCACCCGGCCTTCTTGGCCCACTTGCTCTTGTCCCGCTTCTCGTTGAGCTCGACGCTCACGCCGCCGACGACGCGGATGCTCTGGTCGCCAAGCACGCCGATGAGGTGCTCGATGAGCTCGACGGTCGGCTGCACGCGCAGCGTCGCGGGGGTTTCCAGCCGCACCCTGGCCGCCTCGGTGTCGACGACGATGTCGATGGGAAACGTCGTGGTCTTGTCGGGCATCGTGCCGTTTACGCCGGTCGTGCCCGCCTTGCCCGGCTGGGGCACGGCGCCAAGAAGCGCCCGGGCCGTCGCATCCAGCGCGGCCTTGCCCGAGCCGTTGAGCCGCTCGCCGTCGACACGGATCCACATCCGCCCGGGCATCAGCGGCACGCCGTCGATCGGCACGACGCGGTCCACCACGATCTGCACGTTCTGACCCCCGCCCCCGCCCCCGCCACCCTTGCCCGCCGCGGCCGACCCGCCCGCGTCCTCCTCGTCGCCCCCGCCTCCCCCTGCCCGCCGCCCCCCCCCGCCCCCCCCGCCCGCGCGGGAGCGATCAACGCGGCCCAGCACGAACACCACCTTGTCGGGCTCGATGAGCGAGCCGAACTGCGAGAAGCAGTCTGCGAACAACACGCCCTCGACGGCCCCGAGCGTGTCCTCGAAGACCACGATCGCCATCTTCTGCCCCGCCGACCGACCGTTCTTGACAACGATCAGGCGGACGGATTGCACGAGCGCCGCCATGACTACGCGCTGGTCGTGCGCCGCCGCCTTCGCCGACTCGCTCGTCGCCGTGACAAACACGCTGGCCCAGCGGCGCCACCGCTCCAGCGGGTGGCTGGAGACATAGAAGCCCAGGGCCTCCTTCTCCTTGCTCAGCGTGTCCATCTCGCTCCACGCGGCGACCTTGAGCAGGTTGCCCGGGCCCGGGTCGCCCTTGCCGGCCGCAGGCCTGCCGGCCCCGGGCTTGGCCGCCTCGCCGAAGAACAGCCCGCCCTGTCCGGCGGCCTTGTCCTGCGCGACCTTCTGCGCGGCGCTCAGGGCCGTCTCGATGCTCGCGACCATCGCCGCCCGGTGCTCGCGCCCGTGCAGGGCGTCCATCGCGCCGCACTTGATCAGGGCCTCGATCGTGGCGCGGTTGAGCACGTTCCCGCCCGAGCCCGTCGCCGCCCGGCCGAGCACACGGTCGCAGAAGTCGTGAAGCGAGGAGAAGCGGAGCGGTCGTGGGATCGCGTGATCAACGGCTCGCGCGCTCGAACCTTCCTGGTCGCTGGAGCCTGCATCCCTCGATCCCTGCCTCTCGGCCAGAATCGAATCGATCGCCTTCTCGCCCACGCCCTTGATCGCCCCGAGGCCGAAACGCACGTGGCCGTGGCACGCCGTCCGCGGCTCGCCGGGATCGAACACGACGGTAAAATCGGTGGCCGAGAGGTTCACGTCCGGCGGGCGGACCTCGACGCCGACCCTGCCGCTGGTGAAGCGGACCTTCTTGCAGTCCTCGACGTACTGGATCCAGTCGCTGACCTTCTGCGCCCCCGACTCGTAGGTCAAGAACGCGGCCATGTACTGGTTGGGGAAGTAGGTCTTCAGGTACGCCGTCTGATACGCGACGATCGCGTAGCCCGTCGAGTGGCTCTTGTTGAAGCCGTAGCCGGCGAACTTCAGGATCAGCTCGAAGAGCTCCTCGGCGGCCTCCCCGGAGAGACCCTGCTTCTGCGCCCCCTCCACGAACTTCGGGCGCTCCTTCTCGATCTTGTCGTGCTTCTTCTTGGAGATGTTCTTGATGAGCGTGTAGGCGTCGCGGAGCTTGATCCCGCCAAGGCCGTGCACGATCTGCATCACCTGTTCCTGATACACCATCACGCCGTAGGTGGGCCTGGTGAACTCGTCCACGATCGGGTGGACCCTGGGCACCTCGGCGTTGCCGTGCTTGCGCCGATTGTAGTCGGGGATCAGGTCCATCGGGCCCGGTCGGAACAGCGCGTTGGCGGCGATCAGGTCTTCCAGCCGGTCGGGCCGCATCTCGATGAGGAGCCGCCGCATGCCGCCGGACTCGAACTGGAACACGCCGGTGGTGTCGGCCCTTTCAAAGATGCTAAAGACCTTCGAGTCGTCGTAGACGAGGCGGTCGAGGTCGAGGGGGTGCGGAAGGGACAGAGGCACAGAGGCACGAAGGGACAAGGGGCTCGATCCAGCGCGCTCACTCTGTGCCTCTGTGCCTCTATCCCTCTGTGCCCTCCAGTCCTCGCTCCGCCCCACCGCCGCCCAGATCTCCTCCTCGGGCAGCGTCTCCCGGATCAATCGCTTGGCCCGCTCGATGACGCTCAGCGTGCGGAGGCCCAGGAAGTCCATCTTCAGCAGGCCGAACTTCTCGCACGTCGGGCCGTCCCACTGGGTGACGACCTCGTTCTCGCCCGCGCCCGACTGCTTGTACAGCGGCACGATCTCGCTCAAGGGCCGCGTGGCGACGATGACGCCCGCCGCGTGCACGCTCGCGTGCCGGGCCTGGCCCTCGATCGTCCGGGCGTTGTCGATCACCTGCCGGATCTTCGCGTCCGAGTCGTACCACTTCTTCAGCTCGGGCTCGGCCTCGAGCGCCTCGTCCAAGGTGATGTGCAGCGTCTCGGGGATCAGCTTGGCCAGCTTGTCGGCCTCGGCGAGCGGGACCTCCATCACCCGCGCTACGTCGCGCACCGCGGCACGCGCCTTGAGCGTCCCGAAGGTGATGATCTGGGCCACGTGGCCGTACTTGGTGCGCACGTAGTTGATGACCTCGCCCCGCCCGTCCTGGCAGAGGTCGATATCGATATCCGGATACTCCGACCGGTCCGGGTCGGTGAAGCGCTCGAACAGCAGGCCATACTCGACCGGGCAGGCGTTGGAGAGGCCCAGCACGTAGCCGACCATGGTGCCGACGCCCGAGCCACGGGCGTTGGCCGGGATGCCGCGCTGCCGGCCCCAGTTGACGAAGTCCCACACGATCAGGAAGTACGCCGTGATGTCCTTGTCGGCGAGGATCTTCAGCTCGCGCTCGAGCCTCAGGGTCTTCTCGTCCTGGGCCGAACGGCAACCACCCGGGTGGTCGGGATCATGGCTCTGGAGAGCCGTTCCGCCAGGGACGGGCTCCACGCCGTAACGCCACACAAACCCCGCCCGGCCGAGCATGATGAGCGCCCGGTCGCACTCGATTTTCGCGTCGGCCAGCAGGCCGGTCTTCTCCGCCTCGCTCGCCGCCGCGGGCATCGCGAAGGGCACGACCTCGAAGCACGCGCAGTACGCCTTGTACCACGCCGTCAGGTCGCCGCCGAACGCCGAGTCGTCGCTGCGGGGCAGCTCCGCCTCGCCCGGGATCTTCACCCGCACCATCGGCGAGTTGTTGGCCCCCAGGGGCAGCTTGACCTTCCCCGCGCACCGCTCGGCGATCCGCACCGTGTTGTCGCACGCCGCCACCCCGACCTCGCCCAGCTCGCGCTCGAAGAGCTCCCGCATCTCCGCGGGGCTCTTGACATACAGCTCACGCGAGTACCGGATCCGCTCCGGGTCGTTCTTGACCTTGCCCATCGAGATGCAGATCAGCGTATCGTGGGCGTCGTGATCTTCCTTCTTCAGGAAGTGGCTGTCGTTGTCGCACACCAGCGGCAGGCCAAGCTCATGGGCCAGCCGCACAAGGTGCTTGTTGATCGAGTTCTGCTCGTCGATATGGTGCTGCAGCTCGATGAAGAAGTTGCCAGCGCCAAACGCCTCCGCATGCCACCTGGCGCTCTCGACGGCCTTGTCCCAGTACTTCTTGTCCCCCGTCCGCTCGAAGCCCAGCAGGTGGTCGCCGATCTCGCTGCCAAGGTGCCCGTTGATCGCGATCAGACCTTGGCAGCGGGCCGCCAGAAGCTCCCGGTCGATCCGGGGCTTGAAGTAGAAGCCCGTGAGATAGGCCTCCGAGCAGAGGTGCAGCAGGTTGTCCCAGCCCGTGTTGTTCTCGGCCAGCAGCACCAGGTGATAGCCGCCATCCGACGCCCCCGTGAACGTCCGGTCCGACCGCGGCCGACCGGGCGGGCAGACATAGGCCTCGACCCCCAGAATCGGGAGAACCCCGTGGTCTTTGCACGTGAGCGCGAACGAGGCGGCTCCAAACAGGTTGCCGTGGTCGGTGACCGCGACGGCGTTCATGCCCAGCTCTTTGACCCGCTTGACCAACTTATCCAGCCGGTTGCCGCCGTCGAGAAGGGAGTACTCGCTGTGCAGGTGCAGATGGACAAATCCGCCCGCGATAACCGGTTGGTCGGCGCGGGACAAGGCAGCAACCTGTGGTGCGGCTTCGGGCATACGAAGGGTTCAACCTACAACCTATAGGCATCATCAAGCACGACGCGGCGGCCAGGGTGAAGGGCCAAGGCCCAGGCCGGTCCTGAGCGTATCACCGGCACGCTGGCCGCACTCTCGAACGACAGGACGTCCACAGACTCTCCACTAGCGGCACCCATCAAAACCCGAACAACGACGAGTTCTGTCTCGCTTATCAGACGCGCTCGCCGTATGAGGAGTTCGCCTATACGCCACAAACGGGTGGGCACCGCTTGCTTCGGGGGGTAAGTGGCGGTAAGTTCTTGTGTGTGGGGATGTTCCCCACACACCCAAGGCACGGCGGACCCGGGTTCACGCAAACTCTCGGGCCCGTCTGGCCGCGGTCGGCATCCGCCGAGTGCGACCACACATGCTTTGGAACCAACCCACGGGACTCGCTCGTCCCGTCAAGTGCCCTCCGGTTTCGGCCGGAGGGCTCTTGTTTTTGCCCGGGCAACCCGGGCGTGGCGATCCCTAACATGTTCTCGTGAGCCGAATCAACGCCCAAGCATTTGCCGGCACCGCCCAGCGGTCGTATCGCCTGGTGATCAGCCAGCCCAACTGGGTGCTCCGCTCGGTCCTGCTGACGGGCGGGGCCGTGTTAATCGTCACCCTGCTGCTCATCGTGATCCCGGCGATCCTGATCGGGGGCGTCGTTCTGGTCGCGCTCGGGCTGTTGACCGCGGGCGTCGGGGCCGTCCGTCGGGCCATCGGGGGCGGGGCCAGGACGCCCAGCATGCGTGAGGGCGGGCGGGAGAACGTCCGGGTGCTTCGGCGGGAGTGATGGCGATCGCCTTGGGCTTATGCCTCAGGGGGCGGATCGCCCGCGCCGCCTCAGATGCTTGACGATTCGGCGGCGTTCCCAGGCCTTGTGCCCCGAGAGCGCCAGCATGATCGCCGCCCCGAACAACGCGGCGGTGACTATCGCCAAGGCCAAGAGCCCCCAGAACGCCCGCCGCCCCGTCTCCTCGACGCCCGATTGCAGCGAACCGACGATCGTGCCCATGCCGCCGGCCTTGGCGTCGAGGCTGGGCGAGGACAGGATGCGGTCGATGCGATCGACCAGGATCGTGAGCTTGTCCGCCGTGGTCGCTGTCTGGGCCATCGCCGACTGGTACTTCTCCAGCGAATCGGGCGTCTCGGAAGCTCCCGCGGCCACTGGCGATGCGGGCCCGGCCGCTTCCTCCGCCGGCGGGGCGACCTTGCTCATCAGCTCGTCGGCCTGCTTGATCGTCCCGCGGACCGAGGCCGAGAGGCTCTCGGCGGCCTGCACGGTCTGACGCAGCTCGCCGAGGGTGTCTCGGAGGCCTTCCTGCCGGGTGTCGAGGTCGGCGAGCAAGGCCCGGCGCTCGGCTTTGATGAGCTCGGCGACCTGGAGCAGGGCTTCCTGCCGCTCGATGCGGAGCTCGGCAAAGAGCTGTTGAATCGCCTCGGAACGCTCCTTGGCCAGCACGGCGGGCAGGTCGTCGGCGACGCGGCCCATCTCGTCAAGGGCGTCGGCGGCCTGGTCGAACGACGCCAGGGCCCGCCTGGCCTCGGGCGTCGAGAGAAACTGCAGGTACAGGCTCTCGGTCTGCCCCTTGAAGATCTGCGGCGCGTACTGGGTGTAGAAGAACACGCGCTCGGCCAGCAGCCGCGAGCGCTCGACCTCGCGCGTTGTCGGGTCAAGGTTCGAGAGCGGGTCCAGGCCGACCAGGGCAAGCAGGCTCTCGTTCTTCTGCGGCTCGGTGGAGATGCTCAGCCGCCGATCGCGGGCGAAGTCTTCCAGCCGCACGCCGGCGATGTAGCGTGCGCCGGGGTTCTCGCGTCTCCAGAGGGCGATCAGCTCTCGGAGCTGATCCAGCTGCGTCTGGGTGTAGACCCGGGCTCCCATGCGCCAGGCGGCGGCCTCTTGCGCCTGGTACGCCGCAACGAGCGCCGCGGCCCGCTCGGGGCCGTAGGTCGCCTCGGTCTGGGGCGACTGCAGGAGCATGCGCTGGAGCGTTACCAGCGTGATCATGTCGCCCACGCCCACCAGTGGGTTCGGGCCGGTGGCGATCGCGATGGCGTTTGAGATGTTGGCGTTCTTGGTCTCGAGCGCGGCGCGGCGGGACCGCTCGGCCGGCGTCCGCTCGGCCGACGCGGTCGGCGGGCCGAGCCTCGTCGTCGCGGGGGAGGGCGGCGGCGGCGCGGCGACCGACGGGGGCGGAGGCGTCCCGGGCGTCACCGGCGGGGTGCCGGCCGCCGTCTGCTGGCCCGCCGCGGCGTTCCACTGCTGCGTGATGGTCGCGACGAACGTCGACACGAACGACATCAGCTCGCTCTGGGCCGACTCGGGGCTGGCAAGCGTGGGCCCCGAGGCGGCGGTCGGCGTGCTGAAGACGGCGCAGCCGCAGAGAAGACTGATGGGCACAATCACCGCAACCGCCAGCGCCGCGCGACCGCGGTCGCGGCGAGATCGCCGGGTTTCTGGTGCTCTGGTCACGGCGCGGCCTCCCGAAACGTGCTTGGTCATCCTTGCCCCAGCTTCTTGAGGAGCGTTTCGCGGACTGACTTGGCGTCCGCCGCCCCGCCGGCGAGCTTCATCGTCTCGCCCACGAGGCGACCGAGGGCCTGCAGCTTGCCCGCCCGCACGTCGTCGGCCGCCTTGGCGTTGCCAGCGATGACCTTGTCGCACCAGGTATCGAGTGCCCCGTCATCCCGCACGATGAGCCAGCCGCGGGCGGCGGCGACGCGTTCGGGGTCGGCGCCGGGGTCTTGGCCCCCGCCGTCGCACAGGGCCCCGAAGAGGTCGTCGGCGCTGGTCGAGTTGAGCCGCCCGCTGTCGCGGAGCGAGATGATGCCCGCGACCTGCGCGGGCGTGATTCCCAAGTCGCTCACCAGCGCCTGGCGGTCCATCGTTGTGCGCTCGTTGGCCCGCTTGGCGCCGGACTGCAGCAGGGCATTGGCCACAAGACGCCCGGCGCGGTCCGCATCGACGCCCTGGGCGACTGCGGCGGCGAGCGTGCTCTCGAAGAACAGGCACACATCGCGCTCCTCGGTGAGCGTCGCCGCGTCCCGGGCGGGCAGGCCCAGGGTGCGGGCGTAGCGCTTGCAGCGGTCCAGCGGCAGCTCCGTCACGCGGGCCGCGATCCGCGCGAGCCACTCGGCGTCGATCTCGACGGGGACCAGGTCGGGGTCGGGGAAGTAGCGGTAGTCGTGGGCTTCCTCTTTCTCGCGCTGCAGGAAGGTGACGCCCGCCTGGTCGTCCCAGCCGCGGGTGGTTTTGGAGCCCGGGCGGCGCTCGAGCCCGTCGGCGAGCCAGCGCCGGGGCTGCTCGCGGAGCTCGTGCTCGATCGCGCCCTTGACGGAGCGGAACGAGTTGAGGTTCTTGATCTCCACCACCGGCGTATCGACGCTCCGCCCGTCCGCGAGGCCTAGGCGGCAGTTGATGTTGGGCTCGAAGCGGATGTGGCCCCGCTGCATCACACCCTCGCTGGCGCCTAGGAAGCGGCAGATGTTGCGGAGCACTTGGCAGAACACCACGACCTGGTCGGCCGAGGTGAAGTCGGGCTCGGTGACGATCTCGAGCAGCGGTGTGCCGGCGCGGTTGTAGTCGGCGATGCTCCCCGCGACCGCCAGGCCCCCCCACTCCGCCGGGGCCTCGTGCATGAGCTTCCCCGCGTCCTCTTCGAGATGGGCCCGGATGATGCGGATGCGGGTGCCCGGTGCGGAGTCCGACGCCGCCCCGCCGGCCAGAGCCTCGTAATCGATCTTCCCCTGCGCCGTGATGGGCGGCAGCTCGAGCACGCCCTGGGTGCACAGGGGCAACTGGAACTGGCTGATCTGGTAGTTTTTGGGCAGGTCGGGGTAGAAATAGCTCTTACGGTCCCAGACCGACCGCGGCGCGACCCGGCAGCCAAGGGCCAGGCCCACCATCGCCGAGAGCTCGACGGCGGCCCGGTTCATCACCGGCAACGCCCCCGGCAGGGCCAGCACGACCGGATCGATGAGCGTGTTGGGCGGGGCGTCGTAGCCGCTCGGGTGGGCCAGGCTCGCGACGGGCGCAAACATCTTGGAGCGCGTCGATAGCTCGACGTGGACCTCCAGGCCGACGATGAGCTGCGTGCTGACGATCTCGGGCATGGCCCGATCGTATTCGGCGGCGGCCCGCGGCGAAGGGTCTAGGTCCCCGCGGCCTTGACCTGGCTGTCGAGCACGGCGACATCGCGGGCGAACTGGGCGTCGGTCTCGATGCGCTCCTCGACGGTGCGGACGGCGTGCATCACCGTCGTGTGGTCGCGCCCGCCGAAGTAGCCGCCGATCTCCTCGAGGCTGAAACGCGTGTGCTTTCGGGCGAAGAACATGCACACCTGCCGCGGCAGGGCGATGGAACGCTGCCGACGCTTGGACTGAAGGTCCGTCACCTTGACGTTGTAGAACGCCGTGACGGCGTCCACGATCGTCTGGATGTGCACCTGCCGGTCCAGCCGCGAGGAGCCCTCGCCCAGCGCGGCGGCGGCCATGGCCAGGTCCAGCGGGCGCTTCTCGACGCTCGAGAGCACATGCAGCTTGACGATCACGCCCTCGAGCTCGCGGATGTTGCTGTCGACCTTGGCGGCGATGTGGCACGCCGCGTCGTCGGGCAGGACCATCCCGCGGACCCGCGCCTTGGCCTTGAGGATCGCCACGCGCGTCTCATAGCAGGGCGGCGCGACCGACGTGACCAGGCCCCACTTGAACCGCGACACCAGCCGCTCCTCGAGGTCGGGGATCTCCTCGGGCGGGGCGTCGGACGACAGCACGATCTGCTTGTTGGCCTGGTACAGGCTGTTGAAGGTGTGGAAGAACTCTTCCTGCGAGCGGTCGCGCTTGGCCAGAAAGTGGATGTCGTCGATCACCAGCAGGTCCACATCGCGGAAGCGGTGGCGGAAGCTGGACATCTCGCCGGCCTGAACGGCCTCCATGAACTGCGTCAGGAACGCCTCGCAGGAGATGTAATAGATCTGGGCCTGCGGGCTCTGCTCCTTGATCTTCAGGGAGATGGCCTGCAGGAGATGCGTCTTGCCCAGGCCCACCCCGCCGTGGACGAAGTAGGGGTTGTACGCCTTGCCCGGGTTGCCCGCGACGGCCATCGCCGCGGCGTGGGCCAGCCGGTTGGACGGGCCCACCACGAAGTTCTCGAACGAGTAGTCCGGGTTGATGATCAGCGAGTCGTGGGCCGGGCGCATCGGGCGGCTGACAAGCTCGAAGGTCGGACGCGCGGGCGGCTCGGGCTCGCCGGGCCGCGGGCCGGGCTTGAGCTCGAAACCGGGCGCGCTCGGGCGGGGCAAGCCCGCGGGCGGCGTCGCGGCGGGCGCGGGCACGGGGTCGTCGGGGCCGAGGAACAGCACGCTGATAAGGTGGTGGGAGACCTGCTGGGCGGCGTCGTTGAACGCGTCGGCGCACTTGTGCTGGAGATAGTCGCGGTGGATCGTCGACTGGGCCCGCAGACGGAGCGACCCCGCGTCGATGCCCAGGGGCTCGATCTGCTCGAACCACTGGCGGCAGAGCCCGGCGTGGGCTTGAGACAGGTGCGACAGCATGCCCGACCAGAGCTGGCGGTCGGGACCCGATGCTGCGCTGTGCCCGTTTGTGCCTGCCATGCCCGCACGCGACTCCCGGATGCCTGTCGCGATCTCTCGCACGCGTTAATCCCTTCGATTCGTAGCTCGGCCTGCGTGCCGGAGACCCCGCACCGATGCCGCGCGAGCTTGTCGGTTGCTCGTGCTGCTCGTGTTTCCCGGTGGGGACGCCGGCCGTGGGCGTAGGCCACAACGCTAATCGATCTAGGCGGCATGTCAACCCGGGTTTTGCAAAACCGGCGGATCGAAAACTTCGTCGGCTTGCACAGAACACGAACAGGCCAAAGAGGAGGGCGCGCGAGCGCAGACAATGCCGCGAATCCATCGGGAGCGGGCGCGGTCTGCCGCCGCCGCGAACGCGCGGGCTGAGAGTGCCGCATGTCGGTCGTGCTCGGCGGCCTTCAGATGTCTAGCGAGGATCAGCGCATCGGCCGGCGCGGCGGCCCGCCGCGGCCGGGCCCGCCGGGCCCACCGGCGCCCGCCCCCGGCCCGCCGCGGGCCTGGAGCTTGGCCAGCCGCTCGGGGAGCTGCCCGTTGTCGGAAAGCTGCTTCTCGTACTTTTCCTTGTTGTACTTGTGGTCCATGAGCAGCTCGATCTTCTTGACCAGCTGCGGCCCGGCAAGGTCGCCCAGCCGCTTGCGGGCGTAGAGCAGGTTGGTCCGGCGCGACAGGTGCGTGAGCACCAGCGTCTGGCACTCGAGCACGCGGAGCCACTCGGCGATCGCCTCGGCGTGCATGTGCATGCCCACCTTGGCCCGGTCCTTGTGCTCGGGCTCGGTGAAGGTGCACTCGCAGATGACGATCTGGGCCTTGCGCACGTCGTCGCGGACCAGGGCCGGGCCCGGGGCCGTGTCGCCCAGGAAGGCCACCAGCGGCACCTCGATGATGCGCGTGATCTCGGTGCCGCGGTCGCGCAGCTCCTTGAGCTTGTCCTGCGGCAGGCCGTTGAACTCGTCCTTGAGCTTCGAGCGTTTCTCGACGATCGAGTACCCGAAGGCCGGCACGGTGTGCTCGACCTCGAAGGGGCGGAGGAAGATGTTGTTCTTGATCATGTGCTCGTCGCCCTGTCGCAGAGGGATGAGCTTGAAGGGCGTCGCCTGGCGCTCGAGCTCGACGTAGCCCTCCATCATGCGCTGGATGTGGGGGGCGATTCGGGCGTCGCAGACAATCTGGCCCTCGCCCATGCCCTGGAAATAGCGCTGCGAGAGGTAGTACGCCAGGCCGCCGATGTGGTCCATGTGGCCGTGGGTGATGGCCACGGTCTTCATGGCCAGCATCGAGCGCGGGCAGATCCCGAGGTCGAAGCAGATGTCGAGCTCCGGGATGCCGATGGTCGTGGCCTCGCCGGCGATCGACGTGCCGAAGACGCGATAGGGCGGGAGGTAGAGGAAGCCGAGGCCGCCCTCGCGGGCCGGCGGGTTGGGGATCATGTTCATTCGACGCTGAACCTCCGACGCCGGGCGGCTGGCCCGACGCGTCCACTGGGTGAAAAAACCTCGCGCGAGAGCAGCCCCGCGCGAGCGCATTGTACGGGGCCCCGCCCGCCGGTGCCACGACCGCCGATCCCCGGCCGGGCCCGTCGTTGGGGTACCCTCTCCCACTCTTGACCACCGACACGCCGCCGCCCGCGTCCCAGCCGTCTCTGCTCGCCCGCCTGGGCCCCGCGGGGTTTCTGGGCATTGGTGCGCTGATCCTCCCGCCCCTAGGCGGCTTTGTGCTTATCGCGTACATGGCCAGCGTCAGCGAGTGGCTCCGCTCGCACGCGGCCTCGGGCCTGGCCATCTATATCGGTGCGTTCATCGTCCTGGCGGGGCTCGCGCTGCTGCCCACCTACGCCCAGGCGGCCTTGGGCGGCTATGCCTTCGGCTGGCAGACGGGCCTTCCCGCGGCCCTGGTCGGCTTCGTCGGCGGCGCATGGGTGGGATACGAGATCGCCCGCCGGGCCAGCGGCGAGCGGGTCGAGCGGGTCGTGGCGGAAAAACCGAAGTGGCAGGCCATCCGCGACGCGCTGGTCCGCGACCACGACGCTCGCAGCTTCTGGAAGACCACCGGCATGGTCGCGCTGCTTCGCTGCCCGCCAAACTCCCCCTTCGCGCTCACGAACCTGGTCATGGCCTCCGTCAAGGTCCCCCGCGGGCCGTTCCTGCTGGGGACGCTCATCGGCATGACCCCGCGGACCGCCGCCGCCGTCGCGATCGGGTCGACCGTCGAGGCGTTCACTCGTGAGAACCTCGATCAGGCGGCCCCGAAGTGGCTCTGGGGCGTGGGCTTGGGCGTCACGCTGCTGGTTGTGGCGGTGGTGGCGATCATCGCCGATAAGGCCGTGCGACGAATCACGGCCCCGCCCGCATCTGTATAACAGTCCATCGACCGGGCCAGAATCCCAGCGCCCGAGCAACCCGGCGAGCGATCGCCGGAACAACCACCCGTCCCCGACCCCGCGCCGGTCCTCGGCCGGGTCACTCCGAAGGAAGCCCCCGATGCCCGCAAGCCGCCCCCGCGTGATCGTCTCCGCCCTCGCCTTCGCCGCCCTCTCGGGCCTGGCCTGTCCGGGCGTGCTGGCCCAGGACGCCGCCACCCGGGCCCGCACCGCTCCCGCGGCGGACCCGCGTGTGCAGGTCTCCGCCCCGCTGATCCCGCGGCAGGTACTCTTCGGCAACCCGACCAAGGCCCAGGGCCGCCTCTCGCCCGACGGCAAGACGCTCGCGTTCCTCGCGCCCGTCAACGGGGTTCTCAACGTCCACGTCGCCCCCGTCGACGCGCTCGACAAGGCCCGGGCCGTCACCAGCGACGCCAAGCGCGGCATCCGCCAATATTTCTGGGCCTACAACGGCCAGATCGTGTATCTCCAGGATACCGGCGGCGACGAGAACTGGCGCCTGTACAGCGTCAACCCCGCCGATGCCGCGGCGGTTGTCAAGGACCTCACGCCGATCCCCGGCGTGCAGGCCCGAGTCGAGACCGTCAGCCGCAAGTTCCCGGGCCAGATCGTGGTGGGCCTCAACGACCGCGACCCACAGCTGCACGACCTCTACCGCATCGACCTGGCGACCGGCGAGCGCACGCTGCTGATGAAGAACGAGCGTTTCGCGGGCCTCATGGTCGACGACGACTTCGTGCCCCGCATCGGCGTCAGCCAGACGCTCGACGGCGGGCAGGCCTACGCCCGGATCACCTCGCCCGGCGACGACAAGACGCCCGCCAAGGCCGAGCCGCTGCTGACCGTGGGCCAGGAGGACACCGGCTCGACCCGCCCGATCGACTTCTCCGCCGACGGCAAGGCGATGTACCTGGTCGACAGCCGCGGCCGCGAGACCGGGGCGCTGTTCGAGTACGAGCTGGCGACGGGCAAAGCCAAGCTGCTCTTCGAGGACGAGAAGACCGACGTCGCCAATGTGCTCATCAACCCCGAGACCAAGATCGTCGAGGCCGTCGAGACCGACTACGACAAGGCGATCTGGACGCTCACCGAGCGGGGCATGGCCATCGAGCCCGACTTCCGCGCCATCCGCAGGCAGATCGGTGCGGGCACGATGACCATCACCAGCCGCAGCCTCGACGACCGCTTCTGGACCGTCGCGCTGGTCAGCGACTCGGGCCCCGCCAAGACGTTCCTCGTCGACCGCGTCGACATCAAGGACGTCAAACGCAAGGTCAAGACCACGCTCCTGTTCGTCAACAAGCCCGAGCTCGCGGAGGTTCCCCTGGTGCCCATGCACCCCAAGGAGATCACGACCCGCGACGGCCTGACGATGATGTGCTATCTCACGCTCCCCCTCGAGGCCGACCCGGACCGCGACGGCACGGCCGATGAGCCCGTGCCCATGGTCCTGCTCGTCCACGGCGGGCCCTGGGCCCGCGACTCCTGGGGCCTTGATCCCGAGGCCCAGTGGCTGGCCAACCGCGGCTACGCGGTGCTGCAGGTCAACTTCCGAGGCTCGACGGGCTTCGGCAAGAAGTTCCTCAACGCCGGCAACCGCGAGTGGGGCGCCAAGATGCACGACGACCTGCTCGATGCCGTCGAGTGGGCCGCCAAGGAGGGTGTTGCGCAGCGCGACAAGGTCGCCATCATGGGCGGTTCCTACGGCGGGTACGCCACCCTCGCCGGGCTCGCGTTCACCCCCGACGCCTTCGCCTGCGGCGTGTCGATCGTCGGCCCGTCCAGCATCTCGACCCTCATCGCCTCGATCCCGCCCTACTGGGCCCCGCAGCTCGAGAGCTTCTACGCCCGCGTCGGCGACCCCCGCACGCCCGAGGGCAGGAAGCTCTTGGAGGAGCGCTCGCCCCTGAACCGCGCCGCCGACATCAAGCGCCCGCTGCTCATCGGACAGGGCGCCAACGACCCCCGCGTCAAGCAGGCCGAGAGCGACCAGATCGTCAAGGCCATGCAGGAACACAAGATCCCCGTCACCTACGTGCTCTTCCCGGACGAGGGCCACGGCTTCGCCCGCCCGGCCAACAACATCGCCTTCAACGCCGTCGCCGAGGCCTTCCTCGCCCAGCACCTGGGCGGCCGCTTCGAGCCCATCGGCGAGGCGTTCAAGGGCTCGACCATCTCCGTCCCCGCCGGGGCCGACGACGTGCCCGGCCTGGCCGGCGCGCTCGAGAAGAAGAACTGATCAGCAGGCCCCACCCATGAACGAGCAGGACGTCCGCAAGATCGCCCGACTGGCCCGCCTGCAAGTTGACGAGGCCGGCATCGACGACCTCCGCACGCGATTGTCCAGCGTGCTGGGCTACATCGAGTGTCTGGGCCGCGTCGATCTTGCGGGCGTCGAACCCATGAGCCACCCCGGCGGCACCGTCAACCGCCTCCGCGATGATGAGCCCGGCCCCGCCCTCGCCCCCGACGTGCTGGCGGGCATGGCCCCCGAGACCGTCGGCCCGTATATCAGCGTGCCAAGGGTCATCGGCGACGGCGGCGGGGCCTAGCACGGTCTTGACATCGCCCCCGGCTTCCGCTCAATCCTCGCCAAGCGTCTTCTTCCGCCGCAGCACGTGGTGGTAGTGCTGGGCGAAGCGGTGCGCCTCGTCGCGGATGGCCTGAACGAGCCTCAGGCCCAGGTGCTCGCGCCCCAGGCGTATGGGCTCGCTCCTCTGCTGCACATAGATAAGCTCCTCCTTCTTCGCCAGGCTGATGACCATCGGCGGCTTGATGTTCATCTGCTCGAAGGCCTCGAGCGCGGCGTGCAGTTGGCCTAGGCCGCCATCGATCACGATCACGTCGGGGAACAGCTCCTGGCCGTCGCCCGCCTCGCGGTACCGGCGGCTGACCACCTCGCGGATCGACGCGTAGTCATCATTGATCCCGGCCCCCCCCCTCCCGCCGCCCTCGCCAAGGCCTTTGCCCTTGATCCGGTACCGCCGATACTCGTTCTTGAACGGCCGTCCGTCGAGGAAGCAGACCTTGCTCCCGACCGTCTCGCCGCCTTGCAGGTGCGCGATGTCGATGGCCTCGATGCACCGGACCGGGCTGGGCATGTTCAGCGCTTTCTGCAGGCTGGTAAGGGCCTTCTTGGGCTCGATCGCGCTCATCTCCGCCTCGGGCTGCCAGCCGGACTTCTTCCCGTCCTTGGCCCGCTGGTCGAGGCGCTCCAGGGCCTTGAGCTGGTCGCGCAGCACCGCCGCCTTTTCGAAGGCCATCGCCGCCGACGCCGCCATCATCTCCTGGGTCATCTCGCGGATCATCACGCTCCGCTTGCCCTCGATGAAGCGGACGAACCGCTCGACGTCCAGGAAGTACGGCTCCTTGGCGACCTTGTCGGCGCACGGGGCCGTGCACTGCCCGATCGCGTGCAGGATGCACGGCCTGAAGTACCTGTTCTTCGGGTCGCCCTCGACAATGTCCAGCGAGCAGGTGCGGAACTTGAAGACCCGCTGGGCCAGCGTCAGGGCCTCCCGCAGCGAGCCCACCGCCGTGAAGGGCCCGAAGATCTTCGCCCCCTTGAGCAGCGGGTCCTGCAGGTCCCGCGTGATATACACCCGCGGGAAATCCTCCCGCAGAGTGATGGCCAGGTACGGGAACGTCTTGTCGTCCGTCAGCCGCACGTTGAACCGCGGCGAGATGTCCTTGATCAGCCGGTTCTCGGTGAGCAGCGCTTCCCACTCGCCCTCGCACACGAGGAAGTCGAAGTCGTGCACGAGTTCGAGCATCGGCTGCTTCTTGAAGCCCAGGTCGGCGCTGGGCACGAAGTAGCTGCCTACCCGCGAGGGCAGCCGCGACGCCTTGCCCACGTAGAGCACCACGCCCTTGTGGTCCTTCATGAGGTACACGCCCGGCACTTCCGGCAGGTCCCGGGCCTTCCGCAGGAGGCGGCCCAGCCGCACCTGGCGCGCTTCGACACCCCAGGCCGGCGGCGCGTCGGCCGCCTGCAACCCCTCGGCGTCGGTCATGGGCACATCGGGATCATCGGGCACCATCGATGCTACGAGCCGCGGCCGCCCCGGTTCGCGCCCGCGCGGGTCCGGGGCCCTGCTCCACTACGATCCCCCGCGTGAGCATCTACCTCGACAACAACGCCACCACCCGCCCGCTCGGGCCGGTGGCCGACGCGATGGCCCGGGCCAACCGCGAGCTGTGGCACAACCCCTCGAGCATCCACCGCCCGGGCCAGGCCGCCCGGGGCCAGATCGAGCTCGCCCGAAAGCACCTGGCCGCCCTCATCGGTGTTCGCCCGCGGTTCATCACGCTCGTCGGCTCGGGCACCGAGGCCATCGACCTGGCCGTCCGCGGCACGCTCCAGCGTTTCATCGCCGCCGGGCCCGCCACGCCCCCGTCGATTATCACTTCGCGCATCGAGCACTCCGCCGTGCGAGAGCTCGCCGAGGCGATGCAGACCCAGGGCCGCTGCCGCGTCCACTGGCTCGACCTCGGGCCCGACGGCGTCGTCACCGTCGACGCCGTTACACGCCTGCTCGACGCCGACCCGCACGCCGCGCTCGTCAGCGTGCAGTGGGCCAACAACGAGACCGGCGCGGTTCATCCGACGCTCGATATCGCCGCCCTGTGCCGCGCCCGCGGCGTGGTCATGCACTGCGATGCCACCCAGTGGGTCGGCAAGATGCCCGCCCCGCCCGACGAGGCGCCGCGGCTGCCCGACCTGGTCACCTTCTCGCCCCACAAGTTCCACGGGCCCAAGGGCGTGGGCGTGCTCTACGCCCGCGCGGGCGTCCCCGTCAGCCCGCAGATCCACGGCGAGCAGGAGCTGGGACGCCGCGGCGGCACCGAAAACACCCCCGGCATCCTGGGCGCCGGTGTCGCCGCCCAGCTCGCCCTCGCCTGGCTCGCCGACGACGCCCCGCGGGCCGGCATCGCCGCCCTGCGCGACCGCTTCGAGGGCCTCGTGCTCGCCGGCTTCCCCGGCGCGGTCGTCAACGGCCCGCGCGATCTGCCGGGCCAGCCGCCCGGCACCCTCCGGCTCTACAATACGAGCAACATCGGCTTCCCGCGGCTCGAGGCCGAGGCCCTGCTCCTGCTCCTCAGCGAGCGCGGCGTGTGCGCCTCGGCGGGGGCCGCCTGCTCGTCGGGCTCGCTCGATCCCTCGCCTGTCCTGCGGGCCATGGGCGTGCCCGCCCACATCGCCCACGGCTCGCTCCGCTTCTCGCTCTCGCGCGAGACCACCCGGGAGGAGGTCGACGCCGCGGCGGCCATCGTCATTGACTGCGCAAGCCGTCTGAACGCCTCCATGGCCGGGCTGCCGGGCTGAAAAGTCGCGTCGGAGTAAGAGAAACGGGCGGGAACCGGAGTCGGCCAATGGCCGCGCTCCTGTTCCCGCCCGCTTCGGTTCTGCCGTAGATCGTCCGGGGCGTAAACCCCGTCGTCGTGCTCAGGGCCGCGACGAATCCGAGTCGCTGGGCACGGGCCGCTGCCGGATCCCGTTGGCGGGCGGGCCCTCGCCGAACATGAATATCATCCCGCCCCCGCCGCCGCCGATCTTGTCGGTGTTGTAGATGAACTGCGAGTCGAGCACCTTCTCGATGCGCAGGGCGGCCTCCGAAAGGTGGGCGAAGGTGTAGTCATCGGCGTTCTTCTTGCCGTTGCCCTTCACGTCGATGACCTTGTCGATCTTGGAGCGGATCTCGCGGAGCTGGGCCGTGGCCAGGTTGCTCACGGGCTTGGCCGCCGCCCCCGAGAGCCCGTCGGGCATCGAGAGGTCGATCAGGCGGGCCAGGTGCTCGCGCTGAAGGTTGCGACGGAGGCTGGAGATCATCGGGTTGCGGTTGTCGAAGCCCTTGCCGCCGGTGGTTTCAAGCTCGCTCCAGATCTCGTCGCCGATGGCTTTGAAGAGCTCGGGCAGGGTGAGCGAGTCCTGGTTGGCGGGGACGCGGAACTCGTTGTCGTAGACGCGTTTGAGAATGGTGGGGTTCATCACCAGCGTCAGGGCCGTGGCCTGCACGCCGATGATGCGGTCGTGGATCGGGAACGCGGGCTCCTCGAGGATGTCGCGCATCCCGCCCCCGTCCCACCACTTGTCGACGGTCATGTACTTGAGGATCTCGGGCGTGAGCCCGTACGCCTGATCGCGGAACGCCGCCTGCATGACAAACCGCAGCGCCGCCCGCTGCTTCTCGACCGCGACGACCTCGACCGGCGGCCGGCCGTTGGGGTCGCCCTTGCGGTCGCGGTTGACGTGGGCCCCGCCGATCCACGGGGCCATCATCGAGATCGATTGCAGCTGCTGATTGAGCGTGATGACGTAGCCGCGCCGGGCCTTGGCCCAGGAGTCGCCCTCCTTGACGAACTTGTCCAGGAGTCGCCCGCGGTAGTACTCGATCAGCCGCGTCTGGTTGTTGGCGTAGTCGAGCGGGTCCGACGAGAGGTCGTACTGGCGGGCCAAGGGGTCGGGCCCGCCCACGTCCTCGTCGGTGAGGAACGCGAGCTCGGGCTCGGCGACGCGCTTGAGCACGTCCTTCGGGTTGCCCGAGGTGTAGCCGTACTCGATGACCCAGAAGTCGTACGGGCCGATGCCCTTCATCGCGTACTCGCCCTGCACGGGCCCCGAGTCCTTGTTGATGTTGACGGGGTTGTAGTCCATCACCGAGCCGGCGAAGGCCTTCTCGCCCTTGACCTCGAAGGAGTTGATCTTGCTCAGCGGGTAGATGCTCGAGGCCTTGAAGTTGTGGCGCAGGCCCAGCGTGTGCCCGACCTCGTGGCTGGTCAGGTCGGCCAGCAGCGGGCCCACGAACCAGTCGGGGATGCCGTCAACGAGGTTCTGGTTCTTCTTCTCGGGCTTCTTCTCGTCCTTCTTGCCGTCGTCCTTCTTGGCGTGGTCCTTCTTGGCGTCCTTGGGCTCGTCCTTCTTGTCCTTGTTCGCCTCGTCCTTCTTCTCGCCCTCGGCGGCCTTGTCGCCCTCCTCCGGGTCGTCGATGAGGTTCATCAGCTCCATGTGCATCCGCATGAACGCCATGTCCATGCCCTTGCCCCGGGCCGCCATGCAGTGCCCGTTGAACTGGCTGGTGTGCCCGATCAGGCCCTGATACTGCGGGTCCTCGAGCGTGCCCGGGGGCAGCGCGTCGGTTCCCTCGGCCCCGCCGACGGGCCGGCCGCCGAACCGCATAATCCCGCGATGCGAGCGCTGGGCCAGGATCAGGTCGCGCTGGGCCGGGTCGGCAAGCCGCAGGCGCGGGTCCCACGTGGGATTCTTGTCAAGCCAGGAGAGGGTCTCGGCGGTGACGCCCTGCATCGCCACCTCGGGCAGCAGCTCGTTGGCCTGGAACCAGAAGTAGCGGATCCAGCCGTCGGTGAGCACCACGTCGGCGTCGAGGATCTGGCCCGTCCGCGGGTCGGTCCGCGACGGCCCGATCGCCGTGCCCTGGTCGTTGCTCAGCCAGCGGATGAAGTTGAACCGGACGTCCTCGGGGTCCTTCTCCATGTGGACCCCGGTCGACTTGTCCTGGTAGTAGACCTCGATCGCGTCGGCGATGCCGACCTTCTCGAAGGCCTTGTTCCACTCGAGCACGCCGTCGCGGATGAACCGGCGGTACCGCACCGGCACCGTGTGCTCGATGTAGAACACGATCGGCTGCTTGGGCGGGCTCAGGCTCAGGCTCGCGTCACGCTTCTCGAGGTGCCAGCGGTTGATGTACCGCACCCACTTCTTGTCGTCGCGAAACTTGCCGAGGTCGCGGAAGCTGGTCGTGAAGTACCCCAGCCGCTCGTCGGCCTCGCGGGGCTTGTAGCCGGTGCTCTCGGGCAGCCGGCTGATCGAGTAGTGGAATGTCCGCAGCTGCCCGCCCGCGGCCGGCATCTTGATCGAGATCTCGACGTTCTCCGGGAACGCCTTGGCCTCGCTGATGACCGCAAGCCGCACATTGGCCCCGGCCCCCTGGGCCCCGAAGAACCTCCCGACCTGCCCGGCCAGCAGCGCCCTGAAGTCGATCACCGGCCCGCCGCCGGGCCCGATCGCCACGATCGGGACGTCCAGCAGCACCTTGTCCGTGAACGTGTTGCTCACGCCCGACTTGGACTCGTCGTCCCCCGTCGAGCGCGTCTCGTAGTTGGGCTGGATCAGCGCGAGGGCCTTGTCGAACCGCTTCCAGTATCCCACGGCCTCGTTGCCCTGCAGACCCGCCCACGTGTCCCCCGCCGCCACCGTCATCGCCCAGAAGTGCTTCTGGCTCTCAAAGTCCCGGGGCAGCTCGGCCAGCAGGGCCTGGTCCTTGTCGCGCTTGTACAGCGTGTAGAGGCCGGGCCTGTCCTCGCCCGCCTGAGCCACCTTGACAAAGTCCTTGGCGACCTCGGCAAAGGGCGGAAAATCGGGCTTCTTCTCGTCCTTCTTTTCGTCCTTCTTCGCCTCGGGCGCGTCGCCCTGCGCAAGCGCCGTGCTGGGCAGCCCCAGGGCCCCTCCGCATACCAGCACCACCGCCGCCGCCCACCGCCCGATCCCATTCAACCCGAAAGCGCCGCCAAGGTCCCTACGCATATCGCCGACTCCTTCTCCCCCGCCGCTGTATCAACCGGAATGTTGAGCCCGTGTCCCGATGTTCCGACGTTCCGTGCCATGTCCGCACGCAGGGTTTGAAGCGTGCATCTCAGTCTACCGTCGAGGTGAGTTCGATGTTCCGCCCGGCCGTGGATTCTCGCCCCCGGGCATGCCAATCGGTGCCGAGTCCTGCGCTTTGACCGGTATATACCCGCCTATCGATCCGAGCATCACCACCCCCGTCAGCACCGCGAACACCAGCCCCGAAAACTGGAACGCCCGGTCCCTGACGGCCAGCTCCGTCGGGTCGTCGTACACCCCGCGCTCCACCAGCACGATGCATCGGAGCAGCCCATAGGTCGCCGGCAGCATCGTCAGCCAGAGCAGGTTGAACCCCAGGGTGTACTTGAACCCCTGGGCCTGGACGTAATCCGAATAGCTCACCAGCGTCGCCACCGCCGTCACCACCACGCCCATCCGCAGCAGTTCGTCGGTGTATTTGGCCTGCACGCCCCGGGCCAGTGCCGCCTGCTCGCCCCCGCCCATGGTCCGCCGCTCGCCCAGGCGCTTGCCCAGGGCAAGAAACATCGAGAGGAAGAACGTCACATTCAGCAGCCAGCTCGAAGGCTCGACCCCGGCCGCCGCGCACCCCCCCAAAACCCGCAAGACAAACCCGCTGGCCAGGCTGATCGTGTCGGCCACCACCAGCCGCTTGATCCCCAGGCTGTAGAGAGTGACGTTGACGACGTACGCCCCAAGGGCCGCCCCCAGCAGCCACCGCGTCTGCCCCGCGGGCATTCCCGGGGCATCGGGCACTAAGGCCGCCACGCACCCGGCCGCCAGAACCCAGCACGCCACGGCGAGCCCGACCGCCAGCCCGACGGGCACCCGCCCGGCCGCCAAGGGCCGATGCCGCTTGCGCGGGTGTAGCGCGTCAAGCCGCCGGTCCTTCAGGTCGTTGATGATGTAGCACCCGCTCGAGGCCAGCGCGAAGGCGATGAACGCCCCCAGCGCCGCGGCCAGCACCCGGACGCGTTCATCGCCGCCGATATCGGCCACACCCCCGGTGGCAAGTGCGTACACCGGCCCGACAAGGACGAACACGCCCTTGCTCCACTGCACCGGCCGCAGCAGGCGGACCAGGTCGCGGAACAGGCCGGGGGAGGGTGTGGTTGAGGGATCGCTGGACACAGTGGATGGGCCGGCCCGGAGAAGCGTATCGGCCGTTAGCGGTTCGGCTCTCCAGAGCCGTGTGCCCCATCCGCTTGCATCCTCAACCCCTATATACCCCCCAGACCCGTGCTGGTACGCTTGCCCCTCACGGCTCTCCCGGCCGTCCACTCCCCGGCCTCCTGATCGACCTCCCAAGATGCCCCAGGCCGCTCCCGAGCGTCAGACGACCGATACCGCCACCCCGCTGGCGACTCCTTGGCACGCCCTGCCCCTCATCGGCGGCGGCTTCCTCCTGCCCGCGGCGTTCCTGCTCCAGGCCCTGCCGCTCTGGCTCCTGCGGGTCGATCAGGGCCGGGCGTGGTTCGACGAAGCCTTTTTCCACTCGCCTGTCATTCGCCAGTTCCTCGATCAGTGGCCCGCGCCGGTGCTGGCCGACTATCGCTCGGCCACGACGCCTGGCTTCCACCTAGTCATGGCTTGGCTCGCGCGCTTCGTCGGTGCCGATCCCCACGTCCTCCGCCCCATCGCCGCGATCCTTACCGCCCTCATGCTCCTCATGGCCTACGCCGTCGTCATGCGCTCGCGCCGCGGCTCGGGCCCCGGCGGCCCATGGTGGGCCGCGCTCCTGACCCTCCCTCTGGCCTGCTCGATGTACGTCGTTCTTCCAGGCGTGTGGCTCGCGCCCGACAACCTCGGCTGGCTGCTGGTGCTTGCCCTGCTCTTTGTCTGCCTGCGGGCCCTGGACCGCGGCGTGCTAGGCATCCAGAACTTGCTCGCCGCCGCCGTGCCCGCATGCGTTTTGCTGTTCCTGATGGTCAACGTCCGCCAGTCGCACCTCTGGGCTTGGACCATGCTGCTGGCCACGGCGTGGCTCACGGCGTCGCCCATCGCCGGCTCAGGCCCCGCGGCGTTGTTCTCAGATCCTCGTCGCCGTTTGGGTGCCCTGTTGGTGGCGCTCATTGCCGGGGCCCCGGCGGCGTATGCCCTGTTCGAGTACCACTCGCTCTGGGGCGGCTTGGTCCCACCGCGATTCCAGGCCCAGCACGCCTCGGGCATCAACCCCGCAGCCCCCGCGCTGGCCCTGTCGCTCATTGGCGTGTATTCCGTGTTCTTTGCCGCCTGGCTCCGCCCGGGCCTGGGCCGGCTATGGCGGGAAAGCCGCCCGGTTCTGGTCGTCGCCGCCCTCGTCGGCGCGGCGCTGGCTCTCGGGCCTGCCACAACCTATCTCTACGAGCCCCGTTCCAGCGGCCTCTGGAACCTCGCCAAGATCGAACAGCGGCTGGGCGTCTCGCTGCTTGGCCACACCAGCCCGAGCATCCTGATCCTGTCAACGCTCGGGGCAGTCTGTCTGGCCGGCTGGCTGGCCCGGCTGGAGCCGGCCCGGCGATGGTTTTTTCTGGCGACCCTTGTGGGCTTCGAGCTGGCTCAGGCGGCCAACGCCAACGCGTGGCAGCGCTACCAGGAGCCCCTTCTATTGGTGCTCATCGCGGCGCTGGCTCTGGCCGCGGGCGACCCCGATGACGGGCTGGACGTGCCCCGCTCACGCTGGCACCAGCCTCTGAATGTTTGGCGGGTGATCGGACCACTCGCCCTGTGCGGGGTGTTCCTGATGCTGAGCGTTCAGGGAATCTCCTCGGCGGGCGCGGAGGCGCGGCTGGATTCGTACCGCCGGGGCCAACAACCCTGGCCGACAGACGTACCACCCCCGCCCGGCGTAGCCCCGATCAAGCCATCGGCCCGATAAGCCGATGCACGATCCCTGATACCCCCCGCCCCCCGCCCCCCGCCCCCCGCCCCCCGCCTCCGATCCCAACTGCCCCGCCTCCTGCCCGTCCCACTTCCAGACCGTGACCAGCGTGCCCGCCCCATCATCATCGTCCCCGGCCCAGAGCCCGGCCGACGCCCACTCCGGCAAGACCGCCCTGATCACCGGCATCACCGGTCAGGACGGGTCATACCTCGCCGAGCTGCTCATCGACAAGGGCTACAGCGTCCACGGCATCGTCCGCCGGGCCTCGCTCTTCAACACCGCCCGCGTCGATCACCTCTACCTCGACCCGCACCAGCGCCCCGGGCCCGGGCGGGGCACGATGACGCTGCACCACGGCGACATCACCGACGCCTCGTGCCTGGAGCGGCTGGTCCGCACCGTCGGGCCCGACGAGGTGTACAACCTCGCCGCCCAGAGCCACGTCCGCGTCAGCTTCGAGCAGCCGATCTACACCGCCGAGACGGTCGCGATGGGCGCTCTGAAGCTGCTCGAGGCCGTGCGCGACCATGAGCAGGTCTCGGGCCGGCATGTGCGGTACTACCAGGCGTCGAGCTCGGAGATGTTCGGCGCCGCCCAACCGCCGCAGAACGAGAACACACCTTTCCGCCCCCGCTCGCCCTACGCCGTCGCCAAGGTCATGGCCCACCAGGCCAGCGTGAACTACCGCGAGGCCTACGCCATGCACGTCTCCTGCGGCATCCTCTTCAACCACGAATCCCCGCGCCGCGGCGAGACGTTCGTGACGCGCAAAATCACCCGGGCCGTGGGCCGCATCCGCCACGGCCTGCAGGACGCGGTCTACCTGGGCAACCTCGACGCCAAGCGCGACTGGGGCTTCGCCGGCGACTACGCCCGGGCCATGTGGCTCATGCTCCAGCAGGAAACGCCCGGCGACTACGTGATCGCCACCGGCCGCGCCATCAGCGTCCGCCGCTTCGCCGAGCTGGCCTTCGCCCGCGCCGGGCTCGAGATGCACCAGCACGTCAGGCTCGACAAGCGCTATCTCCGCCCCGCCGAGGTCAACGCCCTGGAAGGCGACGCCTCCCGGGCCCGCGCGGCCCTGGGCTGGAGCCCCGAGACGAGCGTCGAACGCCTCATCGAGATGATGGTCGACGCCGACCTCGAGCTCGCGCGGCAGGAGGCGATGGTGCGGGGGTCC
>JBBQRT010000002.1:0-83376 GCA_038214505.1 Phycisphaerales bacterium | reverse complement strand
AGGACGAAGCGGACGATGCTGCGGGGCTTGTCGGCGGCGGGCTCGAGCACGATTGCGCCCGAGTTGGACTCGCCGAAGAGGCTGCCCAGGCGGTGGGCGTTGAGTTCCTGGGAGACGCGGTTGGTCTGGTTAGGGGCGCTGGAGGTGAGGTCGTAAGAGGGGATAGCGGGGCTGGCACGCGGCGGGGGCGGCGGCGGGGCGGGGCGCGGCCCTCGTCGGCGGCGTCGTCAGCGCGGCGCCGGGGTCGAGGCGGGAGAGCTCGGCGTTGTGGCGGTCGCCGGAGATGAAGACCACGCCGTCGCTTTGCGCGGACTGGAAGATTGGGACGGCGGTTGACCCGCGTTCGGGGCAGGTGCGGCTGGGTGTGCCGGAGCGGTCGTAGCCGCAGGCGGCGCAGGTGGGGCGGGGGGTCGGGAATAGGGGGGATCGAGGGGGCGACCGTGGATGGACTTTATCGGCGAGGCCGGATTGGGCGCGGCGTGATCCCCCCCGGGGGGCGCCGACCATGCGGGGGCTTGGTGTCGAAGACGTGGACACGCTCAGCCGCGCACCGGTCGCAGGATTTTGCTGGCATCCGGTGATCGGTCATGTAGACTCGTCCTTCGGCCCGTCGGGCACCCGATTCGAGTCAAGGAGATGAGTAGAGATGCGTACCGCCAAGTTGTGTTTTGCGATCGGTGCTTTGGCCGCGTCGTCGATCGCGTGTGCCGGCGGGCTTGTCGAGGTCATCGAGGTTCGCCGCACGCTCGCGCCCGGAGAGGTCATCGACTTCGTCTTCACCGACAATGCCGGCGGCGTGACGCGGCAATCCGTCGGCGATTCCGACGCCGACGGCATCATCTCCGTGCAGGTCCCTGCAAATAGCGTGTCCAAGGCGGTCCATACATCAAACTGTCTAACTGTGACGCTGGAGAACGTGCTGATTTCATCACTTCAAGCCGCGCCGCAGCAGGGCATGATTCCGATGTTCTTTGACGATCTCTCGGGCTTCTCCGTCTGGCCTGAACTCTCGGTCCTGTCGATCAACACTCTCCCGGCGTTTTCCGTGGGTCAAACAGTCTCGTTGAACTCGGGTGTTTCCTCGCTGCTTCCCGGTACGGTTGTTCGCGCTCCCGGCATGGCGTTCCCCGCGATCCCCGACAGCGGCTTCGCAACCCCCGGCGGTTTCGCGCTGTTCACCGGCTCCGCTCGGGTGGTGGAGATGCTCGATGTCCGCGTGTACATCATCCCCTCGCCCGGCGTTGCCGCGCTGCTCGGGATTGTTGGAGTGATGGGCGCGCGTCGTCGTCGCTGATCTCGCATGACCGAGAGTCCGGCTGCCTGATCGCTCGCACGATCCACGTTCAGCGCTCCACCGCGACTGGCACGGCCTTTGAATCCGTTCGGGCGATTTGTACCTGCGCGTCCACCCCACCGTTTCGCCAAGCTCCCGATCCGCCGCTCGCGTCGTATCGCGGTCTTGCGAGCAGGGCATTTCCTTGATCCGCCGTGCCACCGCGGTGGATCGGCGCTGGGATCGGCATCAGTGGCGTTGCGGTAGATTTCGCAGCACCACGTCTGACGCACCCGAGTCGGCTTCAGAGCCAGCCCACTTCGGTGGCACGGGACTTCGATGCCACCTGCCGCGAAGCCTGGGGTTCCGGCTCCGGGCGACTACCATGCTGCCTGATGCGTTGAGTGCTCTCGACGTCAGAGATGGTCCGACGATCTCCAAGGAGACTCCGAAAATGGCCGAGCCTATCCAAACCAACTCATGGCCTGACCTCGCCGTTGGTCTCTATGACCGGCTGACAGGTCGTGGCGCAGAGATCACGTACGAGTTTCAAGACATGCGGATCAAAGTCCCCAGCGGCACCGGAGCCAAAGCCGAGCACGCCGAGTGGGTTCTGAGCGGCACGATGAAGATCCGCACGAAGGACCTCGGCACCCGCCCAAACTGACGCTGGTCGGTCGTCTGGAGGGAATGCTCGACGGCCGGCCGTGGTCGCTGGAGGCCCAGGAGGGTGCCGTTGCGCTCACAGTCGCGGGGCTCGCGAGCCTCCTGACCGTGCGCCGATTGCTGCGCCATCGGCATCAGGCAGTCTCTCCCTTGATCTCGTCTCTTGATGCTCGGGTCCGCATCAAGTGTGGGCGATGGCCATCGATCTCGCTTTCGACCAGATCGGCACTTTGCAGAGTTCTCATGGCGGGCTCGCTCAGTCGGGGCCGAACACGATGACGGCCGATGCGGCGGCCGCGCGCCGTCTGGTCACGTGAAAACAGTAGAAAGTACCGATTCATTTTTGATCTGGTTGTTTTTGACCCCGCCGCCGCCACGAGTCCGAAAGCTTCCGAGCGGGAACACTTCCCGCACCTTTCGCCAAACTTTGTGGGAGTATCCGCAACCATGTCAGCCATCATCCCCTCGGAAGCGTCTATGGCACTCCAAGCCGGTCTGTCCATCGAGGGCATCACGCTGTACCTCTTTTGGTTCAGCACCGTGTGTATGGGCGCGGGGACGGCGTTCTTCTGGCTCATGGCCGGGAACGTTCCTCGCGTGTATCGCTCGGTCATGATCGTCGCCGGCATCATCACCGGCGTCGCCTGCTATCACTACGCCCGCATGTCCGGCATCTACATGGAGAGCGTGTCGAACCTCTTCGACTCGAACGGGGTCCGCATCGCGGGCAAGCAGATCGCGCAGTTTCCCACGGCCTACCGCTACATCGACTGGCTGATCACCGTCCCGCTTCTGGTGCTCGAGATTCCGCTTCTGCTGAACCTCGGCTCCCGAGCCAAGGGCCTGTTCAGGACGCTCGTGGCGGCGGCCGTGGTGATGCTGGTCTTCGCGTGGATCGCCGAGGTCTCGCTGATTGGCTCCACCTCGTGGTGGACCAACTACATCATCTCCTGCGTCGCCTGGTTCTACATCGTGTTTGTGCTGTTCACCCAGGTCAATCAGCAGATGATCGGCCAGCCCGAGTCGATCGTCCGGGCGTTCAAGGTGCTCCGGCTGTACATCCTCATCGGCTGGACGATCTACCCGATCGGCTTCCTGATGAGCCTTGCGGGCCCGCAAGGCGAGTCCATCCGCGAGATCTGCTACAACATCGCGGACGTCATCAACAAGGTCGGCTTCGGGCTGGCGTGCTATGCCGGCGTGAAGGCCCTGGCGCAGTACGATCTCGAGGGGACGGTTGTGCCGGCACGTTCGTGAGCATCCCCTGAACGATGAGTTCGGCATGATGGCAACTCTGAACACGGCGCCTCACCTGGTGCCGTTGTTCTTTTCAAGCGTCGGCTCCCTGGCGGGTATCCCGGAAGCTGCCGGCGACTGGGTCTGGTGTCTGGGCCTGCTTGTCGTAGGAATGCCGCACGGCGCCTACGACCTGGCGGCGATCCGCAAGGCGTCATCGAGCCCGCGTCGTGCGGTCTCGTGCTTCGCCCTGTACACGGCCACGATGGTTCTCTGCGGCGCGGGCCTGCTGTTGTTCCCCACGGCGACTGTGGCGGCGTTCCTCATGCTGGCGGCGTATCACTTCGGAACATCCGACTGCGTCTGGACCCGAGGCCTCGCTCGGTTTCCAGTCTTCGATCACCTTGCCGGGTTGGGCAGAGGGCTCGTCGTCATCGCGGCGCCGTTTGTCTTCCGGCCGGCAGAGTCCTGGAGCCCCTTCGCGGAGATCGCCGGTTCCGCCGGCGCGGCTCCAACGCACCTGCCGGAAACCGCAGCGGCCGCGGCGGCAACGCTCGTGCTGGTGGGGATGTGCTTTACGTTGGCGAGAACGCTCCGGCCCCCGACGACGCTCGGGCAGGCTCTGGAGGAGTGGCTTGTCATCCTGGCCGTGCTGGTCCTCAGCGCGACGACGCCCCCGTTGTTCGCCGTTGGCGTGTACTTCGTCGCGGTCCACGCGCTGGGGCACTGTCTCCGCGCGACGACGCCGGGTCGGCCCGCTCCTGCGCGGCCGCTGCTCAATGCCTGGCGCGTCCACGTCGAGTCGCTCCCGCTGCTGATCCCGTCCATCGCGATGGTCCTGGCCGCCGCCTGGCTCCACGGCGGCATCACACCCGCCGATATCACGCTCGCTTTCCTCGGTTTCTGCGTGGTCGCGACGCTTCCACACCACCTGCTCTGGCACCCGCTCGGCGCACCGACGGGTCAGGCCGATTCGGGTCGCTCGGTGGCGGACGGGTTGGCGGTGAGCCGTACCTGACCAACGCGGAGCCGAGCGGTCGACCGTGCGGTGGCGGCGACTGGCCCGTCGGCGCTGATTGGGGCCTTCGGGCGCGACGCGGGTGATGTTGCACTCCGTTCAACGCACCGACGTCGGCTTCAGAGCAATCCGACTTCCGTGGCACGGGACCTGCCGCTGGTGTGTGCACGCTGGCACCTCGGCACGCGTCAGCTCGTGCGCCGGAACGAGGGGAGCCGCCGCCGCAGCGGGCCGAGCACGTGCTTGTTCACTGGGGCCGCCGCCGCGCCGACCGCGAGCCCCGCCAGTCCGGCCAGCGCTGCGGCAACGATCCATGCGACGAGGCCGCCGCCCCACGGCAGCATCGATCCTGCCGACGAACCGACGCGCTTGATCCAGTGCTCCGGCCCGCCGAGCCCATACTCGGCCAGACCGTGCAGGATGATGCCGCCACCGACCCACAGCATTGCCAGCGTGCCTACGAGGCTGAGCGCCGACAACACCGACGGCATCGCGCGCACCAGGCCTCGGCCGATCGCCGACCAGGGCGGGTTTCGACGGGCCAGCGCGATGCCGATGTCATCGGCTTTTACAATCAAGGCCACCGTGCCGTAGACCGCGATCGTGATGCCCAGTCCGACCAGCGCCAAGACGGTCGCCTTCATGGCGAAGGACGCGTCCCCCACGGTCGACAGCGTGATTGCCATGATCTCGGCAGACAGGATGAAGTCGGTGCGGATCGCGCCGGCGATCTTCTGCCGTTCAAGCGCCTCGGCGTCGCCGGCCTGCAGGGCTTCGGCCGGCGTTGGTGGCGCGGGCGCGACAATCAGCTCACGCACTTTGCCGAAGCCCTCGTAGCAGAGATACGCACCGCCCAGAATCAGCAGCGGCATGATGGACCATGGCGCCAGAGTCGACAGCAGCAGTGCGCCGGGCAGCAGAACCACGAGCTTGTTACGCGTGGATCCCCACGCGATCCTGCCGATGATCGGCAGCTCGCGTTCGGCCGCAAAGCCGACCACGTAGCGCGGGGTCACGGCCGCGTCATCGATCACGATGCCGGCTGCCTTGCCGCCCGCCTTGGCCGTGAGCTTGACGACATCGTCGAGCGACGCGGAGGCGACCTTGGCGATCGTTGCCACATCGTCAAACAACGCAAGAAGCCCAGAGGCCATGAAGTCTCCTGATGATGGTGCTGCTGAAGGAGAACTTCTGGACAGATGTAGAGACAGCCTCTGGAGTTCTCATCCCAGACGCGGGGACCGCAGGTGGCATCGAAGCGGCGCCATGGTAGGGCCCGCCAATGGGCTGCCCGTGCCCCTGGAGTCGATCGGCTTCGGGATCGACGTCAGGGGCGTTGCGGGCGATGTCGCAGCACCACGCCCGACGCACCGATGTCGGCTTCAGAGCCAGCCGACTTCGGTGGCGCGGGACTTCGCAAACAACTTCGACCCCGTCTGCTGATGGCCGCTCCGGAGCCGGCGAGCGGACGAATAAGTACGGCGAAGGCCCTCCCTCCAACTCCTCCGCGACATCCCACCGTACCCAACGCCGGGCTGGCGTGCGAGCGGGACCGGGACAGCGGCCGCCCCTACCCTTGTGCCCCATGATCGACCTCAAAGACCTGCGCGAACATCCGGCCAAGTATGTCGACGGCTGCCGCAAGAAGAACATGCCCGTCGACATCGACCGCGTGCTCGCGCTCGACACCCAGCGGCGGGCCCTGCTGACCGAGCAGGAGGCGGCCAAGGCCCAGCAGAACGCGCTGGCCAAGGAGACCGGGCCGCAGATCGGCAGGCTCAAGGCGGCCATCGGGAAGGCCTCGGGCGACGAGAAGTCTCGGCTGGAGCGCGAGCTTGGCGAGATCATGGCCAAGCCCGCGGCCCTCAAGGAGCGGGTGCAGGCGCTCGAGACGCAGATCCAGGGCGTCGAGCCCGAGCTCAACGCGCTGCTCCTGACGATCCCGCTGCCGCCCGATGCGGACGTGCCGGTGGGCAAGGGGAGCGAGGACAATGTCGAGCTGTCGCGCTGGCACCCTGCGGCGTCGGAGGGGCCGTGCGGGCAGGCGTTTGATACCGGCAAGAGCTTCGAGAGCCAGCGGGGTTTCAACCCGCTGAACCACATCCAGCTTGTCGAGCGGCTCGGGCTGGCGGACTTCGAGCGCGGCGTGAAGATGGCGGGTTCGCGGTCCTACGTGCTCACGGGCGACGGGATGCTGCTGCACAACGCCGTGCTGCGGTACGCGTTCGACTTCATGACGCTGACGCAGGGTTTCAAGGCGATGAGCGTGCCGGTGCTTGTGAAGGAAGAGTGCATGGTGGGCACGGGCTTCTTCCCGGCCGGGCGCGAGCAGGCGTATCACATCGAAGAGTCCAAGCGTGGCGGAGGCTACGACCAGTTCCTCACCGGGACCGGCGAGGTCGGGCTCATGGGCATCCACCAGGGCGAGATCATCGACGAGAGCGCTCTGCCCCTGAGATACACGACCGTGAGCACCTGCTTCCGGCGCGAGGCCGGGGCGGCGGGCAAGGACACGGCGGGGCTGTACCGCATCCACCAGTTCGACAAGGTCGAGCAGGTGGTCATCTGCAAGGCCGACAGCGCCGAGAGCCGCATGTGGCACAAGACCATGCTCGGGTATGTGCAGACTCTGCTCAAGGGGCTGGGTCTGCCGCACCGGCTGCTCCAGTGCTGCACGGGCGACCTGGGCGTGAAGAACGCGGACATGATCGATGTCGAGTGCTGGATGCCGGGTCGGGGCGAGATGGCCAGCGAAGGCGGGCGGGCCGCCCACCCCACGGGCGACTTCGGCGAGACGCACTCGGCGTCGCGCTTGTACGACTATCAGTGTCGGCGACTGAACATGCGGTACAAGACCGGGCACGGGACGGTGTTCTGCCACTCGCTGAACAACACGGTGGCGGCGTCGCCGCGGATCCTGATCCCGATCCTTGAGATGTGGCAGAACGCTGATGGCACGGTGACCGTGCCGCCGGCGCTGCGGGCGTATATGGGCGGCAAGGATCGGATCGGCTGACTTGCTCAACGAGCCCGAACCGCGAGCAAGGCAGACGAGCAAGCAGTTTTCAGGAAAGCGCCGGGCCAGCGCTGGCCTGTGACGCCGGGCCTTTGCCCGGCTCACCAACTACCAGCCGCGGTTAGCGTTCTGGCGGCTGCGTTCGTTCTGGTCGCCCAGAAGGGCTCCGCCCAGCGCGCCGCCCACGGCACCGACCGCCGCGCCGGTGCCGACGCCGCCGAACATGCTGCCGATGATCGCGCCCGCTCCGGCACCCAGTGCGCCGCCGCTGAGGGCGCCCTCGCCGGCGTTGTTACAACCGGCGCTGAGGGCCGCCGCGCCCGCGATGGCAAGCATGGCGGCGAGGTTCGCGGCGCGACGCGGGAGGCCGGTGGGGCGAAGGGTCTGAAGACGGGCCGAGGACATGGTCGTAGTCTCCGAGTATGGGGCCGATGGGGACATGGGGGTCGGGCCTGCGGAAGAGTTCGCGTCAATCGAGCCCGCGGGCCGCAGGGATTCAAGGCTCGAGCGTCCGGCCGGCGACACCCGAATCGGGCAACCGATGTTACCGCTTGCAAACATGCGGGACAACTCTGGGGCGGGCGGCTGTAAACCCTTATCCCATGGCTACTTTCCGAGGGCGGTCCGGAGGGCGGCGACCACGGGGGCATCCAGCCCGGCGGCCTCGGCCCGGTCAATGAGTTTCAGGGCCACCTCGGGGCGGTCCTCGGCCTGAGCGAAGATGGCGGCCGAGAGCAGGCTGCTGGAGGTGTTCGTGCGGTTCGCGTAGGTCATAACGCTGTTGAAGCGGGAGCGGAGGTCGCGCTCTCCGCCGGGGAGGCTCGAGGCCGGGATCGGCAGGCCGGCGAGCCAAGGGTACTTGACATAGGTCTGACCGAGCACGGCGATAGCCTGTTCGAGCTTGCGTTGTTCGAGCAGGGCCAGTGCCAGGCCGCGCTGGGCGAGGGCGTCGTTGTCGTTCTCGATAAGGCGCTGCTGGAAGAAGCTTGCGGCGGCGGTCGCGTCGCCGCGCTGCAGGGCCTCGGCGGCTTGCTGCATGGTGGTGAGCGGGGCCGGCGGCCGGGCGGGTTCGGAGGGTGGGGCGGATGGTGGGGCGGTGGGTCGGAAGCTGTCGCCAAAAACGTTGCCGACGAAGGAGTAGGCCTGCCAGTCGTCATCCCAGCGGCGCCAGGCATCGGTCCAGCCGGAATAGCTGCCGCGAAAGGTGGGGGGAACGACGAAACTGGGCTGAGGAGCACACCCGCTCAGTGCTGGGGTGGTGAGGCGGATGCCGAAATCCAGCGTTTCTCCGCCGTAGCGACGCAGGATCGCGCCACCCAGCGGCCTGAAGGCGCCGTAGCCCCCGCCAAAGGCGTCGAGCCCGAGGCCCGAGCGGTACGTCTGCCCGGGTGAGATATCGCCGAAGTTCAGCGTCCGGCCGCCGAAGCGGAAATCGGGGGTGGTGATGACGTAGTACGGGCGATTGGTGAGGGACTGGGCATCGAAGGGAAAGCCGTTGAAGCCGGGCCCGCCGCCGATAGCGGGGGTGGTGGGGGCGGAGGGGGCAGGCTGGACCGGGAAGCGGTTGCGGGTGGGTGTGCGGTCGAGCATCGAGCCGGGGTTGGCTGGCGCGGTGCCGGCGGGCACGCCGCCCAAGCCCGTGGGGAACTTCCGCCACGGGGCAGGCTGGACACCCTGCCCCGCGCCGGGCTGGGGCTGTTGCTGCTGTTGTTGCGCGCTCGCCGTTGCGCCGAGCGCGGCGACGGCGAGTGCGATGCTGATGGAGATTGGTGCGGTGCGCATGTCCCGGCCCCTTGTGTGAACAACCGATTGTAGTGGATCGGCCGGGCCGGGTTTCCACTCTTTTTAGATACGCAGGTCGCGGCGGGGATCCTGCCCGCAATCCCGGTACACTCGCCAACATGCTGACACTTCCCGTACTCAAGCCGGACGAATGCCGCGTGCTGGGCGTGCTGGTCGAGAAGGCGATGACCACGCCCCAGCAATATCCGTTGACGCTCAATGCCCTGGTGAGCGGGTGCAACCAGAAAAACAATCGGTTGCCGGTGGTTACGTGGGAAGAGGACCGCGTGATGGACGCGCTGGACGGTCTGCGGCAAAAGGGGCTGGTGCGCGAAGCGATGATGTCGGGCTCGCGGGTGGCGAAGTTCCGGCACTTGGGTCGGGAAGTGCTGGGTGTAGAGACACCGGGGCTGGTGGTGTTGACGGAGCTGCTGTTGCGCGGGCCGCAGTCGATCGGTGAGCTGAGGCAGAACGCCTCGCGGATGCACCCGATCGAGTCGCTGGAGGCACTCAAAGGGGTGCTGGACGGGCTGATGTCGCCGGTGGAGGGGGAGGCGGGAAGGCCGGGGCTGGTGCAGGAGTTTGGGCCGCCGCCGGGATCGCGGGCCAGGGTGTTTGCGCAGGTGCTGTGCCCGTCGCTGCACGCGGTGCAGAGCGGCGGGGGAAGGGCCGAGCACGCTTCCGATGCTCAGGCGGCGGAGGGCGGGCCGGGGGGAATAGGGGGGTTGGACCCGGCGGCGATGGAACGGATGGAGGCGCTGGAGGCCGAGGTGGCGAGGCTTCGCGCCGGGCTGAGCCGGCTCGCGTCGCGGCTGGGGGAGCCGGACCCGCTGGAGTGAGATTTGCGGGCGGTGCGCGACGGCCATCCGTCCCGCTCCCGACCAGCCTGCTTGCAACCCAGTTTGAATGCCGAAGCGCCAAGCGGTCGAAGGATGGCGGGAAGGCGACGGGACAAGAGGCCCCGGAGAAGATCGGACGGAGAGCTTTGGGTTGAACCGGCGTTACTCTCCGGCTTGCTCCGCTTACTCTGGTCGCTCTGAGTTTCGGCGTTGAAGTGTTTTCCAGCCCTTCGCGACTTCGTGTTCAACCGTTCCCCGTCATCCCCGCCCCCCTCCTCCCGGAGATTCGCCGTGCCGAGCATGTGCCGCCTGATCGCGATTCCGCTGGCTATGACGCTGCTCGGGGCTGTGCCCGGGTGCTCGCTGTTTCGCTCCGAGGCCGGGGGCGAGCTGACGGCCCGGTCGAGCATGGGGGACAAGCAGCTTTCGCCGGCGTTCATCACGGCGGCGTATACGCCCATCGACCAGAACACGGCGGAGGTGTTTCTGTCCGACCTGCCCGCCGAACGGTTCATGAACCCGGGGGATCGGCTGGCCGACGCGTCGGGGAGCATCGTGCACATGCACGTGTTCCTGTACCCGAGCGCGGGGGACACGCCGATCGACGCCACGGCGTGCAATGTCACCGTGCGGCACCTGATCCTGGCCGGGCGCGGGCCCGGCCCGGGCGCGAGCGACACACCGCTGATGGGCCTGTACGCCGGGGGCGGGTTCTGGAACCCGCGGGACGATATTGGCGACGACACGCTGGGCGGGTCGCTCACGGGGGCGAGCCACCGGCTCAGCCGGGCGACGCCGGGGTTCATCGATCCCTTGGGCTCGGGAGAGCTGTCGGGGCGGCTGACGGCCCGCCGGAACGAAGAGCTGGCCCGCGCGATGCGCAGCAAGTTGGAACTTCTGGTCCGGCTGTTGCCCGTGCCGGCGGTCGAGCCGGCCACGGGCACGCCCGCGGCGGGCAAGAAACCGGCCCCGAAGCCCGATGGGGCCAAGGGCACGCCGGTAAAATCGGAGGGTGACGCCAACACAGCCCCCGCGGCGGGCCCTACTGGCGAGCGGGCACCCTGAGCCCTTGAAACTCAGGAAGGGGCGGAGTTTGGGGGGGTGCGGGCGGGGCCGGGGCCGGGGCCGGGGCGGCAAAACGCAAGACGCCGCCCAAGGGGGCGGCGCTGCGGTGCAAGTACGGGTGTCAGGAGTCGAACCTGAAACCTCCTGATCCGTAGTCAGGTGCTCTATCCAATTGAGCTACACCCGCACGGGAAGTGGAGGGGAGGGTACGCCGGGAGAGGGCGGGTCGGCAAGTGGTTGTCCGACCAAAGGGGGCTTGATTTATGGCGGGAGGGTGGGATACTTTGGGTCCCACTTGTAAGGAAACGATTACGCCATGGCTCACTCTCTGTCCGCGAAGAAGCGCATCCGCCAGAACGCCAAGCACGCCGCCCGCAACCGCTGGCGTATGCGGAGCATGAAGGGCGTGATCAAGGACCTTGTCGACAAGCTGGCCCACGGCTCGACCGAGGAGGTCACCAAGGCCCATTCCGCGTTCGTTCAGTCCGTTGACCGGACGGCGGGCAAGGGCGTGATCCACAAGAACCAGGCCGCCAGGCGCAAGAGCCGCATGAGCAGGCGCGTCAAGGCCAAGCTCGGCACCGCCCCGGGTGGCGCGGCTCCGGTCGCCGCAGCGAAGCCCGGCTCGGGCAAGTCGGGCTCGGGTAAGTCTGGAGCGGCCAAGTCGGGCTCGGGCAAGTCGGGCTCGGGCAAGTCGGGCGCTGGCAAGAAGTAAGCCGGGCCTTCGGCGGCGGCTTTGAGCGCCGTTTCGAACGCCAGCAGGCTTCGTCTCAATCGATGTTTTACACGCGACCCGCCCCTTCAGGCGGGTCGCTGTGTCTGCCGGGTCGGCCTCGGCGCGGGGCGTGGCGGGGCCGCTACTCTGTGCTCACGCATGGCCAAGGCACGCCGACGAAACAGCAACCGACCTGCCGGCCCGCGTGCGGGGGGGAGCGGGGCTGATGCGCTCGAGACGTATTGGCTGCGGTCGCAGCGGCCACTGCACGTGCTGGTCTTCCTGCTGCCCCTGGTGCTTGCCTACGAGGTCGGCTCGGTAGTCTTCCTGACGGATCCGGCAACGCGGACGCAGATCGGCGTGGCGGCCAACCGTCTGCTGTCGGACTTCTTCCATGTCTTCGGGCTCGCCGCGGCTTTTCTGCCGGGTGTTGCGCTGCTGGTGGTGCTGCTGGTCTGGCACGTGCTGGTGCGTGACCGCTGGATGCTGGACCCCAAGACGCTCGGGGGCATGCTCATCGAGAGCCTGGCGTGGACACTGCCGTTGCTGGTTCTGGCGGCGGCAAGCTCGCACGCGCAGTCTGCGCTGGCGATGGCGGGGACGGACCTGCACAGCCTGCCGGTGGGGGCGAGGATGACCATCGCCGTGGGGGCCGGGCTCTACGAGGAGATGCTCTTCCGGATGGTGGGCCTGGCGCTCCTGCACTTCATTTTGGTGGACCTGATCGGGCTCAAGGAGCGGGTGGGCTCTGGCGTGGCGGTGGTGGTCGCGGCGCTCGCGTTCGCGGTGTATCACCAGCCGACGCTGCCTGCGCAGTGGCCCGTGTTCGTGTTCATGACCGTCGCGGGGGTCTATTTCGGCACGGTCTACATGATGCGCGGGTTCGGGATCGTGGTGGCGACGCACGCGATCTACGACGTGGTCGTGCTGGTGGTGTTCCCGAACATGCGGTGAGTGCGGGGAGCCGGTGGGGCGCGAGCGAGCGGGAGGCGGTCTCTCGCTTACGCGAGAGGCTCGGTTAATCCTCGTCGTCGTTGACGATCCCGTCGCGCTCGTCGTGCCAGGCCATCTGGACGGTCTCGAGAATCTTCTCGTTGACGTGATGGGCTGGGTCGGGCGTGAAGTCCGGCAGGGCCTCGACGAGCCGGCGCAGGTCTGTGAAGCGGAGCGAGAGCGGGTCGGCTTTGGGGTGGGCCTCGAAGAGGGCCTCGCCGATGCGGGCGGTATCGAGCCAGCCGAAGGTCTTGCGAGATCCCACGCGGCGGCCTCCGGTCAGTGCGGGATCTCTTTGACGGCGTTGCGGTTCCACGACGGCACCCGGACGACGATCTTGCCGGCCTTGAGGATCTCGCACTGGCAGCTCAGGCGGCTGTTGCGGCGGATGTCGGGCGCTTCCTCGACGCGGTCGTCTTCGGCCTCGGTGGGCTCGCTGAGCAGCTCCATGCCTTCTTCGACATAGACGTGGCAGGTCGAGCAGGCGCAGACCCCGCCGCAGGCGTGCTCGATGTTGATGCCGTTGCCCAGGGCCAGCTCCATGAGGTTGTGGCCCTTGGCGCCGTCGACGATGTGCTCTTTCTGGTCGGTGCCGGTGACGGCCTGCGGGTCCTCGCAGACGTACTTGATGGTGTTGGTTGAGTCGCCCGCGTTGATCTTCACGCCGTGGGTGTGCATACGGGATGATAGAGGCGCGGGCGCATCGCGGCGTGCCGGAACCGAGGAGGGCGGAGCCCTACAATGGGCTTCACGATGCCCCAGAACCCCGACTTCCAGATCGAGCTGTCCGTCGTCGCCCCGGCTCACAACGAGCAGGACAACGTGCGGGCGCTGGTCGACGAGGTGGGGCGGGCATGCACGGGCATGGGCGTGGCCTTCGAGTTCGTGATCGTCGACGACGGCTCGACGGACGCGACGCGGCAGCGGGTCATGGACCTGATGGTCGGGCGGCCATGGCTCCGCTGTATCGCGATGACGCAGACGCCCCCCGGCAAGGGCAACGGGCAGTCGGCGGCGTTCTTCGCGGGTTTTTCCAGGTGCCGCGGGAGGCTGGTGGCGACGCTCGACGCGGACCTCCAGAACGACCCGGCGGACCTTGGTGCGATGTACGGGCTGTTGCGGGCCAACGACGCCGACATGGTGCAGGGCGACCGCTCGCACGCGAGGAAGGACAACATTGTCCGCCGCGGGGGCTCGGTCGTGGGGCGGCTGTTCCGGCGGTGGCTCCTGGGCGACACGATCCGCGACACGGGCTGCTCGCTGCGGCTCATGAAGCGGGAGATCGCGGTGCAGCTGCCCTTGCAGCTTCGGGGGATGCACCGGTTCATCCCCGTGACGGCGGCGCACATGGGGTATCGGGTGGTGGAGATGCGGGTCAACCACCGTCCGCGGGTGGCGGGGGAGACCAAGTACGGCATGGGGATCGTGCAGCGTGCTTTGCCGGGGCTCATCGACCTCTTGGCGGTACGGTACATGCGGAACCGGCGGCGGCCCACGGGGCACGCCGAGGTGGGCGTGAACGAGACGCCGGGGGTGCGGGTGGTGGACGCGTCGCGTGCCGGCGGTGAAGCCGTGGTGACGCCCGTCCGGGCCCGCGCGGAGGCCCGCGCGTGAATGCCGCGCCCGTGCGGAAGCGGTTCAAGTGGGAGCCGGCGGCCCTGATGATCCTGGTCATGGGGCTGGGGTTCTGGATCGCCTTCGGGCCGACGAGTCGCCCGGACTTCGACCTGCGGCCCGGGGCCGTCAAGCGCGAGGTGCGCGTCGCCGAGGACCGGGGCGTGATCGAGGCGGCGCTCGAGCCCTCGGGCGAGTACAGCTTCCGGCTGCTGTTCCGCGGCCAGCCCGCTTCGCCGGTGATGAGCCGGGCCGAGCTCGAGCGTGTGCTCGGGCCAAAGATCGTGCAGGGCGCGATCGACTCGCGGGGCAACTGGTTTTATCGCACGCTGAACGTGACGTCGTGGGTCGGCGTGGCATGGGTCGCCATCGGGCTTGTCGGGCAGCTGCTGTTCTCGGGCCGGATGGTCCTGCAGTGGCTGGTGAGCGAGCGGCATTCCAAGAGCGTGATCACCGAGAGCTTCTGGTGGTTCAGCCTGGGGGGCGGGCTGATCCTGTTCAGCTACTTCATCTGGCGGCAGGACCCCGTGGCCATGCTCGGGCAGGCGTCGGGGATCGTGATCTATTCGCGGAACATCCGGTTGATACACAAGTCCAAGCGCCGGGCCCGGCGGGCGGCGGAACTGGCGGCGGCGGGCGCGGACTCGTCGCACACCCACGCCCCGGCGTAGTGTCTGCACACTTCGAGTCTGCATCCGGAGCCCGAATCATGCGTGCGTTTCTCGGCGGTGCTGCCTGTGTTCTCGTCGGTGTGGGGGCCGCGCCATCGGTCGCGCAGTGGACGCCGGATGCTGCGGCCAACACGCTTGTCGCGGGCGGGGCGGGGATCCAGGCGAAGGTGCGGCTGAGCCCGGTGGCGGGCGGGGGTTCGTATGTCTCGTGGTGGCAGAGCGAGGACGCGCCGGTGTACTGGTCGCTCCGGCTCAACCGGCTGATGCGCGACGGGGCAAGGGCGTGGCCCGCGGACGTGGTCGTGGCAAACGCCGCGGCGACGACGACGCTGGGGGCGACGACGGTCAATGGCTCGTTCTACGACGTGAACTATGACCTGAAGACCGATGCCCAGGGCAACGCCGTGCTGGTGTGGACCGACTTTCGGGCCTTCGGCTCGCGGAACGTCTTTGCCCAGCGGATCAGCCCGGCGGGCGCGCCGGAGTGGGTGGCCGGGGGCGTGGCGCTCACGAACGACGCGACGTTCAAGCGCGACCCGCGCGTCGTGGCGACATCGGACGGGCGGTATGCGGCGGTGTGGTTTGCGAGCACTTCGCCACCGACCCTGCGGATGCAGGTGCTGAGCTCCGCCGGGGCGCCGATGCTGGTTGCCGGGGGGCAGGCGATTGTGACGGCGACGACGGCGTCGCGGCCGCCGGACCGGTTCGAGGCGGTGGCGGGGGAGGGCGGCTCGGTGATCGTCGCGTGGATCCGCGAGTTTTCGACCTCGAGCAGCGCGACGCGGTGGGTCGCGGCGCAGAAGTTCGCGTTCGAGCCGTCGGGATCGTCGGTCGGCGGGGTGTGGAACGGCGGACAGCCGGTGACGGTCAGCGCCCAGAACGTTGGTGTGCAGACCCAGGCGGCGCCCTTCGCGACCAACTATCCGAGGGTGGCGCTCGCGCCCGCGCCGGGGCCGAACGGGGAGGCGGGAGGCTGCGTGCTGGCGTTCTTCGACGCTCGCAGCGGCGTGCAGAACGTCTACGCCCAGCGTCTCACGCCCGCGGGCGTGCCGATGTGGGCGGGTGATGGCGTGAGCGTGTCGACCGACGCGTCGCGGTCGCGGATCGAGCCGGCGATTACCTTCGACTCTGCGGGAGATGCCCTCTGGGTTTTCTGCCGGGAGATCGATGCGGGGCACGGGACGCAGGGGGTGCTGGTCCAGCGGCTGGATTCCTCAGGGGCACGGGCTTTCGGCGACGCGGGGCTGCTGGCGGCGCCGATGGGGGCGGGGTTGAAGTTCGCGCTGCGGGCGGCGGTGAGCGGGGGCGGGGCGGTGGTGTTCTGGGCTCAAGACGCGGGGACCGCGCTGTCGGTTCAGACGATTGCCGGGGCGCGGGTCGGCCCGAGCGGGGCCCTGAGCTGGCCCGGGTCGTTTGCGAGCGTCGCCCTGACGCCCAGCAACAAGATTCTGGTCCAGCACCCGCTGGACACCTCGCCGTCGGGCTCGGTCGCACGCGACGGCTTCGCCGTCGCTTTCGGCTACCCGACGGGGGCCGTCGTCGCATGGCAGGATGCGAGGTCCGACCAGGCCGACGTGTATGCCCAGCAGCTCAACACCTGTGGCACGCCCGGACTGCTCGGGCTGGCCGATATCAACGGCTCGGGCGCACGGGCCGTGGACGACATCTTCTTCTTCCTCAGCGCTTGGTTCGCAAGCGACCCCGTGGCCGACGCGAACGGTGACGGCGTCCGCGACGTGTCGGACATCTTCGCATTCCTGTCGGCGTGGTTTGCGGGCTGCTGACCCGGAAGGCCGATACACGGGTTCCGGGGAGTGGTGGGTTGAGGGCGCCCGCGCATGAACGTGTTTGTCGATGACCAGCCGGTGACGATCAGTGTGCCGACACTCGCAGAGGCGATCCGGGCGGCCCGGGCCGAGGCCCAGCGGCATGGCCGGGTGGTCATTGACGCGACACTGGACGGGGTGAGCGTTCCCGACGAGCTGCTTTCGAGCCCGGGGGAGGAGACGTTTGCCGGTTCGGACGTGCGGTTTGCGACGGCGGACCCGGTCGATCTGGTCGCCTCGACGCTCCGGGGCGTGGCGGAGGCACTGCATGAGGCCAAGGCCGAGCATGTCGCCGCCGCCGAGCTGATCCAGCAGGGCCAGATCGAGAACGCGATGGGACGATTGACCACCGCATTGGGTGTGTGGGAGCAAGCCCGGACGGCGGTGATAAACGGGTCGGAGCTGCTCGGGTATTCCATCGTCACTTCGAGCACCCCGAGCGGCACGCCGAGCGCTCAGCAGGCGATCGATGCGCTGGCCCAGCGGCTCGGGGAGCTCAAGCGGGCGTTTGTGGCCCAGGATTGGTCCGGGCTTTCGGACACGCTGGCGTACGACATGCCGGAACTGGCCGATGTTTGGTGCAAGCTGCTGACCGGGATCGCCGACGATGACCACGCCGGCCGGGGGACTCGGATGGCGACCAGCGGTCACTCGCCGCAATCGGGCGTAGGCTGATCGCGGGGAAGCGCCCGGTTGAGTGGTCGGTCACTAGGAGACCAGGTTGAGCATGCCCAGCCCACAGCAAGTCGCCAAGATCGACGCGCTGATGGAGCAGGCCCATCAGGCCCTGGTTCGGCGGCAGTATTTCGAGTGCGAGGCGGTGTCGGCCGGGGCGCTGCGGAAGGCGCACTCGGTGCTCGACTACGACCGCATGGCCCGGATCATCATGCCTCTGCAGGAGGCCCGGCGGCAGAAACGCGACATGGCGATCGACGCGATGCGCGTGGCGGTGATCGGGGGCGGGGTCGGCGTCGGCGGCGAGATGCCAGCGCCGGAGTTGATCCAAGCGGGGTGCTATCTGGTCTGCCCGCCCAGAGTGGGGGTCGACGGGAGAGCGCTGCGTGAGGCGGCCGACGGGCTCGGGATTGCGACACTGGTGCTGGTGCGCGAGCCGACCAGCCGCGAGGGCCTGTGGCCGATCGTGGCGGTGGGGCCCGTGACGGTTCGGGCGAAGGTGGCCCCGCCGGAAATGATCGATGCGGCGGACCTCGAGACCGATCGGCCCGGGACCAAGAAGCGTGGCACGAAGAAGGTTGTGGCCGGGGCCCGCGCCGGCGGGAGCGGGGTGATGGTGCCGCCGCCGAACTGGTTCATCGAGGCGAGCGAGCGGCTGGGGGACGGGGCGATCGAGTCGGTGGACGCGGGGTTGCCAGCCCACGTGCGGGTGGACCTGCTTCTCGAGCGGCTGGAGGCTCTGCCGGACCACGAGAAGCTTCACCAGGCGCTCGAGACGGCGTGCCGCCAGGCGTTGCGGGAGCCGAAGCGGAAGCGGAAGCCCGGGGACGAGAGCTACGAGGCGGGCGAGTTCGACGACCGCGTGCTGGACACCGAGGATTGACGGGCGGCGGGTGGCGGCAAAGAGCAAAAAACAAAGCGCTCGGCCGGTGGCGTATCGGCCGAGCGCTTCGTTTGTGCCGGTACGTTCGGCCTGCCTCGGCGTGGCGACTTCAGGCGGCTGGGACACGAGAGCAAAGGTTGTTCCCGTCCGTGGGAACTTCCTGTCGCCCGTGCCGCGTCCTTGCGAGCCCGGGCGTGCTCCCGCTGCGCTTGAAGAAGCCCAGCGTCGGCGGCGAGTCCTTTCGCGTGTCGGACGCGCCGGCGAGCACAAACAATCATGGTCTGTCAATCCCGGATCGTGCCGTTTCGGGCCCGCCCGGGGGTGAGTGCTGTGGATCTCTCCTCAGCGCTCTCTCTCGCTCCGACTCTCTCTCGATCCGACTCTCTCTGGCTCCGTCTCTCTCTGGCTCCGTCTCTCTAGCCAGGAGATGTCTCTCCTGGGAAATCGATCTGCGCCGGGTGGCCCCGGGACGACCGGTGGGTGCTGGGCGGGCGGAAACGCCTGTTCAGGCTTGCCCCTTCTGCCGGATCTCGATGCGCTGGACAAGGTCGGGCAGAGACTTGAAGCGGTCGGCGAGGCTGGACTTCCAGCCGGCCAGGTCGTGGACTTCCAGTCGGTTTCGTGCCCCCACGACGGCGACCTGGGTCTCGGCCTTGAGTCCGATGAGGTCCAGGTGCTGGCGGGGCAGGACGAGCCGGCCGGCGGAATCCATCTCCAAACGCTCGGCCAAGCCATAGAGCCGGGCCTCGAGCTCCGCGGTGTCTGCGTCGGGGGTCAAGGTGGCGCCTCCGTGCGCCGCCAAGGCCCCGAACGTTGACTCGGTGTACAGCCGGAGGTGGCCTGTGGGCCACGGGATGCACATCCAGGCGCCCCCGTCGCGTTCGGCAACCCATTGGTTGCGGTACTTGGCGGGGACGGCCAGACGGAACTTGCCGTCGATCACATGCTCGGAGAAACCGGTGAAGAGCACGTGGGAGGCACCTCCGTCTGACGGACGGATTATGCCCCACCTCGCCCCACTTTGCAACACAATCGTGCGTTATCCACCACTTGTCCGCAGTTTGTCCCCTTGGCCAGACGCACCAAGCAATGCCTCGAATCCTTTGTGAACTTCGCTTAACCCGCGTGCATATCGGGGTTTACGGGTTAAACTCTGCTTCAGGAGGTCATGGTTCATGCGAACGTGGGGTTCTTCCCGAGAAGCTGGCGCCGGCACGTCCGTGCCGGGCCGACAGGCAAGCCGCGACGATCGCGTCGAGCGCGATCGGGTTCGTGCCGTGCCGGTACGTCCATCGGCCGAGGTGGAGCGGGCGCTGGCGATTTTGCCGAGCCTGACGGGGATCATGACGGCGGCGTTCGAGCATCGGCGTGCGGGGCTGGTGGTTTCGAGGGTGATGCGTTGCGGCGGGGCCCCGGCGCGGGTGGCGGTGGCGGTGCCCAGCGGACAACGGCTGGCGATGCTGATCCGCGACAGCCGCGCGTTCGGGCTGTGCCTTGTCGATGGATCGAGCCGGCTCCTGATGAAGAAGTTTGGCGAGTGTCCGGCGCTGAACACCTCGGACCCGTTTGACACGCTGGAGACGCGGACGCTGATCACCAGGTCGCCGCTGCTGATGGCGGCGGCGGTGTGCCTGGATTGCGAGGTTGTGCGGCACGTGGATCTTGAGGGCGACCACGAGATCTACGTGGGCGTCGTGCTCGGCGCTGTGGCGGGGCGTGCGGCCGCGCTTGCGGGCGGGGCGGAGATAGACGCGCAGGCGGGGGCCGTGTCCCCGGCGACGTCGGCGGGGTCGGGGATCTGAGACTTGGCCGGGTTGGGATCGATCACCCGCCGCGGGCCTGGGCTTGGACTTTGGGCGAAAGGTAAGAAACGATCATTTCGGCGAAGCGGCGGTCGAAGCGTTCGACGGCGAAGCGCTCGGCGCTCGCGCGGCACGCGGCGTTCACGTCGCCCATGGACAGGCAGTCGTGGGCGGCCCGGGCGAGCGCGGCGGCGCCGTCGGGGGCGTCGGGGGCGTCGGGGGCGGTGAAGAATACGCCGGTTTGGCCGGCAATTACGGTGTCGCGGGCCCCGCCGGCGTCGAGGGCGGCGACGGGCATGCCGCAGGCCTGAGCCTCAACGGCGACGATGCCGAAGTCTTCTTCCTGAGGAAACAGCAGCACGCCGGCGGTCTGGTAGAGCTCACGGAGTGTTGCTGGGGCGGCGCGGCCGAGAAACTCGATGGTGGCACCGCGGGCCCGGGCGTGGCCGGCGAGGGCCTCGAGAGAGCGTTGCTGCGAGCCGGTGCCGACGATGGTGAGCGCGGCTTTCACAAGCCCCGCGGCGTGGATCGCCAGGTCGACGCGCTTGTAGGGTTCGAGGGCGCCGACGCTGAGCCAGCGTGAGGAGCGGGGGCGGCCGGCGGGCGGAGGTGTGAAGAAGGCGGTGTCGACGGGCGGGTGGAGGACGGTGGATTCGCGGCCGTAGCAGCGGCGGATCATGGATTGAACGTGGGTGGAGTTGGCGAGCAGGACGTGGGCGGAAGCGGTCGACGCTCGGTCCCAGGTGCGGAGGCGTTCGCCGAAGAGGTTGAGGCCCGCGGAGCGGAGGCGGCCGCCGGCGCCGAGGGTGTAGGCGGCGTGCTGGCCCCAGAGATAGCGGGCGGGGGAGTGGCAGTAGCAGATGTGCGTGACGCCGCGCGGGGGGCGGAGATTCTTGATGGCGGCGGCGGAGGTGGAGACGAGCAGGTCGATGGGGGCCTTGGCATGGTCGGCGGCGAGGCGGCGGGAGAGCTGGGCGACGAGCGCGGGATAGGCGGGGAGCATCCAGCGGCGGAGGGCGCGTGCGCCGGGAAGATGGGAGAGAGCGGGGGTAGTGATGGGATCGATGGCCCGAACGCCGCCGGAGGGATCAAGGGGAAACGACGCGCGGGCGTTGGCATCGGCGAACATGGTGTAGAGCGTGGAGACGTCGCCCAGGTGCTGCGCGACGCGGCAGATGCGGTCGAGCACGGCCTCGCCGCCGCGATAGCCCACGAGCCAGTCGTGGGCGATGGCGATGCGTGGGCGGCGCGGGGCGAGCGTGGTTAGCGGGGGAGCGGTGTATTGATGAACGTCTATCATGGGGCGATGACCACCGCGGCCCAGATCAGCCTTTTTGCCGGCGCCGGGGCCCGGCGCGCCAGCAACCTTTACGCGTGGGATTATGGCCGGCTCGCGGGTGTGCTGGGGGCTCCGGCGGAGCCGATCATCGATGTGCACTGCCACGTCAACGGCGCGGAGGCGGCGAAGGTGTTCGACCGAGTGCGGCGGCTCTTCGGCGTCTCGCGGGTGTACTCGATGTCGCAGTTCGGCCAGTGCGATCCGGTGCAGCAGGAGCTGGGCGAGGCGGTGCGGTTCATCGCGTTCCCGGTGTTCGCGGGCTCGGACAAGAACGCGGCGCACCGGCGCGAGTACTTGGACCTGCTCGAGAAGTATCGCGTGCGGTACGGCACGCGGATGCTCAAGCTCTGGGCGAGCCCGCGGCTGCGGGACCTTGTGCCGGATACGGCGGGCAGCGCGTGGGGTGCGACGGACCTGATCGAGATCGATTCGCCGTGGAGGGTCAAGATCTGCGAGAAGGGGACGGAGCTGGGGATGATGTTCATGATCCACATCGCCGACCCGGACACGTGGTTCAAGGCCCGGTATAACAAGCCGGACATTTACGGCACGAAGGTCCAGCAGTACGAAGGCTTCGAGCGGATGCTCGACCGCTTCACGAGCCCGTGGATCGCGGCGCACATGGGCGGTTGGCCCGAGGACCTTGGGTTTCTCGACGGGCTCCTAGCCCGGCATCCGAACCTGCATCTGGATACGAGCGCGACCAAGTGGGTCGTGCGAGCGCTCGGGACCAGGCCGGCGGCGGAGACGGCTGCGTTCTTCCGAAAGTGGGCCGGGCGCCTGCTCTTCGGGTCCGACATCGTGGTGCAGGACGACCACCTGCGGCCGGTGAAGCTGGGTATGCCCGGAGGGGGCGTGAGCCCGATGGCCGAGCTGGCCGACAGCCCCGAAGCGGCGTTTGATCTCTACGCCAGCCGGTACTGGGCCCTGCGGGCGATGTTCGAGACCGACTACGAGGACTTCTCGCCGATCGCCGACCCCGATCTCAAGATGCTGGAGCCGGAGCGGTACGACGATTCGAGCTCGCCGATGCTGCGGGGGCTCTCTCTGGAGCCGGGGCTGCTCGCATCGCTGTATCAGGGGGCGGCGCGGGACCTGGTGGAGGCGTGGTGGGCTCGTTGAGGGTGGGGGGGGTTGGGAGAGCTGAACACGAGGGCGATGAGGAAAGGCGGGAACGGGGGAACGCGGAGGAACCGGAGGGACCCGAGGAAACCGGAGGAGTGCCTGCTTGCTCTCAAGCAGAGTTTCTCTCCGGGTTCCTCGGATCGCTCTCGATGCTCTGGGTTCCGGTGTTGGAACTGCTTCGTGCGGTTCGCGCCTTCTCGTTCAAACATACTCCCAGAGAGTCGGGGCCGAAGCGAGGGGCGGCGTAAGGAGTGGTCGGCACAGCGATGTGCTGCAACCCGGCGGACGTCGAGCCGATAGACCCATCGGTATGTCATCGAGCTGGCTGACTTCAACATTCTTCCACCCGGCGATCGCGCGGCTGAGCGATGGGCAGTACGACGCGCTGGTTGCGCAGGCCAAGTACAAGCGCGGCGACGCGGCGTGGGTGCTGCCGCTCGGCGCGGGCGTGGGGATGGCGCTTGGGTGGCTGGGCCTCTCGGCGGTTCTGATGCGGATCGTGCGGCAGGTGGCGGCGCCCGCCGGTCCGTTGACGCAGATCGTGACCGACCCGGCGACGGGCGCGTCGCGGCTGGTGACGGTCTGGCCCGGGGTGGCCGGGACGGGCCCTTGGTGGGGGGCGAGCGTGGTGGTGGCGGTGCTGCTGGGGCTGGCGGCGGCGGCCGCGTGCCGATTTGCCCTCATCTCGGGGTCGGTGCGGACGCTTGTGAACAAAGCGGGGTGCCCGTTCTGCGAGTTCTCGCTTACGGGGCTGAAGATCGATGCGGACAACGGGGTGGTCTGTCCGGAGTGCGGCGGACGGGTCTTGCTGCACGAGCACCGGATCAAGCGGGAGGACGTCGAGTTGTTCTGTGCACCCGTCGGCGCGGGGCCGCGGGGGGCGCATCTGTAGCGTGCCAACGAACGCGGAAACGCGGAGGGATCAGAGAGAGCGGAGGAAACCGGAGACAGGCCCCTGGTTTGTCCCCGGACTCTCCTGTAGTTTCATCGCCGTGCTCTGTTTGCTCCGGGTTCCGGCGGTCGCGGTCAACCCGGGGGCAGGAGCAGCGCCTCGCGGCAGACGCGATCAAAGAGGCCCAAGGGGGCGGGCGAGCCGGTCCATGCCGAAAACTGCAGGCCGGCCTGGCGCACGAACATGTCCACGCCGTCGATGGTCTTGAGACCGGCCTGCGAGGCTTGCAGCAGCAGGGGTGTCTGCAGCGGGCGGTAGACGGTGTCCATGACAGCGGCCTCGGGCGAAGCGGCGGCGAAGGCTTTAACGTCGATGGGAATGCCCTTGGGGTCCGGGCCGCCCGACATGCCCAGGGGGGTGGCGTTGATCAGGGCTTCGAACCGCTGGGTCGCGAGGATGTCGTGGGCGGAAGCCTTGATCGTGCCGCCGGCGCGGAGGAGGGGCTCGGAGGCACCCAGCTCGGTGGCCATGGCCTGAGCGTGGTCGGGCGTGCGGTTGATGACGGTGACGTGGGCCCCGGCCTGCATGAGCCCGGCGGCGACGGCGCGGGCCACGCCGCCCGCGCCGATGATGGCGACCCACCGGCCCGAGAGGTTGCCGATGGCCCGGGTGAGGGAGGCGACGGCGGCGGGGGCGTCGGTGTTGACGACGTTGGCGTGGGTGGCTTGGCCGTCGGGGCTGCGCGTGACGACGAGGGTGTTGGCGGCGCCGCAGGCCCGGGAAACCTCGTCGATGGTCCAGAGACAGCTGTCGTCGCCTGCGTCGATACGTTCGCGGGCGAGGCGGACGAGGTTCTGCTTGTGGGGGAGCGTGACGGAGCAGCCGTGGAAGTCCAGGCGGCGGTGATCGATGAGGGCGGAGAGGGAGGCTTTGAAGGGCTCGTAGCCGTCGGGCACGGGGAGTGGGACGTAGACGGCGTCGACGCAGCCGGCGATCTCGCTGGTGTCCCAGGTGTCGGGCATGAGGGCTTCGAGGCCGGCGTTGTGGACGGTGGGGCTAAGCGAGTGTTCCAGCGGCCAGCCGACGATGCCCAGAACGCGCGTGCGCGGGCAGATGGCGCGGAAGCGGTAGGTGTTGAGTAGGTCGTCGAGGGTCGGCTGGCCCGGGGCCGTGGCGGACTGGCGGCGGAGCGAGGCGAAGGTGAGCAGCGCGCCGAACTTTGGCGCGAGCACACGGGAGAGAAGCCCGAAGGGGCCCATGGCGAGGGCGATCATGGGCTTGCCAGCGGCATTCTCGGCCAGCAGGTCGAAGAGCTCGAGGTTGTCGCGGACCGAGCGGGCATGGAACGCGATCTTGACGACGCTGGCGGCATCTTCGAGGCTCATGTGCCTCAGGCGGCGCATGAGGTCGGCCGGGCGGCCGTTGAAGTCGTGCAACGAGAGGATCAGGCCGGTGCGGACGTCGCGCTGCTGGCGCGGGTGGTCGACGGCGAGGTTGACCTTCTGGCGGAGGTTGGCCGAGCGGGTGTAGGTGGCCAGCTCGATGTCGAGGTATCGGGGCGGGTGCTCGTCGGTGACGCCGCCGATGCTGGGGGCGTCGAGCTGGCGGGACTGGCCTGCGGTGCCCAGGCGTTCGTAGAGGCTGACGCGTGCGGCGTCGTCGCCGTCGTAGTGGCCGCCCTCGGCGGCGGAGCGGCAGGTGACGATGCAGGGCAGGGGGGAGGCGGCGACGAGGCGGAGGACGGCGTTGACCTCGCGGGCGTCGAGGTTGCCATGGGCGTCGAGCGAGCCGCTGAAGAGCTCGTCGATGCGGAACTCGACGAGGTCTGCGCCCATGTCGCGCGCTCGGGCAGTGTCGGCGAGCGCGGTGGGCTCGTCCTCGACGAGGATGGGGACGCAGATGAGCGTGCGGTGCATGCGGGGTGTCCGGAAGAACGATACCCCATGGTTGCGGCCGTGCCGGCCGGCACGGCGTGGGGAGAGTTCCCGGTCCTGCGCAGCGGGGAGCGGCGGGGGACGGGGAGGGGACGGGGGGGGCCCGTGGGCGACCGGTGGGGGACCGGTGGGGGGCTTAGGCCTTCTCGGGCAGGAGCCAGCCGACGGTGCGCGGCGAGAAGGGATAGTCGCGGAGCACGGCCTGAACGTCCTGAACGGTCACGGCGTTGATCCTTTCGAGTTCCTCCTCGAGGGTGGAGTACTTGCCAAGATAGGTCCACTGGCGCCCGAGGCGCTGCATCCTGCCGCCGGGGCGTTCGCCGGCCAGCGTGACGCCGGTGGCGGCCTTGCAGCGGATCTTGGCGAGGTCCTGGTCGGTGATGCTGGAGGCAAGATCGCGGACCTGGCGCTCGATGATCGACCAGACCTCGTCGCGGCGCTCCGGGTCGCAGACGGCGTAGACCATCATGTCGCCCGTGCCGTCCTTGGGCTCGTAGCCGGACTCGGCCTGCTCGGCCAGGCCGGTCTCGATGAGGCTCCAGTGCAGGCGGCTGTTGTCGGCGCCGCCAAGAACCTGGGCGGCAAGGCTGGCGGCATAGCGCTGCGGGTCGCCGGAGCCGGGGGCGCCGCTGAGCCAGATCATATATGCGCGGTTGACCTTGGCGTCGTGGAGCTCGAGGCTGCGGGTGTCCAGGGGGGGCGTGCCGGTCTGGCGGGCAGCCCCGGTGCGACGCCACGAGCCGCAGAGGCGGGAAATCTCGTCGACGGCGGCGTCGAAGTCGATCTTGCCGGCGAGAGCGACGACGGTGTTGTCGGCCGAGTAGCGGTCCTCGAAATAGGCCCGCATCTGCTCGCTTTGCAGAGTGGCGATGGTGTCCTTGGTGCCCAGGACGCGGTGGCCCAGGGGATGGACGACGCCGGCGGTGCGGAAGTGCTCCTCGGTGACTTGCTCGTACAGGACCCAGAAGGGGTTGTCCTCGTACATGGCTATCTCTTCGAGAATGACCTTCTTCTCGGTGTCAAAGTCAGCCTGGCGGAGGGCCGGTCGGAGCATGTCGGCGAGGATTTCGTTGGCCCCGCCGTCGCCCAGGAGACTCTGAGGGAGGACCGTGGCGTAGAAGCAGGTCATTTCCTGACTGGTGAAGGCGTTGTTCTTGGCCCCGATGCGGTCGAAGTCACGGTTGATCTGCTCGGCGGAGCGTTTGTCGGTGCCCTTGAACATCATGTGTTCGAGGAAGTGGCTGACGCCCATGACGGGGGCTGCCTCGTCGCGGGCCCCGGTCTTGACGAAGTAGCCGATGGCGCTCGAGTGGGCGCTCGGATCGGTCTCGGCGATGATGGTCAGGCCGCTGGGGAGCGTGGCGTGCTTGAAGGTGACGGGCATGGGCAACTCTATCGGGCCTTGGCGGGTGGGTCGGGAGCGCCGCCCGGAGGGTGCGATAACGGGGGATAGGCCGGCTCATCCCCCGTTGAGGTCGGTATAGACGGTGCGGTTGTACCAACATTTCTCCCGCACCGCGGTGTAGATTGGTCGGGCCGCGGCGACGGGGCATGTTTGACGAGCCCGTGGCGGCGGCGCCCGGGCCCAAGGCCGCACAACTCAAGATCAGTAGGGGACCACACATGGGCATTCTCTCCGGCGATTTCGACCACCGTCTCGAGGCTCTCGAATCTCGCGCCCTGCTCTCGGCCGGGCCGATGGCGGAGATGCCCACGCTGCTGACGGGCGAAGTGCCGGTGGTGACGGACGACTTTCTGAACCCGCCGCAGGACGAGGCGGATCCGGTTGGGCCGACGGATGGTGCAGGGGCGGGTGGGTGGACGGGCGACAACGCCGATGTGCCCATGTCGTACGACGACGCGGGCAGTCCGGACTTTGACGCCGACTATCGCGATTGGACCTGGGAGCTGGACGGCACGCAGATCGACGGCGGACGGGACTATGTGTTCCCCGGGTTCGGGACCGTCGATGGCAAGGCGGCCGGCCTGTCGGCTTCGGCAACCGGCCCGCGGATCAGCGAGCGGCCCGAGGCGGACCAGACGCTGCCCCCGGGCTACTCCAACGGGACGATCTCCGACGCGGATCTCGAGGCGGACATGTACGGCGACGGGGACGTGTTCGGGCCGGAGGCCGGGATGTCCAGCGGGATCGTCGCGCCCAAGGTTGAGCCCACGGCCGCGGTGCAGTCGGACAGTCGTCCGGTCGCTTCTGCGGCGGCGGTGGCGTTCGCGGCTCCGTCGTCGCTCTTTGAGACCACGTCGTTCAAGGGCGGGGATGAGAAGAAGGACGGCGTGAAGGTGTCGGTGCTTTCGAGCTTCGTGAGCTCCGATATGCCGCGGAGCGATGCGCTGGTGCTGCCGACCTTGCTCTGAGTTACGCCGCGGGAGGTGCGCCGAGCGACTCGATGAGCCGCTCGCACGCGCCGCGGGGGTCGGGCGATGCGCACACGGCGCTGGAGACGGCGACCCCGCGGCAGCCCGCTGCCGCGAGAGCGCGGGCGGACTCGGGCGTGATGCCCCCGATGGCCAGGTGGGGCACGCGGGCGGTGCGGGGGTCGGCGAGATAGTCCTTGAGATACTCGGGCCCGGCGAGCACGGGCTTGTGCTTCGTGGTGGTGGGAAACATGGGGCCCACGCCGCAGACGTCTGCGCCGCCCTGCGCGGCGGCGAGGGCCTGCTGCATGTTTGAGGTCGAGACGCCGATGAGGAGGCGTTCGCCAACGAGGCGGCGGGCCTCGGCCAGGGGCAAATCGGCTTGACCGAGGTGCACGCCGTCGGCCCCACTGAGCAGGGCGATGTCCGGGCGGTCGTTGATGACAACGCTCGCGCCCGCGGGGCGGGCGATGTCGACGAGGCGGCGGGCCCGGTCGAGCAGCTCGGCGGAGTCCAGGGACTTCTCGCGGAGCTGGAGGCAATCGGCTCCGCCGAGGAGGGCCTGGGCGGCGATGTGGTCCCAGGAATGCTGCGAGCACAGGCTCTGGGTCAGCAGGACGCAGAGGCGCCACTGTCGTCCGTCGCCGGCGCCCATGGCGAGGGTGAGGCGTTTCTCGAGGTCGTAGACCCGGTAGCGAAGCTGCTTGATGGGTCCGGCGGAGGCGGAGGCGGCGGCTGCGGGGAGGAGTTTCGTTGCTTCTTCGAGCGAGCGGAGGGCCTCGCCGACGCGCTTGCCGGCGGCGATGGCTACGCCGCGGAGCCCGGCGCGGTCGCGTTCATGCGGGGTGGTGACGCCGGTGCCGACGTCGCCGGGGGTGTCGCGTGCTGCGGCAAGCAGGAGGGGGTCGAGGCCGGCGCTCTGGAGCGCGGCGCGGAGGGCGTGGCGGGCGTGCTTGAGGTCGGCGGAGAGGTCGGCGTCGTTGAGCGAGAAGCGGGCGAGGTCTTCCATGACGCGGAGGCCCTCGCGGGCCCGGTTGGAACTGGCGTCGATGAGACGGATCGGGCTCCCGCTGGACATGCGCCATGCTAGCGATGAAGGGTTACCATGGGCCCATGCCAAGCGCAAGCCCGCCCGCCGTGTCGGCCCCCGGTTCCGCGTCGCAGCCCCAGTCCGGCCACGGGCCTGCGGAGGCGTGCGTGATCGTGATCTTCGGGGCCAGCGGCGACCTGACGCACCGCAAGCTGATCCCGTCGCTGTACGACCAGTTCCGCCAGGGGGCGTTGCCCCAGGGAAGCCGGATCATCGGCGTGTCGCGTACGCCGATGAGCGACGACGAGTTCCGCCAGAAGCTGCTGCCGAGCGTGAAGAAGTTCGCGGGCCAATACGACGAGGAGGTCTGGACGCGGTTTGCCAAGGGCGTGCACTATCAGCCCGGCGACGCGGCCCAGATGACCGCCGGCGACCCGATGTGCGCGAGGATCTTCGCGGTGGCGGAGGAGGCGGGGATCCGCAAGGCGTCCGGCTCGCCCAACATCCTGTTCTATCTCTCCGTCTCGCCGAATCTCTACGAGCCGATCATCGGGGCGATCGGCGCGGCGGGGCTGGTGAGCGAGGGGAAGCGGTGGTGCTCGATCAATCCCGGCGAGTCGAGCTGGCAGCGGATCATCGTCGAGAAGCCCTTCGGCGTCGACCTTGACTCGGCGATGTCGCTCAACCGGGCGCTCGGACGTGTGTTCGAGGAGGAGGCGATCTTCCGGATCGACCACTATCTCGGCAAGGAGCTGGTGCAGAATATCGCGGTCATGCGGTTTGCCAATGCGATCTTCGAGCCCCTGTGGAACCGGGCCCACGTCGACCACGTGCAGGTGACGGCGGCGGAGACGGTTGGCGTGGGCTCGCGGGCGGCCAACTACTACGACTCGGGGGCGGGCGGGGCGCTTCGGGACATGGTGCAGAGCCACCTGCTGCAGGTGCTGGCGCTGGTGGCGATGGAGCCGCCGAGCGTGTTCGACGCGGGCGCGATCATGCGGGAGAAGATCAAGCTCTTCAACACCGCCCGCATCGCCAGCGAGCAGGACGCGGCGGGGCTTGCGGCCTTCGGCCGCTACGGCCCGGACGCCAAGGGCGGCGAGCCCTCGTACGAGAAGGAAGAGGGTGTCGACCCGGCGAACCGGACGGAGACCTATGCGGCGATCCGGCTGGACTTCGATTCCTGGCGCTGGGCGGGCGTGCCGTTCTACCTGCGGTCGGGCAAGAAGATGGCGTCGAAGCTGACGGAGGTGGTGATCGCGTTCCGCCAGCCGCCGATCAGTCTCTTCAAGCAGTTCGAGCGGCTGGGGGTTCAGGACGCCGATGAGCGGGTGCCCAACCGTATCGTGATCTCGATCGCGCCCAGCGAGGGCATCTCGCTGCGGCTGGACGGCAAGGTGCCGGGCGCGGGGCTGAAGATCTCCTCGGCGAAGCTCGAGATGGACTACGCCCAGGTGTTCGGCGGCGAGCCGATCGAGGCCTATGGCCCGCTGATCCTCGACGCGATCAAGGGCGATCGGACGCTGTACAAGCACCGCGACGAGGTGGAAGCCAGTTGGCGGATCTGCGAGCCCTTCCTGCGATGCGGGGCATTGCGGACGGGTCTGGAGGAATACGCCTCGGGGTCGTGGGGACCGGCGAAGGCCGACGCGCTGCTGGCGCGTGATGGGCGGCGGTGGCATAACCCGCCGCCACCCTCACCTTCGACCCCCGCGAACCCCGGCCACCGTCCGGCATGATTGATCGGGCATCAGGGATTTCGCTTAACAGGGCCGACTATCGCCCCACAATGTCCGGAATTCTTGCCCGGGAGCAAGATCCGCCGCACTCTTGCGTTCTTGGCGGTGCCGGTTCCGTTCGGAGCCGGGGTATGTTCGTCGAGGCCTTTCTGAACCGGACTTGAGCGCGGGCCGCGAGGTGTGCGTGCGGATTCGTCGCTCTGCTTTTCAACTGGAGATTGATCATGGACTTTCGATTGAGCGCGCGGCTGGCCGCGGTGGTTCTGGCGTGCGTCGCTGGGGTTGGTGCGGGCGGTGCGGCGTGGGCCCAGTGTTCGTCGTACACGTTCACCACGGGCGGCGCGCAGCAGTACGTGACGAGCGGGGCGTTCGATCTGGTTCCGGACAGCGACGGGGCGTTATCGGGCGACGGCGACGACGGGACGTACACGGTCGCCCTGCCCTTTCCGGTGCGGTTCTACAACGCGACGTACACGTCGGTGCGGGTGAGCAACAACGGGTACATCCAGTTCACGGGGGGCAGCTATCTGGGTTTCGACACGGCACCGCTGCCGACGACGCTGGTCAACGGTGCGGCGATCTTCGCGTACTGGAACGACCTGTTCGCCTTTGACACGCTCGGCGACGGCATCTACACCCAGACGGCGGGCGCATCGCCGAGCCGTCAGTTCATCATCGACTGGCGCGCGGACAGCTACTTCGACGGCCCGCGGGCCGCGTTCCAGGTGATCTTCTCCGAGGGCAGCGACAACTTCGCGATCGTGTATGCCCTTGCGAACAACTCGCTCAACGGGCAGTTCGGCACCATCGGCGTGCAGGCCTCCGGCGGCGCCGGCGCCACGTTCACCCAGTTCGCCGACTGGGTGACGGGCAGCGTTCCGCCGGGTACGTCGCTCGTGGTCTCGTGCGTCACGCCGACGGTGCCGGTCGCGTGCTGCGCTCCGGCGGGCACGTGCACGGTCGTCGCGTTCTCCGATTGCGTCACGCCGAGCGTGCCGCAGGCGCCGGGCGCGACGTGCAGCGCCGTCTCCTGCCCGGTCGCGCCGGCCAACGACGAGTGTGCGAACGCGACGGTGCTTCAGTTGAACGTTGCCGCCACCGGCTCGAACACCACGGCGACCGGCGACGGGTCCGAAGGCCCCGGCGGCGCGTGCTATACGACCGCTTCCACGAACTTCAATCGGAGCGTCTGGTTCACCTTCACCGCCCCGGCCAACGACTTCTACGGGTTCACGGCGTGCGGCAGCGGGTTCGACTCGGTCCTCTCGGTGTTCGACGGCTCCTGTGGAGCCTTCGGCAGCGAGCTTGGATGCGACGACGACACCTGCGACGGCCTGACGCCCGCGGGCAGCGGGCTGGCCTCCATCATCGCACCCGTCGCGCTCACGCAGGGCCAGGTGTATCTGGTCCGTCTCGCGGCGTGGGGCGGGGGCATCGGCGGCGGCTACACGATCACCGCCACGGGCACGCCGGTTACCGCCAGCGTGGTCTGCTGCCGCGGGGTGACGTGCGCCGTGGTCGCCGATGCCGCGGCGTGCACCGCCCCGGCGGGCGTGGGCGTGCGGGTGCTGGGCGGCTCGATCACCGACTGCTCGGGGCAGTCGGCGACGAACGCGGGCTGCTGCTACGCGGACTTCAACAAGAGCGGCGTGAAGGACGTCGCAGACATCTTCGCGTTCCTCTCGGCGTGGTTCGCCAGCTCGCCCTTCAGCGACGTCGGTGGCGACGGCACGGGCACCCGCGACGTTTCCGACATCTTCCAGTTCCTCTCCGCGTGGTTCGTTGGCTGCACCTGAGCCCAAGACGGTAAGTTTCGGCAGCAAATCGAATGCCCCCCGCTGGCAAGCCGGCGGGGGGCGTTGCGTTGCTGGTGGATGTTGTTGTGCGTGGGTGGGGGGGGGCGAAAGGTTATGGCGGAGTGGGTGTGCTCAGACGTGCGGCCGGCGAACGTGATCGACACGCAGGCATAGCAGCGAGTGGAGCATCGGGAAGGGGACCTGCCAGCGGTAGAGGTCGAAGGTGACGCCGCGCCGCAGGTGTTCGCCAGCGATGCTCTCAAAGACCTCGTTGAGGCGCGGGTAACCCGTGGACGTCGGCAGAGTGGTGATCTGAGCCGAGTGCTTGGGTGATTCGTGGATCGGAAGGCGGTCGGCGGGGTCGAGGTCGAAGACGCGGCGCGGGTCGTCGCGGCGTGCGAAGCCCTCGACCGCGAGGGTCGCGGGATCGGTCAAGCCCGAGGGGATGAGCAGGTCCTTGTGGTTGAGCGCGCTCGGCCAGAGGACCAGGGTGTTGCTGGCGCAGCGCTCGTCGGTGTCGGTGCGGACGAAATCGGGCACGTAGCGGCGAACGAAGATCGTCTCGGCGTCCTTGGGGCGGACGCCGCGGAAGTTGACCTGGGTGCCGCGGAACCCGCGGCTGTCCTGGACCTCGCTGAGCGAGGCGTCTTGGACAGTGCTGAACGGGTGCAGGAGGTCCGAGGCGGAGATCCGGGCCGTGTCGGTCGATGCGGCGACCTCGTCGGAAACGCCCGCCCGGCGCAGGCGGGAGCCGAACATGATGACCGAGGACGGGCGCGTGATGCGGGCGTGCACGAACCCCAGGACCGCGTGGAGGTCGAGCGTGTCGCCCTTGGCGCCCGGGAGAAGAACCATCAGGCTCACCACCGACTCGGCGCTCAGGCCCCAGAGGTGTGCGTTGGCGCGGTATGCGGCCCGGCGGTGCTGGAGCTCGACGCGGCGGACGCCCGTGGGCGAGAGCGAGCTCACCAGCGACTCGAACCCGCGCTGGTCGATCCCGAGTTCGTTGACCAGCGCGTCGAATCGCGACATGGAATCCAGGGCGCGGTCCGCCGCCGGGCCGGGGGCCAGCTCGGCGCTGCGCACGACCACCCGGCGGACCTGGTTGATCGTGGGCATGAACTCGATCGCCTCGGCGGCGTCGGCGGCCTGGGCCACGCGGAGCATCCGGCAGGCCAGCGGGTTATCGATCCCCAGCTGCTTCACCAGGTCCGGAGCCCGGCGGACGGGCTGGGGGAGCGAGCCCAAGAGCACCGAGAGCGTCTCGGCCAAGTCGGTGAGATGAAGGCGGATGCGTTGCTGGACCGTGCTGGCGTCGCCGCGGGTGTCGGTTGATTCGATGCCGTCGGCATCGACCGTCATCGGGCTTTGCGGAACATCAGCCACTTAAAACGCTCCTGACCGACGCCTGTGTGTCCTGACGTCAAGGGAGTCTACTCGACTTTCGCCGGGATACGTCCGCGGGCGGCCCGCTTTGCCGAATGCAGGCCATCAAGGGGTGAATCTCAGTGTATACACCTAAACTGGTGGCTTGCGATCGAGTTCGCGATTTTCCGGCCATTTCAGGTGGTTTCCTGATCGTTCGGGCAAGAATAGATCGGTAATCGGACACACAGGTTCGGATCGTCCTGGAGCTTGACATGCCGGATCGTTGCCGCGGCTGGATGCGAACGCTGATTGCGGTGTGCGGGGTCGCGGCGGGCGTTCATGCCTTCGCGCAGACCTCGGCCCTGAAGATTTATCAGGTCTACGGCGGGAGCGGGACCGACGGGGTCTCGACCTACAACGCCGACTTTGTCGTCCTGTTCAACGCCGGGCCGGTGGCCGCGGCGCTCGACGGGACATCGCTGCAGTATTCCGGGGCCAACGGTGTGACGTGGACGGGGCTGAACCTGCCGGACGTGCAGCTTGCCCCGGGGCGGTTCTATCTGGTCCGGATGGGGCCGATCCGCAACGGGCTGAACCCGTTGCCGACGCCGGACCTCGTGTGGGGCACCTCGCCGAACATCAGTGCGACGGCGGCCAAGCTCGCGCTGGTCAACTGGATCGGCAACGCCTCTGGCGGACCGACGTTCATGGGGTGCATCGACAACACGATCAACCCGATCATCGACGTGGTGAGCTACGGCCTGCCCACGGGCAGCAACTTCTGCACACAGGTTTCGGCGATGAGCGACAACCTCTCGACGACCACCTGGGCGACACGGCGCGACCAGACCAGTGGCGGGTTCACCTGCCCGCAGGATACCGACAACACCGGGGCCGACTTCATCGTCGGCTCCTCGACCGCACCCAGAAACAGCGGGACGGACGCGGTGCCGTGCTCGGTGGCCAGCGGCTCGGACCTGGGCGTGGCGCTCGTGCCGAGCGCAACGCAGATCGACCTTGGCGGGGCCGTGAGCTATACCGCGACGATCACGAACTTCGGCCCGAGCCCGGCGACGGGGTTCACGGTCTCGATCGCGCTGCCGGCCTCGGGGGTTTCGGTCAACGCGGGAGCGTCGACGCCGGGCTTCACGCAGGTCGGCAACGCGGTGAGCTGGACGTTCGCCGGGGCCCTGGCCTCGGGCTCGACGCGGCAGTTCACCGTGGCGCTGAGCACCTCGGCGCACGCGACGTTTGTCGCGACGGCGTCGCTGACGGCCGCTTCGCCGAGCGACCCGCAGGCGTCCAACAACACGTCCGTCGCCGACAGCGTGCTGGTGTACAACCCGGCTCAGGCGAAGCTCTTCGCTGGTGTGAGCACCCCGACGACGGCGCTCAAGCGGGTGGACATCGTGACCGGCGCTTCGCGGGATTTCTCGCTTGGGCTCTCGTACCAGGGGCTGGCCGCCGACGACTCGCGGCAGGTGTTCTGGGGGACCGATGGCTTTGATCTCTACTACGTGCCCTATTACGTGCCCACGCCGATCCGCGTCGGGGCGATCCGGCCAGACGGCACGGGCACGGGGTTCCAGCTCGTCAGCGGGCTGGCGACGGGCAACGGCTTGATCTACGCCAACGACGACGAGAACGGTGGCAGCTCGCCCAAGGGCCTGTACACGCTGGACGCACGGACGGCGGCGAGCACGCAGGCGTACCTCTGGGACATCGACGCGCCGCAGCCGGGCAGCCCGAACCTTGCGTTTGATGGGATCGACTTCAACCCGCTGGACGGAAAGGTCTACGGCTGGCAGCGGAGCACGGTGGGCTTCCCGGCCGGAGATGGTGTGGGGCTCTATGCGATCGATGTGGCCGGCCGCACGATCGCGAAGGTGCCCGGCTCCGTGCCCGCGGCGTCGTACCCCGGATACGCGAACGGGGACATCGACGGGCTGGCGGTGGGCGAGGGCAGGGCGTATTACGTCATCGATCAGCCCGGCGAGATCGCGGTGTTCGACCTTGCCAGCGGGGCCTTCCTGCCGCGGCTGCCGTCGCCATTCACGAGTTCGCTGACGGGCGCTGGGGCGGCGTTCACGTCGCTGATCGCCTCGCCGCCGTCGGGCATCAATCTGGGCGTTGATCTGACTGGCCCGGCGACGGTGCGGACGAGCAACCCGTCGGCGGTGAGCTACATGCTGAAGGTGACCAACTTCGGGCCGCTTGCCGCTGGGGCGTCGAGCCTGGTGTTCCCGCTGCCCGCGGGTCTTGCGCTCGTGAGCGCCCCAGGCGGGGTCGTCGAGCCGACGAGCGTGACATATGGCGTGCCGGCGCTGTTGCTCGGCGCGTCGCAGACGTACACGCTGAGCTTCGTCGCCAACTCCGGGACGTACACCGTCGGCCCGGCGACGGTCTCGGGCGGGGGCAGCGAGCTCGCGGCGTGGAACAACACGTCGCAGATCGTGACGACCGAGGTCGTCGAGCAGGCGGATCTGTCGGTTTCCGGCGGCGTTTCCTGCAGCAGTGTTGGCGGGCCGGGCCAGGCGAGCTACGTCGTCGCCAACACTGGCGCGGCGACGGCGCAAGCGAGTTCGCTGAGCGTCTTCCTGCCGCAGGAGTTCGGCTTAACGGGCTCGACGCCCGCGGGCACGAGTGCGGGCGGTCAGCTGACGATCGCGATTGGCGCGATTGCTCCCGGGGCGGCGGTTGCGGTGACGATCACCGGGCTGCCGACGGGTGGCTCGTCGATCGCGCCGTTTGTTTCGACGGCGACCAACGAGGTTGACTTCACCAACAACGGCGTGACATCGACTTACAGCCTCTTGCCGCAGGCGTTCACGCCCGCGAACGTCGAGGTGCTGTTGACCACGCACCCGGCGGGCGGGGCCAAGCGCATATTGCCCCCGGCGGCGTCGCTGCCGGCGGGCGCGTTCGGCGGGGCCGTGCTCACCAGCACGGGCGCGGGCGACGCGGGCTTCTCGCGGCCGTTCTTTAGCCCCAACGGGCAGCGGTGGATCGCATCGGTGGTCGCATCGACGGGGCGTTCGATCCTGCTGGTGGGGACGGTGAGCCCGTTCTCGGCCCAGGTCATCGCCGAGCAAGGCGTAACGGCGCTGGGCGGCGGCGAGGTGCTCGACAGCGCGATCGACGCGAACATGGGGATCACCGACGCGGGGCAGTTTGTCTTCTCCGCCGAGACGGACGCGAACTCGTCGGAGGTCGACAAGGTGGTGCTCCGCGGGCAGGTCGGCGTCGCGGGGTTCACGATCTTGGCCCGCGAGGGCGAGACGATCGCCGGGCCGTTCCCGGCGGGCTCGACGGCGGTCTTCGGCTCGACGCTGGGGGCCTACGGCATCCGCCCGAGCGGGGAATTAGTGCTGTACACGGCGATGCGGCCGTCATCGATCGTCGGGGGCGTGCCCGTCACGTCGCTGACGGATGGTGTGATACTTGAGACCAGCGGCGCGGGCTTCACGCTCGTGGCCCGCGAAGGCGACGCGAGCCCGGTGGCGGGGAGGCCGTATCTGAACATCCCCTCGCCGGTCGCCGGCCCGGGCGCGGGCGTTCTGGGTGCAAGCGACGTGTTCTTCCTTGCGAGCCTGACGGGCTCGACCAGCGACGATGGCGTGGCGGTGTACAACAACACGGTCTCGGTCCGCGAGGGCGACACGCTGGGCGGGTTCACACTCGTGGCCCCGACATTCGCGACGCTGAGCACGGCGGGCGACCGGCTGGTCTACGGGGCCAGCCCGGCCCAGGGGAACACGGACTTTGTGGCCCGCAACGGGCAGCTTCTGGCCCGCACGGGCGGGCCGGTATTCGCGGGATCGGCTTTTACTTGGGCCGACGACATCGACGCGGGGACCTTCCTGGGCCTGGCCGGCAACAGCGCGGGGCAGGTGGTGGTCGCGGGCGCAATCGGCACCGGCGGGGACGCCGCGAGCAACACCGTGCTGATCAGCCCGACGGCCTCGGCGATCCTGGTCCGCGAGAACCAGGCCATCGACCTCGACGGCGACGGCGTGTTCGACGACGGCGTGTTCCTGGGCACCATCCGCGCCGACCGGCTTTCGATTACGCCCGACGGCTGGGTGTGGTTTGTCGCGCGGCTGCGGGATAACTGCACGGGGTCGCCCGATGGTTCGGGCGTGTACCCGGATGTGTCGAGTGTGCTGGCCCGCGTGCGGGTGCCGGCGGCATCGGTGGTCTGCTGCCGCGGGGTCACGTGCGCGGTGCTGGCGTCGGCGGGGGCCTGCACGGCTCCCGCGGGAGTGGGCGTCCGGACGCTCGGGGCGTCGGCGAGCAGCTGCGACGGGCAGTCGGCCGTCAACAGCGGGTGCTGCTACGCGGACTTCAACAAGAGCGGCGTGAAGGACGTGGCGGACATCTTCGCCTTCCTGAGCGCCTGGTTCGCCAACTCGCCCTTCAGCGACGTTGGCGGCGACGGCACGGGGACGCGCGATGTGAGCGACATCTTCCAGTTCCTGTCGGCGTGGTTTGTCGGGTGCGGCTGAAACCGTCTGTCGGGCAAAGCCGAGACGCACTATCGCGCGTCAGGCGGGCCGGAGGCAGGCCAGCCACTCGCCGTTGCCCGAGGCGTTGCCCTTGCCCGCGCCGCCGAGGATCGGGCTCTTCGTGAGGCCGACGATCGCGACCCCGAGGGCGGGGGCCCGCTGGGCGAAGCGTTCGACGACGCGGGTCGCTTCCTGCTCGCTCAGGACGCCGCGGACCAGCAGGTGCTTCTCGTCGGCGTCGAGCTCGTAGTGCGGCTTGACGAGGGTGATGATGCGGCCCGCGTCGCGGAGCCATCGCAGCGCGGCGGGGATGCACAGGCGCTGCGGCGTCCAGGCCATGTCGATGACGACCAGGTCGACGCCGCCCTCGGGGGGCTTGGCATGAAGGGCGTTGCTGCGCTCCATGACGACGACGCGGGGGTCGTTGCGGAGGGTCCAGGCGAGCGAGCCGTAGCCGGTGTCGACGGCGTGGACCTTGGCCGCTCCGGACTTGAGCAGGCAGTCGGTGAATCCGCCGACATTGCAGCCGAAGTCGGCGCAGACGAGTCCGGCGGGATCGAGTTCGAAGGTCTCGAGGGCGTGGCGGATCTTGAGGCCGCCGCGGGAGACGTATGGGTTGGCCGGGTCGGGGGCGGGGGGGGCGGGGGAGGTGGGCACGGGAGTATCGGCCCGATCAGGCCTGTGCCGCGGGGACGCCCATGACGGCGATGCCCAGGCGGTCGGCCAGGTCGAGCATCTGGGCCTTGTCGACCATGATCACGTCGCCAGCGGCGAGGGCGAGGCAGCGTCCGCCGTGGGCGTAGAGATTTTCGATGGTCTGGGGGCCGACGGTGGGGACGTCGGAGCGGCGGTCGTGGCCGGCGCGGGCACCCTTGCACAGTGTCCAGCCGGCGCGGCCGCGGACGACCGAGCCGACGCGTTCGATCATGCGGTCGGTGCCCTCGACGGCCTCGACGGCGATCACGTCGCGGTTGCGGACGGCGATGGCCTGACCGATGTCCAGGCGGAGGGTCTGGGTGAGCAGCGGCCAGGCGAAGGAGATGTCGGCGCGCTGCTCGGCGCTCGGGGGACGCTGGGTCATCACGCCGGCCTCGGCGAGCTGGTCGGTGATGGGTGCGGTGGAATCGATCAAGTGGACTCCCGATTGACCCAGCTCGTCGGCGATGGCCGCCAGAAGGGCGTGCGAGCGTCGGTCGTGGCGGAGCTTGGTGAGCCAGACGGCCAGCGTGCGCCAGTCGGGCAGGTTCTGCACCACGCTCCAGGGATTGTACATGAACCGGGCCTTGTCGACCCGCCCGACCATGATGGCGTGGCGGACGTCCAGGCGCTTGAGCTGGCGGCCCCAGGAACTGACCTTGAGCACGCCGACAGTGCGGAAAGTGGTGCAGAGGCCCGGCAGCTCGCTCTCGAACTGGTTACGAAGGCCCAGAGCATGGATAGGGTGGCCCGCGGCGGCGAGGCCCTTAGCGATGAGGATGGGCAAGCGGCCGCCGCCGGCGATGAGCCCGATCGGTGTCGGGGGGGGCGGGGGGTCGGGAAGGATCGTGAGCGTGCCGGCCATTGGGAGGGGAGAGAGCGTCGCGTGTTCAAACACCAGAACCGACAATGGCACGCGGGAGCCTGGCCCGGATGAGGAGCCGCTAAAGAGTGTGAGGGTATCGGCTCGGAGCCCGCTTGGCGAACCACTCTCCAGGGCGGGTTGGTGTGTGTTCGGGCAGGGCGGGGCTGGTTCGGGTCGAAGGTTTCGATGCCCGCCCCCGACGTGGTCGATAGCGGAGCTATGGCGGATTCGCGGGACATGGTCGAACTGGGCGGGGAGGCGAAGCCGTCGAGCCGCCCGGCACGAGGGAAAGATGCCCCGTCGGCGGGAGGTCAGGGGTACCTGCGCCTGTGGTTCCGCTGCTCGAACCAGTATGCCCGAGCGTACAAGACGCCGGACGGGACGCGGTATCTTGGGCGATGTCCCAAGTGTGGGTTGCTGGCGCGGTTCAGCGTCGGCCCGGGGGGGACGAGCCAACGGTTCTTTGAAATGAGCTGCGACCAGTAGGCGGGGCCACTGGCAGAGTGGGCGGGCGGATGGGTGTAGACTCCGCCATGATACCAGCGGCCGGAGCGCCTTACAGCATCGGTGGCCCGACCCGGCGGTGCGCGGCGACGGACCGCGAACTGAGCACGGGCGAGGCGTACATCGCGGTCCTTGCCCAGCCGGCGGGGAGCGATGATTTTCTGCGGCTTGACTACTGCGCCAAGGCTTGGGACGCGGGGGCCAAGCCCGACCGGTCCTGCACCGTGCTGGGCTTCTGGCGCTCGACGGTGCCCGAGCCGGGGGCCAGGAAGCGGCTGCTCATCGACGACCAATCGCTGCTGGAGCTGTTTGAGCAGTCCGGCGAGGAACTCGGAAGCGAGGGTGAGGACGGGGCGGGCGAGGGGGGACGGAAGCAGAAGGCGGCGTTTCGGTTTGTGCTGGGGCTGATCCTGCTGCGGAAGCGGCTGCTTATGCAGGAGGGGTCGAGGGGGAAGACCGGGCGGACGCTGCTGGTCCGGCCCCGGGGCGTGCCCAAGCCGCCGCCAGCGGGGGACGGGCCGCCGCTGGTGGAACTGGTCGATCCGGGGCTTGATGAGGCGACGATCGTTCAGGTGACGATGCAGCTTGGCGCGGTGATCGATGGCGGCGGGGGAGTTGGGGGGTCGGGGGGGCCGGGGGGGTCGAGCGGGGACACGGTTGGCGGGTCGCCGAGCGTCAAGGAGGGTGGGCGATGAAGCGTGGGTGCGCAGCGGTGCTTGTGGCGTGCGGGATCGGGGCCGGGGTGTGGGGGTGCGAGGGGGGCATGCCCTGGGAGTCGTCGCGCGACAAGCCGGAGGTCAAGGCCGATGCTTCGGGCAAGGCGGCCCCGAACTTTGTCGACGTGGCGCGCGAGTACAACCTGCGGGTGGTGGGCCTGGAGCGGCTGAGCGCCTGGTCGAACATCAAGCTGACGTACTTTGATGAGGATGGCAAGCCGCGGACCGAGGAGCCCGAGGGCCGGCTGCAGATCGTGCGTCCGAGCAAGCTGGCGCTCACGCTCGGCAAGGCGGGGCAGACGCTGTTCTGGTTCGGCTCGGACGCGGAGCGGTACTGGTGGATCGATCTGACCGACAAGGCCAAGCCCATCGTGGCGGTGGGGACGCACGAGAAGTTCGACGATTCGGCGGCGAAGCGGATCGGGCTGGCGATCCAGCCGCTGGACCTGATCCGGCTCGTCGGCGTGGTGCCGATCAACACGGTCGCGCCCGGGGCGACGCAGTGGAGCAGGGATGGGAAGCAGCTGGGCGTGACCAGCGCGCTGGAGAACCGCGGGTTCCAGCGGATCTGGATGGACCCGCTGACCTACACGCCGGCGGAGATCGAGATCTTTGATTCGCAGCGGAAGCTGGTGCTGACGGCGGCGCACGAGGGGAGCGTGGTGGTGGAGCTGACGCGGAAGCCTTCGGCACCGCTGGTGGCGACGCCGCGGGTGCCCGGGCGGGTGTTCGTGACGCACTACGACTCGGGCACGGAGGTCCGGCTGACGCTGACGGGGGCGAAGGACGGGCCGATCTCGGACAAGGCGTTTGACCTGCAGGAGCTGCTGTCGCGGTTCCAGGTTGAGCGCGTGGTGGACGTGGATGCGCGGAAGCCGTGAGGGGCGCGATGCGAAGCATGATCGTTCGGGCGCTGCTGCTGGTCGCGGCGGTGTGCGTTCTCTCGCCGGCCCCGGCGCAGGACGACCGGCCCAGGGCGCTCTACGGGCACGCCTGGCTGGTGTATCGCGACGAGATTCCCGAGAGCGGCCGCGCGCCGGCGGGTGTAGACACGATCGTGCTGCACGCGCCGCCGCGGCTGGCACCCGAGGAGAAATCCCGCGGCGTGCTGGGCTTCGCGCCCGCGTTCCCGACGGGCGTGGACGCGGCGGCGTGGCACCGGAACGAGGTCTATTTCGTCATGGCTGCCGAGCACCGCACCGGGAACGGCTCGGTCCGTCCGGCGGCCCGGCTCCGGGCGTGGCGGACGCTCGTGGACACCTTCGAGTTCACGCCCGCCAAAGCCGAGAACCTGCCGCCGATCTGGGGCGAGGTGTCTGTGATCGGCTTGGCGGCGTCGGAGACGGGCGTGCTGGCGCTGCTGCGGCAGGCCGACCGCGTCCCGGAAGCGAGCATGACGCCGATGTCGCGGGTGGGCTCGCCGGGGGAGCTCATGCTGCGCGTGCTGGGCGACGAGGCCTGGAGCGAGGCGTCCGTGCCGGCGGCGCTCGCCGAGCTTTCGATCCTGAGCGAGCAGGAGGTGCGGGCGAGCGTGTTCGTGGTCGCGCAGCGCGGCGGGCTGGGGGTGCTTGTCGCTCGGCCGGGCAACAACCGCGCGACGCTGCTGGTGGGCGGGCCAGAGCGGCTCAGCGACGATGTATTCGGTCCCCCGGCGCTAACGGTGTGGACCAGCGTCGAGCTGCCGATGAGCGGCGGCGAGGCCGGGCTGGATGGAGCGTGCTTTGTCCGAGGATGGACGGCGGCGGACGATGGCCTGATCGGCTGGACAGTCGAGGCGGGTGTGGTCCGGTTGAAGAAGCTCTCGTCCGAGGGGAGCACGGCCCTTGCGACGATCGAAGTAACCGACGAGCGGGCGAGCGGGAGCGCGGGAGTGCAGATCGTGCCGATGGCAAGCCCGGCGGCGGGCTCACCCGGGCGGGTGGTGGTGAGCTGGGGACAGCCGCCGTCGGTCCGGCCGGCGGCTCGGGCGCCGGGTGGTGATGGAACGGGTGCGAAGTCGGCACGCACGCCGATCGAGTTGCGTGAGGTTTCGGTCGTGACGGGCGAGGTGCTGTTCGCGGGGCCTGCACGAAACTTCGAGTTGGTTTCTGTCCGGTCTCTGCAACTGCTGGCCGCGGCGCTCTTGGTGATGATGGTGGCGGTGATCCTGTTTGTGGTGCGGGCCGAGCCCGGCAAGGCGCCGGAGTTGCCGGCGGAGCTTCAGCTGGCAGGTCTTGTGCGCCGGGCGATGGCCTGGCTGATCGACTACGCGCTCGCGGCGCTTCTGGCGGCACCAATACTGGGCCTGCCGGCGCTCTCGCTGGTGCGGCTGAGCCAGCTTGTGCAGATGGACGCGACACTGATGGGCCTGGGGCTCGCGCTGCTGATCGCGATGGGTCAGAGCGTGCTCACCGAGGCGCTCTGGGGCCGGTCGGTGGGCAAGTTCGCGATGGGGCTGCGGGTGTATTCGACGATGAGCCCGGCGGTGGGAGGGGATGGGGGAGCGCCCGAAGGAGAGACGCGCGCAGGCCCGCCGGTGCTTGGTTCGCCCCGGCTGTGGCAGGTGGTGCTGCGGAATCTGGTGCGATGGACAGTTCCGGTGGTCGGATTGCTGGCGCTGATCGACGGCGGGCGGCGGCACCCCGGAGACCTCCTCGCTCGGACGATCGTGCTCTCGGCGCGGGAGGAAGAGCCGGAAGCGCCAGAGGCGTGAGGTCGCCGGTCGTGCCCTTACGGCCCGGAATTGGTGGTGGCGGCGGGCGTCGCGGGTGGCGGGGCGCAGAACCCGCGCGGAGAATCAAGCCGGGGAGGGGCGGCGTGCCGATACACGGGCGCCGGATCGGCAGAGATTGCCGATCGGCGGGCGACGACCCCCGCGCGGAGCGCGGGAGAAAGCAATCGGGTGTTCGGCCGTGGCGGAGTCCAATGGAGCCAAGTCGGGCGGTAGCAGCGGGGGAACCGGCGGCGGCGGCGCGGGCGGAGCGGGCCGTGATGCGCCGGCGAAGCCCAAGGTCGAGGCCAAGAACCTGTGGCCGATCCCCGCGCTGGGGCTCGCGACGGCGCTTTTGGTTGGTGGTCTGACGGTGGTGCTGGTAAACCGGCCCAAGCCGCCGGCGTCGCTGCCGCTGGAGTTGGCGCTCGAGGCCGTCAAGGACGAGAAGTACGAGGACGCGATCGACCTGCTCAAGGGGCAGGGCGTTCAACGATTTCTTGGGAGCGTGGAGGCGAGCGACGAGCAGCGGGCGAGGTTCTATGTCGCGCGGGCCCGGTCGATCTTCGGGGCCCAGGAGCGCAAGGGCATCAGCGTCGAGGCGAACTTCCGGAGCGTGGTGGACGACTACGCGAAGGCCGACGAGCTGATGAAGGGCTCGGGCGAGGGGCTGGACACGACGGACACGACGCGTCTGGCCGAATCACTGCTGGCGATCGGTGAGGTTGATAAGGCGCTGGACGCGGTGCGGTCGCTGCCCTCGAGCGAGCAGGCCCGCAAGACACGTCTGACCAAGCGGATCGTCGAGAAGAACCTGGCCGGGGCGGACCCGCGCAGCGCGATGACGATCGACCTGCTGGCGAGCCTGGCGTCGGACCCGGAGCTCTCGAGCGTCGACAAGGCGTGGGTGCTTGCGCGGCAGTCCGAGCTGCTGATGGCGGCGGGGCAGACGGAGGACGCGATCAACCGGCTGGTGCGGCGGATCGGCCTCTTGCGGGATGTGCCGGCCGACACGCAGGGGGAGCTGTATCTGCTGCTCGCCAAGGCCTATTTCCTGGCCGGGCAGCCGCAGGCCGCGGGCAAGCAGCTCGAGGCGGCCGACACGCTGGTGGATCGCGCCAGCGAGCTTCGGGGGCTGATGGGTGTGATGCAGGGGCAGCTGGCGCAGGCGGCGGGGAGCCTTGAGACGGCCAAGGAGCGGTACCTGGCGGTAGTCACGGACTTCGCGGGCGGGCGGTACTACGGGCAGGCGCTGCTGGGCATCGCGGAGGTCGAGGCGGCGATGGGCGCTCAGGACGCCGACGCGGGCGACCGGGTCGCGCTCGAGCGATACAGCGAGCTGGTCGAGCTCGTCAAGCGGCCGGCGGGCTCGGGGCTCAGGAAACCCGCGGGGAAGGACGAGCACGGCGGCGCTTCGCACGAATCGGCGGGCGGTTCGCGGCTTGGGAGCGTGGGCGTCAAGGAAGCGCTCGCGAGCCTGCTGCAGCGGATCAACGAGCGGTTTGATTCGGGCAACAAGGACAGCTCGCTGCGGTATGCGATTTTAGCCGAGACGATGTTCGCGGACGCCGATGTGCCGGCGGGGCTGCTGCTGGCCATCGGGCGGGCCCACCGGGCCCTGGGCGACGAGGTGATGGAGCAGGCGCGGCTGGGCCAGCCCAGCGGCGTCGAGTTCCGCGTCCAGGAGCTGGACGTGACCACGCAGGCCGAGGTGCGGAAGCACTATACGATCGCCGGCGAGTACCTGGCCCGGCACGCGCAGAGCGTCTCGGCGACGGACCAGGCGGCGTACGCCGAATCGCTCTGGAACGCGGCCGACTCGTTCGATCGCGCCGGCGAGCTCGACGAGGCCCGCAAGGCGTTCGCGACCTACGCCGACGGCGCGACGGAGAACGACCCCAACCGCCCGGCGGCGCGGTTCCGGCTGGCGCAGGTGTTCCAGGCCCAGGCGGACTACGGCTCTGCGGCGTCGCTGTATCGCCAGCTGGTCCAGTCGCGCGGCGCGCCGGGTGCACCGGGGTCGTCGGGCCCGTGGGCGGACCGGGCGGTGGTGCCGCTGGCGCGGTGCCTGCTGGCCGACAAGGACCAGGGCAACGACGCGGAGGCCGAGCGGCTGCTGCTGGGCGTGGTCGACGGCTCGACGGTGACGCCCGAGGCGTCGGCGTATCGCGACGCGCTGATCGAGCTCGGGACCACCTACTACGCGACGCAGCGCTATCCCGACGCGATCGGCTGGCTTGAGCAGGCGATCAAGCGGTACCGCGACGACCGGCGGATCGACGCCGTGCGGTACCGGCTGGCCGACAGCCACCGCCTCGAGGCCCAGCGGATCGCCAAGGCCCTCGAGACCAAGCTCCCGCAGACGCAGGCCGACGAGCTGGCGTCAAAACGCGAGGAGCACCTGGGCGACGCCCGGCGGCTGTACGCCGAGGTGCGGACGAGCCTCGAATCACGGACCACGCGGCTGGACGCTCTCGAGAAGGTGTACATGCGCAACGCCTACTTCTACGCCGGCGACTGCGCGTTCGAGCAGCGGGACTACGACGGCGCGATCGCGGCCTACGACACCGCGAGGCTGAAGTACGCCGACGACCCCGCGTCGCTGGTGGCCATGGCGCAGATCGTTTCGGCGTACATCGCGCAGAAGCAGTGGGCCCAGGCGAGCACGGCCAACGAGCGTGCCCGCCAGCAGCTGGCCCGCTTCCCCGAGTCGGTCTGGTCCCGCCCCGACCTGCCCATGGAGAAGCGGCACTGGGAGAAGTGGCTGGAGGCCCGGACGATCCTGGAGCAGTCGGCCGGGGCGGGGAGCGACAAGTAAGGCAGGATCTTTAGCGCGGGACTCAGATCCGTGCCGCGAGGTGTCGGGGCGGGGATGTGCGGGAAGCGTCATGGAGGGCGCCGCGATGACCAGCGACAGTCGGCCGGATCTCAACGCCCTGATGCACCAGGACCACAGCGTGTGGCTGCCGGCGCTCACACGGCTGCTCGACGAGCAGTGCGGGCTGTGCGAGCGGCTCGAGGCCCTGAGCGACAAGCAGAGCCGGGCCGTGGCGGCGGGCGACACCGACGGGCTCCTGCGGATCCTGGGCGAGCGCGAGGCGGTGGTGGGCCGGGTGACGGGCATCAACGCGGAGCTGGAGCCGTTCCGGTCGTCGCGGGACCGGGCACTGGGGAGCCTCCCGCCGGCGCAGCGCGACGCGGTGGTGCAGCGCGTGGGGCGGATCGCGGCGCTGGTGGAGAGCGTGCGGGCCCGGGACGACGTCGACCGGGCGGTGCTCGAGAAGCAGCGGGCCGCCGTCGGTGTGGAGCTGGCGGCGATGTCGCGCGGCCGGGGCGCTTCGGCGGCGTACGCCGGGGCGAGCGCGGGGACGTATTCGGGGCCGAAGTTCCAGGATCGGAAAGGCTGAGCATCCGTGACGGCGCTCGCGCAGACATCCGGGTCGGAGCCGGCGGTTGATTCCGCCCCGGCGGCGGCGCAGGCCGTGCCGGCCGCGGCGATGACGCCATCGGAGCTGGCGGAGCTGCTGGGCGCGTTCAACGAAGTGACATCGAAGCTGAATAGCGCCCACGAGGCGCTGCGTGCGGAGGTAGTGCGGCTGCAGGGCGAGCTGCGTGCGGCGAGCGAGCAGCTCGAGCGGTCGCGGCGGCTGGCGGCCCTTGGCGAGATGGCCGCCGGGATCGCCCACGAGGTGCGGAACCCGCTGGGCTCGATCCGGCTGTACGCGAAGATGCTCGCGGACGATCTTCATGACCGCCCGGGCGAGCGGCTGCTGGCCGAGAAGATCGCGGGTGCGACGCGGGGGCTGGATGCGGTGGTGAGCGACGTGCTGGCGTTCAGCCGCGAGACGCGGGTGAGCCTTGAGGGAGTGGAGGTCGGCGATGTGATCGGCCGGGCCCTGGACGAGTGTCTGGCGGCGGAGCGAGAAGTAGGGGGGGCACGGGTGCGGGTGGTGCGGGAGGACGCGGAGTCGGGGGCCGACTCGCGCGAGGTGGTCTGCGACGCGGGGCTGCTGCACCGGGCGCTCGTGAACGTGGTGCGGAACGCGCTCGAGGCCAACCGCGAGAGCGGGCGCGGCGGCGGGGCGGGGGAGCTGCGCCTGCGGGTGCTCGAACGCGTAAAGCCCGGTGCGGACGGGGCGGCGAGGCGGTTCTTGGCGATCGCGGTTCACGACAGCGGGCCGGGCATCCCGCCCGAGGTCATGGGGCGGATCTTCAACCCGTTCTTCACAACGCGTGCGACGGGCACCGGCCTTGGCCTCGCGATCGTGCACCGGATCATCGATGCCCACGGGGGCCGCGTGGAGGTTTGGAATCAGACGACGCCGGGGGGCGGGGTGTGCGGGGCGGTGGTGGAGCTTCTACTTCCTTTGGACAACGACACTCCCCGCGCCAAGGACGGCCGGGGAGCGGGAGAGCACGGATGAGCACGATCCTGGTGGTGGACGATAAAGAAATGCTGCGGGACAGCGTGGGGGCGACGCTGCAGCGGGCGGGGTTCGGCGTGGTGACCGCGACCGATGGCGGGTCGGCGCTGGAGGCGATCGCGCGGCGGCGGCCCGACTGCGTCGTGACGGACCTGAAGATGCCCGGCATGACGGGCCTGGAGCTGCTCGAGCAGGCCAAGCAGATCGACGACGCGTTGCCGTTTGTAGTCATGACGGCCTACGGGGCGGTCGACACGGCGGTGCAGGCCATCAAGCTCGGGGCCTTCGACTACATCACCAAGCCCTTCGAGGGCGACGAGCTGGTGATCGGCGTCAAGCGGGCCATCGAGCACGCGCGGGTGTTCCGCGAGAACGCCCTCTTGCGGACGGCGGCCGAGGGCGGGAGGTCGGGCGGGCACACCGGCGGCGCGGGCCCGGACGGCCGGCGCGGGATGGACCGGGTCGTGGGCGACTCGCCGGCGATGCGCCGCGTCAAGCAGCAGATCATGGCCGTCGCCGAGAGCCAGAGCACGGTGATGATCTGCGGCGAGAGCGGCACGGGCAAGGAGGTTGTCGCGCGGGCGATCCACGAGCTGAGCCCGCGGGTCAGCGAGGCGTTCCTGGGCGTGAACTGCGCGGCGCTGTCGGAGAGCCTGCTTGAGAGCGAGCTCTTCGGGCACGAGCGCGGCGCGTTCACCGGGGCCGAGAAGATGCGGAAGGGCCGCTTCGAGCTGGCCGACCGCGGCACGCTTCTGCTCGACGAGATCAGCGAGATCTCGCCGCGGGTGCAGGCCAAACTGCTGCGCGTGCTGCAGGAGCGGTCGCTGGAGCGCGTGGGCTCGGGGCTGTCGATCGGGGTAGACGTCCGCGTGGTGGCGACCAGCAACCGCGACCTGCCCAAGAGCGTGGCCCGGGGGGACTTCCGCCAGGACCTATTCTTCCGCCTCAACGTTCTGCCGATCCACCTGCCCTCGCTCCGCGACCGGCTCGAGGACGTGCCGGCGCTGGTCGAGCACTTCGTCGCGACGATCACGCGGCGGGAGGGCAAGGCGCTCAAGACCTTTGCGTCCGACGCCGTCGAGCTCATGCAGACCTATTCCTGGCCCGGCAACGTGCGGGAACTGCAGAACATCGTCGAGCGTGCCGTGGTGCTCTGCCGCGGCGAGCTGGTGGAGAAGGCCCTGATCGAGCCGTGGCTCCTGCCGATGGGGGCGATGATGCCCGGCGTGCAGACGATGTCCCACGCGGGGCACGTCTCCCAGGTGCCGATGCCCGAGCCCAAGCCCATCGCCACCGCATCGGTCGACGCGGCCGGGGCGGGCATCCTGGCCACCACGACCCCGGGCGCGGGCCCTGTCCGCACCGACGCCGACCTGATCCCCATGCAGGGACGGGTGCTGGAGGAGATCGAGCGAGACGCGATCGTTCGCACGCTCACCAAGTTCGGCGGGCACCGCCAGCGGACGGCCCAGGCCCTGGGCATCGGCGTGCGGACACTGGGCCTCAAGCTCAAGAAGTGGAAGCAAATGCAACTGGTCGACGCCGGCCTCTGAGCCCGGCACCGGCTTTGCGGAGGCGATCAATCGTGCCGATCGGCAAACTTTCCAACACCGGGGCGATTCCTTCGCTGGAGCTCATGGTCCGCTTTGCCGGCGCACGGCAGCGGGTCATCGCCCACAACGTCGCCAACCTCGACACCCCCGATTTCCGCCAGACCGATGTCTCGCCCGTGGGCTTCCAGCAGGCCCTTGGCCGGGCGATCGATGAGCGTCGTGCCCGCACCGGCGGTCAGGAAGGTGCGCTCCGCTTCAAGGAGACCGCGCAGGTTCGGCGCGAGGCCGACGGGCGGTTGACGCTCACGCCCACCTCGTCGGGGCGCGGGATCCTGTTCCACGACCGCAACAACCGGGACCTCGAGCGCCTGATGCAGGACAACGCCGAGAACGCCTCGGTGTTCCGGGTGGCGGTGGACCTGCTCAGGGGCCGATACGAGATCCTTCGTGCGGCGATCAGCGAACGCGTGTAAGCCGCCCTGAAGCGGGCTTGGACCATTTCGGAGGACCTCACGTGTACGGCGCCCTGGACGTTTCAACAAGCGGGATGATCGCCCAGCGGACGCGGCTGGAAGCGATCACGGTGAACATCGTGAACCAGAACACGTTCCTCGACGAGAACGGGCGGAACAACCCCTTCAAGCGGCGTGTGGCGATGTTCGCGCCCGGCGATCCGGCGGCGAAGTCCGCCGCGGGACGGGCATCGGGCGTGCATGTTCACAGCATCGAGCAGGAGGAGGGCTTTCAGGTGCGGTTCGAGCCGAACAACCCCTACGCCGACGACAAGGGGTACGTGAAGTACCCGAACATCAACAGCACCTTCGAGCAGCTCAACGCGCTGCAGGCCCAGCGTTCCTACGAGGCCAACGTGACGGTGGCGGAGGCGACCAAGCAGATGATGAGCACGGCCCTGCGGCTGATCGCGTGAGCAGCGCGGTCGGGTTAGACTGGCACGGCGGTTGCGAAGACCGCTCCCTGCGGGCACGGAGGCCCGCGGCACCAACCGCCCACCGCGACGACGCCGAGCGTCCTCGCGGGGCATGAGAGGTTCGCCCGGCGATGTCGGATCCACTCGGCTTCATCTCTCGGACTGGCGGCGGCGCGGGCGGTGTGTTCGGCCCCGGCGGGTCCGCGCCCTTGGGCCTGCCGTCCGGCGGCGCACAGAAGCCCGAGCCGGGTGGGCCCTCGTTCAAGGACGTGCTGATGGAGAACATCAAGCAGGTCAACTCGCTTCAGCAGGACGCGACGCGGGCGATCGAGGATCTCCAGGCCGGCAAGCGGAACGATGTCGAGGGCGTGATGCTCGCGACGCAGAAGGCCGACATGGCGTTCCGGATGCTGGTAAGCCTGCGGGGCAAGATGCAGCAGGCGGTTGAAGAGATCAAGCAGCTGCGGGTCTGATCCGCGTTCCCTGTACCACTCGCGGTCGGCGATTTTTGCGCGTGGGCGCAATGCGTGGTGTATGGCCGCGGGTTTCAAGCGCAAAGACCGCGTGAGCCGACAAAGGGGCACGCGCGTCGTCGGAGCACGGCGCGCGGGGGGAGTTGGTGACTGGCCGGAGGCCGCGTGGGAATGGACCAGCTCAGGCGCATCCTGGGATCGATCGGCAAGCAGCTCTCGCTGCTGAGCGTGACGCAGCGGCTGCTCATCGCCTCGATGGCGATCCTGCTGGTCATGGCCCTGTTCCTGGCCAGCCAGTACGCCGGATCGGCCAAGACGATCGCGCTGATCCCGGGCGGCACGGCGGACGACCAGCAGAAGGCCTCGACGTTCCTCGACAACCGCGGGCTGAGCCACACCGTCGGGACCGACGGCAAGGTGATGGTCGCGGTGGACCAGAGGTACGTCGCCTTGGCCGCCCTGGCCAAGGAGAACGCGCTGCCGGGCGACAAGAAGGTGATGTTCGACGGGCTGATCGGGCAGCAGAACATCTGGATGAGCAAGCAGCAGCTGGACCAGCAGTACACGATCACGCTGCAGAACGAGCTCTCGAGCATCATCCGGGCGTTCCCCGGTATCGAGGGCGCGAGCGTGACGATCTCGGCGCCGGAGCCCAAGGGGCTCAACACGAGCTTCCGCAAGCCCGTCGCGCAGGTCGCGGTGTTCTCGCGCCAGGGCCAGCCGCTGGACCAGGCGACGGTCAACGCGCTGGCGGATCTGGTGGCGGGCTCGGTGGCGGGGCTCGACATGCGGGACGTGGCGATCATCGACGGCACCAACCGGCGGTCGTACCGCGCCGTTGGCGTCAACGACTTCTTCGCGTCGAGCTACCTCGAGCAGGCCGCCAAGGTCGAGCAGCGCGTGCAGGAGAAGCTCGAGAGCCACCTCCGGTTCATGGGCGGCGTGACCGTGTCGGTGAACGCGATCGTCGATGGCGCGCGGCGGGAGATCGATTCCAAGACCTACCTCAACAAGGGCGAGGGCACCGTCAGCGTCCCGCTCGAAGAGACCAGCGAGAACCGCGCGACCAGCAACACCAGCCGGTCCGCCGAGCCGGGCCTGGGCAGCAACGTGACGATGGACGTCAACCGCGGCGGCGGCGCCTCGGGCAACAGCACGACCGACGAGTCGACGACCGTCAAGAGCGACGTGCGGATCGGCGAACGCCGGGTCGTCCAGCAGGATGCCCGCGGGCGGCCGACGAAGATCAACGTGACGATCAACGTGCCGCGGGAGTATGTTGCTCAGGTCGTCAAGTCCAAGAAGGCCGCGGCCGGGGCCGCCGGCGGGGCGGCCGGGGCGGCCGCTGATCCCGAGCCGGGCGACGAGGAGCTGAGGCAGGAGTGGGAGCGAGAGGGTGGCGTGAAGGTCCGGCTGGAGGAGATGATCGCCCCGCTGATCGAGACCGAGGCGCCCACGGGCCAGCCCGGTAGCGGCGCGGTGCAGCTGGCGACCGGTACAGTCCGCGCATTCATGATCCCGGTGGTGATGACCGCCGGGCCAGCCCGGCTCGGCGCCGGCGGGCTGCTGGGCGGCTCGGGTGGCGGTGGGAGCGTTCTGAGCATGCTCGACGGGGGGATCGTCAAGCCGGTGGCGCTCGGAGCACTGGTGCTGCTGTCGCTGGGCATGATGGTGAGCATGGTCCGCAAGGCCAGCCGCCAGCCCGCGCTGCCCTCGGCCGAGGAGCTGGTGGGCATCCCGCCCGCGCTCGAGCCCAACAACGACGTGGTGGGCGAGGCCGACGAGACCCAGACGGCGATGACGGGCATCGAGATCGACGACGAATCGCTCAAGGCCAGCAAGATGCTCGAGGAGGTGGCGACGCTGGTGAAGAACAACCCGTCGCAGGCGTCGCAGGTCTTCAACCGCTGGGTCAACACCGAACAGTGAGAAGGCCGAGCCAGAACGATGCCGCGCAAGCCCAACGAACCCCTGCCCGATGATCCGGCCCAGCTGGAGGGCATCACCAAGGCCGCGATCCTGCTGATGACGCTGGAGACGGGGGCGGCCGCATCGCTGCTCAAGACGATGCCGCCGGGCGCGGTGGAGGACGTGACGCGGGAGCTGGCGGGGCTGGGACGGGTTCCCGATCGTCTCCGGCGAGCGGTGGTGACGGAGTTCTATTCCGTCGCCGTCGCGAGCCAGTTTGTCAACGAGGGCGGGCTCGACTACGCCAAGGTGCTGCTGAAGGAATCGCTGGACCCGACGACGGCGGACCGTGTGCTTCAGCAGATCCAGACGCAGGTGCAGAAGACACCCTTCGCGTTCCTGCAGAAGGCCGAGAGCGCGAACCTGCTGACGTTCATCCAGGAGGAGCACCCGCAGACGATCGCGCTGATCGTCTGCCACCTGCCGCACCACAAGGCCGCGGAGATCCTGTCGGGCCTGCCGATGCAGAAGCAGGTCGAGGTCATCAAGCGGATCGCGAACATGGAGCAGACCAACCCGGAGGTCATCCGCGAGGTCGAGAAGGGGCTGGAGAGCCGTCTGAGCAATATGCTGACCCAGAGCATGGAGAAGGCCGGCGGCGTGAACACCGTGGCGGAGATCCTGAATCTCGCCGACCGGGCCACCGAGAAGTCGATCATGGAGGGCCTGGAGGCCGACGACCCGGAGCTGGTCGAGGAGATCCGTCGGCTGATGTTCGTCTTCGAGGACATCCTGAAGGTGGACGACAAGGGCATCCAGGGAATCCTCAAGGAGATCGACAACGACGAGCTGTCGCTGGCGCTCAAGACCGCGAGCACCGAGCTGCAGAACAAGATTTTCAAAAATATGTCCGAGCGGGCCGCGACGCTTATAAAGGAGGACATGCAGTACATGGGCCCGGTGCGGGTCAGCGACGTCGAGTCGGCCCAGCAGCGGATCGTCGACATCGTCCGGCGTCTCGAGGACGCGGGCGACATCATCATCGCCGGCCGCGGCGGCGAGAGCGACCTGATCGTTTGAGGAGGGGGCGTGGGATCGAGGGAGGCGGGCACTGAAGAACGGTCCGTCGCCCACAGACTCTCATCTGCCCCGCGTTGTCCATCGCTTGATGCGCCAGTCTCTTGATTCCTTGACCCCTCGGTCCCTGATCTCTCGACCCCAACCCCATGGCCCTGATCAAGAACGCCATCGCCCGAGACCTCGCCCGCGACGCCGTCGTGCTGGACCTTGGCGACCTGCAGAGCCAGGCGCTCGTGTACGTCCAGCAGGCCCAGGCGCAGGCCCAGAAGATCATCGCCGATGCGCAGAACGAGCGGCAGCGGCTGGTCGCCGGGGCAGCCGAGAAGGGCCACGCCGAGGGGCTGAGCCGCGGGATCGAGGAGGGCAGGACGCGGGGGCACGCCGACGCGCTCGAAGCCGCGGTGGCCCAGCACGCCGACGCGCTCGCGGGCGTCGAGTCGGCGTGGGCCACGGCGCTCTCGGAGTTTGCGGCCCAGCGGGAGGCGATGATCGAGCATGCAACCCGGGACGTGGTGACGCTCGCCGTCGCGGTCGCGGAGAAGGTGGTTAAGCGGTCGATCGCGGTCGACCCGGGGGTCGTCGTCGAGCAGCTCCGCGCGGTGCTGGCGGTGGTCGTGCGTCCCACCGAGCTGGTCGTCCGCATCCACCCCGAGGACCGGCCGCTGGTGCAGCGTTCGCTGCCGGCCCTGCTCGCGGCGATGAGCATGATCCGCCACGCCGAGCTCGCCGACGACCCGGCGCTGGATCGCGGCTCGTGCGTCGCCCGCATGCGCGGCGATCAGGCCGCCGACGCGGGGGCCGGCGGCGAGATCGACGCCTCGATCCAGACCCAGCTGGACCGCATCGTCGAGGTCATCCTGCCCGGGGCGCAGCGCCCGCTGGTGCGCGATGCCGCTCCCGCCAACTCCGCAGCGGAAGCCCGCGCGGACACCGTTCCCGCGACGACCGACGCGGCCCCGGCCGCCACGCCCCCGGGCGAGTCTGAACGCGGGGAGGCTTCGTGGTGAGCCTGCCTCCCCACCCCTCGGAGCATCGGCGATGATCGGCCTTGGAGCCCAGATCCAGTCGGTGCGTGCGGCCCAGCCGATGCGGCTGACGGGACGCGTCGCCGCCCTGCGCGGGCTGACGGTGCTGGTGCGCGACCTGCCGATGCCCGTGGGCTCGCTGGTGGGCGTCTGCACGCTCGATACTCCAGCGGGCACTACAGGATCGCCCGGCGAAGTCATCGGCTTCGACGGGCGGCAGTCGATCGTGATGATGCTCGGCTCGGTCGCGGGCATCCGCTCGGGCGACGCGGTCGTCGGGCTCCACTCGCGGCAGACCATCGGCGTCGGCCCCGGGATGCTCGGCCGCGTGCTCAACGGGCTTGGCGAGCCGATCGACGGCAAGGGCCCGATGCTCGGGCTCAGCCCGCGCCCGCTGGATGCAAGCCCGGTCACGCCGCTCTCGCGGGCACGGATCAAGCGGGCCCTGGCAACGGGCGTTCGGGCGATCGACCTGATGACGACGCTGGGGCGCGGGCAGCGGATGGGCGTGTTCGCGGGCCCAGGGGTGGGCAAGAGCACGCTCTTGGGCTCGATCGCGCGGGGCACCGAGGCGGACGTCGTTGTCGTCGCGCTCATAGGAGAGCGGGGCCGCGAGGTGCAGGACTTCATCGCGAACAACCTCGGTCCGGCGGGAATGCGCAAGGCGGTGCTCGTGGCGGCGACCAGCGACGAGTCGCCGCTGCTCCGCGTGCGGGCGGCGATGGCCGGCTGCGCTATCGCCGAGTATTTCCGCGACCAGGGGCTGAGTGTTCTGCTCATCATGGACTCTGTCACGCGTTATGCACACGCGCAGCGGCAGATCGGCCTCTCGGTCGGCGAGCCCCCCGCGACCCGCGGCTACACGCCCAGCGTCTTCTCGACCCTTGCCCGTCTGCTCGAGCGCGCCGGCCAGGTCGCCGGGCCCACGGGCGAGGCCGCCGGGTCGATCACCGGACTCTACTCGGTGCTCGTCGAGGGCGACGACATGACCGAGCCGATCGCCGACGCCGCCCGCGGCATCCTCGACGGGCACATCATGCTCTCGCGAACGCTCGCGCAGCGCAACCACTACCCCGCTATCGACGTGCTGGACTCGATCAGCCGTATCGCCGACGACGTCGTCGACCCGGCCCACGCGCACGCGCGCAGGCAGCTGGTCCGGCTCTTGGCGGCGTACAAGCAGGTCGAGGACCTGGTGCAGATCGGCGCGTACGCCAAGGGATCGAGCCCCGAGGCGGACGTGGCGATCAAGTACCACCAGCAGATCGTCTCGCTCCTCCAGCAGGGCACGCGCGAGCAGGAGCCGTTCGACGCGGCCCGCAAGCGCATGATCGCCCTGGCGATCGAGGCGGGCGTCGAATATCAGAAGCTCTCGGTCAAGAAGTAGTCCGGTCGGTCTAACGCAAGGGCCCCGCTCATGCCTCGCAAGTTCGTGTTCCGTCTCCAGCCCGTCCTCGAGCAGCGCGAGCGCATCGAGGACGACCGCACGCGGGTGGTTGCCCAGCGCGAGCGCGAGCGGCTGGATGCCGAGTCGCGCCTGCGCGGGCTGCAGCGTCAGATCGCCCAGGCCAAGCTCGACCTGCGTCAGCGGCTGGCCGGCGACGGGCCGCGGGCCGTCAACGTCGTGGATGTCCGGCTCCAGGCCAGCGCCTCGCTGCACATGGCCCAGTCGGCCCAGCGGGCGGCGCTCGAGCTGGCCGGCTGCTACCAGCGCGCCGAGGCGGCCCGGCGCGAGCTCCTGGCCGCCATGACAGGGCGGAAGGCCGTCGCGACGCTCAAGGAGCGGCGGCTGGACGAGTTCAAGCGCGACCAGGCCAAGCGCGAGCTGGCCGAGCTCGACGACATCGTTTCGGTCCGATCGGCGCGGGCCCAGATGGGGAGTGATTTTCGATGAAATCGATCTGGTCGATCCTCGCGGTCGTCGCGGTGCTCAACATCGTGGCCATCGGCTCGCTGCTGGGCTGGCTGCATTCCTCTGGTCGGCTCAGCCGCGAGCGCGCCTTGGCGATCAAACAGGTATTCACCAAGACCGTCGAGCAGGAGCGGGCCGAGCAGTCGATCCGCGAGGCCGATGCGATGCGGGCCGACGACGAGCGGAAGCTGACCGAGAAGGCGGGCATGCCCCCCAAGCCCGCGGGCGAGGTGATCGCCGAGCAGCAGTTCCGCGACGAGCAAAAAACCCAGACGCTCCAGCGGCAGCAGCAGGACCTCGAGAATCTGCGGGCGTCGCTCCTGAGCAAGCTGGCGGACCTCGAATCCCGGGAGAAGAAGCTGGCGGCCGAGCGCATCGCCTTCGCCGAGGAGCGGAAGCGGATCGCCGAGAACGACGGGCAGGCCCAGTTCAAACTGGCCCTGACGACGCTGGAGGGGCAGAAGCCCAAGGACGCGAAGTCCGTGCTGGCGTCGCTGATCGCCGGGCGGCAGATGCCGCAGGTGGTGTCGTACCTGGCGAAGATGGACGAGGGGAAGCGGGCCAAGGTGGTCGCAGAGTTCGTGAAGGACGACCCAGCGGTGGCAGCGGATTTGCTCGAACGTCTGCGGACGCGGGGGATGTCCCCGCCCGGTTCGACGCCCGATCCGCCCCAGGCAGCCGCGAATGAGCCAAAGCAGCCCGAGCGTCCTTAGTCTGCTGAAGGTCGGCACGCGTTCGTTGCGCCAGGCGACCATCGCCCGCGCAGAACCGGCGGGAGCGGGCGCAGGATTCGCCTCCACCCTCGACCGCCTCGGCGGCCGGCCCACCGACGGCCCGGCAGCAACGCCCGATACCCGCCAGATCCGTATCGACCGCGAGCGTGCCGAGGATCGGGAGGCCAAGGCGGCCCTCGCCGACGAGAGCGAGGATCGAAAACTCGCGGAACGAGAGGTCGCCGACGCGGGTGCTGATAACCGCGCACACGCGGGAAGCGCGGCGCACGTGAACTCCGCGGGATCGCCGAGCACCGAAGCCGCGGTCGAGAGCCGCGGCCCGGCCCTCCCCGATCCCGCCCAGGTCGCCCGCGAGCGTGCGACCACGGGCGTCGCCGAGCAGGCCAAGACCGGCCCCGTGACGGCGCAGATTCTGACGGAGCTTGCGCTACAGGGCCAGGCCGTGGGACGCTTTGCCCTGGTTTCGCCGAAGTTCAAACCGGGCGCGGTCACGCAGGGTTTGGCTGATCAGGCCGCCAGACCCGCATCCGTGCCTGCGTCGCCGAACACCGACCAGCCCAGATCCGCCGCGGCCGAGCGTCCCCCGTCCGCTCCAGTGCAGCCGAGCATCCAGCCGTCGCCCTCGCCGATCTCGACGACAACGCCGGTGCACGCGGCTGTCACGGCGTCGATCGACCCGGCCGGCCGGGCCGCGACGCCCAAGGCCGACGCGTTGTCGGATTCGTCGCCGCGTGCCGCCGGGCGTGCGGCCGATGCACCGTCCGCACAGCCGCAGGGACAGGCCCGTCAAGACAACTCGTCGCGGCAGGATCAAGCCGGCCGCCAGAGCGAGGTGTCCCTCCGCGGCCTCGATGCCATGCTCAACAGACCGGCCGCAAAGGCTCGCGCATCGGCAGGCACCGCCGATCCCGCCGCGACGCGGGCCCTGAGCGCCCAGCTCGAGCGCGGCGTGTCGGCCGCGTTGAACAGCCGCGACGGGGTGGTCACGCTCCGTCTCTCGCCCGAGCAACTCGGGCCGCTGAAGGTCCGCGTGAGCGTGGAGAAGGGTGCCGTCACGGCGGCCTTCGAGGCCTCGAGTCCGCAGGCCAGGAAGGCCGTCGAGCAGTCGATCGGAACGCTCAAGGACGCGCTCGCGGCCAAAGGCCTGGTCGTAGACCGGATCGAGGTGACCCTCGCTCAGCCCTTGCCGCAGCGGGAACTCGGTTTGCCGTCCCCGACGCCGCCGAGCGTCGAGCAGCCGGGGGTCGGGCTCGCCAACACGTCCGTCGGCGATCAGGGCTCGTCGCGGGGCGGGCAACAGGGCGCTTCCGACGACCGTTCATACACCGGCCGTTCGCCCGACGACACCGATCTCGCGGCGCAATCACCCCTGGACCTCTCGTCGTTCGAGCAGGCCGGATTCCGCTACATCACCACGCCCGACGGCCGCCTCGGCGTCGTGGCCCTCGCCTGATTCACCCGCACCGCTCGGAGCATCACGCATGTCGCAGATCTCCTCATCGTCCCTGCTCGGGTCGTCCAGCAGCGCCGCCGCATCCACCGGCAAGAACAAGTTCAGCGAGCTCTCCAGCGAGGAGTTCGTGCGGATCATGTTCACCGAGCTCTCCAACCAGGATCCGCTGAAGCCCAACGACTCCAACCAGCTGCTGGAGCAGATGTCCAACCTCCGCAGCATTCAGTCCAACATCGACCTGCAGACCAAGCTCTCCGACGTCGTGAGCCAGAACCAGCTCTCGACCGCCGGCGCCCTGCTGGGCAAGACGGTCCGCGGTATCACCGAGGAAGGCGAGCTGGTCGAGGGTGTCGTCCGGTCCGTCAGCCAGACGCGGGATGGCCCGGTCTTCAACCTGCCCAACGGGGTGCGATTGGCGTTCAAGCAGGTCAGCGAGATGCTCGATTCGATTCCGCCCGGGACGGCCCCGACGGCCGCTCCGACGACCCCCGCCGCGCCCTGACCCCCGTTCCCGCCCCCGCCATCAAGCGAGCCACGCATGACCACCGACTCCGTCACACTGCTCAAGCAGCTCGGTTCGCGCACCAACGCCCCGTCGTCGGTTCAGGCCTCGGGCCAGAGCATCGAGTCCACCGGCTTCGCCGAGCTGCTCGCCCAGGCCCGCTCGGGCGGGCTCGGCAGCGCGACGCCCGTCACCATCGCGCCCGACGCCAAGGTGTCGCTCACACCCGGCGAGCTGGCGCGGCTCTCAGTTGCCGCCGACCGTGCCGAGGCCGCGGGCATCCGAACGGCCCTGGTCATGATCGGCGACCAGAAGCTCGTGCTCGATGTAAGCACGCGGCAGATCACCGGCAAGGCCCCGGCCGCGAGCGGAGCGGGCGGCGCCGCGGGCGTCTATCCCGGCGTCGACGGTGTGATCGATCTGCTCGCCTCGCCCGCCGGCACGGTCTCGAGCCTCGGCGCGGCCGGTGCAGGCAGGATGGGCCTAGCGGGCGCAGGAATCGCCGGGCACCCGGGCGTGCTCAAGGCCATCGCCGGCGCCGACCTGGCGGCGTGACCGCCGGGCCGCCCAAGACCCCCTGGGACTGCGAATTTATCCGGACCCGCGCACGGCAAGCCGCTTGCGTAGCCCCACGGCGTCGGCCCCCGAGTCTCCGAATCAACGCAGCACGTCAACAGGAGCGAACCCATGGCCTCGACCACCGCGATGTTCAACGGTCTGACCGGCCTGATCGCAAACGCCCGCAGCCTCGACGTCATCGGCAACAACATCGCCAACGTTAACACCACGGCCTTCAAGTCCAGCCGCACGCTCTTCGCGACACAGTTCTCTAGAACCCTCTCCGGCGGCACCCAGCCCGCCACCACCACGGGCGGGACCAACCCCAACCAGATCGGCCTGGGCGTCCAGGTCGCCGGCACGCAGCGCAACTTCTCCACCGGCTCCATCTCGCCCACCGGCGACCCGCGCGACATGGCCATCGACGGCAACGGCTTCTTCGTCGTCCAGCGCGGCAACCAGACCCTCTACACCCGGGCCGGCTCCTTCCGCGCCAACACGAGCAACGACCTGGTCGTCGCGGGTACCGGCGAACGTCTTCAGGGCTATGGCGTGGACGCCAACTTCAACATCGTCCCCGGCACCCTCCGGAACGTCAACATCCCCGTGGGCACCATGACCCTCGCCCAGGCCACGCGGAACGTGCAGATGACCGGCAACCTGAACGCCGGTGGCAACGTCGCGACGATCGGCTCCATCACCAACCTCGATGCGCTCACGCTCCTCCCCACCGCCACGCCCCCGGCCAGCGCCGGCAACTCCGTCGAGCTCACCAGCCGCGCGTCCGATCTGGCCAGCCCCTCGTCGCCCAATACTCCGCTCCTGCCCGTCGGCTCCACGCTCCGCATCACCGGGGCCAGGAAGGGCACGACGGACCTGCCCGTCGCCGAGCTGCCCATCACCGCCCTCACCATCGTTCAGGACGTGCTCGACTTCCTCACCCGCGCCGCCGCCATCAACTCAAACTCCGGCAACAACCCCGACGGCCGGACCCCGGGCGCACTGCTCGACGCCGCCACCGGCGTCATCAGCATCGTCGGCAACGTCGGCAGCGTCAACACCTTGGACCTCCGCTCGCCAAACCTCGCCGTGGTCGATGCGGGCGGCACCGTCTCCACGCCCTTCGGCGCGACTCAGGCCCAGAACTCCGACGGCGAGAGCATCCGCACGAACTTTGTCGCCTTCGATTCGCTGGGTAACGAGGTCCGCGTCGCCATGTCCCTGGTCCTGCAGTCCAAGCAGGGGGGCAACGGCACGACCTGGCGCTACTTCGCCGAGAGCCGCGACAACCGAGGCATCGACCCCGCCGTCGCCGCCGGCACCCTCGACTTCGATGCCAACGGCCGGCTCGTGGGAACACCCACTTTCCCCATCACGATCGATCGCAACGGCACGGGCGCCGTCTCGCCGCTCACCTTCAGCCTCGACATCAACTCCCAGTCCGGCGGGCTCACCGCCCTCCGAGACCAGACCTCTTCGGTCGCCTCGACCTTCCAGGACGGCGCGCCCATCGGCACCCTGGCCAGCTATTCCATCGGGCAGAACGGCACTATCACCGGCGGGTTCACCAACGGCCTGGTCCGCACGCTCGGGCAGATCGCCCTGGCCAACTTCTCCAACCCCGAAGGCCTCGTCGAGGTCGGCGGAAACATGTTCAATGCCGGCCCCAACAGCGGCAACCCGGTCGTGACCGAGCCCCTGGCACTGGGCGCCGGCAAGATCTCCGCCGGAGCTCTCGAACTCTCCAACGTCGACCTCAGCCAGGAGTTCATCAACATGATTCTGGCCACCACCGGCTACTCCGCCGCCTCCCGCGTCATCACCACAACCGACCAGCTCGTCCAGCAGCTGCTGACCATCGGCCGGTGATCGAATGTCCAGCCCGGCCTCGCCGGGCTCAAGTCCCGGCCCCGAGGCTCCGATAAGCGGCCAGCCGCACCCGCGGAACCCGGAATGTCGCACCGCACGCTCATCGCCATCTCGGCCCCGATCCTCTGCACGGCGGGGGGCCTGTGCCTCGCGCACTTCCGCCCCGAGTGGTCCGCCGTCGGCACGGCCATCGCCGTCCTGGGCGGCGCGGGCGCGTCGACGGTTCTCGCGCTCGCCGCGGTGTCGGCCGCGGCCATGTCGCGCCGCCGCGCCCAAGCGCTCCCCGTCGCCGCCGACCGTCTCGAGGCATTCGCCGACGAGCTGGCGTCCCACGCCGCGGTCGCCTCCGAGAAGGGCATCCTTCTCTTGGGGAGCGCTAAGGCGTCTCGGCACCAGACGCTCTTCAGCGAGGGTGCCCGCATGCTCGTCCGGGCCCAGCTCCCGGCCCAGATGCGCTCCGAGCTGGCCAGCCTGGCCCAGCACCAGCTTGAGAAGGCCCACCGCGAGCGGGCGGTCGGTCTCGCCGCCTGCCGCACGATCCCCGTCGTCGCATCGGCCGCCGCCCTCGCGGGCGTTCTGTATCTCACGCTACTCATCGCCCGCTCCGAGCCCGTGGGCACGAGCGTTCCCGCGGCGGTGCTCCTGATCATCTGCGGCGCCTTCGCCATCATGCTCCACGCCGCCCGTGTCGGCGAGCGGCTCGAGGCCCAGACCCTCGAGCACGAGCTGGGAGCCGAGCTGGTCATCGAGGCCCTGGCCCGCCTGCGCGAGGGCGACGCCCCCGACCGCATCCGCGAGAGCCTGGGCCGTCTGCTGCACCCCGAGCGGGCCTCCGGGCGGAGCTTGCGGCAGACGCGTCGCGTCGCCTGAGCCCGCTGATTCCGCATCCTGATCCGACCGATGAAGCCCGCGAAGGCGTGCGCCCCGGCGGTGTTCCCGACCCCGCGCACACGCCCGGCCGCGTTCTCGGACCACGCCCCACGGAGCCCGCCCATGGCCGACAAGAAGGAAAAGCCCTCCGAGCAGCCCGACAAGGACTCAGCGGCGGCCGCGGCGCCCAAGAAGGGCCTGCCGATCAAGACCATCGCGGTCATCGCGGTGGTGATGGCGCTCGAGGCGGGCGCGATCGTGGTGGTGATGGGGATGCTCGGGCCCAAGAAGTCCGAGGCCGCCGTGGACCCCAAGTCGCTCGTAGAGGACACGTCCCACGACATCAAGGAGATCCAGATCATCTCCGACAAGTTCCAGAACCTCACCACCGGCAAGGTGTGGGTCTGGGATATCGATGTGTTCGTGCAGGTCAAGGAGAAGAACGCCCAGCGCGTCGAGAAGGTGCTCGAACAGCGCGCCGCCGAGATCAAAGAAGGTCTGAACCAGATCGTCTCAAGGGCCCAGCACGCCCAGCTCAAGGAGCCCGAGCGACAGAGCCTCAACCGCCAGTTCACGTCGTATCTCGATAAGGTCGTGGGCCAGGACCCCGACGGCAAGTCGCTGCTCGACCGTCTGCTGATCCCCAAGTGCCGCGGCTTCCCAGCCGACTTCTGAGCCCGGGCCTCCACCCGGACGCCCAACCAACGGATCTTGACAACCCGACGCGCACGAACTGCGCCTCCCGCTCGACCCGCGGGCATGCTGCCGCGCGGAAACTGCACGATCGCGCACCCATCGCCCGATACTCGCCACGGGAGCGGAGTCTCCCGCCGGTCGCGGTGCGCGGCCGGCTCACGAGCGTGGAACGCGCATGAGCCAGACGCCCAACAATCCAGGCAACGCCGGCGACCTCGCCGCGGCGGCACTCAAGGCCGCCCAGCAGGCCGTCCTCGGGCTCAAGTCCGACTCAGACGCCGCGGCCGCGCCCCAGCCCATCGTCGACGCGTCGCAGGACGCCCTCTCCGCCGCCCAGGCCGCCATCGCAGCGGCCAAGCTCATGAGCGAGGCCACGACGCAATCCCCGCAGCCGGCCCCCGCGCGCCCCGCCTACGCGGCCGCGAGCCAGCCCGCCGCCCAGCCCTTCTCGATGCCAAGCTTCACGCCCCAGCCCGCGCAGCGCAAGCCCGAGGGCATCGACCTGCTCGCCGATGTCAACCTGAACGTCAAGATCGAGCTCGGCCGGACCCGCATGCTCGTCGAGGACGTGCTCCGCCTTGGCGAGGGCAGCGTCGTCGAACTCGACAAGCTTGCCGGCGACCCCGTCGACGTCTATGTCAACGACCGCCACGTCGCCCGCGGCGAGGTGCTCGTGCTCAACGACAACTTCTGCGTCCGCATCAACGAGATCGTCGCCAACCTCTCCGACCAGCCCGCCAAACGCTGATCGGCCTGCGCCCCGCATCGCATCTCCAATCGTCCCCACTGTCGCGGCGGAGCCCGCGGCGCTTGCAGAGGCCAGGAAGGCCGTGACCGTTCGCACCAACCATTCATCTTCGACCTTGGCCGCAGGGGCAATCCTTGCGCTCGTCGCGATCGGGCCCGTCGCGGCGCTGGCCCAGGGCCCCGAGCCCGAGCAGCCCGCGAGCGTGATCGAGCAGCCTGCCCCCCCGCCCGCGCCCCCGCCTGCGCCCCCGCCTGCGCCCCCGCCTGCGCCCGGGCCTGCGCCCGGGCCCGCGCTTCAGCCGGCCGCCGGGCCCGCGTCGACCGTCGACCTCAACCCGCGTCCGCTCGGTCGGCCCGGGCCGCAGAAGGCCGCGGCGGCCGCGACTGGTGCCGAGACGCCCGGGCCCGCCCCGGCGCTCTCGCAGAGCACCATCGTCCGCACGAGCCTGTCCCTGGGCGTTGTCCTTGCCCTGATCGGCGTCTGTGCGCTGGGCATCCGCGTTCTGAAACGCCGCGGCGTGCTCGTGGGCGGCTCGATCGCCGCCGGTGCGCGTGCGCCCTCGGGCCTGCTCGAGACGCTCGGCCGCTACCCGCTGGGCCGTGGCCAGACGCTCCTGCTCATCAAGCTCGACCAGCGCGTCCTGCTCATCGGGCAGACCACCGGCACACTCCGCGCCGGCGGCGGCTCGCTCTCTACGCTCTGCGAGCTCTCGAGCCCGGAGGATGTCGCGTCCATCCTTCTCAAGGCCCAGGACGCCGCCGACGCGTCCTCCGCGGCCCGCTTCCAGACGATGCTCCGCGAGTTCGATGACCGCCACGGCCCGCGCGAGCCCGACTTCGAGACCCCCGCGTCGGTCAATCTGCGAACCGCGCGCTCTACGCCCGCGGGCGACCGTGCCGAGCTCTGGAACGACCGCGCTGATGTCCTGAACATCCCGATCATCCCCGTCTACACCGACCGCCGCCCCCCGGCCCCCCCGGCCCACGCGGCCCCGGTGCCCCAGCCCGCCTCCGCCTCCGAGTCCTTCGGCTCGCTCCGCGACCGCCTCTCGGCCCTCCGCGGCGAGGCCCACCGGTGATGCGCCGCACGCTCATGCTGGTTGTCCTCGCGCTCGCCGTGCTCGCGGGCGCCACCGTCGCCCAGGCCCAGTTCCTCGGCGGCGTGCCCGGCGTTGACTACCCATCGGCCAGCCCCCCCGGCCGCTCCGGCCCCCCGCGCCCCGCGGCCGCCCCGCTCCCGAGCCCCATGCTCGATCCGTCGGATTCGTCGGATCCCATGAGCATGAACCCCCTGAGCATGCTCAGCCGCGTGGGTCAGAGCGTCGACGGCGCCGGCGGCCGGGCCTCCTCGCCCGACCAGGGGCTGTCGACGGGCATCAACATCCTCGTGGTGCTCACGATCGTCTCGCTGGCCCCGTCGATCATGCTCATGTGCACCTGCTTCGTGCGCATCCTGATCGTGCTCGGGCTCGTCAAGCAGGCCCTGGGCACGCAGACGCTCCCGCCGCCGCAGGTCATCGTCGGGCTCTCGCTGTTCATGACCATCCTGGTCATGGCCCCGACCTTCGACCGCATCAACGCCGAGGCGATCACGCCCTACCGCGCGGGCCAGATCCGCGACTACGACGAGCTCTGGGCCAAGGCCAAGCAGCCCGTCCGCGACTTCATGTTCGACCAGATCGAGGCCACGGGCAACTGGTCGAGCGTCTACATGATCCTCAACTACCGGGGCGTCGACACCTCCGACCCCTCGAAGCTCTCGAGCGCCGACGTCGACATGGTCTCGCTCGTCCCCGCCTACATGCTCAGCGAGCTCCGCACCGCCTTCCTCATCGGCTTCAAGGTCTACCTCCCGTTCCTGGTCATCGACATGGTCATCTCGAGCCTGCTCATCTCCATGGGCATGATGATGCTCCCGCCGGTGGTCATCAGCCTGCCGTTCAAGCTCCTGCTCTTTGTCCTGGTCGACGGCTGGACGCTCGTGGTCGGCAGCCTCATGGAGAGTTTTAAGACCCGCCCGCTCCCCATCCACCCCCCCCCCGCGCCGGTCTCCCTCGAGCCCGGGGCGGCCGCCTCGATCTTCCACGACGCCGCGAGCACTCTGGCCCTCCACCTGCCCATCCACCTGGTCCCGCATATCTCCAGCCTCGGCCCCGCCGCCGGCTAGCCCCGAGCACACCCAGCCATGAACTACGACGAGAACACGGTGGACCTGGTCCGCCAGACGCTCCTGATCACGCTCAAGATCTCCGCGCCGATCCTGATCGCGGGCATCGTCGTGGGCCTGATCATCGCCATCTTCCAGGCCGTCACCAGCATCCAGGAGCAGACGCTGACGTTCGTCCCCAAGCTCATCGCGATGCTCGTGGTCGCCGTGCTGCTCATCCCCTGGATCGTCGGCCGCCTGCTCGAGTTCGCCGCCCAGATGTTCACGGGGTTCTAGCGCGGGCACGCGAGAACAAGCACCGGGCAACAGACTAGTTTTCTCTGGCATTCCCCGCTCTCCCCGCACCCTCCGCCCCCCCAGCTCATGCTCGACCCCTCGTCCATCCTCGAACACGTTGCGCCGTTCATGCTGGTGCTGTTCCGTCTCTCGGGCGTGCTGGTCTTCGCGCCGCTGCTCTCCTCGGCCCTGGTCCCGGCCCGGGTCCGCCTGCTGATCTGCATCATGTTCGCCGTCGCGCTCTATCCCACGCTCCCGGCCGCCATGCACCGCCCGCCGCCGATGGACATCTTCGCCCTGGGCCCCGCCGTCGTCGCCGAGGTGCTGGTGGGTCTGGCCATCGGCCTCATGGCCGCCCTGCCCATGTTCGCCGTGCAGCTCGGCGGCTGGATCATCAGCGCGCAGGGCGGATTGACGGTGGGCATGATCTACAACCCCGCCCTGGACCTCGAGGCCGACATCATCGGCCAGGCCCTGCTCTACGTCGCCATGATCATCTTCATCGGGCTCGGGGGCCTCGAGATCCTCTTCATCACGCTGGCCAAGACCTTCGCCTCGATCCCCCCGGGCGCGGTGCTGGGCCTGCCCGGTGTTGACGGAACGGGCGGAATGGGGGGGGCCGGGATAGCGGCCATCGCGCCGCTGGAGCTCTTTACCGCCCTGGTCGCCTCGGGCTTCGAGCTGGGCCTCCGCGTCTCGGCCCCGGTGCTGTGCATCGTGCTCGTCGAGACGCTGGTCTCCGCGATCGTCGGCAAGACCATGCCGCAGCTGAACATCATGAGCATCGACTACGCCGTCAAGCTCCTGCTGGTCTTCCTCACGCTCATCGCGGCCATGGCCACCATCGCCCAGGCCATCGGCGACGACTACGCCGACACGCTCGGACTCATGATGCGGTGGGCCGAGACCCTGGGCACCCGCCCCTAGCCGCTTGCCTAAAGGACCCCCCGCGTGGCCGACGAGATGGGCGAGAGAACCGAGCAGCCGACCTCCAAGCGGCTCAGCGAGGCCCGCGGCAGGGGCCAGGTCGCCAAGTCCATGGACCTCTCGGCCTCCATCGACCTGATCGGCGCCGCGCTCCTGCTCCTGGCCTTTGGCTCCTTCCTTATCGCGGGCCTGGCCGCCATCGTGCGGTACCTGCTCGACGACCGCATCTCGGGCTCGGCGCTCGAGCCCGGCAGCGTGGCGAATATGCTGTGGTGGGCCGCGACGCACACGGCCGTGCTCTCGGCCCCGTTCCTGCTCATCATGGTCGTCGTCGCCGGCCTGGCCCACGTGGTGCAGTTCGGCCTGCTGCTCTCGCCCGAGGCCATCGCGCTCAAGCCCGAAAAGCTCGATCCCATCGCCGGCGTGGGCCGCATGTTCAAGCTCCGCACGATCGTGAAGACGCTCGTGAGCGTGACCAAGCTGGTCGTCGCGGCGACCGTCGCCTTCCTAGTCGTGACCGACGAGTGGCCCAAGATCGCGCAGCTGGCCCTCCTGGGCGTCGGGCCCGGCTACGTCGCCATGATCGACATCATCACGCGGGTGCTGGTCTGGCTGCTTCTTCTGCTGCTGGTCGTGGGCGTGGTTGACTTCACCTATCAGAAGTGGCAGCACACCCGGGACCTGATGATGACCAAGCAGCAGGTCAAGGACGAGTATCGCTCGATGGAGGGCGACCCCGAGGTCAAGGGCAGGCGGCTCCGCATCGCCCGGCAGATGGCGATGCAGCGGCTCGGCCAGGCGGTGCCGACCGCGGATGTGGTGGTCACCAACCCGACACACTTCGCCGTCGCGCTCAAGTACGACCCCGATGCCATGGCCGCCCCGCGGGTGGTCGCCAAGGGCGCCGACTTCATGGCCTTCCGCATCCGCGAGCTCGCCGCCGCGAGCGGCATCCCCATCGTCGAGCGCCCGCCCCTGGCCCGGGCCCTCTACGCCAAGGCCCCGGTGGGCCGGCAGATCTCCGCCGAGCATTTCCAGGCCGTCGCCGAGATCCTCGCGTACGTGTACCGGCTCAAGGGCAAGGCGGCATAGGCATTTCGCTGCGCGGCGGGCCTGGGCCCGGTCGTGAGGTTTTCGGTGGGGGGGATGCCCGCTTTAGACGCAAAGGAGAGCACTCGGTTCGGCTTCGCGTGCTTCAATCTTCCCTTCGGCTCCTTCGCGTTAAAGAGGAAAACCCCAAGCGTCGCGAGCCCCGCCCGCCCGCCTGCACAACCGGCACATCTTCCCGCGGCGGTGGGAGGGGCCCAAACCAAGGCCGGCGCGGCGCATTCCTCCGTGGGAAGCTCGCTCACAACGGCCAACGCGGCGCATTCCTACGTGGGAAGCTCGCTCACAACGGCCAACGCGGCGCATTCCTGCGTGGCAGCTCCGTTCGCCCATGCCAGAGCCATTCTCGCCTATGGGAGAGAGACTCTCGCCTACGGCAGAGGAACTCTCGCCTACGGCAGAGGAACTCTCGCCTACTCGGGAGCCTCGCCGCTCGGGCTCTGGACGGTTGCCACACCCGTCCCTACCCCGCACATCGCCGCCCGCGAGCCTCCCGCGCGGCCGAGAACCGCGCCGCGGCCCGCGCCCTTCGCCCCTCCCGCCTCCCTCGGCCCCTCCGGCCCGATCGGCCCAGTCCCCTCCGGCCCCGGGCCTGGTCTAAGCCGCGTGCGGAAAGTCCACCCCCGGCGGCTACTCCCCGAGCCCCAGGCCCGCGAAGCGCAAAGGTTGCCGCACGCTGCGCCGCCCCGCGCAAGTTGAGCGCACACGCGGCGGATACCCGATAACGCCCCTGCACGCGGCCGGAAGTCCTCCGCCGCGGCGAACCCGGCACGGAGTGCCGGGGTTGACAGAGCCAGGATGGCCAAGACCACCGCCGCATCCCGAACCCCCCCCCCCCCCTCCGCCGCAGGCACGTCCGCGCGCCCCCCCGCCTCCCTCCCCGCCCCGGCACTTGCCCGGCCGCGCACCAACCTGCCCGCGATCCTCCACGCGATCCACGCCCACCGCGGCCTGATCGCCCCCGTCGCGTTCATCTTCCTGCTGGTCGTGGTCATCGTCCCGATGCCCGCGGCCGTGATGGATGTGCTCATCTGCCTGAACATCGCCCTGGCGGTGCTCATCCTGCTGACCACGATCTACATGAAGCAGCCGCTGGACTTCAGCGTCTTCCCCTCGCTGCTCCTGGCCACCACGCTCTTTCGGCTGGTGCTCAACATCGCGTCCACCCGGCTCATCCTCAGCGCCGAGGCCTCGACGCCCCAGGAGGCCATGAACGTCGCCGGCCACGTGATCTCGGCGTTCGCCAACTTTGTCGCCGGCGACTCCTTGTTTGTCGGCATCGTGATCTTTCTGATCCTGGTCATCGTGCAGTTCGTCGTCATCACCAAGGGCGCCACCCGCATCTCCGAGGTCGCCGCCCGCTTCACTCTCGACGCCATGCCCGGCAAGCAGATGGCCATCGACGCGGATGTGAACGCCGGCGTCATCGACGAGAAGGAGGCCCGCGGCCGACGCGAAAAGATCTCGCAGGAGGCCGACTTCTTCGGCGCCATGGACGGCGCCAGCAAGTTCGTCCGCGGCGACGCCGTCGCGAGCATCATCATCACCGCCGTCAACATCCTGGGCGGCTTCGCCGTGGGCGTGGTGCAGCGCGGCTGGCCCGCGGGCCAGGCCGCCGAGGTCTTCACCAAGCTCACCATCGGCGACGGCCTGACCAGCCAGATCCCCGCGTTCGTCATCGCCATCGCCTCGGCCCTCATCGTCACCCGCTCGGGCTCCAAGCAGGAGCTGGGCACCGAGCTCACCGGCCAGCTCACCAGCCAGCCCGTGGGCCTGGTCGTCACCGCCGTGTTCCTCGGGGTCCTGGCCCTCACGCCCCTGCCCACGCTCCCCCTGCTCGCCTGCGCCGCGGGCCTCGGGGGCCTGGCCTGGGCCATGCGCCGCGCCCAGAGGAACAAGGCCCGGGAGGAGTCCGAAGAGGCCCGGGCCGAGACTCTGAAAACGGCGCCCGGCCCCGCGCCCGAGTCCCTGCTCAAGCTCGACACCCTCGAGCTCGAGGTCGGCTACGGCCTGGTCGCGATGGTGGACACCACGCAGGGCGGCGACCTGCTCGAGCGCATCAGCGCCATCCGCCGCACGCTCGCCGTCGAGCTGGGCTTCATCCTCCCGCCGGTGCGCATCCGCGACAACATGCAGCTCGCGCCCAGCGAGTACCGCGTCAAGATCAAGGGCGCGATCATCGCCAAGGGCGAGACCTTCCTGGGCCGCCTGCTCGCGATGGACTCGGGCATCGCCACCGGCCCCATCGACGGCCAGCCCACCCGCGAGCCGGCGTTCGGCCTGAGCGCCTGGTGGATCGACCCGGCCCTCAGGCAGCGGGCCGAGACCATGAACTACACCGTGGTCGACCCGACCAGCGTCGTGGCCACGCACGTGACGGAGCTGGTCAAGGCCCACGCCGCGGACCTGCTCACCCGCGAGGAGGTCAACAACCTGATCACCCAGCTCAAGGAGAAGTCGCCGCGGCTGGTCGAGGAGGTCGTGCCGTCGATCATCAAGCCCGGCGAGCTGCAGAAGGTGCTGCAGAACCTGCTCCGCGAGCGCGTGCCGATCCGCGACCTCGACACCATCCTCGAGACGCTCAGCGACTGGGGCCCCAAGAGCAAGGACCTCGACGTCCTCACCGAGTACGTGCGCCACGCCCTCCGCCGCACCATCTGCCAGCAGTACGCCGTGCCCATGAGCCCCGACGAGCTCGAGTCCCGCGGCGGGGCGGGCGGGGCCGGCGGCGGGGCGGGCGGGGGCGGGAGCAACGGAAGCTCGGGCTACCGCGTGGTCTGCGTCACGCTCGACCCCGCGATGGAGGACCTCATCAACGCCTACATCGACCGCTCGGGCGGGGCCACCGTCGTCAACATGCCCGCGCGGGTCGCCACATCCGTCGCCGCGACGATCCTCGCCGCGCTCCGGAACCTCACCCAGGCCGGCCACCAGCCCGTCGTGCTCGCCTCGCCGCAGGTCCGCGGCGTGGTGCGCCAGCTGCTCGAGCCGCACCTGCCCGCCGTCGCCGTGCTGGGCTACAACGAGGCCGTCGCGGGCGTCGAGATCGAGTCCATGGGCCTGGTCTCCCCGCCGCAGAGCGAGCAGACCGTCGCCGCCTGAGATCCGTCCGCCGCCCCCGCGCCGCCCGGCGGGAACGCCCCGCCCGCGCGTCTACGCTGACTCCGCGTGACGCCCCCAGCCCACGACCCCTACGCAGCCCTGCGCATCCCCGCCTACCGCCGCTTCGCCGGCGGCTGGTCGATCGCTTCGATGGGCATGCAGATGCAGGGCATGGCCCTTGGCTGGGAGGTCTACGAGCGCACCCGCGACCCGCTTGCCCTGGGCATCGTGGGCCTCTGCCGCGCGTTCCCGGTGATCCTGCTGGCGCTTCCCGCGGGCCAGATCGTCGACACGATCAGCCGCAAGCGGCTGCTCGTCGGCACCCAGCTGGCCTTCGCGCTCGTGTCGTTCCTGCTGGCCTGGTCGAGCTACGCCCAGGCCCCCATGGCCGTCGTCTATCTGCTGGTGGTCCTCTCGGGCTGCGCCCGGGTCTTCAACGGCCCCACGCGGAGCGCGATCCTGCCGATGATCGTTCCCCCCGGGGTCTTCCACAACGCGGTGACGTGGAACGCGGGCGTCTTCCACGCCTCGGCCATGCTCGGCCCGATCCTCGGCGGGCTCATCATCGACGCCATGAACACCCACGCGGGCCTGAAGATCACCGCCGCCGCCGCGTGGCCCGTGTACGCCTTCACCGGCGCGGCGTGCCTGGCGTTCGCCTTCGCGATGGGCGCCGTCGAACCCCGCGATCACGTCCGGGCACCCGAGGGGCTGAGCCTCAGGGGCCTCTGGCTGGGCATGTTCGCCGGCGCCAAGCACCTCTTCGCCGAGAAGACGATCCTGGGCGCGATCGCGCTGGATCTCTTCGCCGTGCTGCTCGGCGGCGCCACGGCCCTCCTGCCCGTCTACGCCAAGGAAGTTCTGCACGTGGGCGCCTGGCCGCTTGGCGTGCTGAAGGCCTCGCCCTACTTGGGCGCCGTGCTCATGAGCGTCTACCTGGCCCACCGCAAGCCGTTTGCCCGCAGCGGCGCCGCCCTGCTCTGGTCCGTCGCGGCCTTCGGGGCCGCCACCATCGTCTTCGGCTTCAGCCAGCACCTCTGGCTCTCGATCGCCGCCCTGCTCGTCGCCGGCGCGGTCGACACCGTCTCGGTGGTCATCCGCCACGTGCTCGTGCAGGTCCGCACCCCCGAGCACCTCCGCGGCCGCGTCGCCGCCGTCAACAGCGTGTTCATCGAGTCGTCAAACGAGCTCGGCGGCTTCGAGAGCGCGCTGGTCGCCGACGTCGCGGGCCGGTGGCTCGGTGTCGCCGGTGGCGCCGTCCTCAGCGTCGTCGGTGGCGGGATCGGCACCCTGCTGGTCGTCGCCGGCATCGCATGGGCTTTCCCCGCGCTCCGCCGCCTGGGCCGCCTCGAAGAGACCCCGCCCGAGCCATAATTCACCCGGTCGCGATGCAGCACCCGAAGCGAACGCCATCCTCAGATCGGCCGCTTAAAGTCTGCATCGGCGACCGCGCGGGCCCGCCGCCCCGTCGCCGCCCGCTCGCCGTCGTGGCTCATCGTGTCGCGGGCCATCGAATCGGCCAGCGCCGCCGCCTCGTGAATCGCCCGCTCCACGCCGCCGGTCTGCGGAGCGTGGGGGGAGTGGGGGGGAGGTGCCGTCTCGTCGCCGATCGCCCGGTTGAGCGCCCCCAAAGCCTTGGGCGCGCCCGAGACGACGCCGCGCTTGGCGATCATCTGCACCTCACGCTCCACGGCCCGGTCAAACTCGCTGGGCGAGGTCGCGATCACCCCACGCTCGACGCCGGCGCGGAACCACAGGCACACGCCAAGAGCCGTGAACATCGTGACCATCGGCGCCGCGACCCATTGTGCCAGCCCCGCCATCGTCCCGAAGCTGTGCCCCGCGACCATGCCCCGGTCCACCGCCGCCGTCATCAGTTCATAGCCGACAAACACGCCCGGCATCCCCAGCCCCGGCGCAACGGTCCCCCAAGGGATGCACACGAGCGCCAGCACCATCGACCACACCCCCGCCGTCACCACCCGCTCCACGCCCGGCACGCACGCCCCGCCCGCGACCAGCACGCCCATGAGCGTCAGCAGCGCCATCATCACCGCGCTGATCACCCCCGCCCCGCACGCCAGCGTGCTCGTGCGTTCCAGCCAGCCGTTCGTCTCGCTGGGCATCCGAACAACGCTCGAAGAAGTCTCGGGCACCGTCGCCCGAACGCCCCCCGCATACTCACCCCGGCCGTCGCTCGCGCCCGCACCCACCACCCGCAGCGGCACATCCGTCCGCACCTGCCGCACCTCGGCAAACCGAACGTCCGTAAACTGCACGAATCCGAACACCAGCATCTGTGCGCCGGCGCTCAGCGCCAGAACCACCGCGCACAGGGTCACCCACCCCCGGAGCTGCCGGACCGCCGCACTCACATGCGGCCTCTGATTGGCTTGGTACACACCCACGGCGGGCCCCCGCAAGTTTCAAACATTCGTTCAGGCGCCTCGCTGCTACGCAGATCGTCCCCTGCATCGACCAACCGACGCGCATCAAACATCCCACACGAGCCGGGGATCAACATTCCCCCCTTGCCCAGCCCCCCAGACCGCCGCGAACCACCCAGCCGTCACAGCCCGTTCCTCTTCTCGCCCGCGTGACCCCGCCGCCCGGCTCGTCTATACTTTCAAGCATTCTTGAAAACTGCCGATCCATCGGCGAATCGCTCGCGAAGTCCCTTACACCCCGCCCCGCCAAGCGTCGAGGCCCGAACCACCGATGCCGACCGCCTACTCATCGCCCCCCGAGCACCCGACCCTCGACGCCGCCGACCCCGGGCTGCTGCGTGCGGTCGTCGCCGGCCACGCCCGCTGGACGCTGCGCCAAGCCATGCAGGCCTTCACGGCATTCCCCACCCACGAGCTCGGCCGCCACGCCGACGCCCGCTGCCGCACGCTCCACGGCGACTCGATCCGCACCTACATCATCGACCGCAACATCAACTACACCAACGTCTGCTCGGCCAAGTGCACCTTCTGCGCCTTCCGGCGCGACGCGACCGACGCCGACGCCTACACCCTCGAGCACGCCGCCATCCTCGACAAGATCGCCGAGCTGGTCGCCATCGGCGGCACGCAGATCCTCATGCAAGGGGGCATGAACCCCGCCCTGGGCCTGGACTGGTACACCGACCTGCTCCGCGCCATCAAGTCCCGCTTCCCCCGCGTTCACGTCCACGCCTTCAGCCCGCCCGAGTTCATCGAGTTCGTCCGCTTCTTCGACCCCCCCGGCTCGACGCTGGAGGAGAAACTGCGCTGGGTCATGGTCCGGCTGCAGGACGCGGGCCTCGACAGCCTCCCCGGCGGCGGGGGCGAGATCTTCGCCGAGCCCGTTCGCCGCAAGATCGGCCTGGGCAAGTGCGACGCCGACGCGTGGCTCACGACCATGTACGTCGCCCACACGCTTGGCATGTTCACGAGCGCGACCATGATGTTCGGCCACATCGAGGGCTACGCCGACCGCGTGCATCACCTCGGCCTGGTGCGGCGGTGGCAGGACCGGGCCCTGCGCGAGTCCGACGCCGAGCGGCCCATGGGCCACTACAAGGCCTTCATCACCTGGCCCTTCCAGCGGGAGAACACCCCGCTCGGCCGCGTGCCCGAGTGGGGCGCCGACGAGGCCGAGCTGACGCGGGAGTTCCCCGGCGACGCCGTCGCCCGGGCTTGGGGCGCACTGAGTGAATCAGCGCTTAACGTCGCCACCCTCCCCCCCGGCCGCCGCACCGCCGACGTCTACGACTACGACGCCTTGGGTACCCCGCCGGTCCCCGGCGGGCTCTCCTCGTTCCCCACCGCCCACCTCTTCGGCAAGCGCGTGCGCATGTCGAGTGCCACCGACTACCTCCGCACCCAGGCCCTCGCCCGCCTCTTCCTCGACAACATCTACTCGATCGGCGCCAGCTGGGTCACCATGGGTCCTCACGTCGGCCAGGTCGCCCTCAACTACGGCGCCAGCGACATGGGCAGCGTGATGATGGAAGAGAACGTCGTCTCCAGCGCCGGCACGACCTATTGCCTCGACGAGGCCGTGCTCTGCCGGCTGATCCGCGAGTCGGGCTTCGTCCCCGCCCAGCGCAACAACACCTACGACATTCTCAAGCTCCACCCCGGCCTGCCCGAAGACCCCGACCTCCGCGTCACCGACTGGTCCGCCCACCGGGCCCGCAAAATGCACCAGCAGGCCCCGAAAGCCCCCGCCGGCCTCAAGCCCGTGGCCAAGGTCGAGCTCAGCGTCAACGGCCGCTGAAACCGCTTGCATTCCCGCACAGCCCCTGCGCCCGGCTCAACGCACGACCCGAAACTCCGGCCGCCGGGCCCCGTCGATCGGCGGGGTCTGTCCGCTGATCCACCCGTCGCCCTCGGCCGCAAACCCCGGCGCGTCCGGGTCCAGCAGCACGAACCCCGTATCCCACCCCGGCTCCAGCACGCCCAGCCGCACGGGCCTACCGGCAAGATATTCGACCCGCGCCCGCCCCCGGCCGTCCGCCGCCGACCTCGTCGCAAGCTCGCCGGTCTGGCCCAGCAGCGACGCGACCGAGAACGGGTGGTTCCGGCTCGGCACGTCTGCCACGACCGACGCCCCCGCCGCCGGCTCGCCCGTCGCGGCGTCCCGCACCTCGACAAGAAGCGTTGAGCGAGACGCCGAACACGCCCCAAGGAGACCGGCAAGCAGCGCCAAGCCGGTGCCCCACGCAATGCCCCTCCCGCTTCGGAGAACCGTGATACCCAAGCCCGACCCGGTTCGGAGAACCGGGATAGCCGGAGCGCTCAGGCCGCTCATTTCGCGCCCCGAGTCAGCTCGTCGTACACCGCTCCAAAGCACACCGCCCGCACCTGCGGCAGGCCATAGTCCTTGAACCGCTCGATCTCGAGCCGTTCCGCCGCGCTCCGCTGCTCGCCCGCATCCACGAGCTTCTTCACCGCCGCCCGCACCTGGTCGAAGTACGAGATCTGGTCCTTCAGCCCCTGCACGTCCGTGACCTCTCCGTTGCCAGGCACGATGATGGTGTCCTTGTCGCACAGGTCGATGACCTTGTTGAGCACGCCCGTCCACGCGGCCGTCGTGCTCGCCGCGCCGCGGTCGATGAACGCGTGGCAGCGGTTGAAGCAAAGGTCGCCCACGTGCATGACGTTGAACGCCGGGAAACGAACGACGATGTCCCCGTCGGTGTGCCCGGGCCCGAAGTGGTAGAGCTCGGCCTCGATCTTCCCAGCGCCGGTGCCGACGCTCACGATCTCCACCGGCCCCTCCATCGCCCGCCCGGGGAGAAAGTCCTCGGGCATCCAGGCCGCAAACTTCTCGCGAGTGCGGCCGAGCGAGGCATCAACAAACCCCTGCTTGAGCTTGTCGCCGCCCTCCTGCGCGCGGAAGAACGTCTCGGCCGCGATCCGGTAGCTGATGTGCTGGTTCCTGATCCGCCGGATCGCGTTGGGGTGCGCGATGATCGGCGTCGCGCCCAAAAACGCCTCGTTGCCACCGGTCGTGTCGCGGTGATAGTGCGTGTTGATCACCATTCCGGGCTGGGCCGCATCGGCCTTGAAGTACTTGAAGTGATCCCGCAGCATCGCCCCCACGGGTGCCGACTTGGTGTCGACCAGCATCCACGCCGGTTCCGACGCGACCAGCAGGCTGTTGGTCCCGTCCCCGAGAATCACGTTCAGCCGGCTCCGCGTCCCGCCCACCCTCCCCGCCGGGTCCAGCGGCCCGCGCAGGATCGGCGTCCAAGCAAAGTACGTCAGCGGCGCCCGCCGCGCATGAGCGACCCGGGGCCACCCCGCGCTCCCCATCGCCCCCGCCGCCCCGGCGGCAAGCATCCCAAGGCACTCCCTGCGTGTCAGCGCCATGTTCGGGCTCCTTCCGTCGTTCGGCTCCCCGCGCCCGCGACCGGCCCGGGAACGTTCGCCCCATACCACCACCCGGCTACCATACGCCCCCCAAAAACACTCCGCGAGAGCGCGGTTTAGGCTTACCAGAAAGTGCACCATGAAGGCGATCGACCTCCGGCCCGGTTACGGCGTGAAGATGGACGGCAAGCTGTGGGTCATCTCCGGTTATGAGTTCCGGAATCCCGGCAACCTCCGCTCGTTCGTGAACGTGAAGTTCAAGAACGTCCAGACCGGCGGCACCATCGAGAAGCGCTGCCAGCCCTCGGAAGATGTCGAGATCGTCGACCTCGACCGGCGCCCCATGGAGTATCTCTTCAGCGACAATACCGGCGCCACCTTCATGGACATCGAGACCTACGACCAGTTCGTCATGCCCAAGGACGTGCTGGGCGAGGCGCTGCAGTACATCCGCCCAAACGCCCAGACCGTGGTTCTGATGTACAACGGCAACCCCATCACCATCGAGCTACCGCTCACCGTCGAGCTCACCGTCAAGGACACGTCACCGGAAGTGAAGGGCGCCACCGCGACCAACCAGCTCAAGGAAGCCACGATGGAGACCGGCCTGGCGACCCGCGTTCCCGCCTTTATCAAGATCGGCGAGACGCTCAAGATCTCCACCAGCGACGGCTCGTATCTGGGGCGCGCAAAGGAGTGAGCCTCTTTCTTCGTGCCTCGACACCCTGACACCTGAGCACCTTCTCTCGTTTCCCCTTGACAGCCTCCCGCCGGCGCGGGAGGCTGTTCTCGTCATGGCCGCGTTCCCAACCCCCATCCACCCGACGATCGTCCTTATCGGCCTCCGCGGCGCCGGCAAGTCCACTGTCGCACGCTACCTGGCCCGGCACCTGGGCCTCAGCCCTGTCGACCTCGACGACCGCACCCCACGCCACGCCGGCGAGGCCACCGTCGCCGATGTCTTCGCCAATCAGGGAGAGACCGCCTTCCGGGCCGCCGAATCCCGCGCGCTGTTCGAAGCCCTCGCCGAGCCCGACATCGTGCTGGCCCTCGGCGGCGGCACGCCCACCGCCCCTGGCGCGGCCGATCTGCTCCGCGATGCCCAAGCCCATGGCCGCGCCGCCGTCGTCTATCTCCGCGCCCCCGCGTCCGACCTCGCCGCCCGGCTCGCGAGCGCCGACAACGCCCACCGCCCCGCCCTGAGCGAGCTCAGCCCGAGCGCCGAAATCGCGGCCCTCTACGCCCGGCGTGATCCTCTCTATACGGCCTTGGCCCGCGTGGTCATCGAGGTCGCGATGCTCCCACCCGAGCAGGTCGCCCGCCGCGTGCTGCTGGCCCTTGGGCGCGATCCCCGCTGAGCCGTACTGGCCGATTGCATTCTCGGACCCCGCGCCGAGGACCCATACAACCCCACCAGCCGCCCCACCCCGCCGCCTTTGCCGCGCTCGGGTGAGCTTCCCCAAAGTCCCCACCCGGGAACGACGACGACTGATTGTCCAGAGGCCGCCGAGTGCGCGGCCGGTGAATCACGCCGCGTGCGGGAGCCCCGGAGCATCCGCCCAGCCGAGAGGTACCAGCCGTATGTCCACCCAGCGTTCACGTACTGCTCGCCAGATCCTCTCCGCCGCCGGGCATTGGCCCAAGGCGGGCGTCGCGGCCCTGGCGCTGGCTCTGCTCGCCCTCCCGGCCTTCGCCCAGGCCCCGGCCGCACCCACCGAGCCGCGCAACCCGATGAGGTCCGGCGCGGGCACGGGCGCGGCCAAGGACGCGAAGGTCGTCGTCAGCGAGCACATGACCGTCGATCTGCACGTCAAGGACGAGGAGCTCTCCAACGTTCTGGAGCTGCTCTCGATCCAGACCCAGAAGAACATCATCGCCTCCAACAAGGTCGGCGGCAAGGTCACCGCCACGCTCTACGGCGTGACGTTCTACCAGGCCCTCGACGCCATCCTCCACGTCAACGGCTTCGGCTACACCGAGAACGGCAACTTTATCTACGTCTACACCAAGGAAGAGCTCGCCGAGATCCAGAAGGCCCAGCGCAAGCGCATCAGCAAGGTCATCAAGCTCAACTACCTCAACGCCGAGGACGCCAAGGAGTTCGTCACCCCCCTGATCTCCAAGGAGGGCGGCGAGATCCGCATCAACACCAAGCCCGCCACCTTCTCGATCCCCGAGAAGACCCCCACCGGCAAGAACGAGTTCGCCCTCTCCGACACCGTTGTCGTCATCGACTACGAGGAGAACGTCAAGGCCGTCGAGGAGCTCATCAAGCAGATCGACACCCGTCCGGCCCAGGTCCTCGTCGAGGCCACCATTCTCCAGACCGCCCTCAACGAGGCCAACGCCTTCGGCGTCGACTTCTCCGTCATCGGCGACCTGAACTTCGGCGACTTCATCAACATCGGCGGGCCCCTGGGCGCCGCCGCCGGGCTCATCAAGGGCGGCACCGGCTCCTCCGGCCAGGGCTTCTCGCCCACCAATAATCGCGGCAGCGCCGTCACCTCGACCCCCGGCAACACCGCCGGCCCCGGCACGTTCAAGGTCGGTGTCCTCGCCGGCGACGTCGCCATCTTCCTCCGCATGCTCGACCAGGTCACCGACACGGTGATCCTCTCCAACCCCAAGATCCTCGCCCTCAACCGCCAGCCCGCCCGCGTCCTGGTCGGCAAGCGCGTCGGCTACCTCAACACCACCTCGACCGAGACCAGCACCACCCAGTCCGTCGAGTTCCTCGACACCGGCACCCAGCTCTACTTCCGCCCCTTCGTCTCCTCCGAGGGCGAGGTCCGCATGGAGCTCAAGCCCCAGGTCTCCGCGGCTGAGATCCGAAATGTCACCGACGCCCGGGGCGCCACCGTCACCATCCCCGACGAGGTCACCCAGGAACTGGTCACCAACGTCAACGTCCGCGACGGGCAGACCGTCGTCCTGGGCGGCCTGTTCACCGAGAACATGACCTTCACCCGCCGCCAGGTCCCGTGGGTCGGCGACCTCCCGATCATCGGCGCCGCGTTCCGCGGCAACGAAGACTCGACGGTGCGCTCCGAGATCATCTTCCTCATCACGCCCACCATCGTCACCGACACCATGCTCGCCGGCGCCGCCGACCGCGCTGGCGGCGACATCGACCGCATCCGCACCGGCACCCGCCAGGGCCTCCTGCCCTGGAGCCGCACGAAGATGACCGACACCCTCAACGTCGAGGCCGAGAAGCTCGCTCGCGAGGGCGACTTCGACAAGGCCCTCTGGAACCTGCAGCGCTCCCTCTCGCTGAACTCGAACCAGCCCGAGGCCTACCGCCTCCGCGAACGCATCACCGGGATGCGCGAGCGTTGGAGCACCGGCTCCATGCTCGAGGACATCATAAACTCCGACGAGTCCAAGCGGCACACCTTCACGCCGCCCTCCCCAAGCCCCGAGCACCTCAAGCCCAAGGGCTCGGTCAAGCCCGTGTTCGAGCCGACCCCGGCCCCGCGAGCCGCCATCCCGCCCTCCGCCTTCGTCGATGAGCAGCGCCAGCTCGCCCTGGTCGCCCAGGCACAGGCCGAGCTCGCCGCCAGCAGCAACGGCAACAACCCGGCCAGCACCACCCCCGCCGCCGGCACCGACTTCGCCGCCCCGGCACCCAACGCCGGCACCGACTTCGCCGCCAGCTCCGACTCCAACAACGACACTACCCCGGCGAGCAACTTCACCCCCGCCGACATCGACGCGGCCTTCGCCCACGTCTCGGGAACCCCCGCCGCCGAGCCCCAGCCCGCGGCCTCTTCTCCCGCCCCGGCCCCCGCGGCCTTCGCCGATGCCGCCTTCCCCACCGCCGCGTCAAGCACGCCCGCCCTGGCCAACCCCTCCACCAACCCTTCGCAGCAGGCCAACGCAAGCGCCGCCAAGCCCGCCTACACACCGCCCCTGCTCTCTGATCCCGAGAAGAAGCAGGTCGCTCAGGTCAACCAGACCCTCCCCGGTCTCCGCGGCCAGGTCGAGCTCTTCACGCTCATGAACTCCGGCCAGGCCCCCGACCTCGGCACCTCCCCCGCCAGCAACGGCTGGGAGCCCCTCGTCACCGCCAGCCTCATCAAAGCTCTCCCCGCCAACCCCTACATCGGCGGCGAGAACGCCCAGAAGATCGTCGTCGGCGACAAGCCCGACTCCGCCTTCCACGCCGACTACGGCTGGATCTACAACCCCAAGACCGGGCAGCTCTGGGCCGCCGGCTTCGACGCCTCCGACCGCCCCCTGAACAAGTCCGCTTCGCCCGACAACGCCGTCGCCGCCAAGCCCGCCCCGGCCCCCGCGGCCGAGGCCAAGCCCGCCGACAAGCCTCAGAATCCCGAGCCCGCGACGGCCGGGGTTGAGACCAAGGCCGAATGAGCCGATAGCCACTCAGGCCGCGGCGACAGCCGCGTCCTGTGTTTCCCTTCTGCCACCAAGATCCGTTCTGCCCGGGAGCCCCGCCATGTCCACCCGCCGCTGCCTCCGCGCCCTGCTCGCCGCCTCATTTCTCGCCGCCGGGCTAGCCCAATCCGCCTGCCAGAGCGGCAACCAGGGCAAGTACACCCAGGAACGCGTCAGCATCGCCAAGGAGCGGATGTCGCAGATCAAGAGCGGCACCGAGTGGCAGATGGCCCGCCAGCAGTTCGAGGGCGGCGACCTCACCAAGTCTCTCAAGACCGTCGACCGCTCCATCGCCCTCAACCCCAGCGTCTCCAAGAGCCACGTGCTCCGCGGCCGGATCCTCCTCGAGCAGGGCCGCCTCGAAGACGCCCGCGGCGCTTTCCTTCAGTCCGAAGAGCTCAACCCCGACAACGTCGACGCCCAGTACTATCTGGGCTTCATCCACGAGCGCGTCGGCGAGGCCGACAACGCCGTCGCCCGCTACCGCAAGGCCATGGACCTCGACACCGGCAACGCCCAATACCTCATCGCCGCCAGCGAGACGCTTGTTCAGGCCGGCAAGCTCGAAGAAGCCGAGAGCCTGCTGACGCAGCGCCGCCAGTTCTTCGAGTACAACGCCGCCGTCCGCCAGAGCTTCGGCCACATCGCCATGCTCCGCCGCGACCCGGCCAAGGCCTCCCAGTGGTTCAACGAGGCCCTCTTGCTCGCCCCCGGCGACTCGCGGATCCTCGAAGACCTGATCGTCGCTCAGGTCGAGAGCGCGCAGTTCGCCGACGCCGAGGTCAACATCGCCAAGCTGCTGGAGACCGACGCCGCCAAGGACCGCCGCGACCTCAAGCAGGTCCGGGCCCGCTGCCTGCTGGCCCTGCGCAAGCCCGTCGAGGCCCGCACGCTCCTGCTCGAGCTCGTCAACGACAAGGAGGGCGGCCGCGACTTCCGCTCCTGGGTCGAGCTCGGCAACGTCGCCATCATCCTCAATGACAAGCTCAATCTCCGCCAGGCCGCCGCCCGGGCCCGCGCCATCTCCCCCGACCGCTCCGAGGGCTACGCCCTCTCGGCGATGTACTGCCGGATGGACAACCGCCCCGACGACGCTCTGGTCGCCGCCGAGGAGGCCATCGCGCGGTCCAAGACCGACCCCGCCGCCTACGCCCTGAAGGCCTTGGTGCTCAACGACCT
>JBBQRT010000001.1:0-99236 GCA_038214505.1 Phycisphaerales bacterium | reverse complement strand
AATACAGCAGCAGATCCAACAGCGACCCCAGCTGTCGCACAACGGGGGGCACCGGAGCACGCTGCTGGCGGCTTGCGGTCGTCATCGACAGAGTTTACGGCCTCCTGAGCCCCAGGTCCGCGGTGCCCGCCCGGCGGGTGTGCTCGGTCCCGAGGTGTAGGTGAAGCTGGTGAAAACTGGTAGCCAGACGCCGACGGGCCTGGCGCCGATGTCGTTCCTCACGAGCGCGATCGAGCCGAGCATCTCCACGGGCGTCCCTTCGAGGGCGGGGGGGCGAACCCGCCGCCTACCCGGCCCGCCGGGGCTACATCCGCAGCGGAAGCGGCCTGTGGTCGAGAACTGCGACGGCACTGGTGGCGGCGTGGTGTCCTCCCGAGCGATCGGCGGCAACGACCGATGCAGTGGACCCCGGAATTGGCCGATACATGCCGACGAGATCGAGGATGTGGCCCATGAATAGCAACAACACGACCAAAGGCGAGGCAACTTCTAGCAACGTGGAGGCTCCGCTGGGCCGCGGCGCGCAGCGCACCAAGACTTCGCGCCGGCGGATCCTCCTGGCGACCCTCGGCGTGCAGGCGCTGTTGCTGGCCGCGGGCTGGACGTTCACGTTCCGCGAGGTGCGGACGCGCGTGGTGGAAAAGTTCAAGGACCAGATCGTGGCGAGCAACATCGCCACCGTCGAGGCCGTGAGCGTGAAGCTCTGGGAGCTTGTGCCGCGAAAGCTCGCCTACAAGAGCACCGACTGGGAGACGGCCCAGTCGGTGATCGAGAGTCTCAAGATGCCCGCGGGGGGCTTTGCCTGCCTGATCGACGACGAGGGCGCGCTCCTGTGCCACCCCGACATGCGGACCGACCCCAGCCTGCGCAAAATCCGCCTGGGCGACGAGCGGCTCCGCGACGACAGCGGCGCGGGCTCGACGCCGCTCTCGGACCTGCCCCGCACGGGCGTCTCGACAGGCAGGGTCGTGTTCAACGGCGTGCAGACGCACTACCTCGCGACGAGCTATCTGCCGGGCACGAAGGCGCGTCTGTTGGTCCATCAGCCCGAAGAAGGCCTCCTTAGCGCGGGCGAGGCGTCCACCAGCGGTTTGCTGTGGATCGCGCTGGGCATCGGGAGCATCGTGCTGCTCTCGACGGGGCTGACCACGGCCCGGCTCATGCGCCGCCACGATCGCGAACTCGAAGCCATAAACACGGGCCTGGAGGGCGAGGTCTCGCGCCGGGTTGATCAGGCCATGACCTTCCGCGACTCGCTGATCTTCGGGCTGGCCAAGCTGGCCGATTACCGCGACACCGACACCGGCACCCACCTCGAGCGCATCGCCGAGTACGCGGAGCTGCTCGCGCGGCAACTTGCGACGACAACCCCAGAGATCGACGAGGCCTACGTCCGCCGCCTGCGCGTCGCCTCGTCGATGCACGATATCGGCAAGGTGGGCGTCGAAGACGCGGTGCTGCTCAAGCCCGGCAAACTGACCGATGCCGAGCGCGAGCGGATGCAGCGGCACCCGGTCATGGGCGCGGACACGCTGCTGGCCATCCGCGAGAAGATGGGCCACGATGAGCTGCTGGAGATGGCGATCGTGGTGACGCTCGAACACCACGAACGCTGGGACGGCAGGGGCTATCCGCTGGGGCTCGCGGGCGATCAGATCCAGCTCGCGGCCCGCATCGTCGCCCTCGCCGATGTCTACGACGCCCTGACGAGTAAACGCGTCTACAAGGCCGCGATGAGCCACGCGGACGCGGCCGCGATCATCATCAAGGAACGCGGGACTCAGTTCGACCCGGGCGTGGTGGATGCGTTCGTGGCCTGCGGGGCGAAGTTCGCCGAGGCGCGAACGCGTCTCCAGCCACCAGAGGCAGAGGCGGCGATGACGCGTCGCGCGGCGTGAAGCGATGAGTTCCGGGACTTGGTTCGCCGCAACCACCCGCCGCGCCCGAGTCGGCCGTGAATCCGAAGAGCCCGCGATGCGTATGGTCGGACGCACGGCCACGCGGGGGGCGTGGACGGTGTGATCGGCCACAATGAACGACGCGGAAGCACCAGGTCGACCCACGCCCGACGCCGAGCCGGCAGCGGTTCCCTCGCGCGCCGGGGAATCACGCGAGGTCGCCGCGCGGCGGTGGGTCGCGGATCATGGCGACATCCTGTGGAAGTTCGCCCTGGCTCGCGCAAGGTCGAAGGAGGTCGCCGAGGAGATCGTGCAGGAGACGGTGCTGGCGGCGATGCAGGGCTTTGGCACATTCGCGGGAGCATCTTCCGAACGAACATGGCTGCTGGGGATCGCGGCCCACAAGATCGCCGATCACTTCCGGCGCCTGAGGCGGGCCAAGTCTCCCGGAGCGCCCGAGATCTCGCCCGACGCGACGTGCGCGTGTGCCGCGTGCCGGGCCATGTTCTCCGAGAAGGGGATGTGGGCCTGCGTCGCGAAGAGGTGGCCCGATCTGAAACTCAGCGAAACGGAAAGGGCCGACCAGGCCCAGGCTTTGCGGGCGTGTATCGATGCGCTCCCCCCCGGCCAGAGCGAGGCGGTCTGGCTCCGGGACATCTTGGGCATTCCGGCGGTCGAGGTGTGCAAGGCCATGGGCCTGACCGATACTAATCTTTGGTCAAGGATGCACCGCGCCCGCGTGGCGCTGCGGTCGTGTCTGGACACCAAGTTCGGCCTGTCCAAGGAGAAGGGCAAGTGATCCGGTTCGTGCGGGACATGCTGCGAGTGCTGGGCATGCCGTGCCGCGAGCACGTTGTGCTTTTTAGCCGCCAGCTCGACGCCCCGCTCTCGCGCGGCGAGACCTTCGGCCTGCGCGTGCACATTGTCTACTGCGGTGGGTGCCGCCGCTTCCGGGAGCACCTGCGCCACATGCAATCGCTCGGGCAGACGCTGGCCCAGCAGGCGGAGACCGAGCCGGGCCTCCCGGCGGATGTCCGCGAGCGGCTCAACGCCCGCGTCGCGCAGGCGGCAAAGAGAAACTAGATCGGGCTGCAAGGCCAACGCCGAGGACGCGACTCACTCAAAGGCAACGTGCCGTCCGTAGCGGCGGCCTATGCCGCTCTCGCGCTGTGTCGGCGCGGTGGGTGTCTCTGTCGCCCCGGTCCACGATCGTCTCTCACGTAAATGGAGTCCTTGAATGCGTTACCGCCCCGCCGCCATCGCCTATCTGCTCGCTCTGGCCGCCACCCCCGCGCTCGCGGGCTCGTGGATCGAATCCTCCAATGGCGACATCTCCGGCAACCGCCTCTCCCCCTCGCTGCTGAACATCACGCTCGGCAACAACCAGGTCACCGGCACCTTCGGCTCCGGCGACCTCGACTACTTGCGCATCGACATCCCCGCGGGGCTCCAGATCTCCGCGATCAACGTCACGTCATACTCCGGAGGCAGCGTCTCGTTCGTTGGCCTCCAGTCGGGCACCACGTTCTCGATCGATCCGAACACCGCATCGCCCGCAGCGTTGCTCGGCTACTTCCTCTTCGGTAACGGGAACCTCAACACCAATATCCTTCCCGCCATCGCCGCGGGTTTCGGAGCCATCGGGTTCACGCCCCCGCTCAACCCCGGCAGCTTCACGCTGTGGCTCCAGGAAACCGGCGGAACCACCGGATACGGTCTCAATCTCATCGCCGTCCCCACCCCGGGATCCGCCGCGGTGCTCGGACTGGGCGTGCTGACACTCCGACGCCGCCGTCGCTGACGCGGTGTCTAAGCCCGAACTCCTTTCTGCTCCGTGCCGGCCCGCGTTCATCGCGGGCCGGTGCTCGTCCCCGCTGCGCGGCTCACAACTTTTCGGACAGCAGCGTTCGAACACAAATTTCGTTCTGATGCGCCTCCCTGCCCGGGCGCGGCGCACCAGCCGAGGTCACGCTGAGCGCCGATGGGAAAGAGGTTGCTTGCCGATACCCCCGCCGATGGCACCGTCCCCGCCGCTTTCGTCGCCAGCGAAACCCTGGAACTCCGCATTCACCTCGGCTCACCAGAAGCACGCTGTGAACAACTGGCACGGCGGTTGTTGAGGCACGCCGGCCAGCATGTCTGCGCGCTGGTGACCGGAGCTGGAGCCGGACCTCTCGGCGGCGGTCCGCAAGCGGCTCAACGCCCGCGTCGCGCGGACCGGAATAAAATCCTGATCGGGCTGCAAGGCGCGGGCCGCGAACGCGACTCACCGATGGGCAACGTGCCGTCCGTCATGGCGGCCCGTGCCGTTTCCGCGCTGTGTCGGCGCGGACGGTATCACTCTTGCCCCGATCCACCCTCGTCTCTCTCCAGAGGAGTAGTTCATGTCGATCTCGAATCGTTCCAAGGCCTTTGTCCTGCTCGGCATCGCCGCACTCACTGCCGCTGCCCACGCTCAGCCCGTGGAGCTGCGCGTCACCGTGCAGAACCTCGCACCGGCGAACAGTGTGTCGTTCGCGGCGCTGCGCCTCGGCTTTCACAACGGCACGTTTGATTCCTTCAACAATGGGCAGGCCTCCGGCATGCCGGCTATCTCGATCGCGGAGGGTGGCACCGGTAACCTTTGGTTCCCGGCGTTCGCCGCGGCGGAGCCGAACGCGACACTGGGCTCGGTCGTTCGTCCGGCCGGGGGGTCCTTGCGGCCTGGCGAGTCGGCTTTCTCGGACTTCTCGGTTGACCCTTCGATCAATCGCTTCTTCACGTTCGGGTCGATGGTGGTGCCCAGCAACGATCACTGGATCGGTAACGACAACCCGATGCAGTACATGCTGTTCAACGCGATGGGCCAGTTGAACATCACGTCCATCTCACAGTTTGGTCGCCAGGTCTGGGACAACGGGTCCGAGACCACTGACCCGGCCAACGCAGCATTCCTGGTCGGCAGCGTGAACGCGAACCGCACGCCCCAGAACGGCGTCGTCAGCTTCAACTTTGACCGGCTCGATGCGTTCAACGGCCTGACCACCACGGCGGGATACGTGTTCCAGCGGCAGTTCGGCGCGAACGACGAGATCTACCGCATCTCCTTCGCTGTTGTGCCCGCGCCCGGTACGGCGGCCATGCTCGGCATGGGCGGCCTCCTCGCGGCCCGGCGTCGTCGCCGCTGAACGCAGCCGTTTATCTTCGCTCCAAAGCAGCCCCGGCATCGGCCGGGGCTGCTTGCATGCGCTCTCCGGCCGCGGCCCACCCCGGGTCGACGGTCGCATGCCGTTGACGGCCAGCCGAAACCGGCTTCGCCGCGCGGCACCGAATCCGTGAGTCGAGCATAGATTTCCGAGAGGCCGCCACCGCGGCCCGCATTGTGGCCCTAGCAGCGAGTCCGGTCATGCCTCATCCCTTCATTGCGCACACCCTCCCCGCCCTCCCCCCGGCGCAGACGCCGGAGTCCGCCGCACGGGCTTTTTACGATCGTGTTCGAACGCGGCGGAGCGTGCGCTTCTTTTCGGAGCGGGCGGTGAGCGAGGAGACGCTCCGCTGGTGCGTGGCCGCGGCGGGAACGGCCCCGAGCGGCGCGAACAAGCAGCCGTGGCGGTTCGTGTGCGTTCGTGACCCCGAGCTCAAGCACGAGATCCGGGCCGCGGCAGAGGCCGAGGAACGCGAGTTTTACACCCGGCGGGCAAGCCCGGAGTGGCTCGCCGATCTTGCTCCGCTCGAGACGACGGCGGACAAGGCATTTCTTGATGTTGCGCCGTGGCTAGTGATCGTTTTCAAGTGCATGAAAGCCGACGCCGGGCAGGGATCGGAGCAGGTGTATTACCCGAACGAGTCGGTTGGCATCGCCGTGGGACTGTTCCTGGCGGCGGTACACCACGCCGGCTTGGCCGCGTTGACGCACACGCCGAGCCCGATGGGGTTCCTGAGCAAGGTCCTCGGCCGTCCCGAGTCCGAGCGCGCCTTCGTACTGATCCCGGTGGGGTATCCGGCTGAATCGTGCATCGTTCCAGACATTCACCGCAAGAGCATCGAGGAGATCATGGTCGTTCGGTGAGTGATGCGGATGGCGGGCGACTCCCCGGGGACCGCCGGGTGCCGCCGATGTCTCGTGCCGCCCGAGTCGGCTTCACGCCAGCGCTCGTCGGCGGCACACCCCTTCGGAGCGGTTCCCGCCTGTGCTCACCGATCCCGACCGCTTTTCACCCCCCATAATCCGCCACTCCTCAACACATTGTCAACAGTCTGTTCGGTGTCTGTAGGGAAACTTGCTTCGTTCGGCGGCTGAATGCGATATCATGCTGTGCAGCCGCCAGCCGGTCGAACGCCGAAACTCTTTGGCGGCCGGGTGGTTTCAAGGTCAGACGCATGAGCATGACTCGGCAGAACGTCCTGATCCAGACCCACGCCGCCCGGCAACAGGCGGCGGACGTTCTCAAGCAGCTCGAAGCCGCCTTGGCCGAGTGTCAGTCCCAGCTCAAGGCCGAGCAGCGCATCGACCACGTCAAGCTCGTCACCGGCAAGTCCAGCCTCGAAACCGCCATCGCCCAGACCCAGCGCATGCTCGAGTCGCTCGATCGCGCCCTCGACGAAGCCCGCAAGGCCCCCGGGGAAGACGCTGGCCCGGCCCATCAGTCCCCCACACTCCCAAGCCCAACTCCAGATTCCCGGCCCACCCCCGAACCGGGCCACCAGCCAACCATCACCGTCCGCGGCCTGATCGGCCCGGCTCGGACTGCTGGCAAGTACCGCTTCGCCTGAACCGGGAAGTCTTCGCCCCGGTCGCCGCCGATGCCGGACGGGAAGTCTCCCCGCCCGCGTCTTGGTCCTCGTCGGGATAGCGTTATCAAGGATTGTGTAAAGAACTTTGCCCGGGGGGGCGGGGCTCTCGGAGATCGGCATGAACCGTTCAGCCTGGCGTGAGGTGGTTGTGTCTACGTCCTTGGCCGTGACCGCGACGGTCCTTACTCCGGCCGCGCTGATCGCGCGTGCCGGCGCGGCCCTTGACGACAAGGCCCCGCCCACGGCGGCCCCGAACAAGGCGGCGGCCGCGGTCGACCTCAAGGGCGCCCTCCCGACCGACCCGCGCCTCCTCGCGGGCGAGCTCGACAACGGGATGAAGTACATTGTCGTCAAGCACTCCAACCCGCCCGGCCGGGCCAACATGTACATCCACGTCTCGTCGGGCTCGCTTAACGAGACCGACAAGCAGCGCGGCATCGCCCACTACCTTGAGCACATGGCCTTCAACGGCTCCGAGTCCTTCCCCCCGGGCAAGGTCGTCGACTTCTTCCAGTCCATGGGCCTGACCTTCGGCGTGCACCAGAACGCGTTCACCTCCTTCGACCAGACCGCCTACATCCTCTCGTTCCAGGACGTCAAGCCCGAGACCCTCGAGCGCGGCATGCGGTTCTTCGCCGACGTCGCCACCCGCCTCCTGCTCACCCAGGAAGAGATCGAGAAGGAACGCCAGATCATCATGGAGGAGAAGCGCACCCGCCTTGGCGGCCAGCAGCGCGTCCAGGAATACATCATCGAGCGCATCGCCCCCGGCTCGATCGTTGGCCAGCGGCTCCCCATCGGCGTCGAGCAGACCATTCTCGGCGTGCAGCGCCAGGACTTCCTCGACTACTACTCCAAGTGGTACGTCCCCAGCAACATGACCGTCATGGTCGTCGCAGACACCGATCCCGGCGTCGTCGTCGAGCAGATCAAGAAGTCGTTCTCCGGCGGGGCCAAGAAGGCCAAGCCCACCGACAACGACCCCCTCGTGAAGGCCTACGACAAGACCGCCGCGATCGTCGCCCACGACCCCGAGCTGACCCAGGCCGAGATCGGCATCAACCTGGTCCGCAAGCCGCTGGCCCCCACCACCACCTACGCCGACATGCGCCGCGACCTGGTCGAATCGATCGCCACCGCCGCCTTCAACCGCCGCATGGGCCGCAAGCTCGCCGAGGGCAAGGTCTCGTTCCTCACCGCGAGCGCCAGCACCTCCAACCTGTTCAATGCGATGCAGTGGTCCGAGGTCAGCGCCTCGGGCGAGCCGGCCAAGTGGCGCGAGATGCTCGCCGAGGTCGCCCTCGAGCTCCAGCGGGCCCGCCTGCACGGCTTCAGCGTCCGCGAGATCAACGACATCAAAGCCCAGCTGGTCTCCTCCGCCGAGCAGGCCGTCGAGCGAGAGAGCACCGTCCGCGGCGATGCCCTGCTCCGCCAGATCAACTCCGCCGTCGCCACCGGCGACACCATCATGTCCGCCGCCCAGGAGCTCGCCGCCCTCAAGGCCCTGCTCCCCACCATCGCCCCCGCCGAGGCCAGCGACCAGTTCGCTGCGCAGTACGACCCCGCGAACGTCATGTTCGTCGCCCAGCTCCCCACCGGCGTCACCGGCGGCGTCCCCACCGAGAGCGAGCTGGTCGAGCTCGGCGCCAAGGCCCTGAACGCTAAGCCCGAGAAGGAGACCGAGGCCGCCCGGGCCGACACGCTCCTCAAGTCGACCCCCAAGCCCGGCGCGATCGCCGAAGTCGCCACCCACGCCGCCAGCGAGGTGACCAGCGCCTGGATCGACAACGGCGTCCGCGTCCACTACCGCTTCATGGACATCGAGAAGGACCGCGTCAGCGTCAGCATCAGCCTCGCCGCCGGCGCGATCCAGGAAACGGCCGCGAGCCGCGGCGTTTCCCAGGCCGCCGGCCTGGCCTGGGCCCGCCCCGCCACCTCGTCGCTCTCCAGCACCGACATCCGCGACCTGATGACCGGCAAGAAGGTCCGCGTCGGCGGCGGCGCCGGAATGGACACGCTCTCGCTCACCATCGCCGGCTCGCCCGCCGAGCTCGAGCCCGGCTTCCAGCTCGCCCACCTGCTGCTCACCGACCCCGTCATCGAGGCCGCCGCGCTCGATCAGTGGAAGACCAGCGAGCTGCAGTCGATCGCCGCTCGGAGCAAGGATCCGCAGGCGGCCTTCGCCGTCGCGCGGGCCGAGACCGTCTTCGCCGGCAAGGACGTCCGCACCCAGCCCCTCACCGAGGAACAGGTCAAGGCCATCACGCTCAAGGACGCGCAGGCCTGGCTCAGCAACGCCATCAAGTCCGCCCCCATCGAGGTCGCCGTCGTCGGCGACATCAAGCAGGAGGACGCGATGCGGCTGGTCAGCACCTACCTCGGCTCGCTCCCGAAGCGCGACCGCATCTCCGACACGACGCTTGACGAGGCTCGCACGCTCAAGAAAGTCCCCGGGCCGATCATCACCGACAAGTCGCTCTCGACCAAGACGCCCCTGGCCATCGTCGCCGCCGGGTTCTACGCACCGGACATGACCAACATGCCCGACCGCCGCCAGCTCCAGATGGCCAGCCAGATCCTCAACACCCGCCTGATGAAGGTCATCCGCGAGGAGCGCCAGCTGGGCTACTCCCCCGGCTGCGGCCTCCAGCCCGGGCGCGAGTTCCCCGGCTTCGGCACCTTCACCGCCATCTCCCCCACCGCCCCCGACAAGGTCGAGGCCCTCGTCAAGGGCTTCGACGAGGTCTTCTCGACCTTTGCCAAGGAAGGCCCCACACAGGACGAGGTCGACGTTGCCAAGAAGCAGGTTGCCAACACGCTCGACGACCAGATGAAGTCGCCCGCGTTCTGGTCCGCCCAGCTCGCGGGTTTGGACTACCGCGCCACCAAGCTCGACGAGGTCATGGGCGCGAACGATTACTACCAGACCCTCACGCCCGACCTGCTCAAGACCACCTTCGCCAAGTACTACGTCCCCGGATCGCAGATGCGCGTGGTCATCCGCCCCGCCCCCGAGGCCGCCGGCGAGGCCAAGGACAAGGGCGAGTCCAAGGGCGGCTGAGCCCACTCCGACCACCCCGCACGATTCGATCATTCCAGCGACCGGGCCTCCCACAGGCTCGGTCGCTGTGCTTTTGCGCTCCCCGCGACCCCCTCCCCGCGCCACCCTCAGCCCATACCCTTGAAACCATGTCCCACGACCCCATCGCCCAGGCGACCCTCGACCTCATCCGCCGCACCGACCCGGCCATCGCCGACCTCATGGCGAAGGAAGCCGACCGCCAGGAACACACCCTCGAGCTCATCGCTTCGGAGAACCACGTCTCCCCCGCCGTCATGCACGCCATGGGCTCGTGCCTGACCAACAAGTACGCCGAGGGCTACCCCGGCCTCCGCTACTACGGCGGCTGCGAGTTCCACGACCAGATCGAGTCCATCGCCATCCAGCGCGCCTGCGAGCTGTTTGGATCGAAGTTCGCCAACGTCCAGCCCCACTCGGGCGCACAGGCCAACACCGCCGTCTTCATGGCACTCATGAAGCCCGGAGACACCTTCGCCTCCCTGGTCCTCAAAGACGGCGGCCACCTCTCCCACGGCATGAGCCTCAACTTCTCCGGCACCTACCACAAGCCCGTCCACTACCCCCTCCACTACGCCAAGGACCACCCGCAGTTTGAGCAGATCGACTACGACGCCGCCATGAAGGTCTGCCTCGAACACAAGCCCAAGGTCGTCATGTGCGGCTATTCCGCGTATCCACGCATCATCGACTTCAAGAAGTTCCGCGAGATCGCCGACGCCTGCGGCGCGCTCCTGGTCGCCGACGTCGCCCATATCGCCGGCCTCATCGCCGGCGGCGTCCACCCCTCGCCCTTCCCCCACGCCCACGTCGTCACCACCACGACCCACAAGACCCTCCGCGGGCCCCGCGGCGGGCTCATCCTGACCAGCGACGAAGACCTCATCAAGAAGATCAACCGCGCCGTCTTCCCGGGCGTTCAGGGCGGCCCGCTCATGCACGTCATCGCCGCCAAGGCCATCGCCTTCGGCGAGGCCCTCCGCCCCGAGTTCAAGGCCTACGCCGCCAGCGTCGTCGCCAACGCCAAGGCTCTCGCCGCTGGCCTGAGTAAGCGCGGCTGGCGCATCAGCTCCGGCGGCACCGACAACCACCTCATGCTCGTCGACCTCCGCGGCAAAAACCCCGACCTGACCGGCGCCGACGCCGAGAAGTGGCTCGTCGCCGCCGGAATCGTCTGCAACAAGAACGGCATCCCCGACGACCCACGCCCGCCGAAGTTCACCTCCGGCATCCGCCTGGGCACCCCCGCCATCACCACCCGCGGCCTGGGCACCCCGGAGATGGACACCGTCGCCGCCCTCATCGACCGCGTCCTCACCTCCGGCGGCAAGCCCGAGACTGCCGAAGACGTCAAACGCCAGGTCCAGATCCTCTGCGAGCGGTTCCCCATGCCCGGCGTCGAGTCTCCCGCGCTCTCCCACTGACGCGGCCTCGGTTGCCTTCGGCCCAAGATCATCGTGCCATGCCCACCCTCGCCTACGACATCGCCGACCACTTGGTGTGCCCCGAGGGCGCAGGCCGATTGCACGCGATCCTGCATCAGCACGACGCCGGTTCGGCCCAGCGCCCGCTCACGCTTCGCCCGATCGCGCTCGGCGGCCAGCCCATCGGCCTGCGCCCCCTGCCCGAAGACGCCCGCGCGTTCGTCGACGCCTTTGTTCACCGCCGCGCCATGCCCCCTGCGGTCCTTTCCGAGGGCCAGACAGTTCTCGCCATCGGGGCCCACGTCGGTTTCTCGTGCGCCATGCTCCTAGCCCGCGATCCGGGCTGCCGCGTCTTCGCCGTCGAGCACGACGACGCCTGCGTCGACCAGTGCCGCCGCAATCTCGGCCCTTTCGCGGCCCGTGCAACGGTGCTGCACGCCGCCGCGTGGGGCCTCTCGGGCGCCGTCCACGTCACGGGCAACGACGAGCGATCCCGTCGCGTGCACGCCCTGGGCTTCTACCCGGACCAGCCGACCCCGCCCTCCGCTGCGACGGGCCTGACGCACGCCCTGACCGTCCCGGCCATCATGGACCGCCTGGGCTTGGATCGTGTCGGCCTGCTGCACCTGGACATCAACGGTGCCGAGGCCGCCGTTCTGGATCAAACCTCCCCCTGGCTCAAGCGTGTCGACGCGGCGATGGTCCACGTCAGCGCCCCCGCCAGCGTTGAACAGATCCGCTGGCGCCTCAGCGAGCAGGGCATGCTCGTCAAGCACGACCCGCGTGACCCGTCGGTGCTCATGGCCCTGAGCCGTCCGCTGGCCGAGGTTCAGCCGCGATTCCCCGTCCCGATGCACGCCTTGGACGCCCCCGTCGGCCCGGGCTGAACGCTTCGGGCCCAAGTCCCCCCCTCCCGCTGGCCGATAACACCCGCCATGAGCACCCTCGGCACGCCCAAGCCGCCTGTCGTCGTTCCCTCCGCCGCCGAGCCGCCGCACATCCGCCGTTCCTGGCGCGTTCTCTTCGAAGCAGACTACGAGGCCGAGGCCTTCGCACGCTGCTGGAACTCGACGGATCGCTCGCTCCCGCCCGTCCGCGTCCACCCCAACGCCCTGGGCAACTCCGAAGTCTGGCTCCGCCACGGCAGCACCGACGCCCAGGTCCTCGATGACACGTTCGTGGGGCTCTATCACCTGCCGCCCCGCGAGCTCAAGCCCGGCGACGTCGTGCTCGACCTCGGCGGCAACATCGGCCTGACGGCGGCCCACTTCGCCGCCCTCCAGCCTGGCTGCCGCGTCGTCTGCGTCGAGATGGACGCCGGCAACGCCCAGATGGCCCGGCGCAACCTCGCCCCCTTTGGCCCGCGCTGCACCGTCTTTCAGGCCGCCGCTTGGGACGCCGACACCACCATCGCCTACTCCGGCACCGAGGAGTGGGGCTTCCACGCGCTCGACCCCGCCGCTCCAGCGGCCGCGACCCGGACCGCCCGCGCCGCGCGTGTCGAGTCGATCCTGGCCGAGCTTGGGATCGACCGCGTCGCATTCGCCAAGGTCGATATCGAGGGCGCCGAGGCCCGCGTGCTCGCCGCCGGGGCGTCGTGGCTGAGCAAGATCGACGCGATCAAGGTCGAGTACCACCCACCGGCGACCCGCGACTCGATGCGGGACGTGCTGCTCGCCGCCGGCTTCGTCGTCAGCGACGATCCGGTCCACCCGCGCTGCGTCGTGGGCCTCCGCTGAGTCTCGCCGCGCGGGGCCCGGTCACTTCATCGGGTCCCAGGTCTTCATCGTGACATCCTTGCCCGATTCATCCGACTCAAGGTCCATCAGCATCTCCCGCATGGGCACGCGGAACTGCTTGGCCGCCAGGCTCAGCTCGTTGTTGAACCGCGGGTGCAGCGTGGTCTCGTCGAACTTCCAGACGCTCTCCTCCAGCACGAACGAGAGCGTGTAGGAACGGGCCTGCCGCTGCCGCTCCCGCCGGGCCGCCTCCCGGACTCGAGCGCGGCGGCTGAGCACCGCCAGATTCATCACGCTCATCGGGATTACCTCGACCATCTTCGCCGTTGCCTCGTCGCCGGTGACCTTGATCTCCGTGAACTTCCATTCTGTGTCGTCGCCCCCGCCCAAGCCCCATCCCTGGTTGGTCGCGTAAATGAGGTACCCCTTGCCCGTGTGCCCCCTCAGCTGCGACCGCGTGGCCCTATTCCGCATCATCAGCACCTCGCGAATCTCCACCGGCGGGAGCCCCCAGACCTGCTGGGCCGGGGCCGTCAGCCCCGTCTTGAGCAGCCGCTCGTAGTACTTGAGCGTCGAATCCCTGGAGTGTTTCGAGACCGTCGGGCCGTGCATCGATTCCATCGCGGTGCTGTACGCCTCCCAAGCCTGCCGCACGGCCTGCTGCTCGGGCTTCTCCTTGCAGGCGCCAGGCCCCAGACACAAGATCGAAACCAGCAAGGCGCTCAGAGTCGAACGGGCCGGCAGATTCAGGGCGATCATGGGCGCAAGCTAGCAAATCTCCCCTTCGCCCGTCAAGACCTCTTGCGCATAGAAACAGCAAAGCCCGGCGGTTGCCGGGCCTTGCGGAACGCATACTTGTGTGATGTATCCGCTTTCAGACACAACCCTGTGTCAGACCTCGCTCTTGCCCTCGCGTTTGAGGACGGGCATGCTCGTGAGCACCTTGTCGATCAGGCCGTAGTCGAGCATCTCCTGCTCGTCGAGCCACTTGTTGCGGTCGCAGTCTTCCAGAATGCGGCTGACGGGCTGGCCCGTGGTCTTGGAGTACAGGCTGTACAGCCGGTCGCGGATGCGGAGCATCTCGCGGGCCTCGATCTCGAGGTCGGTGGCCTGTCCTTCGAGCACGCCGCCGATCAGCGGCTGGTGCATCAGGTTGCGGGCGTTGGGCAGCGCATACCGCTTGCCCTTGGCCCCGCAGGTCGCGATCACCGAGCCCATCGAGGCGGCCTGCCCGATGACGTAGGTACTCACTTCGGGCTTGATGAACATCATCGTGTCGACAATGCCCAGGCCCGCCGACACCGACCCGCCCGGGGAGTTCACGTAAAGGTGGATGTCGGCCTTGTCGTCCTCGTTGGCGAGGAAGAGCAGCTGGGCGACGATGAGGTTGGCCATCTCGTCCATGACGGGGCCCCCGAGGAAGATGATGCGGTCCTTGAGCAGGCGCGAATAGATGTCGTACGCGCGCTCGCCCCGGCCGGACTGTTCGATGACGATGGGAACCAGGTATGACATGGGGGGATCTCGGAGGCGCCGGGCACCGGGCACCAGGCACCAGGAAAGGCGTGTTTACATCCGGGCGAGTTGGCGGCGATAGGCTCGACCCCTGGTGCCCGGTGCCAGGTGCCTGGTGCCTGTGGTTCTCAGACCCGCGCGTCCTTGGGCAGCTCGACGATCACCTCGTCGACCAGGCCGTAATCCTTGGCCTCGTTGGCCGTGAAGTACTTGTCCCGCTCGGAGTCCTTGCGGACGACGGCCTCGGGCTGGCCCGTGTGCCGGGCCAGGATCCGGATGAGCTCGGTCTTGCTCTTGATGATCTGCTCGGCCTGGATGCGGATGTCCTCGGCCTGCCCCATGACCCCGCCGTAGGGCTGGTGCGTCATCACCTTGGCGTGCGGCAGGATGTACCGCTTGCCCTTGGTGCCCGACGTCAGCAGCACCGCCGCCCCGGAGTACGCCCGCCCGAGGCAGTACGTGCTCACCGGGCTGGTCAGGAACCGCATGGTGTCGTAGATGGCGAGCGTGTCGTCCACCGACCCGCCGGGGGAGTTGATGTAAAAGTGGATCTCCTGCCCCCGCTTGATGTTCTCCAGGTAGAACATCTGCATCATCAGTCGGGCGGCGGAGGCCTGGTTGATCTCGCCGATCAAAAACACCACACGGTTTTCGAGCAAAAGCTCGTCGATCGTCATCTCGCGGGTGCGTTGGTAGGTCACGCCGGCAGCGGCCATGGAAAACTCCTCTGACGATCCGCAGTCCGGGCAAGACGCCACCCGTTCTGGCGATCGGTCGGTACACAGACACTCAATCCGCGCGCTCACCGGGACCACCCGGCACCGCGACGCTCCAAGGTAGGAGCAAATCGGCTACCAACTTCCAACGCCTTAGACACAACCCGCGGAATCGCGTCAACGTGCCCCCATCCCGCTCGATCAACCCGAGACTGCCAAAGCGGCACCCGTCTCCTCCGCCCGCCCGCCGGAATCGGCCCGACAGCCAGGCCCGCGGGACCGTTCTGCAATCGCTTGCACACCCCCTCGCCGTGCTGCTCCACCGCAACCGGGGGTCGCCGGCGGTCGGCCCATCGTTGGCCCGTGTGGGCGAGGCCGAGTAGCATCCGCCCCGCGCGGCGCTTCCGCCGCGACCAGTGGCCCAACGGACTCCTCCCGCCCATGGCTATCGCCGTCATCAGCGACGTTCACGCCAACGCCGAGGCGCTCAAGGTCGTTCTGGCCGAGATCAAGTCGCGGGAGATCACGCGGATCATCAGCCTGGGCGACATCATCGGGTATGGACCCGACCCCTTGGAGTGCGTCGACCTGGTCCGCACCCACTGCGAGTGGTCGCTGATGGGCAACCACGATTTCTCGGTGCTCTACGAGCCCACGAACTTCAATCCCGGGGCCGAGCAGGCCGCCTACTGGACCCGCCAGCAGTTCGACAACGAGCCCGACGAGCAGAAGCGCCGCGAGCGCTACGAGTTCCTGGGCCAGCTTCGTGTGCGGGTCGCCGACAAGGTGCCGGGGACCGAGATCCCGCTCCTGGCCGTCCACGGCTCGCCCCGGCGGCCGATCAACGAGTACATCTTCCCCGACGACTGCCTGTCGGCCCCCGACAAGGTGACGACCATCTTCGAGCGGGTGGCCAAGCTGTGCGTCGTCGGGCACACCCACGTCCCGGGAGTGTTCACCGACGAGCCGGACTTCTACCCGCCCAGGGAGCTGACGGAGCAGACCTACCGCTTCAGCGACGAAAAGGCCATCGTGAACGTCGGGAGCGTCGGCCAGCCAAGGGACCTTGACCCGCGGGCCTGCTTCGTGGTGATGCACGAGGACCGGCTGGAGTTTGTCCGCAAGGAATACGATATCGCCGAGACCGCCCGGAAGATCAAGGCGATCGGCCCGCTGTCGGACTGGCTGGCGGACCGGCTGTTCGAGGGCCGCTGATCTCCCGGGTCGGCCCCCACTTCTCGCTCGCCCGCAAACTCACGCCCCCGATTCCGGCCTGCCGATACCTCGAGCATGTCTTCATCGCTCCGTCCCGGCCACGGCGTGGCCCTGTGCGCCTTGGCCCTGCTCACCATCGGCGTCCTGATGGTCAACTCCGCGTCGATGCAGGTCGACGCCGCCACGCCCATGAGCCTGGCGACGATCGCTCAGTCGCGTCCGGCGGCCTATGCCGGGATCGCGATTCTGGCCATGGGTGTGTGCGCCCTGCTGCCGGTGCGGCGGATGTTCCCCGCCGTGGTCCGCCCGGCCGTGCCACCGAACGAGCCCTCGGGCAAGGAACACCGGTTCCTGTCGGGGGCGTGGCTAAGCCAGCTCGGGCGTGAGTATGCCCGGCTCTGGCCCCTGTGGCTCAGCACGATCGCGCTTGTTGTCGTGCTTGCAAGCGTGTACATGCCAGTGATCTCGCGTCCGATGAAGGGCTCGCACCGCTGGGTAAACCTTCGGCTGCCCGGGCTCGAGTCCATGCAGCCCTCGGAGATCGCCAAGTGGGCCCTATTGGTCCTGCTGGCCTGGTATGGGGCCCGGTTTGCCCACCGGATGAAGTCGTTCTGGCTCGGGCTCGCCCCCGGGCTGGCCGCGGCGGGGGCGGTTGCGGGGTTCATCGTCATCGAGGACCTGGGCACTGGCGCGCTGCTGGCGGCGTCGGCGGCGGTCGTGCTTCTGGCGGCGGGGGGTCGGTTCTGGCATTTCCTGGTGCTGGCCCCGGTGCCGCTGATGGGGGCGGTGGTCGCGATCGTGACCAACCCGTACCGCCTGCACCGGATCGAGTCGTTCGTGAACCCGTACCTGGACCCCCTGGGCAAGGGGTTCCACATGATCCAGTCAATGGCCGCCGTCGCGGGCGGGCAGGTCTTCGGACGCGGGCTCGGGCACGGCTTGCAGAAGTTTGGCTATCTGCCCGAGGATACGACGGACTTTCTGTTCGCGATCATCTGCGAGGAGCTGGGCATCGCCGGGGCGGCCCTGGTCGTCGGGCTGTTCGGGCTGCTGCTGTGGAGCATCTGGCTGGTCGTGCGGCACGAGCGGATCATCATGCTCAAGCTCTTGAGCCTGGGCGTTCTGACGACCATCGGCGTGCAGGCGATCATCAACCTCGCGGTCGTCACGGGGATGGGGCCGACCAAGGGCATCGCCCTGCCGCTGCTGTCCTCGGGCGGCACGGGCTGGATCCTGACGGCGGCGGCCCTGGGGCTCGTCATCGCGATCGACCGTGCCCAGGCCCGCGAGGGGGCCCGGCTTTTCCGCGGAACTGGGCGCGAGGGGGGGCGTGAAGGTGGACGGTCGCGGAACAACGACTCGTCGATGGCGATAGGCGTGCTCGGGGCCGTGGTCGCCAGCCCGGCGCTGGCAGCAAGCGTTCCGGAGCAGGTGATCGGGAACCAGACGTTCGCTCTTGCGGACGAGGCGGAATCGCACGGGGCCCGGGCGAGCGTTGAGTTCGGCGATGCCGAGGGATTGTCGAGCCAGTTGCCGCCCCCCCTCCCGCCCCGCCCGCTCCTCCTGCCGCCGCCGGTGCCGCCGGCTGTGCCCGGATTGATCGAGGCGATGCCGTCGGATGAGGTTGAAGCGCTCGCAACCGCGACGGCCCCCGACGGCTTCCTGTTCGACATCGCCAAGCAGGCCGAGGCGTCGGCCGCGAAGCCCAAGGTCGTCGTGACCGACGCTGGCAAGGGCTGGCCAAGCGCCCAGCCGTGAGCAACGCGGGTTCAAGCGGCCGCGAGTCTTTCCGGCTTTCCGTCATGCCGAGCGATCAACAGCCAGCGTTTCTCTTCGCCGGCGGCGGCTCGGGTGGGCACATCTATCCGGGCCTGGCGATCCTCGGCGAGCTTCGCTCCATCGGGCCGGTTCACGCCGAGTTCCTCGTCTCCGATCGGGCGATCGACCGGCAGATCATGACGCAGGCGGGCGAGGCGTTCTCGCCCTCGCCGGCCCGGCCGGTCATCGTGCGGCCGGCGGGTCTGCTGAAGTTCTTGCGCTCCTGGGGGCCGGCGGTGCGGCATGCCCGCGAGCGGCTGAAGCGACTCCGCGAGGCCCACGGCTTGGTGGAGCTTGTCGCGACCGGGGGCTTTGTCGCCGCCCCGGCGGTGCGGGCGGCGGGGCTCGAAGGCGTGCAAGTAACGATGGTCAATCTCGACGCGGTGCCGGGGAAGGCGAATCGATGGATCGCCAAGCGCGTGGCGGCGATGGGCGAGCCGGGGCGGATCTTCACGGCGGCCCGGGTCGCCGATGACGTGCTGTCGAGGGGGTGGACGAGCGTGCCGCCGATCGTGCGGGCGGGCTCGATGCCGGCGGGAGACCGGGCGACCTGCCGGGGCCGGCTCGGGCTGGATCCCGAGCGGCCTGTGCTGATGGTCACGGGCGGGAGCCAGGGCATCCGGACCGTCAACGGGTTTGTCCGGGCCTTTGCGACCAGCGAGCCGGGGCGCGGGATGCTCATCGACGGACGCTGGCAGATCCTGCACCAGACGGGGCGCGACGAGGACGTGGCGATCGCCCGGGCGTATCGAGATGCGGGGCTGAACGCACGGGTGCAGGCGTTTGTCGAGACGATGGGGCTTTGGTGGGGAGCGGCGGACCTGTGCGTGGGCACGGCCGGGGCGGGGAACGTCGCGGAGATCTGGTCGAGCAAGACGCCGGCGCTGCTCCTGCCATATCCCTACCACAAGGACCAGCACCAGAAGTTCAACGCTTTGGCGCTTGAGGCCGTGGGCGGAGCGGTGATCGCCACAGATCGGATCGACGAGGGAGAAAATCTCCGGCACGTCGGGCCGGTGCTGGCGGAGCTTGTTTCCGACGCTGTTAAGCGGGAAACCATGCGTGATCGGCTCGCTTCCCTGGGCCCCGCAGACGGTGCCCGGCGCATCGCCCGAGCGTTATTGGACCGGTGATCCGCAGAGGAATAGCCCGCACAACCGGGCTGGCTTGCCACATGCGTTAGAATTGGGGCAATGGCCGACCGTCCGACATCCTCCAGCCAGCACCCGGCCGCCGCGGGCTCGACGGGCCAAGCCGGACCCGATCGGGTCCGGTGCGTGCTGTGGCACGCGCCCGGCGCGGCGATGCCGGGGGACCTGCTCTCGACGCTCTCCAAGCGGATCGCGCACTTCACGTTCTGCACCGATGGGTATGCGGCGCTGGCGAACGTGTGCGCGATCGAGCGGGAGCGGCGGGAGGCGAAGAATCGGGGTGGGGCTGGCGCGGGCGGGCACGCCGCGAGCCTGCTGGTGATCATCGAGCCCGACGAGCTGGCCGAGTTTGGCCAGATCATCGGCGCGGTGGGCGTGTATGCGCCGGGCGCGACGCTGCGGCAATGGCGCCGGGGCGCGAACCCGCGGTTCGCGCCCGTCGTTGATGCGGGCATGGTGACGCCAACTTCGCCGGTGGTAGTTCCACGGCCCATCGCGCCGCCGTCGCTGCGGCTGGCGGGCGGCGACGATGCGGCGGGCAAGCCGGCGGCTTCCCGAACTCCGGCGGCCCGGCCTTGGGGCGGCAATCCGCAGTTGAGCGAAGAGGAGCTGCGCATGCTGCTGGAGGACGAGCCTCCGGCGGCCGGGGGGGCCAGACCATGAGGACACACGGCGCGGGCAGCGGCGCGGCGGGCGCGGACGGGCCGCCGACGGCCGGACGCATCGGCCCCCGGGCGGCCGGGGACGCTGGCCCGCTGCGGGTGATCCTCGTCGGGCGGACGGGGCTTGAGGCGGCGCTGCGGGTCGACCCGACCATCGAGCTCGTGCGGGCCCGCGCGGCGACTGACGCGATCGGCGAGCTCGCCGAGCCACTGGACGACCAGTCGCCCGCGGCGGCGACGGTGGTGCTGGGCGACGGGGCGGTGGCGGAGACGCGGAGCGCCGCGCTGGTCGAGGCGCTCAGGCTTGTGCAGGCCGATGTCCGGGTGCTGAGCGTCGGGCGCGAGCTGGAGGGCGTGGACGGGACGATCCCGGCGCACGCAGACCTGGCATCGCTGAGCGTGCTGCTGCGCCGGCCGGTGGGGGAAATGGGAGCGGTGCCGGGGGCGGGCGCGGCGGGGGTGGGGGTGGGGGTGTCGAGGTTGGTCAAAGACGCGGAAGCCGCGAGCGGGCAGAACTCCGGCGCTGATCGGCTCGTGCTCGCGGCTCTGCTGGCAGGAAAGGACGCGACGGCGACCGCGGTCGGGATCGTTTCGTCGCGGCTGAAGACCCAGGCCCGGGTGCTGGGCGTTGGCGGTGCCGCGGATTCGCCGCCCGCGCAGGCCCGGCCGCTGGTGCACGCGGGGCGCACCGTGGGGCACCTGGCGGCCCAGGGCGCGGATTTGGCGGCGCTGGGCGAGCAGTGCGAGTGGCTGGCGCCGTGGGTCGTGCTGATCGCGCAGCAGGAGCAGCTCCGCCGGGCCGCGTTCACCGACGAGCTGACCGGGGCGTGGAACCGGCGGTACTTCCTCCGTTACCTGAACGCGGCGATCGAGCAGGCCCGGGCAGCGCGGCACACCGTCACGCTGCTGTATTTCGATGTCGACAACTTCAAGACCTACAACGACGCGCACGGGCACTCGGCGGGCGACGAGATCCTTGTCGAGACGATCCGCCTGATGAACGCGTGCATCCGCCCGAGCGACCGCGTGTGCCGCATCGGCGGCGACGAGTTCGGGGTGATCTTCCACGACCCCGAGGGGCCACGGAAGCCCGGGGCGTTGGCGCAGGGGCCCTCGTCGATCGGCGCGATCATCGAGCGATTCCAGAAGCAGATCCGCGAGCACCGCTTCCCAAAGCTCTCGGCGGGCGCGCACGCGACGCTGACCATTTCGGGCGGGATGGCGACGTTCCCGTGGGACGGGCGGTCGGCGCAGGAGCTCATCGACCGGGCCGACGAGCTGGCCGGGCAGAGCAAGCGCGTGGGCAAGAACGCGATCACGTTCGGGCCCGGGGCCGAGCGGGAGTGCCGGGGCGAGCAGGCACCGACGAGCTAGACCTCAGCGAGCGCGATAGAGGCCCTGGGCCGTGATGTATTCGAGCACCGGGCCCGGCAGAAACTGAAGCGCCCAGCCCTGATCGCCGGAAGCCAGGGCGGCCCGGACCTGCGTCGCGCTGACGTCGACCAGGCCCACGGGCACGATCGCGCCGCGCCACATGGCCAGCTCGTTGGTCGACCAGTATCCGAGCGCGGCCAGACGCTCGACGAGCGCGTCGGCGTCGCGGGTCTCGCCGCGGATCATGACGGCGGGCTTGGCCAGTTGCAGGATGTCGCGCGGGTCGCGCCAGCGGTGGAAGCCCATGGCCTGGTCGGCGCCGATGAGCAGGCGCAGGGACGCCCCGCCGAGGGCGTGGGCGTCGAGCCATTCGCGGGCCCGGCGGAGCGTGTCGGCGGTGAAGCTGGGCTCGGCGCTCGGGCCCGCGGCCGCCGCGGCGCGGTCGATCTCGTCGGTCCAGACGCCGGCGCGGGGCAGCTCGCTGATCGCCAGGGCGACCATGGCGGCCCGCTGCTGGTCGGTGGCGACGGGCCCCGCGTCCTTGTGGGGCGAACGCGACGCGGGGACAAACATCAACCAGCCGCGGCCGGGGCAGGCGTGCAGCCTCTCGAGCTCGTCGCGCACACGGGCCGGCAGGCGGACGTGGCCGACATGCGGCGGATCGAACGTGCCGCCGAAGAGGATGACGACACCGCTGCGGCCGTCGACCTCGGCGGGAGACTCCTCGCCCAGGGTCGCCAGGGGCATGGGGGTGGTCGGGATCGATGGGGTGGAAGCGCTGGGGGGCGTGGAGGTCATGGGTGTGTGGCGGCACGCCAGGCGCTGGCGATGGTTGCGACGCGCTGGCCCACGCGTGGGAGGACGCGGTTCGAACGGCGGACAACGCCGACAATGTGGGGCACGAGCGACGGGTTCAGCAGGAGGTCGATGGCGGCGCGGGCGGAGCGGGTGTTGCCGGCGGGGTCGATCCACGAGAGCACGCGGGCCGGGAGGGTCTGGTCGGGCGTGTCGGAGACGCCGCGGACGACGCACCAGGGCAGGCCCAGACCATCGCAGAACTCGGCGAAGGCGTGGGACTCCATGTCGACGACCGCGGCGCCGGTGCGGGCGTGGAGCGCGTGCTTGTCGGCGGGGCCCTCGACGATGTGATCGACGCCGACGAGCGTGACGCCAAGCCCATCGGGGGCGACGGGCGAGGCGGGTGTCCACGAGCGGCCGTTCGTGTCGATGACGCGAACGATGGGCGGCGCATCGTCGACGGCGTGGGCCAGCCCGCCGGCGGCGCCGGCGAGGACGAAGAGCGTGCCGGGCGCAAAGGCCGGGCCGGCCGCCTCGCGCTCGAGGGTCGCGATGATCGCGTGCTTGCCGATGCCGGTCTGGACCAGCCGTGTCTGCTGGTCGCCCGCGCGTCGGAGGGCCCGAGCGACGTGGTCGCGCTCGATGCGCATGGGGCAGAGGACCAGGACGGGGCGGGACATGGGCGAGTCTAAGCCAGCTCGAAGCGCACGCGCGTCCGGAGCGTTTCGCCCGGGTTGAGCACGACGGTGCCGGTGCCGGTGTAGCCCTTGGCGGCGAGGTTGAGCGCGTCATTAACCTGCGTCTGGGGCTCGACGGCGATGAAGGGCAACGGGGCCTGGCCCTTGCCCTCAATGTGCGGCGCGAAGACGACCAAGTGGGACATGTTGGGGCTGGCGGTCATGCGGAGCGTCACGTCGCTGGCGTCCCAGCGGAGGGTCGCCGTGCCGGAGAAGCCGGAGAAGACGTCGTCCACGTGCGTCTCGGGGACGGGGCGGAGCTCGGCGAGATAGTCCGTCAGACGGTCGGGGGTCGGCTCGGCGGTCGCGCAGCCCTTGACGAGCGGGTATCGGGCCGCGACGGGGGCCTGGATGTGGAGGCGGTCCAGGTCGTTGAACAGGCGGCGGGAGAAGTAGGGATGGTGGCCGCAGCCGGCGGGCATGGGCGAGGCGTCGCGATTGGAGACGTCGAGATCGATCGTCAGGCCGCGGGAATCGAGGGCGTAGACGACGCGGCAGGCGTAGGCCCAGGGCCAGTTGCTGCCCTGGTGATCGCGGCTCTCGAACTCGAGTACGGCGTGGTCGGACGCGACGGAGGCGACACGCCAGGGGCGCTTGCGAACGTCGCCGTGCTGGGCCATGGGCGGCCCGTCCTTCGTGTTGACGGTGAGCCGGTGCTCGCGGCCCATAAAGCTGAAGGCGGCGCCGTTGATGCGGTTGACCCAGGGGGCCATGATGAAGCTTGCGAGGAGCGAAGAGTTCGTCTCGCCCGGCGCGGCGCGGCGCATCATCGGGTAGTAGACGCCCGAGGGGCCCAGGAGCGAAAAGTCGGCGATGCCGGAGCCGAGCTCGGGATCGATGACCAGGCGGAGCGGGGCGGCGGCGAGGGTGATCGGGGGCATGGGGAGAGGGTACCGGGTTCGATGAGCTGGCTACCCCGGCCCACCAAGCCGGGCACGCCGGCCCTGAGTCGCGGCTTGGCAGATCGGGCACCAACTCCGTTCACAGATCCCGGAGCATGTCCACCGAGCCTACGCGGAACCCCGCCTGCTCGAAAAGGCGTCGCGCCGCGTCGTTGGCAGCGGCCGTCTCCAGCCGCACCTGCGTGACGCCGATGCCGCGGAAGCTCCGCGCCGCCTCGTCGGCAAGGGCACGGGCCACACCGGATCTCCGATGCTCCGGCTCGACCCAGAGGTCGTGGATGAACCCGAACTCGCTTACGCGGTAGATCGGGATGTTCTCTTCCACAGTCCCGATGAGGAAACCCGCGAGCGTGGGATCGGCGTCGGCGACGAGAAACACGCTCCGGGGATCGACCGCCCGAGCGGGGAGCCAGCGGGCATATCGCTCGACGACATCGGGAAGCATGCCGTAGCGGGATGGGTCCCAGGATTCGTGCAGCGCGCAGATCGCCCGGACCATCGGCAGCACGGCGGGGATGTCGGGGGGGGTTGCGGGTCGGAGGAGCGGGGGCATGGCGCGGGGGGGGGGGGGGGGGGGAGGGGCAGCGCGGTGTTGCAGGACGGGCGTCGGGGCGGCCAACACAAACCCTCGCCAGTTCGTCGCTGCTGCTCCAAGCGGTCCTCTCCCGCGCGCGGCAGCGCGGGCGGAGGGATTGGAGCGAGCGAGTCACTTCTTCGCGAGGAGTTTCTTCGCCGCATCGAACTCGCTCTGCTTGACGGTCATCGGGTCGCGTTTGGAAACGTCTGCCCAGAGGCCCACCTCGGTCAGGATTTCGGTGAGCTTCTCCTTGGGAATCTTCAGCGTGTGCGCGGCCTGGCCGAAGGTGTACGTCCGCTCCTGGGCGGGCTTGGCGTCGGCGCCGGCGGCCTTGGCCCAGGTGTCCTTGAGCGTCACGGTTCGGTTCCACACGGGGCGCGGGCGGGTCGAGTCGGGATCGGGGCAGAAGTAGCCCAGCCGCTCGAACTGCACGCGCGGGTTCCGGGGACGCCCGGGCGTAAAGCCGGGAGCGCAGTCGTCGGCGTAGCCGATGGCGGCCAGGGCCGGCTCGAGCATCGCCTCGACCACCTCGAGCGAGTCGGTGTTGAAGTCGTCCATGAACTCGCCCGTGCGGGCCCCGGGTTCCTCGGCCTTGAACAGGCGGTCAAAGAGCCTCACTTCGGCCCTGACGGCGTGGGGCGCGCTGACCCAGTGGATCGTGCCCTTGACCTTCCGGGACTGCCCGTCGGGGCCGGGGGGCGCGTCGCCGCCGCGGGTGGCGGGGTCATGTGTGCAGTACACGGCCGTGACGTTCCCGGCGGCGTCCTTTTCGACACGGGTGGCGGTGATGAAGTATGCCCAGCGGAGCCGGACCTCCTGCCCGACCATGAGGCGGAAGAACTTGCCGCCGCCCGGCGTGCCGGGCGCACCCGCCGCACCGGCCGCACCGGCCGCACCGGCCGGGGCATCAAGGAAGTCGTCGCGCTCGATGTAGAGCTCGCGCGAGAAGGGGACCTCGCGCGAGCCCGCGCCGGGGTCCTCGGGATTGTTCAAGCAGGGGAGCTGTTCGACCTCTCCAGCGGGATAGTTCTCGATGACCACGCGCAGCGGTCGCAGGACCGCCATGTAGCGCGGGGCGGCCTTGTTCAGCTCGTCACGGCAGGCATTCTCGAGCCGGGCGATATCGATGAGCGAGTTGAACTTCGTGACGCCCACGTCCTCGCAGAACGCCTGCATAGCTCCGGGCGTGTAGCCGCGGCGTCGGATGCCCGCGATGGTCGGCATGCGCGGGTCGTCCCAGCCGCTGACGGCTTTGCTCTCGACCATCTTGAGCAGGTTGCGCTTGCTGAGGATGACGTAGGTCGGGATGAGCTTGGCGAACTCGATCTGCTGGCTGTGCCAGACGCGGGTTCCGTAGGGGCCCGAGCCGTCGGCGGTGCGACCCTGGTTGATCGCGTCGATGAACCAGTCGTAGAGCGGGCGGTGGTTCTCGAACTCGAGGGTGCAGATCGAGTGGGTGATGCCCTCCATGGAGTCTTCCAGGCCGTGGGCCCAGTCGTACAGGGGATAGACGCACCACTTGGTCCCGGTGTTGTGGTGCGGCTCGTGCATGATGCGGTACATGACCGGGTCGCGGAGGTTGAAGTTGGGGCTCGAGAGGTCGATCTTGGCGCGGAGCGTCATCGAGCCGTCCGCGTGCTTGCCCGCCTTCATCTCGCGGAACAGCCGCATGGATTCTTCGGGCGGCCGGTCGCGGAAGGGAGAGGTCGCAGGGACCGTGGGCGAGCCGCGGAGTGCGGCGATGTCCTTCGCGGAGAGCTGGCAGGCGTAGGCCAGGCCCTTGACGATGAGCTCCTTGGCGAACTCGTACATCTGGTCGAAATAGTCGCTGGCGAAGTAGAGCCCCCCGCCGATACCCCCCCCGCCGATGCCCCGCCCGCCGATACCGCCCCCGCTGCTCTGGTCCCCCCCGACGCCAACCGGCGCCGCGTGCTCGTCTTCGTAATCGGCCCCGAGCCACTTGACATCGCGCTTGATGCTCTCGACGTACTCGATCTCTTCCTTCGCCGGATTGGTGTCGTCGAAGCGGAGGTTGAACTTGCCGGCATAGGCCCGGGCCAGCGAGGCGTTGAGGCAGATGCTCTTGGCGTGGCCGATGTGCAGCCAGCCGTTGGGCTCGGGCGGGAACCGCGTATGGACCCGCGGCTTGCCCACGCGTGCCTCCGACGCCGGCGCGCCGGCCGGGCCGGCGTCGAACGGCGACCACACCCCCCACTTTCCACTCTGGTTGTCCGCCTCGATGAGCTGGCGGATGAAGTGCGGCGGGCGGGACGGGGCGGGCGGATGGTCGCCCCCGGCGGGGCTCGAGGGGCTTGAGGACATGGGTCTTGAGGGTAGGGAACCGTGGCCGAGCGGGCCGCCGCGGCACCCGGCGGCGGCACCATGCTCAGAGAGTCCGACCGGACGCGCGCAGGGCAGTTCGCCGCGACGCGAATCCGTCGGGCGTGGCACCGAAGGATCGAACGCGAAGATTTCGAAATACTCCGAGCGATTGGCGGACTGAAAGTTCGCCCGAGACCGGACGCTCGTGCTCCGCGACCACCCAGAAGTTGGGGGAACTAGGACAATCTTTCAAAAGCGGGTATTCGCGCAGGAAAAACGGATTGACGTCGGGGCGAAACACTGTATCTTGCGGGGATGGACTGGGCCGCTGATCGCCAACTCAACACCGCGGCCCGCGAGGCGGGCTTTGTGGTTGTGGTGCGGCCTGATGCGGCGACGGGCCAGGTGATCGGCAGCGCGTATTCGCAGCAACACTTCACGCAGGACTTCACATGCGTGGGTCCGGACGTCGAGCACGTGGTCCGCGAGTTGACCCAGAAACTTGCGGCTCAGGGCCCCACGCCGTCGTCAGCGCCGCCCGAGTTGCCGCGAAAGTTCAGCGACGCCGCCGGCTTCAAGCCGCGCCTGACCAATCACAACGGCGCGAGCGATGGTGCCAAGCACGAGAGCTCGCTGCCTGCAAAGTCGGCAGCGGCTGTGCGCCGACACTGCGCGGCCTGAGATCGGCCGTCGAAGGCCTCAAATCTGCCCCCCCCGGTCACCGCTTCTTGGGCATGTCCTCGGGCTTGGTCGACGGCCCGGCCATGGCTTGCGCCTTGAGTGCCTCCGCGACCGCATCGGCCATTTCCTTGTCCTCCGACAAGGGCGAGCCGATCCACTTGATCTTGCCGTCGTGACCGACGACGAACGCCGTGGGAATGCTCGACTGCCCGGCGGCCTGCATCCAGTCGCGGCTCATGGAACGATCGGCGTCGTACGCGACGGCGAAGTCCATCGCGCGGCCCTGCTGATTGACGAACTGGCGGAGGGTGTCGAGGCGCCGGTCCGGGGCGTCCGGCCGGGCACCCTGGGGCCTCCTCTCGCTGGTGGCCACACCCAGGACGATGAGCGTCTTCGGGTTGTCCTTTGAGAGCTTGGAGAGGTCCATCGCGTTCTTCACGCTCGCGCGGGCCCAGGAGGAGAAGAACTGCACGAGCGCGACCTTGCCCGCTGGGATCGCTGTGATCTCGCCCGACACGCCGCCGCCGGCCTTGACCCAGGTATCCACGCTCAGCTTCGGGGCGGCGGAACCGACCTTGAGCGTGACAGGCACGCTGGGCTCGGCGGCATCGGGCTTGTCTTCCTTCTCTTCTGGCTTCTTCAGGCCGTCGCGCTTGGGCTTGTCGGCCTTGGCCGGCGGCTTGCCGGGCTGTGCGGCCGGTTGGCCCGGCGGGTTGCCGCGGCCGGGAGCCTGGTTCTGCGCGAGGGATGAGGCGCAGAAGGCGAGCAGAATGGCCGGGACCAGCAGCGTGCGCATGAGTGTCCTTTCGGGGCTTGATGCTATACGCCGCAGATAGACGCCCGTTCCGTCGCCGATGATGCGCACGCGGGACCTGCGCGGGATCTACCCTCGAACATTGAGCAGCCCGGAGCCTCACATCCACGACGTGGTCATTCTCGGCGGCGGGATCGCCGGCCTCTGGACGCTCCGGCGACTGCTCGCCGCCGGGTTCAGCGTCCGCCTGATCGAGCGGCACGCCCTGGGCTCCCTTCAGACCATGGCGAGCCAGGGAATCATCCATGGCGGCATCAAGTACGCCCTCACCGGCGAGGCGTCGGCGGCGAGCCGCGCGATCGCGGGGATGCCCGAACGCTGGCGCGATTGCCTCGCGGGCACCGGCGAGATCGACCTCGCGAGCGTCAAGGTGCTCTCGCCCCGGCAGTACCTCTGGACGACCACGGGCATCGGTTCGCGGCTGGCCGGGGTGGCCGCGAGCCGAGCGATCCGGACCAGTGTCGAGTCCGTTGATCGCGACGCGTTGCCCGAGGTTTTCCGCGGAGCACCCAAAGGCGTGAGCGTGTACAGCGTCGACGAGCCGGTGCTCGATCCGCGGAGCCTTGTCGAGGCATTGGCTCGCCCGGTCTGCGGCACGATCGACATCGGCGCGTACCGCCTGCGGCGCACGGGGACCGAAGTGCAGATAGAGCTTGAGCGGGGGCCGGCCGTGCGAGCCCGGGCCGCGGTGCTGGTCGCCGGGGCGGGAAACGGGGGGCTCTTGGGCGAGCTGGGGCTGACCACGCCGCGTCAGCAGACCCGGCCGCTGCACATGCTCATGGCCCGGTCCCGCGTGGGCGAAGCGGACCTGCCGGCGGTGTTTGGTCACTGCGTGGGCCTGTCCGACAAGCCGCGGATTACGATCACAACGCAGGCCGGGGCCGATGGTCGGAACACTTGGTACGTCGGTGGCCAAGTTGCCGAGCGGGGCGTCGGGCTCTCTCCGGCGGACCTGATTGCCGCGGCCCGCGGCGAGCTGGCGGCGTGCCTTCCATGGCTCGACACCGCGCGGCTTGAGTGGTCGACGTTCCGCATCGACCGGGCCGAGGCCGCGAGCGATTCCGGAGCCCGGCCCGATGGCCCGATGGTGTTTGCCAGCGGTAACATCGTGACGGCGTGGCCAACGAAACTTGCGCTCGCGCCGCTGACGGCCGACCGGATCGCGTCGCTGCTGCCGCCGCAGGGGCACGGCGGTACGAGCGTCGCGCCAGGCACCGCGTCCGAAGAGCTGCGCATCTGCCCGCTGCCGTGGGACCGTCCGGAGGCAACATGGACCTGAGACCCTTGGGACGCACGGGGCTGATGGTCTCGCCGCTGGCGCTGGGCACGGTGAAGCTCGGGCGCAATCGGGGCCTGAAGTATCCCTCGGGGGACGGGCAGCCGCTGCCCAGCGACGAACAGGCGATGGCGCTGCTGGTCGCCGCGGCGGACGCGGGGATCAACCTGATCGACACGGCGCCGGCGTACGGCCTGAGCGAGGAGCGGCTCGGGAACCTGCTGGCGGCGAGCCGGTGGCTGGGCGGGCGCGACCGCTGGATCGTTTCGACCAAGGTCGGCGAGGAGTTCGACCCGGCGACCGGCGAGTCGAGGTTCGACTTCTCGCCGCGGCACGTCCGGTACAGCGTCGAGCGTTCGCTGCGACGGTTGCAGACCGACGTTCTCGACCTCGTGCTTGTGCACTCGGGCGGGGACGACGAGTGGGTGATCGCGCGATCAGGAGCGCTCGAGACGCTGCGGCAACTGCAGCGCGAGGGCTTGGTCCGGGCCGTTGGGCTGAGCCCCAAGACGCTCGATGGCGCGCTGCAGGCGATGCGGAGCGCGAGCGATTATGGTGGGGCGTGCGATGTGGTGATGATCGAGTACAGCCCCGTCGCGCGGCAGGGCGGGCTGGGGATCGACGCGGCGCGGCTTCGCGGCGTGGGAGTGCTGGTGAAGAAGGCGCTGGGCTCGGGGCATCTAGAGGACGTGCTGAGCCGGACGCCGCCGGAGATTCGGGCGGTATCGCTGGGAACGGTGGAGGCCGCGCTGCGGTTTGCGCTGGGGAAAGCGGGCGTGACGAGCGTGGTGCTGGGGACGTCGAACGCCGAGCATCTGAGGGCCAATGCCGAGGCGTGCGAGCGAGCTTTGGCCAAACCCGCCTGAGTTGGGGATGACCGAAGCGGCTGCCGGTGATCGGATTTTGTCAGGATATTGATTTCGCCTGCGGACCCCGCGACCACGCGTCGCCTCTATCTGGCGGGCGGTTTGCTATACTTCCGCTCGTACAGAAGCCCCGGTCAACGGCCGGGCTTCCGGTCCTGAGGCGTCCGAACCGGGGATGATCTTCGCAGATCACCCGACCACGGACGCGCCCGAGGCTGGTCGATTCGGACGATTCCACGTCCGGGTCGGCAGGTGGCTCGGAGGCAACCGCTCGCACGCCGTGTTGATGGTTCTTGGGGATGACGGCGCTCGGCCCGTGTCGTCGCGACCGGCGCATCCCTTCAGACACCGACACCTCAGCGACTCCCCGCACCGAAGCGCACGATTTTTCTCCAACGCCCCGCCCTGTCCCGCGCTGCGCGCGGGGCCGGGGCGAGGTCGACAAAGCTGTTCTAACGCCCGTCCCCTCGACCCGCACCCATGATCGCCACACTCGACATTCCCGTCACGGCCCCGGCCGTCAAGCCCGCCGATCCGGCTCGTTCGCGAACCCCGATGGGCGAGCGGGACGCCTTCACACGGCTCAAGACCGGCCTGACGGTGCTGATCCCCGCGTACAACGAGGGGAAGTTCGTCGCCGACACGATCCGCTCGGTGCAGAGCCAGTCGACGCCGCCGGCGGCGATCGTGGTGGTGGACGATTGCTCGAGCGACAACACGGGCGACGTGGCCCGGGCCTGCGCCCTGCCCGGGCAGACGCTCACGGTCGTCCGCCCCGAGAAGAACTGCGGCTCCAAGGCCACGGCCCTCAACTACGGGATGAACTTCGTAGACACCGAGTTCGTCCTGGTCATCGACGCGGATACCACGCTCGCCCCCGACGCGATCGAACGTCTGATGCCCGGGTTTCAGAGCCAGGATGTCGCCTGCGTCTGCGGCATGGTCATTCCGCGGCGGGTCAAGACCCTCTGGGAGCGCGGGCGGTACATCGAATATCTCTACGCGTTCACGTTCTACAAGCCCATCCAGGACTACTACGGCCGGCCGCTGATCGCCTCCGGCTGCTTCTCGGCCTTCCGCACCAAGATCCTCTGGGAGCTCGGCGGCTGGCAGACCCGCACCGTGGGCGAGGACATGGACCTGACCTGGTCGATCTACGTGCTCGGGCACAAGGTCCGCTTCGCACTCGACGCGGTGTGCTATCCCGTCGAGCCGCACAACTTCGACTTCCTGAACAAGCAGCTGCGTCGATGGAGCCACGGCTTTGCCCAGAACGTCATCTTCCACTGGGGCAAGGTGCTCGAGGTTCCGTACCTGCGGTCGATCGTGGCGATCGCGCTCTGGGACGCGGTGATGGCGATCGTCGGGCTGTTCATCCTGATCCCGGTGCTGGCCATCTTCGTGCACCCGATGTTCCTGCTGGGTTACTTCCTTGACCTGCCCGCCGTCGCGGTGCCGGTGCTCATCCAGGCGGCCAAGCGTGGCGAGATCGGCAAGGCCCTGACGAGCATCCCGGCGTTCTGGGTCATGCGCTGGGTCAACTGCGTGTACATGGTGAGCGCGTTCTGGAAGGAAATGGTCACCAAGCAGAAGCTGCACAAGTTCGAGAAGGGGCATTGAGCGGCTCGGGCCTCGCCGCCCGACCGCCCCGAACCCGTCTCCTGATTCCAGGTTCACCCGTCCGAAACGTCCCTGCTTCTCCACTTTCCCCCGGACCCCCCACCCATGTTCGCAGGACTCCCAGGCACAGGCATCGGCGGCATCTTTTATCTGCTGCTCACGCTGTTCATGCCCATCAACGAGCTGTACCTCACCCTCATGGGCCGCTCGTCTAAGGCTCGCTGGCTCTTCGTGCTGGAGCGCTGGGCGGTCTTCGCGCTGGTGATCGGGGTGATGTGGTGCCAGGTGAAGCTCTTGGAGAAGATCTTTCCCCAGGGCGGTCCGGCCTCGGCCGCCAAGCTCGTCGAGTCGGTCGGGATGGTCAAGGACATGGGCTCGGCATCGGGCGTGCTGCTGGCCAGCGGGATCTACGCCGGCATAGTGATGGTCGCCGTGCTGGCGGTGATGCACGGGCTGCGCGCGGTGAAGTTCTATCGCGGATACCTGCGCGACCTGCTGCGTGAGGTGGCCTGAGCGACCGGGGGACAGTGGGCTGGCGGTGCGGCGACGCGATGCAGTAAACGCCGGCGTCTGTCGGGGCCGGTGAACACCTCCTCTCGTCCTCGGGAGTTTGCGGATCTCTAGGTGCATTGTCAACCGCAGCGGTCAGGCGGGTGCGAGGGAGGGCCCGGGCCCGGCGGCTTACGGGGTATATTGGGTTCCTCTCACGCCACGCCCGGCCGGCCCGATATCGTGAGCAAGCCGACCGGTATCTTCCGGGCGGGCTGCCCGAGGGTGCGAGCGTCGCGCGCTCGGGGGCGTAGAACCCGCCGGAGAACCGGGTCGCCGGACAATTCGGCGCCCCGACCTGAACCGCAGTCTTTGAACCTGCCGGAGAAGACATGATCGCTTTCCGCCCGTGCTCCGCCGTTCGTTTCGCGTGTGTCATCACGATGGCCAGCTCGCTGGCCCTGGCCCAGGGCCAGGGTGCTCAGCTCACGCCGATCGCGCCGCCCGCGGGGATGCCGGGCCAGCCCGGGATGCAGCCCATGGCTCCGAACCCGCAGGCCCCGCCCGCGCCCAAGCTTGTCAACCAGGAACTGCAGTTCGAGGGCGAGCCTTCGGCGGGCATCAACTACCGGGCGGCGCTCAAGCCCGGGCAGATCATCAAGCTCGACCTGACGATCGATCAGCGGTACGCCCTGAGCTATCTGCCCCCCGACAAGGCGGGGAGCGAGCGGATCACGGTCATGCGTTTTGGCGTGGTCCTCACGGTGAAAACGGTCGAGCCGACGCAGACGACGGCGGAGCTCGCGTTCGACAACGTGCGGGTCGAGATGACGCCCTCGACCGGCGAGCCGTTCAGCGTCGACTGCGCCGGCCCCGAGCCCGCCGCCGGCACCCCCGCCCGCGCGTTCTACGACGCTGGCAAGGCCCTCATGGGCTCGCGCCTCACGATCACGCTGCTGCCCGACAACACCATCACCGACGTGCTGGGCGAGGACGATCTCATGAAGCTCGGTCCGGCGCGGCTGATGCGGCGGGTGCTCGAGGCCGACGGGCTGCGGGCCTGGCTCGGCCCGGCCCTGGCCCTCCGGCCCACGCTGCCGCAGGTGCCCGAGCTGACCCCGCCGATCAAGGTGCCCGCCGGGTCCTGGCCAGCGACGGTGGTCGTGCTGGCCGACCGGGGGCGGCAGAACGTCGGCGAGCTGCGGGCCGTCGAGAAGACCGAAGGGGGCCTGACGCGTGTGCGCGGGCGGGCCCGCGTGACAGGCTCGGCGAGCAACGTCGGCGCTGGCTCGATCTACCTGCGGGACTGCTCGACGGACTCGGTGCTGGAGTGGGACACGGCCGCCGGGGCCCTGAAGTCCGGTACGTTCGACGACGCCATCACGCTGATCATGTCGATGCCCGACAACACGCGGCAGGCCATGAGCACACTGACGAACATGAAGGTCGTGGCCCGACCGGCGTCCCCGGCCGCGACCCCGGCCAAGGGCGGCTGAAGTGTCTCGCGCCGATCGCTTGGAACGGCTCTGTATCGGCTGCATGACGGGCACCAGCATCGACGCGCTCGACGCCGCGGCCGTGCGCATCCGCGGCACGGGCCTCGCGATGCGGGCGGAGTTTGTCGCGGGCGCGACGCGCGGGCTCGGCCCCCTGGCGACCGGGCTCCGCGAGCTGGCCGAGCAGCGGCCCATGACGGCCGGGGCCATCGCGGGCCTGTCGCGCGAGTTCGCGTTGCTGCACGCCGGGCTCGTCGCGGATCTGCTGGCATCGGCCAGGATCGACCGCTCGAGCGTCGAGCTGGTGAGCGTTCACGGGCAGACGGTATTTCACCAGCCGCCGGTGAGCTGGCAGATGTTTTCACCCGCGGTGCTCGCCCACGAGCTGGACCTCGCGGTGGTGTCGGACCTGCGCGGCGCGGACCTTGCCGCCGGGGGCCAAGGGGCACCGATCACGCCGCTGGCCGACTGGGTGTTCTTCCGCGGCGCATCATCGACGGCGGTGGTCAACCTCGGGGGCTTCTGCAACATCACGCTCCTAGGCCCGGACGATCCGGCAAGTTCCGCGGGCTCGGTGGCGAGCATCCGCGGCTTCGACCTCTGCGCCTGCAACCACCTGCTGGACACGCTTGCTCGCGAGCTGCTCGGCAAGCCGTACGACGCGGGCGGGGCCGCGGCGCTCGCGGGGCGCGCCGAGCCCGGGGCGACGAGCGAGCTCGCGGAGCTGCTCTCGCGGCAGGCGCGGTCCGGACGCTCGCTCGGAACCGGGGACGAGCTCGGGCTGTTCATCCAGCGTCGCCGGCACAGCACATCGCCCGGCGATCTGTGCGCCGCGGCGTGCGCAGCGCTGGGAGCGTGCATCGGGGCCGCGTGCGCGGGGGCCCCGAGGGTGCTGCTGGCCGGGGGCGGGACGCGGAACGCCGCACTGCTGAACGCGATCACCGGCGCGTGCGTCGGCGGCGCGTCAACGACCGACGCCGCCGGGCTGCCAGCCGAGTTCCGCGAGGCGGCTCACATGGGCGTGCTCGGTGCGCTGTGCGCCGACGGCGTGCCCATCACGCTCCCGGGCGTCACACGCCCGGCGGGCCCGGCGCCGGTCGCGGGCGTCTGGGCGGGGCTCGGGCGTGGCGCTCCAGAGCGGACGTAGCGAGCCCGCGCGTGACTCGTCCTACGTCGCCGCCGCCTCGCGCCGCACCAGCCGCGTGCGCAGGACTCGCAGCAGCGACGCGGGCTCCATGAAGTTCGGCGGCAGCCGAAGATACACCTCGCCAAGCTCCTCTCCGCTCGGCGGCGGCAGCACCGTCGCAGCACCCACGACTCCAGTCCCCGTCGCCCCCCCACTCCCCGCCGGAGCCGCTTCGCCCCGGAGCGACTGCGCGACGGCGCCGGTGTCGGCCGGCCTTGCCCGGAAGAGCACGTCCGCCCCGCGGATCGACACCGAACGGACCTTCAGCCGGCTTGCCGCCACGCGCAGCGACGCCAGTTCCAGCAGCCTCGACGCGGCGGGCGGAAACTGCAGGCCGTAGGCCTGCTTCATCTCCTGCTCGATCCGCTCGAGCTCCTCCTGGCTCTGGGCGACGGCGACGCGCCGGTACGCGCCCATGCGGCGCTGGTCCGAGGGGATGTACCGCTTGGGGATCATCCCGCTGACGCCGATCTCCACGCTCGTCTCGCTGGCCACCTGGGTCGGCTCGTTCCGGAGCTCCTTGACGGCCCGGTCCAGCAGCTGGCAGTACATCTCATAGCCGACGGCGGCGATATGCCCGCTCTGCTCGGGCCCGAGGATGTTGCCCGCGCCGCGGATCTCGAGGTCGCGCATGGCGATCTTGAAGCCCGCGCCGAGCATGCTGAACTCCTCGATGGCCTTGAGCCGCTTGACGCCCTTCTCGCCGATGTTGCGGTCGATGGGCAGCAGCATGTAGCAGTACGCCCGGTGCTTGTAGCGCCCGACGCGCCCACGGAGCTGGTGCAGCTCGGAGAGCCCGAAGCGGTCGGCGTCGTTGATGAACATCGTGTTCGCCGTCGGGATGTCGATGCCGCTCTCGATGATGGTCGTCGAGACCAGGATGTCTGCGCCCTTCTTGCCCGGCCCGCGCATGAACTTGAGCATGACCTCCTCGAGCTCGCCGTCGGGCATCTGGCCGTGGCCCACGAGGATCCTGGCATCGGGGGCCAGGGCCTGGATGCGGTCGGCGACCTCGTGGATGTCGCCCACGCGGTTGTGCACGAAGAACACCTGCCCGTCGCGCGACATCTCGCGGTGGATCGCGGCCTGAACGCGCTTCTCGTTGTAGGGGATCACCTCGGTGACCACGGCCCGTCGATCGACGGGCGGGGTTGTGAGGTTGGAGATGTCGCGCAGGCCCAGCATCGAGAGGTGCAGCGTGCGGGGGATGGGCGTGGCGCTGAGCGTGAGCACGTCGACGGTCATGCGCAGGCTCAGCAGCCGCTCCTTGTGCTCGACGCCGAACCGCTGCTCCTCGTCGATGACCACGAGGCCCAGGTCGCCGAACTTCACGTCCTTGCTCAGCAGGCGGTGGGTGCCGATGATCACGTCGACCTGCCCCTTTCGCAGCGCGGCGAGCACGTCGTTGACCTCCTTGGTCGTCTTGAAGCGCGAGATGCTCTCGACGCGGAAGGGATAGTCGGCGAATCGCGAGCGGAAGGTCCGCTCGTGCTGCTCGGCGAGCACGGTGGTCGGGACCAGCACCGCGACCTGCTTGCCGAACTCGACGGCCTTGAACGCCGCGCGGATTGCGACCTCCGTCTTGCCGTAGCCCACGTCGCCGCAGAGCAGGCGGTCCATCGGCTGCCCGCCCTGCATGTCGCGCTTGATCTCCGACAGGGCCGCGAGCTGGTCCGGCGTCTCGGTGTAGGGAAACTCGGCCTCGAACTCCTTCTGCCAGGGCGTGTCGCCCGGGTAGCGGACGCCCGGCAGGCTCGAGCGGGCCGCGCGGATGCGGAGCATCTCTCCCGCGAGGTCCTTGACGCTCTCGGAGACCTGCTCCTTCTGACGCTTCCAGCGGGTGCCGCCCAGCCCGCTGAGCGTCGGCTGGCCGCGGAAGCCGCCGACGTACTTCTGCACTTGGTCGATCTTGCTTGCGGGCACGAACAGGATGCTCTTGCCCGCGAACTCGAGGGTGAGGTATTCCTCGAGCCCCTCGTCGGGGTCGGGCCCGCCGGCCGCGCCGGCCGGGCGCGGGCGCTTGTCCTTCTTCCGCGGCCTGTCGGAGGGGAGCACAACGGGCGTCTCGCGCCGGACCTCGCGCGGCTTCATGACCGTCAGGCCCTTGAAGAGCGCGATGCCGTGGTCGCGATGAACGACGTGGTCGCCGGCGCCGAAGTCCAGGAACGTGTCCATCGCGCGGGCGGTCTTGAGGCTCGTAGCGCCCGCGCCGGACTGCTCGCGCCCGCGGGTGTTGGAGCGCCGGCGCGACTCGAAGCGGTGCAGCAGCTCGTGATACGGCAGGACAAGCAGGGCCGGCGCACCCTTGGCCTGCGACGGCCGCCAGACGAAGCCGCGGTGCAGATACGCGACCATCGACTCGATCGCCCGCGTTGCCGCGGGGGCGAACTCCTCGATCAGCTCGCCCAGCCGCGACAGCTCGCCGGAGTTCTGGCACAGCACGAGCACTCGCATGCCCGGCTCGCCCCCGTCGCCAAGGGCCGTCCGCGCAAGCTCCTTGACGGCCTCGCCCGCGTCCCGCGAGAGCTCGCCCACGGGTTCGACGGGCAGATCGACGACCTGCTCGCTCCCGGCGCTCGCGGCGGAGAACTGCGAGAGCTCGATGAAGCAGCCCAGCTCCTGGAGCCGCTTGAGCACGGCGGGCGGGCCGTAGATCCTCGGATCGGTCAGACGCTCGAAGTAGCCGCGGGCCTGCTCGATGACCTCCATCGGCTCGTGCAGGACAACGATCGACTCTCGCGGCACGTAGTCGAGGAACGGCACTGCGCTAGGCCCGCCTGTCGCGTCGATGCTCGCGGTCGACTCGGGCCCGGGCTTCTTGCCGGGAGCGGCCCGGGCCGGCGTCGCGCCCGCGAAGACGCGCTCCAGCGACGCGCACACCAGCTCGACGCCGCGGAGCGAGCGGTCCGAGGCCATGGTGTCGAGGTCGATCTCGGTGATGCGGTCGACCTGGTCGCCAAAGAAATCGATCCGCACCGGCGCGCCCGTGAGCCCCGCGGCCGCCGCCGTGATCGATCCCGACGCCCCGCCGACGCCGCTAAGCCCCGCGGGTGGGAAGATGTCGATGATCCCGCCGCGGACCGCGAAGTCGCCCGGCTCTTCGACGGCCTCGGTGCGGTCGTAGCCCGCCTCCTCGAGCCATCGGACCAGCGTCAGCGGATCCAACTGCTGGTTGACGCTCACGCTCGTAACCAGCCGCGACAGGCTCGCGGCCCCGGGCACCGGCTGCATGAGCGCCGCGATGGGGGCGACGATGACCTCCGGCGGCTTGTCGCCGCCCAGCAGCCGCGTCAGCACGCCGACACGCTGGGCGAAGAGCTCGAGGCTGACGCTCGACTCGCCGGGGAGCACCTCGAGCGCGGGCAGGCGGACGCATTCCAGCCCGCCGCCGGAGAGCTCGTCGCACGCCTCGTCGGCGTCGTCGAGATGGGCGACGACCAGGAGGACCGTTCGCGAGCTGCGTCGGGCGATGGCACCGGCCACCAGGGCGGTGCTGGAACCCTGGCTGCCGCGGGCGTGTACCCGCTTATGCGCAACGGCCAGGTCGGCCAGCCGCCGAACTGCCTCCGCCGCGCCTATCGCCTGGATCAGATCCATCCGCCCTAGTGCCTCCGCGGCGCGCAGGCCGGCGCTCGGGAGGCGGCCCCCGGGCATCCTCCCACGCGATGGCGATCACACGCGTTGTCGGGGCAGCGTACGCGGAGACGGATCAGCTGGCCGTGATGTCGGCGTACATGACGCCCGCGGCGTTCACGGGGACGCTGGCCTCGGCGCGTGCCGCGGGGAACTCTCGCTCGACCTCGTCGGGCCAGATCTGGAACCCGCCCTTGTCGAAGCCCGCGATCTCCCACCGACCCCAGATGCCGTTGACGTTCTCGGCGACGCCGGTGTAGTTGATCGCGTGCTGTCCGCGATACTCCTTGGTCCAAGTGACCGAGCCGGTCGCCTCGTCGTAGGTCCCGCGGACGATGAAATCGCCGACCCAGTCGGCCCCGTCGCCGCGGACTTGGCCGTCGCGAAAGAGCAGGTCGAGCTCGGTGCGTGAGCGGACCGGGCCCTGCACCCAGAAACCGCGCCAGCGGCCACTGACAAAGCGCGAGTCGGACGGGGCGGAATCGTCAGGCTTTGATCGCTTTTTCATCGCTAATGCCTATCCGGGTTTGCCCCTGAACTGCTCGTGAGTGTATCGACGATGCCGGGAAGCAGAGATCACGTTCATCTGATCCTGCGCGGGCCCGAGAACCGTCCATTGACTCCCCGCATTTAACGCCAAATGACGATATCACTCAAACAGAACGTATTCACTCAATCGGCTCAGGGTTATATTTCCCATGCCCCGTACTCTCCCGAGATCTTCGAGGGTAAGGAAACTTCCTTGATCTTTTCGAGACCTAGCGATCCGCTGAGCGAGCGCCGGCCCCACACCCGGCAGAAGCTCGAGCTCCGCCTGACTCGCCGTGTTGATGCGGATGAACATGCGGGCGTCGGGCGAGCCGGGCATCCCGATCGTTGACACCGGAACCCGCCGCCAACCGACGGCCAGTGCGGTGCCGATGAGCAGCATAACGACCAGCACGGCGGCGTGCTTCGCGGGCCCGGCCGTCCAATCCGTTGCCACGCTCATTGCTGCTGGCGGCACGCTTTCACCGGTCATCCCGACACCGCCCGGCGGACTTGTTCGCCCAAGCCGCGGAGCCGAGCGGGCTCGTACAGCGGGAATGCCCAGGTCCGCTCGGCAAGGATCTCGGCCTCAACCCGCCGGGCGGCGGCCAGACGGGCGTTGGCCTCCAGCTCGGCCAGCCGCGGGGCGTGCTCCGAGCGGCTCTCCCGCAGAGCCGCGTGGAGGGCTCGGTACGCTTCAAGCTTGACCCGGCGCGACGCCGGGTCGCGCTTGTATCGCAGCCCGTTCAAGATCCGCAGGGCCGCGCCGCGCCGGACGGCGCCCTCTTGATCGTCGATAAGCGCCGGGTGGTGCCGGGCGGCGTGGGCCAGCCAGCGGACGCGCCGAATCTCCTCCGGGCTCGGCAGCGGCTCGCGCGGGGCCAGGGCCGCGAAATCTACCCGCAGCGTCGCCGTCACCATCGCGGCGGGCGCGAGCGTCGCGCCGAGCCAATCGCGCAGCCAGCCGACGGTGATGGCGTCGTACCCCGAGTCGCCGTCGGGCCCGGCCCCGCCCGTGCCGTGGATGAACACGTCGCAGCCCAGCCACCGCATCAGGCCCGTGAGCAGCAGGGCCCGCGGCGCGTAACGCTCCGGGTGCTGCGGATCGATCGCCGCCGCATCGACCGGCCTCCGCGGCGACATCGCATCCGGGCCGATCTCCCACAGCGGAACACCCTCGTCAACGCCCACGGTCGCGCCGGGGTGGGCCGCGATCGCACACTGATACGCCGCCACCGCGGCCCGCCGCTCGCGGGCAAACTCGCGCACGATCCGGCCGAACGCCTCGGTCCTCGCGAGCTCCGAGGCCATCACCAGATGTACCGGCTCGGCGCAGCCCGCACAAGAAGCAACTAAGTCGCGGCACGCGAGCGCACACTGAGCCGCAACCGAGGGTGCCTGCGCGTGGCTGGCCAGGGCCGCGCGGATGGCCGACAAGCCGTCGCGCACGCCCGGGGTCGCCCCGCGGGCGATGTCGGTCGGCACGGGTGCGGGTCCGCGCGCCGGTACGCGGCCGGTGGGCACATGCCCTGTCAGGCGACCGCCCTGAACGCTCAGCCCGGGGATCGAGATCCAAGTTTCAACGCCGAGCGAGCCGCCCTGGTCGCTCACCGGATATCGCACCGTCGACGGGTCGTTCGTGTCCGAGTCCACGACGAGCCACACGGCCTGGGCACCCGTGCGTTCGGCCGCCGCGACCATCGCCATCCACTTGGCCAGAATGCCCGGGTGCCAGACTCCGGCCTGATGCCCGCTCATGACGACAGGACTGCCCGGATCGATACCGAGCGAAGCGCGGAACACTCGCTTGTCGGCGTCAAGCGCGGGCGTGCGCAGCGCGGCCAGCCATCGCCCCGGCTCCGGGCGCATCATGACGGCGGGATCCGACTGCACCGTTGTGCTCATGACCGCGTTCCCACGCCCGCCCCCCCGGCCTACTCCCCGTCCCGCCACCCAATCATTCGCCGCGTCTACTCGGAGGATCGATCACGGCATCCCGCGTGCCGCCCCCGCCCCAGCCCCCGCGCAGGCGCATCGATGCGTTAGCTCTTCCAGCGCCTCGGGCGGGAGCAGCGCGCCGCAGCGCTCGAGCTCGGTGTGGAGCACCTGGCGATAGTGGGCCAAGCGGACGCGGGCGTCGTCGAGGTGGGCCCCGAAGGAGCGGTTGGGGTCGTTATAGATGAGCTTGACGGGGATCTCGCGGATCCGGAGGCCCTTGGCGACCGACTGGACCCAGAACTGCATGGGGAACGCGTAGCCGTCCTCGGTGAGGCTGAGCCGCGCCAGGGCCTCGACTCGATAGGCCTTGAACCCGCAGAACGAGTCGGAGAGTTGCAGGCCCAGGCGCTCGTTGATCTCCGAGGTGATCTCGCCGTTGATCGCCCTGCGCTCGGGCGGCGGCGAACCCAGCGCGTCTTCGATGTGCAGGTATCGCGAGCCGCTGACGACGTCGGCGCGGTTCTCCGCCAGCGCGGCGATGAAGCTCGGGATGGCCTGCGGCTCGTGCTGCTCGTCGCAATCCATCGTGACGACCCAGTCGTAGCCGTGGGTCGTCGCCCAGATGAACGCATCTTTGAGCGAGCGCCCGTAGCCGAGGTTCTTCTTGTGGCGGATGACGTCGACGTTCAGCCGGGGCAGCATGGCCACGGTCCGGTCCGTCGAGCCGTCGTCGATGACCAGCACGTCGTCGGCGTACTCGAGCACCTGGGCGAGCACACCCGCGACGTACTTCTCTTCGTTGTAAACGGGGATGGCCACGAGCACCCTTGGCTCGCGGAGCAACCCATGTCGAATGCTTTGGCCGTCATGATCGATGAGAGAGTCAGGCATGCCCATATGGCCTTTCACAGTGTCCGGTTCCGGCCTCGGCGTGGGCCCAGTTCGAGAGTCTTAGACCGGCCGACCGGTCGGAGCGTTTCGCGGGTACGCGTCCGGAAGATTCGGACCCGGAGCTATCGTATAGATGAAGGTCTATAGGTTTCCGCGAGATTCGGTTGCACAATCCGCAGATTTCCGGGCCCATCGCGGGACCAATCCGGGTGGATCGTGGCTTTCCGGCCCTCGGTCCCTTCCCCGCCGGCCATCGGCTGGCCCGAAGCCACTTGAGCCGGCGATCGGTACACTCACGCGTGAGCACTTCTCTGCATTCGCCAACCGCCAAACACCCGCGGGCACTCGAGCCCCGCTTCCTCTCGCCAGACGTGCTGAGCGTGCTCCGGTGTCCGAGCACGCGACAGCCGCTCGAACCCCGCATCGTCGACGGCCGGCCCGCGCTGGTCACGCCCGACGGCGGACGTGTCTATCCCGTCCGCGACGGTGTGCCGATCCTGCTCCCGCTTGCCCAGAATACCCGGGGACCCCAGCCATGACGACGCCCACCAATCACTCCGCCGCCGCCCTGATCGCGGCACTCGCCCTCTCGTGCGCCGCGCTCGCTCAGCCCGCGGGCGACAAGCCGACGGACACAAGGCCCGCGGACGCCAAGCCGGCCGAGAACAAGCCACCCCAGACGCCGGGTGTGCCGTTGCCCGCGGGCATTGTCGCCGCCGACGCGCGGGCCGAGCGCATCGCCGACGGCCACGCGTTCACCGAAGGGCCGGTGTGGGTCGATGAACCGGGCGGGGGGGCTCTGTACTACTCCGATATCCCCAAGAACGCGATCTTCGTCTGGCGCGAGGGTGCCGCCGCGGCCGAGTTCATCACGCCCAGCGGCCAGTCGAACGGCCTCATCTCCGGCCCCGACGGCTCGCTGATCGCCGCGGCCCACGCAGGACGTGTCGATCTGCTGGCACCCGGAAAGCCCCGGCGCACGCTCGCCGAGAAGTTCGAGGGCAAAGGCCTGAACAGCCCAAACGATCTCTGCGCCGGGGCCGACGGCGCGATCTACTTCACCGACCCGCCCTACGGCCTGCGCGGCTCGCTCAGCCCGGGCGGACGCGCGCGCGAGCTCGAGTTCTCCGGCGTCTACCGCCTGAGCACCGACGGCACGCTCACGCTCCTGCACCAAGACCTTCGCACGCCCAACGGCCTTGCGCTGAGCCCCGACGCCAAAACGCTCTACGTCGCCGACACCTCCACCGGCACCATCACCGCCTTCGCCCTCAAGCCCGACGGCACGCTCGACGAGGCTCGCCCCTTCGCGGCCACCAAGGACCCCGAGTCCGGCAAGCCCGCAGGGGCCGACGGCCTGAAGGTCGACACCGCGGGCAACGTCTATTGCGCCGGCCGCGGCGGCGTCTGGGTCTTTTCGCCCGCCGGCGACCTGCTTGGCCGCATCCCCGTCGATCGCAACGTCACCAACATCTGCTTCGGCGGCCCGGACCGCACTTGGCTGTTCGCCACCACCGGAAGCGCCGTCTACCGCGTCAGGACGCTCGTGCCAGGGGTCAGGACGCCGGCGCCCAGGCTCGCGCCGGCCCCGGTCTCAGCTCCGGACACCCCGGCCGCCCAGCCGGCTGCTGAGCCGGCCAAGACTCCCACCCCCTGACACTCATTCATCTATAGCGCGACAACGGCTCCCACTGCACCTCCCCCCCACACCCGCAAGGACGCGACGCCATGGCCAAGGGTCAGTTCCTCTCATCCGCTCAGAAGAAGATCGTCAACCGCTACTACGAGCACCTGGACACGATCGCCGTGACCAAGCTCGCCGAGAGCGTCAGCGAGCTGTACCTGGCAACGGACCAGAAGAAGATCGAGAAGCTCTGGACGAGCGTGGCCAAGGCGCTCGACAAGACCGCGGCCAAGGACGCCGAGATCAAGCGGATCGTGATTAGCCGCGACGTCAAGGCGCTGGCGGCGCTGGTCGGCAAGCTCAGCCGGCCGTGATGCACGAGCGTGTCGACAGCTATCGCGGGGCGCACAAACACGCCGCCCGCAGCTCGAGCATGGCTCGGCCACGGGCGGCGTTGATCGGATCCGCGAGGTTTGGCCGCGGGCTTAGTTCTTCATCCCGGGCTTCTTGTCGGCCGGCTTGTCGGACGCCTTGCCCATGCGCGTGTAGGTGATCTCCATCACCTTCATCTCGCCACGAGCCCCGTCGGAATGCCACATCTCGGTGAGATAGCGGTCGGGCGAGACCATCGTCAGCTTCTCTCGCTGCTTGATGTTCATGATCGTGCCGTCGGGGCCGGGCATCTTGAACTCGGCGGAGGAGTCGACGACTTTGCCGTCGCTGGTGGCCTGGCCCATGGAGACCATCATGCCCGTGCCCATGGAGTCGTTCCATGTGCTCTCGTAGCGCTTCTCGATGTTGTTGTAGCCCCAGTTCAGCGTGCCGGTGAATGGCATGTTCTGCATCTTGCCGTCCGGGCCGGGCATCGCGAACGCGCCCTTGTAGTCGCCAATGATGAAACGCCCGCCGTGGACGAGCTTGGCCTCCATCGTTCCCTTGGAGATGCTCGGCTCCTTGATCGATGGGTCCATCCAGTACTTGACCTCGGCGTCCCAGGTTCCCTCGAACTGCTGGATGATCTTGTGAGGCTCGCCGGGCTGGGCCATCTTCATCATCTCGCCCCACATCGCCGCATCGTCGGCACCGGCGGGCTTGGCGTGGTCATTGCCCATCGCGTCCTTGACGGCCTTGTCGGCCGCGTCCTTGACCTTCTTGCCCGCGTCCCGCGCAGCCTTCTGCGCGTCGGCGATCGGGTCGGCGTGCGCGAGCGCTCCGGTCCCAAGCGCCGCACAGGTACACATCAACGCGAGCATCAACTTTCGACGGTCGTTCATCTTGAGTCTCCTGGTAAGTTCGAGATCCATGCGCTGAGCTTACCACGGCCTGCGCTGCAGCTCCGGCAAACCGTTCATTGTGCACAGATGTTCACCGCCGGTGAACACCGGTACGGGAAGGATGCTCGGGCTCGTCGGGCAAGAAATAGGGCCCCGGACATTCTCCGGGGCCCTGCGAGGTTTGCGGTCAAAGTACCCGAAGCCCCGGCGGTTAGAAGCGGGCCTGGATGATCCGGTTGAGCAGCTGCCCGCTGTTCTGCGAGCCGAAGTAGAAGGCCGTGTTCTCCGCCCCGTCGCCCGTGCCGGCGAGGTTGCGGGTGGTGCTCGCGAAGGCATACGTGCCCTGGCCGGCGAGCGTGGGCGAGTTGGCGGCCATGATCGGCAGCGTGCCGCCGCCAGCCGCCGACGTTTCGAGCCGCATGCCCAGCAGCTCGCCGATCCTCCGACCGACGGCGGCGGTGAGGGACTGGACGTAAAGGTCCACTCCCTGCCGGCTGGCGTCGAAGCCCAGCTCGGCGAGCGAAGAGAGGAATACGACGGCCTGGTCGTTGCGGTTGGCGTTCAGGCCGTCGACGTGCTGGCTGGCGCCGAACTGGCCGTTGCCGAAGAACGCGTTGGGCTCGACGTTGCCGGCCAGGAAGACGGTGGAGAAGTCGTCGCGCTGGAAGCCCACGGGGGAGGTCGCGATGGTGACGCTGGCGTTGGCGGCGGTGAAGATCGAGTTGAGGTTGTTGATCAGCGAGTTCAGGACGTAGCTGTCGACGCTCTGGCCGTCGATCTGGCCCGAGAATCCCACGACCCTGGTGCTGTACGCGGACAGGCGTGTGGTCACGCCCTGACCGGCCTCGAGCCAGTCGATCGTACCGCCGAGGGTCTCGAGGAGGATGTTCTGCGGGCGGGTGGTGAGCGAGCCGGTGCCCTGGCTGAGGATCTCGATGGTGTAGTCCGAGCGGATCGCTCCTTGGAGGGCGACGGCGTAGGAGGCCGGGGCGTTGGTCGACGCGCCCTGGGCCCCGGGGAGGACGATGTCGAAGAAGAAGTTGCCGTTGGCGTCGTAGCCGTAGCTGTTGCGGCCGTCGGTCGTGGTGCTCGCGGGCTGGTTGCCGATGGGGAGGAAGTCGCTTGGGGCGAAGACGAGCTTGGCGTTGTCGAAGCCCGTGCCGGCGGGCATCTCGAACACGCCCAGGATCGCCTGGCTGAGAAGGTTGGTTGAGAAGCCCACGAGCCCGCGGAGGTTGGCCTCGGTGATTTCCGGCGAAAGGCCGATGTTGGAGCCCAGCTCGGTGAGGCCCAGGGTGACGCGGAGCTTGGTGCCCGCGGCGATCGGGTTGCCGTTGTTGAGGCGGAACACGTCGACATCGGGGGAGACCTGCGTGGGGTTGCCCGTCGCGCTCGGGAGCCCGATCGAGCTGGCGATGCGGACGCTGATGCGGTCGTTGGCCGAGCCGAAGGTCCCGTTGGGGGCGCTGCGGCGTTCGGAGATGTAGCCCTTGGCGTTGCTGCCCGTGACGACGGCGTCGGCGCCGGCGGGGCTGGACGAGCCGCGGACCAGACGGAAGCTCCAGTCGCCCACGGTGAAGCGGCTCAGGTCGTCGGCGGTGTTGAACACGCCATCGGGCCCGGCGAAAACGTCGGGCGTGGGGGCGTAGGCGATGGCCGCGCCGGTTCCCGAGGCCGTGTCGCCGTTGAAGCCCGTGTCGCCGTCGTCCAGCACAGTGAGCTCCATCGAGTAGCGGCCGAACGCGTTGGCCTGAACGTCGGCGTTGTTGATCGCGTTCACGTCCGCGACGTTGGTCCCGGGGGTGCCGGCGATGACGATGAAGTAGGTCGCGGTGGAGCGGATGAGAAACTGCTGCTCCGGGGTCGCGCCCGTCTGCGTCGCCTCATTGGCCGGCAGGACCGAGGCGAGGCCCGAGCCGGCCTGGACCGGGTTGCCCGCGGTGTCGCGAAGGGTGACCGAGCCGCCCAGGGCCACGCCCGAGAGCTCGCCCAGCCGCAGGATCTGGCCCGCGCGAAGAGAGATGCGGTAAACGTCCACGTCGCCGCCCAGGCGGAACACGTCCGGGTCGGTGTCGGGGTGGTCGCCGATGACGCCCACGATGGTGAACGGCGTGTTGACCTCGGCGACCGAGCCCACCCCCGGGGTGTTGCGGAGAACGAGGTTGAGGTCGGCGGCCCCGTAGAAGTCGATCTGCGGCTGCGAGGCGGGGTTGCCGGGGGAGATCTTGTCGCCCGCATCGCCGACGATGATGTTGCGGGACCAGTCGTCCCCGCCGGCCCCGTCGCCGTTGCCGTCGAGCCGCGAGTCGCGCGTCGAGCCGCGGAGCACGGAGGCGGACAGGATGAGCTGGTAGACGCCCGGGCCGGGGATGCCCGGCTGCTGGGGCAGGTTGCGCTCGGTCAGGGTGCGGCTGAAGGCGATCAGGACGGTCGCGGTCGACTCGTCGTAGGAGATGGTGTAATCGGTGCCCTCGGCCAGACCAATAGTCTGAGTCCCGCCGCCGCGGAGCTCGACGACCGAGAGAGCCCCGGAGATCGTCGCCAGGTCGATCTGCTGGTTGAACGTGATGCGGGCGGTGTAGATCCGCGCGTCCTCGCCGACGGTGAGGTTGGTGACGCGGACGGGCACGGCCGTCGCGTCGCGACGCTCGACCTGGAAGTTGCCCGTACCCGTGAACGGCACCCCGGCGACGGTGACGGCGCCGATGGAGCCGGTCGAGATGACGCGGTACTGCTCGCTGTTAAGGCTCGAGCCGACCTGGTTGCCGGCGATCGTGACCGTGCCGATGCTGGAGCGACCGGCGGAGACGGCCACGTCGTCGGAGCCGAGGTAGCCGCTGGGCCCGCGGGAGACGCCCGCGCCAACGTCCGAGCGGGCGAAGTTGCCGCCGATGGTGACGGTGCCGACCGAGCCGGCGCCGACAACGTCGGCGTCGGAGCCCGAGCCGCCGAAGTCGGCGTCGGTCCCGAGGTCCACGCCGCCGAGGATCGCCGAGCCCGTCGCGTCGCCCGCGACGGAGACGGAGTTGATGGCGTTGCGGGCCGCGATGCGTCCATTGAGCATCGAGCCGACGGCGACGAAGTTGATCGAGCCGCCCGAGCGGATCCCGCCGCCGTTGATCGTGCCGGCCGTCACACTGGGCAGGTCGCGGTCGACGCTGACAGCGCCGGCGAGGTTGCCGCCAACGGCGAGCGATCCCAGGCTGAGGAAACGGGCCGACGCCGAGCCGCCCGAGCGGCCGAGCTCGCCGGCGACGGTCAGCGAGCCGACCTGACGGCCGCGGAGCGTGCCGGCCAGAAAGCGGTCGATGGTCACGCTGTTCATGTTGCCGCCGGCGCCGATGGTGCCGGTGGTGTCCACAATGCCGAACGAGGCGGCGGCGATGAGGTTGTCCAGAAACACCGAAGAAGCACCGTTCAGCCGCGGCTGGACGCTGAGCGTGCCCAAGGCCGCGTTGCGGGCCCCAAGCAGGCGGAAGTCCGTAAGCGTCGTCGAGCTGTTGGCCGGCACGATGGTGATGTTCGTCTGGTTGTTGGTGTTGATGAGGCGGACGCGGTTCTGCGACGCGCTCCAGAACGCACGGCCCGGGCCGGAGATCGTGACACGGGCCCGCTCGCCGCTGGGCGTCGTGATGAGGAATGCGGTGTCCTGATTGATGCGGACCTCGCCCGCCTGGGCGTTGATCCCGCCCGGAGCCAGCAGCGGGGGCTCGGTCGCCGCCACGGCCCGGAAGTCGCCCCTGACGAAGCCGGGGCTGGCGAAGCCCAGGAATCCGTCGGAGAAGACCACGGAGTTGTTAATGACCCCCGTCGCGGTGACCGAGTCGATCGTCGAGCGACCGGCGGTGACGCGGGTGGAGGTCGTGTTGTACTCGCCGTCGAAGCTCGGGGCGATGCCGGCCATCACTACGGAGTTGGTGACGCGGTTGCCGGTGAACTGGACGGTGCCGATCGAGCCGGCGCCGGCGGAGTCGAGGTTCTCGTCGGTACCGCCCACGCGGTCGTCGGCGCCCAGGCTGGTGGTGCCGGCCAGGATCGCCAGCCCGCCGACGAAGTCGGAGAGCACGACCGAGCTGATGCGGTTGGTCGCCACCAGGCCGTTGTTCAGGCCCGGGGTGAGCGTGTCGTTGCGGAAAGCACCGGCCCGCAGCGAGCCGATGGTCCCGCCCGAGAAGATCGTCGACTCCCAGATGGACCCGCCGTTGACGGTGATCGAGTTGATGTCGCCGCCGGCCTTGATCAGGACGCCGTCGATCCCGCTGGTGCGCTGGACGCCCGCGGGGAGCTGGTTGCGGATGTCGGACTGGAAGCGGTTGAAGTCGCGCTTGAAGTCGCTGACGCCGATCTGGCTGCGCCAACCGCCCTGGCTGTTGAGCGTGATGGCGCCGATGTTGCCGTCGACGAGCACGTCGCCCAGGAGGTCGCCGGCGTTGAGCGTGAGGCTGTCGAGCGCGCCGTTGTTGACGGTGATCGTGCTGCTCGGCCGCAGCGAGCCCTGGTTGATCGTGATCGAGCCGATACCGCCCGAGCGGGAGATGATGTCGCCGCCCCAGTCGCCGCTGGAGACGATCGCGTTGATCCGACCGAACACCAGGATGCCCGCGGTGGAGACGCGGTCGGAGCCGGACCGCATGTCGACGCGGCCGTTGCTGATCACGCCCGTGACCGACTGGCCCACGAGCAGGTCGGCGTAGTTCTGGCCGTTCTGCGTCGTCAGCGAGCCGAGGTTGCCGCGGACGTCCAGAGGGAAGTTGTTGGCCCCGAAGGTGCCGATGTTCCGCACGGCGAAGATGGAGCCAGCCGTCCCGAGGATCGAGAGGTCGACCAGCAGATCGTTGCCGGCGCGGAGCGAGGCGATGCCCCCGTTGCGCGGTCGCAGGATGTCGTTGCGGGTCTCGATGCGGCCTACGACATTGGACGCCACGCTCTCGATGGTGCCGATGTCGCCCGACGAGGAGATGTTGCCCTGGAGCAGGCCCTGGCTGCGGATGAGGTTGATCCGCCCATCGGGGCCGGTGGACTGCACTTCAACCTGGGTAATCTCGCCCGCGCTGGTGATGGAGGTGATCGGCCCGGCGATGCGGAAGGCGCTCGAGCGGATGTTGCCGCCGACGGTCAGGCCCGTCAGCGCGCCCGAGACGACCGTGTTGCCGCGGAAGTCCGCCGAGGCGTTGATGGCGTTGATGGTGTTGTCGACCTGGAAGTTGACGCGCTCGAAGTTGCGGGCCGTGACGCCGCCCGTCAAGGAGCCCGAGACATCGATGGTCAGGTCGGCGATATCGCCCCCGGCCGCGGCGACGACGCCTGCGAGGTTCCGCGTGGCCTGGATGCGGCTGGTGACGAACTCGAGCGTCGAACCCAGGCGCGTGGAGTTGCGGAAGCTCGAGGCCGAGACGACACCGATGTTCTCTCCAGCGTTGATGAACGACGCGTCGTACGCGCCGTTGGCGAGCGTGACGTTGCCGATGTCCAGCCCGCCGATCTCGGAGCGGAACAGGTCGGCGTTGGTGCCCTGCACCAGCCGCACGTTGCCCGCCAGCACGTCGATATCGCGCACGCGCACGCTCTGCCAGAAGTCGTCGAGCGCCTGGGCCAGGATCAGCGCGCCGTCGAACCGGCCGCCGGTAATCCGCACCTCGCCGATGCCGAAGACCGGCGTCGCCAGCGGCGTCGGTGTCGCGCCCGTGCCAAGCTGCGTGAGCACCCCGCCCACGCCCGCGGCCATGATCGTGCCCTGGATCAGCGCGCCCGTGCCGCGGGTCCCCAGCACCGAGACGATCGCCTGATCGGCAAAGATGCCCGCGCTGGCGAACCCCGCCGCGCCCGTGCCAAGCAGCCCGTCGCCGACGTTGACGGTGCCGATCACCGTCGCGTAGAGCGAGCCCACGATGCCGTGGAACTGGCCCTGCGGCGTGAGGTTGTCCGAGTTGGCCGTCACCAGGATCAGGTGACCGCCCTCGACCAGCACGTCGCCCACCGAGCCCGAGACCGTCACGCTCGCCACGTCGCCGTTGCGGACCACCAGGCCGTTGAGATAGCCGTCGATCGGCGAGCCCACGTCCTCCAGCGACTGCGGCGAATCGTCCCAGAAGCCCGCGTCATCGGTGTTGATCGGCAGGTACGACGTCGTTCCGTTCCAGTCGTCGCCGCCCTGACCGCCCGCGTTGGTGAGGTTCAATGCCTCGGGCCGGACGGCCAGCGGGCCGCCCACGCCGCCCGCGCCCGCCGTGCCCCCGCCGATGTCGCGGAACGGCCCGAGCAGCGCCGGACCCGCGCTGGACACCTGCGTGCGGCCCAGATCGCCGGCGCTGATGACCAGGGTGTCGAGCTGGGTGGAATCGACGGCGACAAGGTCGCCGCCCTGCGTCGTGTTGGAGATCGTGCGGAGCTGCCCGGCGACGTGCCGGATCTCGAGCACGTCGATCTCGGCGGCCCCGGTGAAGAACAGGCCCGAGATCACGGGCGTCTGGATCGGCCCGGGAGTACCCGCGCCGGCGGTGTCCGAATCGACGGTGATCCGCCCGATGCTCACCACGCCGGCGCTGTTGCCGGTAATCGTGAAGTCGGCCCCGCCGCGGAGCGTGAGGTCGATGGACGCGATCGCCACGCCGCGCGAGCCGTTGATGGGCAGCGTGCGGATGACGGCCTGGGTGCCCGCGGTCGGCGCGACGGTGCCGGGGGGCGAGCCGGGGGGTATCTGAAGCCCGCCGGAGAATCTGATCGTGACGCTGGCGCCGGCGTCGTCGGTGAGCGTGATGCTCTGGCCGAAGGTGATGATCTGCCGCGCGTTCGCGTCGCCGGGGCGCGAGAGCTGGCGGAAGTCCATGAAGCGGACGTCGGCGCCGGTGCCGGTGGTGATGACGGGGATGCCGTCGAGGATCTGGCCCGGGAACTCCGAGCCGGCCCCGTCGTTGTTGGTGCCCACCAGGATCTGGTCGATCTGGCTGTTGACGTTGGTCTCGACGCGGACGTTGCCGCCCGAGACATACGCCCCCACGAGGATCTGCCCGATGTCGCCGCGCTGGGTCGCGGAGCGGCCCGAGGAGATCGACACCGTGCCGAAGCGGGCGTCGCGCCTGGGGTCGGGGAACTGATCGGCGCCCAGCGCGCCGCGGATGTCCAGCGTGCCGATGGTCCCGCCCGTGCGCAGGCTCATATTGAAGATGTCGCCGTTGAGCACCGAGCGGGCGATCGAGCCCGTCGCCAGCGTGCCCAAGTTCTCGCCCACGACGAGGTTGGCCCCGTCGATGTCGAAGCCCGTCGTCACGCCGTAGAGGCTGCCCGGAACGCTCGTGGTCGTCGCCGTCCAGCGGCCCAGCGCGTCGCCGGCCTGGTTGGTATTGATCGTCCCGCCCAGGGCGAGCCCGCCGCCGGAGGTGCGGTAGCCCATGCCCACGCTGAGCAGGCCCATGGAGCCGGCCGAGAGCGCGATGTTGAACGGCGCGTTGGCCCCGCCGGTTCCCGAATCGCTCTTGACGGCCCCGAGCGTGACCGGGGCCATGCCCGTGATCGACACGCCGTAGGCAAGGCCCACCCCGCCGACCCGCGGCGAGACGTTGAGCACCAGGTAGTACACATCGGCCCGGTCGGGGCGGAAGCGGAGGATCGAGCCGCGGGAGGAGTTGCCGCCCGGCCCGCGGCCTGCGCGACCCTCGTCGATGGCGGCGACGACGCGCCCGTCACGATCGACGACGCGGAAGTACGCCACGCCCAGGCCCAGCGCGTTGGTGAAACCGCCGAACGTATCGCTGCTGGAGATCGCGCTGATGACGACCTCGCGCGAGGGATCGGCCGGGAACGAGTAGACGTCGGTGCCGTCGGGAGCGCCGTTGATCGGGTCCGAGCCGTTAATGGTTCCGAACACGCGGACGCGCGTGCCGTTGTAGCCGACAAACTCGGCCCCGGAAGCGTCGTCGTTGCGGTAGAAGCCGCCGCCGTAGGGCACGGCCTGGCCCTGGATGCCGTTGCCGCGGCCGTTGTAGCTGGTGCCGGAGACGAAGTTGCGGCGCACGGTCGCGCTCTCGTCGGCATCCTGGGCGATGTTGACGATCGCCTCGCGGGAATAGAAGTCGACCAGCGGCAGACGGGCCCGCGATGCGCTGTTCACGTCGGCGAGCACCGAGATGCTCATGCTGTTGCGGCCGGCGATGCTGATCTCGCGGGCTGTGCGGCCGACGGTCAGGCGCGAGCCGGAGGCGATGGTCGGATTGCTGTTGGGATCCACGCCCGTGTCGTCGTCGCGGTACCACACGCCCGCGTCGCTCGCGCTCGAGAACACGCCCAGGTCGCCGTCGACGCGGAGCGAGCCCATCATGACGCCCACCGAGAAGCGGTCGATCGCGCCGGTGATGACACTGGAGCCGTGCACGATGCCGTCGATGAAGATCGAGCCGATCGACGAGCCGTCGGTGATGAACACACCCTGGTCGACGCGGTTGAAGTTGTCCGGGGTGAGCTGGAAGCCGTTGGTCTGGCGATAGGCGGCGGGGCTGGAGTTAACACGGACATAGGGCGAGCCGACGATGATCGAGCCCTGGCCCGGGGGAAGCCCGATCACCCCCGGCGGAATGTCGCGGCTGAACGCGTAGCCCACGCCGTCCTGCTCGAACTCCGTCAGCTCCGAGAGCGAATACGTGTCGCCCTGCTGGTCGCGCGTGAAGCCCGTGATGGATACGGCGCTCCGGACGTTCGTGCCCGTGATGATGATCCGGCCGATGCCGTCGTTGAACTGCACGCGGCCCACATCCGTCGGGTCGCCCGGGGAGGGCTCATTTCCCTGGTTGATCGGGAACGTCAGCGGAACGAACGTGCGTCCGTAGAGATCGACGATGTCCAGCGATGCTCCCACCGGGCCTGTCAACGTTACCGTCAGGTATCGCTCCAGCAAGCGGATAGTCTGCGTGAACTGCCCGCCGGGCAGGGCGGTGTTGATGGTCTCGAGGGTGAAGTCCTCGGAGTAGGTCGCGTTGGCGGGCGATTCGGCATTGGAGCGCAGCCGGAAACTATCAAAGCCATCCTCGAAGTTCACGGTGAACGTCCGGGCCGGCGTGCCGATGGGCGAAACGGTTGCCTGGGCGAGATTCTCCAAGGCCGCGCCGCGGAACGTCGCGACGACTTGGCCGTTGCGGAGCAGCTCGAGCCGGGTGCCCGTCAGCGTGTCGGTATTAATGAGCGAACCGCCGGTGCCCGGCGAGGCCGAGACTTGGAACTGAAGGTTCACCACCTGCCGGGGCACGGGGTTGCCGCCGCCCTGGGCCTGCCCGTTGATGACGAACGTCACTTGGTCGGTCTGCTGGAGCCGGATCCGCAGGGCCGCGTCGGTCTGGTTCTGGCCGATCGCGCGGCGGACCAGCTGGACCGGCGTCGCGGCGATCGAGCTGTAAGCAATCTGGATGTTGGAGGTGGCAAAGAATGTGCCGTTGGGCGGCGCGGGCGGCACAGCGTTGGTCCAGAAGGCCTGCTCGTCGTTGAAGTCCTCCGTCACGGCCGTTGGCTGCGTGTTCTCTCCTGTGATGGCCGCGAACCGGTGGGCATACCAGCCCTGCTGCTGCAACACCACTGTGCCGAGCCCGGTCTGCGGATCGATGTCACCCGCGCCCACCGTCAAGAGCGCCAGAAGCTGCCGCTGCTCGAGCTGCTCGAGCCCCTCGTAGACCTCACCGGGAGTGCGTCCGGCCAGCTGCGTCATGCGGGCCGCCGAGCGACCACGGAACAACCGCGAGAGTCCTGCGGCGAGACCCGAGCCCAACCCCGAGGCAGGAATGGACCGGCCCGAACCGCTTCGACGGGTGCCCAGCCCCGTCCGGAACCCCATGTTGCGCGACTGCGTCATTGCTGCTCCCGTAGCTGATCAACCAACCCATCAAACCGGCCGCGTGCATCTCGGCCCCGCGTCGGCGTGTGCTGCGATTCGTGCCGCCCCCCCGTCCCGTCCTTGCCGAGTCTTGTCCACTGCCCGTTCACGGGCCGTGAAGGTAGGGCCCCCGGTCGTCCCTCTCCATACGACCCGGTGCCCCGCACCTTGCCGGAACCGTCGAGCCGACAACAGATTGTCTTTCCGAATCGGGGTCTCCCGCGGTATGTGCTCGGTCCGGCGTGATCGCACCGTTCGGGGAGGGGCCGAGGGTACTCGCTCGCGACGCGGGCCGCAAGTCGCCGCCGACCCCCGCTCGGCCAATCCAAGCTCCCACCCGCACGCCCCCGCCGCTGCCAATGGGCGGGCACCCAACGCCTCGGTACGCCCGGCCAAACTCCCCGGTTTCACGCCCTCGGCTGTCGCTTGCCGTCGACTATCGTTCGAGGGATGCCAACCCAACCAATGCATATCCCCGCTCGGGGGTTCACCCTCTTGCTGCTCTGCGGGCTCGCCGTCACCGGCTGTGCTCTCCCGGCCACCGTCGTCCTCACCGCGGCGGCACCCGTCGCCCAAGCCGGCACCGCCGCGTACATCAACAACGAGATGGTCTTCGTGTTCAATCTTCCCATCGCCGACGTCCGGCTCGCCGTCGTGTCGGCCTCCCAGGCCCTCGATCTCTCCCCTGGGTCCGAACTCGCCACCATCACGTCCGACGGCCGGACCAAAAAGATCTACATCCCCGCCGAGACTCGCGATGGCGTGACCGTCGAGATCCGGCTTGAGGCGGTCACACAGGTCCTGACCCGGATTCGTGTTCGGTTTGGATTCTGGGGGGACCAGGCGGTCTCTCGGGCGATTCTGACCAAAATCGAGCGGGCCCTGGGCCAGGAACACCCGAATGGGGTGTCCGGCACCGCTTGGTGACAAGCTGGGGAGTTGAAACCGCTTACAGAGATCTTCCCCTGAACTGGGATAGCGGGTCGAACGCGGTGGGGACCGGGTCGATTTGTCGCGAACCTGTTGGGGCCGTGCTCCGATCTAGAGTTGTCTGTCGACACCCGGAGATTCATCATGCTTATGTTCACAAATGCCCGCCGTGCCCGTACGACAAACCCGCTGCTAGTCCTGATCCCGGCCGCCGTCGGGGTCTGCGTTGGTCTGGGCGGTAGCCGGGCGTGGGGTCAGAATGCCCTGGGCGATGGTCGGGCTTTGGACCGCAATCTCCAGGTCGGCTCGGGCGGCAAACTGCCCGGGGGCGGTGGGGGGCGGCGCGATGCGTTCGCCGAGCAGATGCGGTTTAACAACGCCGTGATCAACGGCACGGCGACGGGCGGCAAGGCGTTCCGCGGCTTCGCCCCCTCGGCGGCATTTGACCGCTTGCAAACCAGCGCAGGCTCGGACGACCTCTATACGTTCCGGCGGGACTCGAACGCCAGCGCGATTTCGGGCTTGGGCATCCGCGGCACCGACGCTTTGCGATATCAGTTTGCCCTCACCACCGGTGCCGGCGGCGGGCCGGGCATCTCGGGCGCAACGCAGGCCATGGGTAGCCTCGCGGCCGCCGGCGGCACGCTGCAGCGAAGCAGCGACGTCACCAGCAGCGGCTCGAGCACGGCTCTGCGGTCGACGGCTCAATATGTCTCGACGCGGTCGCTGCAGCCGTCGGCGGTGGGGATCCGGCAGGACGAGTACGGTGCGGAGTTCACGGCCCGTGCCTCGCCGCTCTTGGGCGTGGCCTGGTCCAAGACGCGCGAGAGCCCGCTCGGGGCTTTGCCGACGGACGCCTCGAGGCCCGGCACCGCGCTGGCCGCCACTCGCTTGGGCAATCCGCCCGAGCCTGCAAAGAACCCGGTCACCGGGTTTCCGAACCCGACCGAGGCGCAAGCAGGCACTGGCGAGCGGCCGCGGCCGCCGACGATGGTCTATTCGCGGATTCTGGATCAGGTGCGGGCCGACGCGGGGAACCTCGCACCCCGGCCGGTGACGCAGCCCGGGCAGACCGAGCCGGGCGGGGCACCGGGAAATCCGCAGACGGCCCCGACGCAGCCCGCGATTGATACCTCGATCGACGCGCAGCTCGAGCGGCTCCGGGCGTCGATGCGTGGCGAGCCGGCGCCCAAGCCCCCGGTGCCGACGCGTCCGGATGCGCTTAATCCGCTCGGGAAAGACCCGGCACCCACCGCGCCGGCGGATGGGCGGCCCGGCGACGTCACGCCGCGCGAGACGCCCGACGGGCGTTCGCCGCTGACGCCCGAGCTGAGCCGGGGTTTGAAGCGGACCGGGACGCAGAAGGTCGATTCGCTGGTGGACGCACGGACGCGGCCGACGCCGGGCATCGATGCCCGCGGCGGCGGCCCGATCGACCTGGTTGAATACAACCGCATGATGGCGGCCGGGCAGGACCTCCTGGCTCAGTCACGGTTCTTTGACGCCGAGGACCGCTTCGCGATGGCAATGCGGGCCGTGAACAACGATCCCATGGCGCGGGTCGGCCGGCTGCACGCGCAGCTCGGGGCGGGCCTGTTTCTCTCGGCTGCGGCGAACCTGCGGGAGCTGCTGGCCGGGAACCCGGAACTGGTAGGCGTGCGGTATCAGCCCAAGCTGCTGCCGCCGGCGGAGCGCATCGGGCGCGTGGCGGTTCAGCTCGATGTCGAGCTTCGGCGGAGCGGGAGCGTCCTGCAGCGTGATTCGGCCTTGCTGATGGCGTATTTGGGGTACCAGACCGGCGACAAGGACCTGCTGAAGACTGGCCTTGACGAGTTCGCCGCGAACATTGACCCGGAGAACGCCGCCGACCGAGCCCTTCTCGAACTTGTGCAGAACGTGTGGGAAGTCCAGCCCTGAGAGCGTGGCGAGGGCCTCGGGGGTGATCCCGCGAATCGTCGCCCCACCCCCACCACTGTTTCGGGTGCTGGTCTGCCCGTCCTTGCGGGCCTAGGGGTCTGCGGGCGCTGCCCTGATATCCCCCGTTGACCCCGCCCGCTAGACTGACCCCCCGGGGGTCGGCGCGAAGGACATCCCGGGACTATGCCTCCCAAACACAGTCCAAATACTCCGCCAGACGCGGCTCAGGACAGCACCACGGTGACTGGCCGGGCGGCGGTGGCCGTGCGATTCGACAGTGATGTATTTGCGGTGCCCGAGGGGGGGGCGGGCGGGCCCGGCTGGGGCGCGCGGATGAGCGACTTTCTGACCGACGGCTCGGTCGCGGCCCTGTGCGACGAGCTCGCCCGGCTGACGAGCATCCCGATCTGGCTGCGCGATCAGTCGGGCGAGGTCATCATCCCCGTGTGGTCTGATGGCGACGGCGGGGCCGGCAGCAACGGGCACCCTTGGTCGATCGTGTCCGATGCGGCCGGGCGGCGGCGGGCGTTTGAGCTTGTCGGGCAGCGCGACGACGGGAGCCAGGAGAGCTACGCGGTGCCGCTGCGGATCTCGACGGGGGTGCTTGGTTCGATCGTGACGTGCCTGCCCAAGCCCGTGTTCAGCGGTTCGCCCGGCGACGCCCAGACGACGCGGCTGCAGAGCCTGCGGCGGAGCCTGCTGCTTTTGGCCTCGTCGGTGTGCGACGTGTGCGAGGCCCAGATCGCCCTGCGGCGGCGGGTCCGGGACCTTGATGCGCTCTATCGACTCAGCTCGCTCCTGACGGCGGCCGGCTCGGTCGACGACCTGATCCAGTCGGCGCTCGACCTGGCGATGCAGGTCATCGGGGCCGAGGCGGGGAGCGTGTCGGTGTACGAGGACGGGCACCTGGGCAAGCGCGACCCGGTGGCCCGGGCCCTGCGCGGGCTGAGCCCGGCGTGGGCGGCGGACACGCGGCCGTTGACGGCCGGTGGGCACCTGCGGGAGCTTGCGCTCCGCGGCGAGGTCGTCAGTGTGCACGACATGGTGACCGACCCGCGGATCGTCGACAAGCAGCGGGTCGAGGCCGAGGGGCTCAGGAGCATGCTGCTGGCGGGGCTGCTCGATCAGGGCCGCCCGGTCGGGCTCATCCGCCTTTACACGCGCGGGCTCCGCCACTTCACTCAGGCCGAGGGCGAGCTGCTCAAGGCCATCGCCGAGCACCTGGCCAGCGCCGTGACCAAGGCGCGGCTCCGACGGATGCGCCAGGACGACGAGCGGATCCAGCAGCAGGTGCGTCTGGCGGCGGACGTGCAGCGACGCATGCTGCCGCGGAGCCTGCCGCGGGTCAAGCCGTTTGACGTCGGGGCGCACTACGCGCCGAGCTTCGAGCTTGGCGGGGATTTCTACGACTTTCTCGAGCTCGGGGGGCACCTGGGCATTTTGATCGGCGACGTGATGGGCAAGGGCTTTCCGGCGGCGCTCCTGATGAGCGCCGTGCGGGCCAGCCTGCGGGCCCACGCGCAGGACCAGTATCACATCGACGAGGTGCTCAGCCGGGTGAACAAGGCGCTGTGCCGCGACACGCTCGACAACGAGTTTGCGACCTGCTGGTACGGCGTGGCCGATCCGCACACGCTGCGGCTGACGTATTGCGGCGCCGGGCACGACTGGCCGCTGCTGGTGCGCGTGCCCGAGGGCCGGCCGGTCGAAGACAAGGACGTGCTGCGTCTGACGGCCGATGGGATGGCCCTGGGGATCGACCCGACGCAGAAGTACCCCAAGGGCATGGTCCAGCTGCAGCACGGGGACGTGCTGATCACATTCACCGACGGCCTGCACGACGCGACGAACTTCGAGGGCAAGCGCTTCGGCGGCACGCGGCTGCGCCGGTCACTGGTCGAGCTGCTGGTGGCCGAGCCGGGTGCGTCGGCGTCGCGGATCACCGACTCGGTGATCGCCCAGGTGCGTCAGCACTCGGGGCTGAGCGGGCGGAACGACGACATCACTGTGGTGGTGATGAGGGTGCTGTGAGCGGGGTGCTGTGAGCGGAGTGCTGCGAGCGGGAGGCTTAAGCGGCGCGGGGGCCGAGGTCGTTGTCGAAGATCGGGAACTTCAGGCTCGACTCGATCTCGGTGTCCACATCGGCGTCGAGCTGGTCGAGCTTGTCCTGCATCTGCATGAGCGTGGCCTCGATGGAGCGCACCATCCGGTCGTGGCCGATGCGGCCGATCACCGGGTCGTGCGTCGCGAGCTCGGGGTTGGCCAGCAATCGCACGGCCCCGGCGAGCAGGCGGCCCCGGCCAGCGGCGGCGGGCGGGAAGGGGATCGGACCCGGGGCGTCGTCGGTGAAGTCGTTGGAGTCGACACTTCCGCCCAGGAGCGTCCCCTTGGGCTCGTCGAGCATGGTGCCGCCCGACCGATCGCCCGTGAGCCGCAGGTTCGAACCCGAGCGCGGGGTGCGGGGAGGACGGGGGGTGTTGCGGGTGCTCATGGGTGTCTCCTGGGACGGCGGACGGAGGCGGGGGAACGGAGGCGGGGGGACGAAGCCGGGCCGGTGGTGGAGGATCGGATACAGCGCGCGACTGGTGCAGCCGCGGGCGCGACGACTTGGCCACGCGGCCCGACTTGGACGTGAACAACCCGATCAGGCGACGCAGATCGCCCGCGTATCGGACGCTGGCGAAGGTCCGGCGCCCGTTACGCCCCGCGTACCCGGCGCAGGCATTGTCCCGGCCCGGCGGTGGGGCCGCCATCGGGGAACCCGGGAGAACTCCGCTACCGTGGGTGCGACCGGCGGCCTCAGCGAGGCTGGGCGGCCCGGCACTGCTCGAGGAACTCGACGCCGCGGCGGAGGTGGGGGATGACGATCGAGCCGCCGACGATCAGCGCGATGTCGAAGGTCTCCCAGATCTGCTGGTCGCCGCAGCCGGCCTTGACGCACTGGTCGATGTGGTAGGCGATGCAGTCATCGCAGCGCAGGACCATGCTGGCGGCGAGGCCCAGCAGCTCCTTGGTGGGCTTGCCGAGCCCGCCGTCAGAGGCGGTGTCGCGATAGGCCTGGTCGTCGAGCGCGAAGAACCGCTTGGTGACAAGCGTCCCGCCGCCGGCGTCGCCCAGGATCTTCTGGTTGAGGCGGGTGCGGAACTCCTGGAACTGTTGGTAGCGGTCCATAGGCGGAGCGTAGTCGGGGACGGGCGGAGCTCGGGCGGGGCTTGGACGGCGATATCCTCGGGCATGAACCTCGCCGTCATCATTCCCGCGGCCGGATCCAGCCAGCGGTACGTCGAATCGGCCCTGGCCCAGGGCATCCTGGCCCCGCGGCAGAAGATCGACGAGGAGCTGGGCGGGCGGCCGCTGCTCCAGCGGACCGTCGAGCTGTTTACCAAGCACCCGGACGTGGTCGTGGTGATCGTCGCGGGGCCGGCGGACGATGCGGCGTTTGCGGAGTTCAACACGCGGCATGGCGACAAGCTGACGGTCATGGGCGTGAAGATCTGCCGGGGCGGGCGGGAGCACCGGTATCAGACCGTGGCCAATGCGCTGGCGCTGGTGCCCGAGAGCGCGACGCACGTGGCGGTTCACGACGCCGCGAGGCCGTGCGCGAGCCCGGAGCTCATCGAGCGGCTGCTGATGGCGGCGCGGGCGGGGCATGGGGCGGTGATTCCCGGGCTCGATGTCCCCGACACGCTCAAGCGCGTGGGCGAGAAGACCGTGCGGGCCGAGCCGGATGATCCGCTGGCGGGGATTCTGGGCGTGGAACCCGATAAGCAGGCCAAGGGGCGATTGGTCGAGCAGACCGTGGACCGCTCGCGTCTGGCGGCGGTGCAGACGCCGCAGGTTTTCGAGGTGGCGCTGCTGCGGCGGGCGTATGCCCAAGGCGACCTTTCGAGCACCGACGATGCGCAGCTGGTCGAGCGGCTGGGCGAGCCGGTCGTGCTCGTGCCCGGGGAGAGCACGAACATCAAGGTGACGCGGGCCGAGGACCTGCGGCTCGCGCGGGCGATCCTGGGGCTCAGGGGGGCCGAGGAGAAGCCGGCCCACATGCGGTTTTGATGGGGGGGGGCGGGGGAACGGCGGCCGGGTCGATTCTGGTCTGCGATTCGCGGTTCTTGGTGCACGATGCCTGCCCACACATGATCAAGTACCTTGGTTCCAAGCGGCTGTTGATCCCGGCCATCCTCGACGCCGTGGGGAGCGTCGGGGGCCTGCCGGGGGCGACGACGGTGCTGGACCTTTTCAGCGGCACGTCGCGGGTGGGGCACGCGCTCAAGCGCGCGGGGTACCGCGTGATCGCGGTCGACCACAACGCGTATGCCCACGCGCTGGGGACGTGCTATGTCCAGGCCGACGCCGAGGGTGTGCTGGATGATGCGGCCCGGTTGGTGGCCGAGTTCAACGCGTTGCCGGGCGCGCCTGGGTACTTCACAGAAACGTTCTGCGAGCGGTCGCGGTATCTCCAGCCGCGTAACGGCGAGCGGGTGGACGCGATCCGCGAGGCGATCGCTGGCAAGGGCCTGGGGCCCGAGCTCGAGGCCGTCATGCTGGTCTCGCTGATGGAGGCCGCCGACCGGGTGGACTCGACGACGGGGCTGCAGATGGCGTTTCTCAAGCGGTGGTCGCGGCGATCGCAGAACGGGCTGGAGCTGCGGGTGCCGGCGGTGCTCCCGCGTGCCGCGGCGGGGGCGGGGAAGGCGCACCGGCTGGACGCGGCGGAGGCAGCGGGGCGGTTCGCGGTGGACGTGGCATATGTCGATCCGCCGTACAACCAGCACTCGTATCTGGGCAACTATCACGTGTGGGAGTCGCTGGTGCTCTGGGACAAGCCGGAGGTGTGGGGGGTGGCGTGCAAGCGGGTAGATGTGCGTGAGCGGCGGAGCGCATTCAACAGCCGGCCGGGCTTCCCCGGGGCGCTGCGGCGGGTTCTGCAGAGCCTGCGAGCCCGGGCGATCGTGCTGAGCTTCTCTGACGAGGGGTTCATCTCGTCGGAAGAACTGGAGGCGATGCTCGCGACGCTGTTTTGCGGCGCGGCCCGCGTCCGAGCCACGAGCGTGGATTACAAGCGGTATGTCGGGGCCCAGATCGGCATCTACAGCCCGGAGGGTGTGAAGGTCGGGCGGGCGGGGCACCTGCGGAACACCGAGAGGGTGTATGTGGTGACGCCGGGATGAACCGCGCGGGACGGGGGATAGTCGTGGCGGGAATCTTGTCCAGACTGCCCGCGTGCCGCAAACTGTCCATATGGACCGAAACGTGGCGGGTTTGTGGGCGGCGGCGGGGAGAATCCTGCCCATCCGCGTGATTTTGGTTGACATCGCGGGCAAACCGGAGAGTCTTTTGGGTATGCGATCGGGTTTCGGCGGCGTCCCAGGGTGCACGGGCACCTGATGGGTGTTGGTGTCGTCGCGTTGTGTTGCGGGCTTGGAAGAGTAAAAAGGAAGCGTGCGATGCGGAAAATGTGCTTGGCGGGTCCGTTGGCCGTGCTGGCCTCGGGCGTGTTTGTGGGTGCCGGCTGGGGCCAGGTCGTCTGGCCCGGCGGGGGCGCGGGGCAGGCGAGCCCGGGCGTCGGCTATCCCCCCGTCTCCTTCTGGAAGGAAGAGGGCGTGGTGGGAAACAACTTCATCAACTCCATGATCGACCAGAACGGGACGTGGTTCGACATCTACTACCCCGGCGCGGGCGGCGTGCAGGGCGTGTCGACCAAGGCCGAGGGATACTCGAGCGGGCTCGACACGTTCCCCGCGGGGCTGGCGACCGATCGACGCGGGCAGATGCACCTGAACCAGATGATGATGGGCGTCCGCGTCGACGGGTTGACCCACTGGCTGTCCAACCCCTCGGGCGTGAGCTATACGAACGTGCAGCAGGCGTACCTCGACGGCACGCAGACGGTGCGCACCACCAGCCGCCTGAGCGGCTCGGGCCAGGAGATCGATGTCGAGCAGATCGACTTCTCCCCCAAGGGAATCGCGTTCCCTGCCAATGTGAACAAGGGCATCCTCGTCAAGCGGATGATTCTGACCAACCGCTCGGCGAGCACCAAGACAGTGCAGGTCTATCTCTACATGGACCCGGCGATCAACGGCGGCGACAACCACGACGCGATGTTCTTCGACGCCTCGGGCAACGTCGACGCGATGGTCGCGTTCGACAACACGCTCCGGACCGTAACGGGCACGGGCTGCTGCTTCGCGGGCTCCGACGAGTACAACCCGACGACCTTCTCGGGCTATACCAAGAACGTTTCGGTGTACCTCGGTGCCCAGCTCAAGGTGGTGTCGGCTGTCGGCGGGGCGGCGGGCACGACCGACAGCGTGTCGTGGCGCGACCTGGGCTCGAGCGACAACTCGCAGGGCTGGATCGGGCAGCAGATGACACTGGCGCCCAACACGCCGGTGGAGGTCAACGCGATCATCGTCGGCGGGTTTGATCCCTTCGCGGGCGCGAGCGGGACGTACACGGCGCAGATGCGTCCGGTGTTCCAGTGGTTCGCCGGCGAGAGCGCCGCGCAGCTTCAAGCGGCCACGGACCTGCACTGGCGCGATTTCCTGGCCGCGGGGGTCACGGTGACTACGCCCGACGCACGGATCAACGCGCTGTACAAGCGTGGCGTGCTTGGGACGATGCTGCACTTCGACGAGTCCAGGGGCGGGCTGATCGCGGGCTTCCGCAACGGCGCGTATCCGTATGTGTGGCCGCGCGACATGGCTTGGGCGGCTGTCACGCTGGCCCGGGTGGGGCAGACGGACACGGTCCGTTCGATGACGCGGTATCTGCGGGACATCACGTTCCGCGACTTCGAGACCTGGACGCCGGGCAACACGCCGGGCTTCGCCGCCGCGGGCGGCACGCCCTTCTTTGGCACGCGGAAGGGCTTCTGGAAGCAGAAGTACACGACCGATGGCTACACCGTCTGGGGTGCCCCGCAGGTCGACGAGACGGCGGTGTTCCCGTGGATGGTCAAGTACTTCTACGACGTGACGGGCGATGCCTCGTACCTCACCGAGGCCGAGATCGGCAATCCGGCCAACACGACCTACGCCGCCATCAAGGACGCGGCGATCGCGATGAGCCAGACGAGCATCGCCGACGGCACGCGCCTCAACCATCGGGCCGCATTCCCCGGCTCGACCGCCTTCCTGATGTACTCGAACAACATCTGGGAGGATCAGTACGACACGTTCATCATGTCCAACGCGAGCATCGTCCGGGGGCTGCGCGACGCGGCGAGCATCGCGACCACTCTCGGACAAGCCGCCGACGCGGCGGACTTCGCCGCCCGGGCCGCGGGCGTCAAGACCGGGCTGGATGCCAAGCTCGACTGGAACCGCGAGAACACCGACATCTCGCTGTTGGGCATCGTCTATCCGTTCGAGACGCACGCGGCGAACGACCCGCGGGCCGTGCGTGTGATCGACCGCATCAACGGCATCGCCGCGGATGCCGACGGGGCCGTCGAGCCGCTGGTCCGCTTCCCCGGTCAGTACAACAACGACGCGTCGGACTACGTGGGCCTGATCGACCGCTACTGGGGCGATGGGTACTGGGGCAACGGGGCCCTTGGCCCGACCCCCGCCGGGCCGTGGTTCCTCTCGACCATGTGGTACGGGACGTACTACGCCTATCGCGCCGACTTCACGCCCGGCAAGGACGACATCGACAACCACTATTACCGGCTCAACCGAGCGGCGGACCACAACGGCCCGATCGGCTTCGGTGCCGAGCAGATGGCCCCGATCAACTCGCTGCAGTATCCCGCGATCCCCGGCGTCGAGAACTTCACGCTCCAGACCGCCTGGCCCAACGCCTGGGAGAGCATGAGCTTCTATGTCGACAGCGTCATGCAGTTTCTCGACTACACCCCCGACGCGCCGGCGAACACCCTCCGCGTGGCCCCCAAGCTGCCCACGGCGTGGGGCAGCATGGCCTTCGGCAACCTCGTAGTGGGCGACCGCCGCATCGACCTGAGCGTCGCCGAGACCCCAGGGCCGACCGGGACCCAGACCCAGGCATTTACCAACCGCCTCGGCGGGGCCGTCGATGCCGCCACCGCCGCCAAGATCCCCGTCGGCTCGGGGCCCTGCGGCGTGACCGTCAACGGCTTGCCCAGGAGCTACACGTTCAACCGTTCGACCCGCGTGCTGACGATCCCCGCGTTCCCGCTCAACGCCAACGTGGGCGCGACCACGACGCTCGAAGTCCGCTACCTGCCCGGCGGCGGCTCCGACTGGAACACCGACGGCGTGCGGAACGTGCAGGACATCTTTGCCTTTCTCTCCGACTGGTTCGCCAACAACAACGCCGACTTCAACGACTCGGGTGTCCGCGACGTGACCGACATCTTCGCTTTCCTGTCCGCCTGGTTTGCCGGCTGCGCCTGAGCCGTCATCGATCTTCCACACGCCTCTCGCCCGGCACCCCGGGCGACGGGCGATTTGCCCCTGCGTCTCGCTGGCCCCCGCCCGCCCGCCCGCCCGCCCCGTCCCCTGACCGACCGGAGAAACCGCCGCGTGCCGATGACCTGTCGCCGTATGCCTGAACGCAGTCTCCCGCGGCCGCGGACGGCGGTACCGGGTCGGGTGTGCGCACTGCTTTTGTCGTTCGCGTCGGTGGCGGTGGCGCAGACCCCGCCGCCCAACCCGGGGCCAGACGTAATCGTCGGCGACCTGATCGACACGCAGTCCTACGGCTCGGAGTTCAAGCCCACGGGCGTGAATGCCTATGACATCGGCACCACCAGCTGCAACGTCGGCAACGTCGACCTCCGATGGGTCGCCTCGACCAACCAGCATCCCGTCATCGCCCAGAACATCTACCGCCTCAAGGACGGGCGATTCGAGCAGGTCGGGCTCTCGTGGGTCAAGCACGGCTTCTTCGCGCTGGCGGGCAACCTCTGCGGCACGTGCAACGGCAATGGGGGCGATGTGCTGGGCGTGGGGTGCTCGGACCCGTACGACTCGGGGCTCAACGGTCTGCAGAGCAGCCTCGGGCCGCGCTCGGCGATCAATCCGGTCACGGGTGCGTTCGTGTATGACTCGACCACGCCCGGATCCTGGCCGCCGTTTTCCGGAAGTCGCCTGAAGCGCCGCGTGCAGGTCAGCGCGGCGGACATCGACCCGGCGCAGAACCCCGGCGCGCTGTATTTCGCCGAGGGCGTGTACATCTCGCCCGATGATGCGGCGGCGGGCAACGGGTCCAACAACGCCTCGTACCGCGCGGTGCGCTTTGTCGCCGGCTCGCCGACGCTCCCGAGCCAGTACCTCCCCGGCTCGACGACGCAGCGGACCCGGCCAGCGATCTTCGCCTGGCGCGACTTCGGCGGCGGCGCGACGCCCGGCGGCCAGGGCATCGCCGACCCGGGCGTGCGGCTGGTCGCCATCGACGTGCCGGGCGACGGCCGCTTCTGGCTTGGGAGCAAGGTCGTCGCGCTGGGCGACGGCACGTTCCGGTACGAGTACGCCGTGTACAACCTGAACTCCGATCGGGCCGCCGGCTCGCTGCTGGTCCCGCTGCCCCCATCCGGGAGCGCCGCCGCGGCGGGCTCGCGGACCCCGGCTCACCACTCCGGCGAGCCGTATTCGACCTCGCCCTGGACCACGAGCATCGGGGCGACCGGCGTGGGCTTCGCCAGCCCCGAGCCATTTGCGACCAATGTCAACGCGGCTGCGCTGCGCTGGGCGACGCTCGGAAGCTATTGGTTCACGTCGCCACTGCCGCCGGGCGAGGGCTCGGTGCGGGTTGGGCTGTTCAAGCCCGGCGTCGGGCCGCTGGCGGCGATCGAAGCCGTGGCGGTCGCGCTCCAGACGCCCGGCGGGGCGAGCGTCGCGCCGCCGGCGGTGTTCAACGACGAGTGCGGCACGCCCGCGCCGGCCCACCACGGGGCCAACTGGTTCTCGACCCTCGGGGCCACTGGCGACTGGACCGGGCTCTGCGGCCCTAGCGGCGCGACGGGCGACGTCTGGTTCAGCTACACCTACACGCCATATGCCCCGGGCTGCTCCGGCCAGATCGTCTTCGACACCTGCGGCTCGGGCTTCGGCACGTTCCTGGAGGTCTACACGACCGGCGCATGTCCCACGCCCGGCGACGCGCCCGCGTGCCAGGACCTCGCCCCGCCCTGCGGCGCGGGCACGTCGCGAGTGGCGGTGCCCGCCGTCGCAGGACGCACGTATCTTGTCCGCGTCGCGGCCGCGTCGGGCCAGGGGGGCAGCGGCGTCTTGAACATCACGGCACCCTTCTGTCTGCCGCCGATCGGGGCGTGCTGCTCGGAATCGGGCGTGTGCACGATCGGCCAGGGCACGTGCATCGTCGGAACGTTTCTCGGGCCGGGCACGTCGTGCGCGCCGGATCCCTGCCCGCAGCCGACGCCGCCGAGCAACGACCTGTGCGCCGCGGCCGAGCCGATCGGCGACCGGTTGGCGGGCGAGTCGCGGGTGTCGGGGCGGACATTCGGGGCCCTGACCGACGCGACCGACTGCTTCACCAGCGGGTTCTTCGACGTGTGGTATCTCTACACGCCCCTGGTGGGCGGGCCGGTAACCATCGACACCTGCACAGACCCGCTGGGAGACACACCGTTTGACACGATCCTGACTGTTCGGGCCTCGTGCGGCGGGCCGGAGCTTGGGTGCAACGACGACGCGTGCCTGTCGCGGTCGAGGCTGACGGTGAGCATGCAGGCGGGCACCGCCTATCGCCTCCGCGTCGCGGGCTTCGCCGGCGAGCGCGGGCGGTTTGTCATCGGGGTCGAGGGCGGGGGCGGGCGGACGCTGGGGGCGTGCTGCCGCGGGGCGATCTGCCTGCTCGAGTCGGCGGCGACGTGCGCCGGAGCGGGGATTCGCTTTGCCGGCGGGGGCTCAGTGTGTTCCCCTATGGATCCGCGGCAACCCTGCTGCCGCGCGGACTTTGATCAGAACCGCATCCGCGACGTCTCGGACCTCTTCGGGTTTCTCTCGGCGTGGTTCGCGGGGGGGCCGTCGGCCGCCATCGGGAGCCAGGGTCTGACCGGGCCCGTACTCGGGGATATTTTTGTGTTCCTCGCGGCGTGGTTTGGGGGGTGCTGAACGATTCTAGCCGAGGGTTAACCCGTCTTTACAAATTGACGAGAGCCAGTTGTCCAGTATTTCGTGACTTCGGAGGAAACTGGTGGACTCTATTCAAGCGAATCGAGATTGCCCTCGGTCGAGTCTTGACGGGGCAAGCCGATGTTCTGTCGGCAGCTGGTGCATGGTTGCCCGGTGACGGTGTGTCCGAAGTTTGTTCGGTCGATCACGCTATAGCGGTCGCGCGGTCGGTGGTAGTCTTGCGGGCGTGGTTCGCCACGTTCAAATCATCCAAGGAGGATGCTGCTCATGGCATTGCGTGGAAAAGTGTTCGCCCCGGCAGCCGGCCTTCTGGCGGCCTTGTCGTGGACGTGTTGTCCGGTGCTGGCTCAACAATCTGTCGGCACCGACGTGATTGTCGGCGAGATCCCGGACATTTCCAACAACCCCACCGAGGCGCCATTCGACGCCTTCGCGATCGGTACAACCTCGTGCAACAAGGGCAATACGCCGTTGCTCTGGTTTGCCAACGACACGCGGCACCCGGTGATCGGGCAGAACCTCTTTCGCCTGCACAACGGGCGCTTTGAGCAGATCGGGCAGGCGTGGCTGAAGCACGGCTTTACGGCCCTGCAGGGCAACATTTGCGTGTCCGGCTTCGGGTTTCCCTGCGTCGCGACGGCGGGCACCACGCTGGGCGTGGGCTGCTCGGACCCGTATTCTTCGGGCTTGAACAACAGCCAGGGCGGGCTTGGTCCGAAATGGCAGGTCAACGCCTCCACCGGGCAGTTCGCCTATCCCTTTGCCAGCCCGGGGTATACCGGATCCACGGCGCGTCGGCTCAAGGCCCGCACCACGGACGTCACCGGCTTCCCCGGAGCCCGCTACTTCGTCGAGGGCCAGTATGTCACTCCCGACGACGCGCAGTCGGCCAACCGGAACAACTCCGCCTCGTATCGCGAAGTGACCATCACCGGCACCACCGAGCTGACCATGGCGCTGCTCTCGGGCTCGACGACGCAGCGCGAGAAGCCGGGCATCCAGGCCTGGAAGGACGTCGATCCGACGGTGACCATCGCCACCGCGGACGTCGTGAGCGACGGCAGGTTCATCCTGGGTGTGAAAGTCACCCAGAGCGGCCCGAACTACACCTACGAGTACGCGCTACAGAACTTCAACTCCCACCGCTCGGGCGCGTCGTTCACGGTGCCCTACCCGTCGGGCACCGTGCTGTCCAACGTCGGTTTTACAGACGTTGAGTATCACTCGGGAGAGCTTAACGCGGTGAACCCGGCCAGCCCCGCTTCGGACGACTGGACGTCCAGCGTCGGTGCCTCGCAGATCACCTGGGCCGGGACGGCTTACACCGGTGCGCCCCCAAGCTACACGACCTCCCCGACGGTGCCGTTTCTGACCACGAGTTTCACGGCCGGTACCGGCAACGACCACACCGCCAACGCCCTCCGGTGGGGAACCCTCTTCAACTATCGCTTCACCACGACCGTCGCCCCGGCGACGGGCTCGGTGCAGATCGGCCTGTTCCGTCCGGGCACGCCCAGCGCCATTAGCATCAACGTCCCCACACCCGGCGGGGCCACCCTCGCCGCCTCCACCGGCACCTGCTGCATCGGCACCGCCTGCTCGGTGACCACCCAGGCCGCCTGCACCGGCAACTTCGGAACCATCGGCGCGACCTGCACCCCCGATCCCTGCAACGTCGGAACCTGCTGTGTCGCCTCGGGCGGCTGCACATTTACCACCCCCGCGGGCTGCACCGGCGGAACGTTCACCTCCGCTGGATCGTGCTCGCCCAACCCCTGCCCGCAGCCCACCGGGGCCTGCTGCATCGGGTCCAACTGTTCGACACTGACCGCCGCCGCCTGCTCCACCGCCGGCGGCTCGTACACCTCCAACGGCTCCGCGTGCACCGCGAGCATCTGCAACAACAACGACCAGTGCGCCGCGGCCATCCCGCTGTGCGACGGTTCCGCGTTCTCCGGCTCCACGGTGGGCACCACGGCCTCTAGCGGCCTGCCCACGGGTGGTGTTTGCGGCGGCTCGGGCAACAGCCCGGACGAGTGGTTCTCCTACGCCCCCGCCGCGGGCTCGGGCACCGTCTCGGTCGTCGTCGACACCTGCGGCTCCGGCTACGACACTGTGCTAGCGGCCTTCATTGGCAGCTGCGGCGCTCTGACCTCCGTTGCCTGCAACGACGACACGGCCTGCAACGGCAACGGCACCACCTCCCGCATCACCGTCACGATGACCCGCGGGACTCAGTATCTCCTCCGCGTCGCTGGCTATCAGACCAGCACGGGCAACTTCACCGTCAAGGTCACCGGCGGGGCCGGCACCGGCTGCCAGCCGGTCATTCCCACCGGTGCCTGCTGCTCCGGCGGCTCGTGCTCGAACTCCATCCAGTCCAGCTGTGTGGGCGTCTGGACTTCCGGCGGGGCATGCTCCCCCAACCCCTGCCCCCCGCTCAACGACGACTGCAACAACCGCGAGGGTCTGGGCCTGGGCTCGCTCGGCTTTGACACCATCAACGCGACTACCGACGGCGTTGCCAGCACGGTCTGCGCCTTCTCCGGCAACGACCAGATCTCCAAGGACATCTGGTTCAACCACCCCGCCACCTTCGACGGCACGCTGGTCATCGACACCTGCGGCTCCACGTTCGACTCCAAAATCGCGGTCTACTCCGGCAGCGGCTGCACCAACTTCGACACCCGCATGATCGCCTGCAACGACGATACGGCCTGCACCGCGACCGACACCCTCAATGCCCGCATCACCCTGGCCATCACGGCCGGCCAGAACTACACCGTGCGCGTCGGCGGCTACAACAACGCGGGCGGCCTAGGCCAGATCACTCTGATCGCCACGCCCACCCCCACCGGCTCGTGCTGCGCCGGCTCGGGCGGCTGCACCGTCACGACCCAGGCTGGTTGCGGCTCGGGCTCGACGTGGACCGCCGGCGGCTCGTGCGCCACCAACCTTTGCCCCCAGCCTACCGGGGCCTGCTGCCGTGGCGCAACCTGCTCGAGCTCGCTGGCCGCCGGCTGCTCGGGCCCGATGTCGGTGTTCACCGTCGCCGGGACGGCGTGCAACGCCTCGGGCAACGCCGTGGCCCCCTGCTGCTTCGCGGACTTTGACAAGTCCGGCGTCAAGGACGTCTCGGACATCTTCGGGTTCCTGAGCACCTGGTTCGCCCGCGACCGCATGGCCGACATCACCGGCAACGGCTCCGCCGACCCCGATGTGTCGGACATCTTCGGCTTCCTCTCCGCCTGGTTCGCCGGCTGCCCATAAGCCGCCAACCGTTCAGCGACTCATCAAGCAAGGCCCCCGCTCCGGCGGGGGCCTTGTTCATTGGCCGGTCTCTGGGCACCCAGACCTTACGTACCCCTGGCTTCGGGTACCCCGACGGTCCCCGGCGGGCCTTCGGTCTTTGCACCACGGCGGTTGCTCGCTCTCCGATACCCAAAAAGACACGCGCCGGGGACCGGCGGGGTACCCACGGCGGGCTAGCCACGGCGGGGTACCCCGCTCACGGCATCGCCGGTCCGCTCCGCCCGGCCATGCTCACCACCACGGCGGCCATGACCAGCCCGAAGGCGATCAGGTCGGTGGTCCGCAGCCGCTCCTTGGCGACCAAAATCGTGAAGGCCGAGAAGACGATCAGCGTGAGGGCTTCCTGGAGGACCTTGAGCTGGGGCAGGGTGAAGGGCCCGCCGTGATCGATGTGGCCCAGGCGGTTGGCCGGCACCTGCAGGAGGTACTCGGGCAGGGCGATGAGCCAGGAGACCCCGATAGCCATGAACAGGGGCCAGGACTTCTGCTTGACGTGGTAGTACCACGCGAGGGTCATGAACACGTTCGAGGCCAGGAGCAGGCCGACGGCGGCGAGGGCGCGAGACATAGGACGATCTCCCAGGGGCGTTACGGCGATTCCTGATGAAACCCGAATATCGGGCGTAGCGACAGATTGACGGCGACGGCGATGGTGAACCCGGGCGGGCAATGTTCAGACTGGATGAACGTAAATGTTGAAGTCTGTGCAGCCGGGCAGGTATATTTGGTCGAATAGCAGTGGTTGGGTGGCCCGTTCTGGGTTCATGCCCACGGAGCCGACCACCTGTATCCAGGCGAGAGCCGCGGAGCGGGTCGGTGGGACGAAAAGGAGTCGGAACAATGCTTCGCCGCGCATTCACGCTTATCGAGTTGCTTGTGGTCATCGCCATCATCGCTCTGCTGGTGGGCATCCTGCTGCCGGCGCTTGGGAAGGCGCGGTTGTCGGCCCGCTCTCTGCAGAGCGCCGCGAACCTGACCAGTTTGGGCAAGGTGCAGTACGCCTATGCGACCGACTTTCAGGACTCGTTCGTGAATCCGTTCACGAACGACCCGACGAGATTCATCACCACGACCGGCGGCACGGTGTTCCTGTGGCAGGGGTACGTTGACCCCATGTCGTCGCAGTCTGGCCAGTCGGTCATCACGCCCATGGGCCAGAGTTCGGCAAACCGGGTGCCCGAGGCATACGCGTTCATCTGGGCCTCCCCGGTGATGGCCTACATCCAAGAGAAACAGGAAGCGGGTGTCTCGTACATCAGCCCCGTTCTCCGAGACCCGCGGGACCAGAAGATCAACGAGCGTCACGCGGCCCTTCTGGCCGCCTCGCGCCGCCAGGGCGGCACGCAGAACGACCGGCTCGACTGGGCGTGGATCGACACTTCGTACTATGCCTCGCCCACGCTGTGGCGCTCGCACCGCAAGTATTCCTCCGACGCGGCGTACGCGATCGGCACGACGGCCCGGGACGTCGCGCGGAACCGGTTCAGCGATGTGTCGTACACCAGCGAGAAGGTCATGATCTTCGAGCGCATCGATTTCTCGAAGGACCGCCGCACGGCGGCGACCGGCGGCACCGGCCAGAACGGCGCTCCGCAGTGGAACAACCCGTCGGGCACGCCCAACGTGTGCTTCGTCGACGGCTCCGTGTCCAAGGCGCCCACGTCCCGGCTCGTCAGCCTGGCGGCGAGCTCGGATGTGAACGTCCGCAACGCCTTCACGCCGCGCGGCCTATGGAACACGGTCGGCATCGGGTCGGCGATCAACATTTTCGGGCTGACCAACGACGGGCTGGAGACCAACCCCGGCTGGCCCCAGTTCTACTGGGCGACGGCGGACGGCGTGCGTGGTCGCGATTTCAGCCGCGGGCAGTGATGATGGGGGCGGAGGGCTCGAGGGGTTCAGCCTTGACCAAGAAGACGAAGCAGATGGTGGCGCTCGGCGTGCTCGGCTCGCTGGCCCTGGTCGCGATCCTGGTGAACTTGGGCGTGTTCTCGGCAGACACCGCCGCCCCGCCCGAGATCGGGCAGGCCGCCGTTCAGCAGGTGGAGCAGATTCAGAAGTCCATGCCGCCCGAGCCGCCGGCCGTGGTGCAGCCCAACGCGGCGCCGATCGAGAGCCGCGGCAGCGGGGCCCGCTGACGGCGATGAGGTCGGTCGCAGCGCGACGTAGGGGCGGTACAGGGCGGGCTGACTTCCTATACTGGGAGCGGTCGGGCGATTGCCCGCCCGCTTCAATGGAGGTTCCCGCTCCCCATGGCCATTCGAACTGATCTGTCATCGATGTCCGACAAGTCCAGCTCCTCAAAGGGCGGCAAGCGTGCCGCGGGGGGGGCGAAGTCGTCGGGCGGGGGCGGGTGGAAGTTCTCGCTGTCGCCCAGGACGATGGCGCTGGGCGGGCTGGTGCTGCTCATGGCGATCGCGTCGGCGGTCATGTGGTGGCCCGAGAGCGAGCCGCCGGTTGATCCGTCGGCGGCCGACGGCATGGTCCCGACGACGCCCGGGTCTCCAGGTGTGCCTCCGGGCGAGCCGCCGGTGATCCCGCCAGCGCCGGCCCAGCCGGGGTCCGAGGGCTATTCGCCGTCGTGAGTGTGGGCGGGGGGGCGGGGGGCGGGGGCGCACGAGATTCTTGGGTGCGAGGACCTTGGTTGCTTTGGACCAAGGTTAGTGGGATCGGCTGCTTCGGGATAGTGAACACGGGCACACGACCTTTCCGCAGGGCGGGAAGGGTCGTGGCACGGGCTGGACTGCGCTCCTCAGCGGCGCGGGTTGCGGGCGCTGTTGGGGTCGCGGCGGGCCGGGGGCTTGGGCGGGAAGGGGCTGCGACGGGGCCCGGCCGGAATGCCGGCGTCGGGCGGGGGGCTGGTGGCGTCGGCCAGCGGCTCGGCGGCGGGCTCGCGCGCGGGTACTTCGATCATGACGGCGGGCGCGGAAGGCGTGGCGGGGGCGGGGGCGGGGGCTGGTTGTGCGTCGAGCACGCGGGCGAAGACCAGCCGGCCGGCGGTGGTCTGCATCGAGCCGGTGACGAGCAAATCGACCTGGAAGCCGATGTGCTGGGCCCCGGCGTCGACCACGACCATTGTGCCATCGTCGAGGTATCCGACGGCCTGCGCGGGCTGCTCGCCGGGCTTGACCAAGCGGAGTGAGAGCTGCTCGCCCGGAATGAGGGCGGGCTTGAAGGCGTTGGCGATCTCGTGGAGGTTCAGGGCCGTCACGCCGTTGATCTGGGCGATGCGGGCCAGGGCGAGGTCGGTGGTGACAACGCGGCCCGAGAGCTGCTTGGCGAGCTCGACGAGCATGAGGTCGACGCTCATGGCGGTGGTGGTGACGCGGCTGTCGTCGATGGAGACGTCGAGGGTGCCCAGTCGCTGCAGGCGGGTGACGACGTCGAGCCCGCGCCGGCCGCGGGCCCGCCTGAGCTTGTCGTGCGAGTCGGCCAGGAGCTGGAGCTCGGCGATGACGAAGCGCGGGATGACGATGGGGGTCTGGATGAGGCCGGTCGCGCAGATCTCGGCGATTCGGGCGTCGATGAGGGCGGAGGTGTCGAGGATGTTGGGCTTGATGCCGCGGGTCTGCCGGGCGAACTCGACGTATGGGATGACGAGTCGGAAATCGTCCTGGGTCTGGAGGACGCTCGAGACGCCCAAATAGCACAGGGCCATGCCGAGCATGACCTTGAACATCATGAGCGGTGCGGCGATGGGCTGGGTGTTGGGGACCCAGGCGGCGACCAGCACATCGATGACGGCGGCGACGGCGGCGGTGGCGAGCATGCCGCCGAGGGTGCCGAAGAAGATCGCCGAGATCGTCGAGAGCTTCTTATTGGGCGTGAACAGGTCGATGAGCAGGGCGACGCAGAACAGGAAGATGGCGACGGCGACGGGGACGTACCACTGCTGGGCGAAGGCCGCGTCGCCGCCCCCGCCGCCGGCGACCTGCTGGGCCTGGATGGTGAGCAGCGCGGCGACGGTGGTGATGAGGACCAGGAACCCGCCGCGGACGAAGCGGAGGATGCGGATGCGCTGCTGCGCGGCGACCTGGAAGGGGTTGGGCAGGGCGGGCGCGCCCACGGGGATCATGGCCGCGGCATCGGCCTGGCGGTCTTGGGCATCGGCGGGGCTATGGGCGTTGGGGAGGCTTGGAGGCATGGGAGAGGGTATGAAGGCGGGGAGAGTTGCTGGACTGTTCGCGGCGGGGAGCGGACGGTTGCCGGGCGCGGGCGTGGAAGGGTTCGGAACGGGGGGTGTGGTTGCTATGATCGGGCCGCACTCCCCCCGATCGACGGCCGGGCCCGGTGCACGGGCGTGGCCGTGAACCTGGTCAGGGCTTGACCGCAGCAGCCATAAGCGGTCCGTGCCCGGTGCTGCCGGTGTCCTGGCCGTCGATCGGGGGGAGTGCCTGGCTGGCGGCCTGTAGGTCTGCCTCTTCTCCCATAGATCGGGACAGGACAGCCCGAGCGAAGCGAAGGCATTTAAGTGTGCGTGCGGCCCGGCGTTGGCCCGCTCCCGGGTTCCTCGCTCTCACTCAGTCTCGCTCCGCTCGACATCCCTCTCCCGCAGGCGGGAGACGGGGCTATATCCTCCGCATATGGCCTACACCGTCCTCGCCCGGCGCTATCGCTCGACGTCGTTTGACGAACTGGTCGGCCAGGAGGCGATCTCGCGGACGCTCCGGGCGGCGATTACGCATAATCGCGTGGCGCACGCGTATCTCTTTACCGGGACCCGAGGCGTGGGCAAGACGTCCACGGCCCGGATTTTCGCCAAGGCGCTCAACGCCGTCGACGAGAAGGGGCGCGAGGACCCCGAGATCGCGGCGGCGATCATGAAGGGGCAGGACACCGACGTGATCGAGATCGACGCGGCGAGCAACTCGAAGGTCGAGGAGACGCGGGAGCTGATCGCCAACAGCGTGTACCGTCCGCTGCGGGGCCGCAAGAAGGTCTACATCATCGACGAGTGCCACATGCTCTCGACGGCGGCGTTCAACGCGCTGCTCAAGACCATGGAGGAGCCGCCCGAGCACGTGGTATTCATTCTCTGCACCACCGAGACGCACAAGGTCCCCGCCACGATCCAGAGCCGCTGCCAGCGGTTCGACTTCAGGAACATCCCCACGGCCCGGATCGTCGAGCACCTCACGCAGGTCATCAAGGGCGAGGGGGCAACGGCCGAGCCCGACCTGGTCCACCAGGTCGCGCGGCTGGGCAACGGGTCGATGCGGGACGCACTGAGCCTGCTGGACCGGCTCATGGCGGCGGGCGAGAAGAAGCTCACCGTCGCGCTGCTGGAGAGCCTGCTCGGGTTGCCCGACCGGGAGATCGTGCTGTCGCTGATCGGGGCGATCGCCGGGTCGGACCCGGCCGGAACGCTCAAGCAGGCCGACACGCTGCTCAAGCGGGGCGTCTCGCCCGAGCAGCTGCTGGGCGACCTGGCCGACCGGCTGCGCGACCTGATGGTCATCTGCGCCTGCGGGCCGGAGACCGACCTGGTCGACCTCGGGGAGGAATCGCGGCGGAGGGCGGTGGAGATGGCGGTGCGGTTTGATGCGCCGGGATTGACGCACCTGATCGCCATCTGCGACGCCGTGGCCCGGAACGCCAAGAGCACCTCAAACCCGCGGGCGATGCTCGACGCGGCGCTGGTGCGGCTGAGCCTGAGCGAGAAGTTCGCCGACGCGACGGCACTCCTGAGCGGGCGGGTGCACAGCCCGGGAGCACGGGTGGGCGCGGGGGTGGGCGCGGGGCTCGGGCCGGGGGTCGGGGCGGGGGTAGGGGCAAAAAAATAGTTGGGGCGGCCGGGCCGAGCGCCTCGGCCGACCCTGTGGACGATCAGGCTCAGACGCCAGCGGCCCCGGGCGACCGTGGCGAGGCCGAGCGGCCCGCCGAGGTTGCGGGCGAGCCGTCGCGGGCGGCGATGGTTCACCCGTCGATCACCGACGCGGCATTGATCGCTCGCTGGCAGAGCGTGGCCCGGTCGGCCGCGGATCTCGGGCCGGTGCTCCGTGGTGTGGTGACCAACTGCAGGCTCGTGCGGTTCGCGGGCGGCAAGGCCGTGCTGGAATGCCCGGACCGACTTCGGCCGGCGGCGGTCAAGCAGGCGGCGAAGCTCGGCGAGCTGTTCGGCCGCGAGATGGGAACTCCGGTTGTGGTCGAGATCTTCGACCCCGCGGCCGAGCAGCCGGCGACGACCGACGACGGGAGCGGCGCGGGCGATGCCAGTGACGCGGCGGCGGCTGCGAGCCCGGAGGCGGGCGCGACGGCCGGGGGAGATATCGCCGGGGTTCGTCCGGACCCGATGATGGCGACCGAGCATCCGCTGGTGAAGCAGGCGGTGGAGCTGTTTCAGGCTCGGGTGGTCGATGTGCAGCCCCGCAAGGGCTAGGGCGCACGGGCGGGCCGTTTGGCGGTCGCTTCCTAGCATCGGGCATGGCTTCACGCGTCGTCATTACCGGCATGGGACTCATCACGCCCCTGGGCTTCGGGGCCGAGACGGTCTTCGAGCGGCTGCTCTCGGGGGCGTCGGGCGTCGGGCGGGTGTCCCGGTACGACGCGGCGACGTTCAAAACGAACTTCGCCGCGGAGGTCAAGGAGTTTGATCTGCGGGCGTTCATGGGCGACGAGGCTGCGGCCCACCTTGGCGCGGGCGTTTCGACGCAGTTTGCCCTCGCGGCGGCGAAGCAGGCGTTCGATCAGGCCGGTCTGTCGTCGGCCAGGGACCTGAAGCGGCGCCGCTTCGGGATGTATCTGGGTGCGGGCGAGGGCTCGCTGGACTTTGAGAACTATGCCGCGGCCCATGTCGAGGGCTGGGACGCTCAGAACCGGCGGCTGGACACGGCCAAGTGGGCCCGCTCGGCGTATGCGCGGATGGACGCGGACCGCGAGCTCGAGCAGGAGCCGCAGATGACGCTGGCGCACGTAGCGAGCGCCTTTGGCTGCCGGGGGCCGAGCAGCAACTGCATGACGGCGTGCGCCGCGAGCACGCAGGCGGTGGGTGAGGCGTTCGAGATCCTGCGCCGAGGCGACGCGGACGTCATGTTCGCCGGCGGGGCCCATTCGATGATCCACCCGCTGGGCATGACCGGATTCATCCGCCTGACGGCGATGAGTCGGAGGAACGACACATACCAGACCGCGGCCCGCCCGTTCGACGCGACGCGCGACGGGTTTGTCATGGGCGAGGGGGCGGCCATGCTGGTGCTGGAGACCGAGGCCCACGCCATCGCCCGAGGGGCACGACCCTTGGCCGAGATCGCCGGTTATGGCTCGACGGCCGACGCGTTCCGCATCACCGATATCGCCCCCGAGCACCGCGGGGCACAGGGCGCGATGCAGCAGGCGCTCCGTCAGGCGGGCATCAACCCGCGCGAGCCCGGGGCCGATGGTCGCCCGCCGGTGCAATATGTCTGCGCCCACGGGACGGGCACGAAAGAGAACGACAAGCTGGAGACGGCGGCGGTCAAGGCCGTTTTTGGCCCGCTGGCGTCGCGGGTGCCCGTTTCGAGTGTCAAGAGCATGATGGGCCACCTGATTCAGGCCGCGGGGGCGGCGGGGACGATCGTGTGCGTGCAGAGCATCCGCACGGGGAAGATCGCGCCGACGATCAATCTGCAAAACCCCGACCCCGAGTGCGATCTCGACTACGTCGCCAACGGAGCGCGGGACGTCAACGCCCAGGGGGGCGTATCGGTCTGTTTGAACAACTCTGCGGGCTTCGGGGGGCAGAACGACACCGTGTGCGTGCGGAAGTACGGCTGATCCGGCGTCCGATTGCTGGCCGGTGCAGGGAATCCGTGGCAGAGTTCACGCGTTGTCGCCGGTGGCCATGCGGGCCTGGTCCGGCCCGGTCCCGGCTCCCTCTCTCACGCTCACTCACGCTGGCCATAGCGGGCCGGAAGGATGGTCCCGATATGTTCCGAGTGCTCGCGCTCGCGGTCGCCGCGATCGTTGTTTCGCCGATGGCCCAAGCCGCCACGGTGCAGCTGTCGCCGGTCGCCGATAACACGCTCTTTGAAGACGAGGGCGGAGCGCTCTCCAACGGCGCGGGGGAGTACAGCTTCGTGGGCGTGACGGCGATGAACCTCCGCCGCCGGGCCCTGACACGCTTCGACTTCTCCTTGATCCCGGCCGGCTCGACCATCACGGGGGTCACGCTCCGCCTGAACATGTCCCGCGGGGTGTCGAGCCCGACGATCGTCACGCTCCACCGCGCCCTGAGCGCCTGGGGCGAGGGAACCTCCGACGCAGAGAACGAGGAAGGCACCGGCGCACCCTCCACCCCCGGCGACGCGACCTGGAAGCACACGGTCTTTAACACCGCGACCTGGACCACGCCCGGCGGCGATTTCGACCAGATCATCGCCAGCACCGTTAACGTCGGCGGGACCGGCTTCTACACCTGGCCCAGCACGCCTCTGCTGGTCGCCCAGGCCCAGGCGATGCTCGACGCGCCGGTGGGCAACTTCGGCTGGCTGCTCCTGGGTGACGAATCGAGCTCGCCAACCGCCAAACGCTTCGACACGCGGGAGAACGCCGCCGCGGGCAACCGCCCGGTGCTGAGCGTCGACTATGTGATCCCCGCGCCGGGGTGCACAGCGCTGCTCGGCGGCGCGGCGCTCTTGCTGGGACGGCGGCGACGGCGCGGGATCGTCTGAAGGGTGATCACGCGGGGGTCAGTATTCGTAGTCGGTCGGCCCGCCGCGGGAGTCGACCTTGGCCAGCTCGGCAAGCCCGGGGGCGACAAGTGCGCCCGCGGCGACGGCGGCGACGAGCACTGCAACCCAGCCGATCAGGGTGAGACGGTCCGACAGCGGCGTGCGCGCCGCCGCGAGGGCGGTGAGCAGGGCAGCGACGGGCACGCCGACGAGGCCCAAGGCCAGCCACGCGGGCGTGCTGGCGTAGGCGTTTCCGGCCGTGAGCAGGGCGGCAAGGAGGGCAACGGCGACGCCGATCGCCGGGGGTGCAAGCATCGCCGACCGCCGGAAAACGATCACGATCAGCATCCCCACGAGGGCCGCCCCGAGGCCCAGGCCCAGCAGTCCGACCTTCGAGCCGCCGGTGCCCAAGACGGCCGCGCCGGTGGCGAAGGCCAGACCGGTGAGCACCGCGGCGCTTGCGATGCGGTGCCCGCGAGCGAGCAGGGCCGAGAGCGAGAGGGTGGCGACGGCGCAGGCGGCCGCGATCGCGCCGAGCGTCAGGAGCTTCTGGAACAGCGGAGCAGTTCCGCTGAGGCCCAGCGCCGGAGCCGCGACGATGCTCGCGGCCAAAGTGCCGAGAACACCCGCGAGTGCCCAGGCGAACCGGCCGCGAGCCGCGATGATCAGGCCGAGCGCCGCCAAGCCCCCCACCGCCACCAGCACGCTGGCGACCCGCAGGCGGCCATCGCTGGAAAGCATGAGTGATTGCACCGCGCCGACGATGCCGCGCTGGCTGACGACGCTCGCCAGCCCCAAGGCAGCGATGGCCCCCGCAGCGGCCAGCACGCCACCGCCCGCACCGGCGTCGGCATCGGCGCGGCGAGGCCGGAAGGTGAACAACGCCGCGAGAAGACCGATGGCGCCGGGGGCCAGCAGGCCCAGCACGAGCATGCGGGTTTGTGCATCCAAAAGGCGAACTCCGGCAGTGGCGGGATCGCGGCGGGCGATGGCCGCGAGGGGATGCGGAACCGGCCCGGGCCGGCTCTCGCCGGCGCGGGTCGGAAGGAGAGTCGAGTTCAGTTCAGAACGCCCTGGAGCGAGACGATCAGGCCGACCTCGTCGGAGAGGGGGCCGACCATGTAGTCGTTGCCGAAATCGGAGCGCTTGAAGGTGGCCTTGGCCTCGAAGCCGGCGATGGGCTTGCCGCCGCGGTTGGTGCCCGAGCCGGTGGGCGTGATGCTGACCTCGACGGGCTTGGTCAGCCCGCGGAAGGTGAGCTGGCCCGTGCCGGTGAAGGCGTCGCCGGACTTGGCGAGCTTGTCGGCCTTGAAGGTGATGGCGGGGAACTCCTTGGCGGAGAAGAAGTCGTTGCCAGTGACGTGCTCGTCGCGCTTCTTGTTTCCGGTGTCGACGCTGTCGGCCTTCACCGAGACGTCGATGGTCATGCCGTCGCCCTCCATCGAGAACTTGCCGGAGATGTCGTTGAACCGGCCGTAGAAGAACGAGGTGTTCATGTGCTTGATGCGGAAGAGCACGCTCGAGTGGACGGGGTCGGCGGTGAACACGCCGCCAGACTTGGCGGCGGCCGCGCCCTGCGCATCGGCGCTGGACTGGGTGCCGGCGGTCACGGCGAGCATGGCGGCGGAGAGGGCCAGGGCCGAGAGCATGGTCACGAGGGCGGTCTTCTTCATCGGGGCGGTCCTTTCTTGAGGGGTGCTGGGTGGATCAACGGTACCAGAGCGGGCGGGAGGCCGGCGGTGGAGGCTCGCCGGGGTCGACCGTCATCGGCCGATGACTGTTGCCACAATCAACGGTACCACGACAACTACCGCCCGGCAACCCCGGGGTTGCACCCGCCGGACGCCGATCGCCGACCGGCACGGCCCCCCGCCCCTGCCCGCCCGACGGGCAACATCCGGGCCGGGGACGACGTTCCCGATGCGGGCGGCAACAATCGCAGCATGACCACCGCGCACCCCTCCGCCCAGGCCGCCCCGAGCCCCCCCCACTCCGCCCCCCACGCCCAGGTCTTCGACCGGCGGGCCGATGCGCTGCTGGCCCAGCTCGACTCCGGCGGCCTCTACAAGCACCTGCAGATGATCGGTTCGCCGATGGACGCGGTCATCAAGCTGCGGCAGCGCGACGGGAGCTTTCGCGACACGCTCTGCTTCTGCTCCAACAACTATCTGGGCCTGGCCAATCACCCCGAGGTAGTCGAGGCCGGAGTTCGCGGTCTGCGGGAGTTCGGCGCGGGCACGGCGAGTGTGCGCTTCATCTGCGGCACGTTCTCGCCCCACGAGACGCTCGAGGCCTCCATCGCTCGCTACATGGGCACCCAGGCCTCGTACACGTTCGTCAGCGCCTGGACGGCCGCCGAGGCGCTGTTTCCGACGCTCTGCGAGCCGGGCGACATTATCATCTCCGACGAGCTCAACCACGCCTGCATCATCGATGCGATCCGGCTGGCGACGGTGGTCAAGAAGGGTGTGCACAAGGCCGTGTACCGCAACAACGTGCTCGTTGGCGAGAAGTCGCTCGAGGAGGCCCTGCAGAAGGCACGGGCCAATCCCGATGTCACCGGTCAGGTCTGGGTCGTGACCGACGGCGTGTTCTCCATGGAGGGCTCGATCGCCGACCTCCCGACGATGCGGGGACTGTGCGACCGCTACGGGGCGATGCTCGTGGTCGACGACTCGCACGGCCACGGCGTCATGGGCAAGCTCGGGCGCGGTACCCACGAGCACTTCGGGATGATCGACAGTCTTGACAGCCCGCCGGTCGCTGGAGAGACGGTTCGGCAACCCGCGCCGGACGAGCGGGCCGCCCAGGGCCGCGTCGATCTGTTCACCGGCACGCTCGGCAAGGCCTTGGGCGGCGGCGCGGGCGGCTTCGTCGCCGGTTCCAACCGCGCGATCGAACTGCTGATCCAGCGGGGCCGCCCGACGCTCTTCTCAAACGCCCTGCCCGTCACCGTCGCGTGCTCGGCCGACAAGGCCATAGAGATCACCCTGCGCGAGCCGCAGCGGGTCCAGCGGCTCAAGGACAATGTCGCCTACGCCCGCACGAAGCTCAAGGACGCAGGCTTCGAGGTCCTCGCGTCGCCCACGGCGATCTGCCCCATCATCGTCCACGACACGGCCAAGGCCATCGCCATGAGCAAGCGCCTGCTGGAACTGGGCGTGTTCGTCATCGGTTTCGGCTACCCCGTCGTGCCCGAAGGCCACGCCCGTCTGCGGTGCCAGATCTCCGCGGCCCACACGCATCAGCACGTCGATGCGCTCGTCGACGCGCTCAAGAAGCTGTGATCAAGCGCCGCGAGACCGCCGTGCCGCGAGCTTTCCTTCCACGAGGAAAGATCGTGTGCCTTTGTCGGCTCCGCAGGCTTGGCAGCACGACTCGGCGACCTACGCCGCCACACGCCGACCCGCGACGACGCGAACGTCCACGCTCGTCAGCAGGCTCAACAGGGCCCGCACCACGGCCCGATCGAGCCCGCCGGCGTTGGCCTGCCGCACGACCTTGCTCATCGCGGCCTCGGGCGACAGGCCCGGGCGATGGGCCCGGTCTTCGCACATGGCCAGCAGCACGTCGCAGGCGCTGACGAGCCGGGCCAGGTCGTGGACCTGCTCGCCCCGGGCCCGGGTGGGATACCCCGTGCCGTCCAGCCGCTCGTGGTGCTGGTAGACGGCGATCTGCACGCTCTCGGGCAGGGCAGCCTCGCGGGTGCTTGCGCGGACGCGCTCGAGCATCGCGGCCCCGTAGACCGCGTGCCGCCGCAGGGCGTTGTGCTCTTCCTCGGTCAAGGGGCGGTCGAGGGCCCGGATGTTGGTCGGCAGCACCGTCAGGCCGACGTCGCACAGCAGCCCGGCCAAGGCCGCGGCGCGCACATCCTCTCGCGACCAGCCCATCCGGATCGCCACGCCAATCGCGAGAACGCCGACGCCCAGCGCATGGCCCACCAAGGCATCGACGCCCCGGGCCGCGCCCAGCGCGAGCCGTGCGGCCAGCCGCGGGTCGCCGGCCAGATCGTCCAGACATTCATCGATCAGCGCGTCCAGCGGCGCCGTGGTGATCGTGCCGCCCGAGGCTAATCGGGCGTAGGCCTGCGCAAGGATCGCGCCGCGGCCGTCCCGCCAGTCATGAAGAGCCGCGGCGTTCATCATGGCGAGCGGCGCAACCAGCCGCCCGCGCGTCGCCCGCATCGACTCGCCCGGGATCTCGGGCTGTATGCGGTAGTTCAAACGGCTCCAGCGGGCCTGCCGCTGGACCACCGCGGCGTCGGCGTTCCGACGGATCTGGGCCCGGACCTTGGCCAGTTCCCGATCGATCCGCCACTGACGCTGGGCCACGCGGCGCTCGCCGAGCTCGCCCGCGGCGACCTCGACCAGCGGCACCAGGCGCGTGCCGGCCTCGATCGCCTCCTCGCCGATCCGGCCCAGGCTCAGTTCCACTCCCGCGGCCTCGGCCAGCGCGATGGCCGGCTCGGACAGCGGCTCGAACGCGCGGAGCAGCACCCGGCCGTCGTGGTCGATTAGGTCTCGGGCCAGCATCTGCCCGGGGCGCAGGTCGGCGGTCGGGACGTGTCGCTGCGGGCCGGTCATGGTCGGAGTTCCTGGGGTGCGATAACCGAACATCGGCGGATCGAGCGGGCGACTTGCGTCGAGTTCGGGCCTGACCCGCGGCGTTCACGCATAGCCCCGCGCCGCCCGATACCCTCCCGACCCTGAGGAGCCTTCCCGCATGGCCCGATCCCAGCTCATCGTCGGCGTCGATCTTGGCGGCACCAACATCAACGTCGGGCTCGTAGACCCATTGGGCAAGATCCTGGCCGCCTCTCGCGTCAACAAAAAGACGCAGGCCGCTCAGGGGCCACAGACCGTCATCGACCGCATCGCCGACGCGATCGGCGAGTGCTGCGAGCAGGCGAGCACGCCCGTGAGGTCCGTCGCCGCCATCGGCATCGGCGCCGCGGGCGCGGTCGACACGGCCCGGGGCTTGGTGCTCAAGGGCGGCAACCTGGGGTTTGTCAACGTCCCGCTCGCCGCGGCGATCCAGAAGAGGCTCGGGCCCAGGGTCGTTCTGGAGAACGATGTGAATGCGGCCGCCTACGGCGAGTGGAAGCTCGGGGCCGCGGTCAATAAGAGCGACTTCCTCGCCGTCTGGCTCGGCACGGGGGTCGGGGGCGGGCTGGTGCTTGGCAACCGGATGTACTCGGGCGGTTTCTTTACCGCCGGCGAGATCGGGCACATGACGCTCCTGCCCGGAGCGCCGCTGGGCCGACGCTCGATCGAGGAGACGTGCTCGCGCACGGCGATCTCCGATCGCTTGCTCGCGCTCATCGCCTCCGGGCATCCATCGAGCCTCAAGGCCGTCGTCGAGGCCGAGAAGAAGGCGCTCTTGGCCAAGGCTCAGGACGACATCCAGAAGAAGGGCAAGGTGTCGTGGCAGTTTGAGAACAACAAGATCCTGCGCTCCCGGGCGATCGGCGAGGCGTTCCAGCGCGGCGACCCGCTGACGCTCCGGGTCGTCGAAGAGGCTGCCACGCTGCTGGGGACCGCGATCGGCGGGGTCGTCACGCTGCTGAGCCTGCCCCACGTGGTGCTCGGCGGCGGGCTGACCGAGGCGCTGGGCGACCCGTGGGTCAAGGCCGTGCGGAAGGCGACCCGCGACGCGGCGTTCCCCGCCGAGTGCAAGCGCGTCGAGGTCGTGGGCACCATCCTCAAGGACAACGCGGGCATCGTTGGTGCCGCCATGATCGCCCGCGACAGCACCGGCCCCGCCCGGCCGCGCCGGGCGACCAGGGCGACCGCGGCCCGGGGCTGAGCAGCCCGGCGGCGGCCCTCTACACTCTCCGCCCATGGATTTCGCCACCCAGAAAGCCACCGCACTCATAGAGGCCCACCGCTACATCCGCTCCTTCCGCGACAAGATCGTCGTGGTGAAGGTCGGCGGATCGATCCAGGAGGACGACGCCCGGATGAAGGCGCTCTTGGCCGACGCGGCGTTCATGCAGGCCGTCGGGATGCGCCCCGTCATAGTCCACGGCGGGGGCAAGTCCATCACCCACGCGATGGACCGCGCCGGCCTCAAGGCACGCTTCATCCAGGGCCGGCGCTACACCGACCGGCGCACGCTCGAGATCGCCGAGGACGTTCTGGTCAACGAGGTCAACGCCAACCTCGTCCGCCACCTCAACGACTCCGGTTCCCGCGCCATCGGGCTCCACTCGCTGGGCTCCTGCGTGCTCTTTGCTCAGAAGATCCAGCTCAACGACCCCGCCACCGGCGAGCGGCTCGACCTCGGCTACGTTGGCAATGTCGCCGACGTGAACACCGTGCTGCTCAACGCCCTGTGCGAGGACGGGTTCATCCCCGTGATCGCCCCCGTCGCCGTCGCACGCAAGGTCGAGGGCGACGAGGGCGTCTGGAAGCTCAACGTCAACGCCGACACCGCCGCGGGCCACGTCGCGGCGGCGCTCCAGGCCGAGAAGCTCGTTGTGCTCTCGGATACCGACGGCATCCGCGTGAGCCCGGAGGACCCCGATTCCTATGCCTCGACGCTCACCAAGGCCGAGATCGAACGGCTGGTGAGCAAGGGCGTCATCGGCGAGGGCATGCTCCCCAAGGTCGAGGCCTGCCTGATCGCCCTGGAGGCCGGCGTGCCCAAGGCCCACATCATCGACGGCCGCAAGCCCCACTCGCTGCTGCTCGAGATCTACACCGACGAGGGCATCGGCACGCAGATCACCCTCGAGTAATCCGGGCCCTCCGCCCAACATCGCCCGGCACACCGCCGCCAAACCCCGGCCCGCCGGTATGCTCTCGCAACGCCCAGCGTCCCTAGCGAGCCCCCACATGCCCATGCGCAGATCCACCCTGCTGGCCCCCGCCCTGCTCGCCGCCCTCGTCGCGGTTGGCACAAGAGCCGACCAGCCGGCTCCCGCAGTTTCAACCGCTCCGGTAGCAAACCCTGTCGCCCCGGTCATCACGGCCGACATCACCGCCGACCGCCTGCTCCAGCACATCCGCGATCTGCCCACCAAGCGGGCCGCCTGGGGCGACGAGGCCCATCAGCAAGGCCTGCGCGAGACCGAGGCCCAGCTCGTCAAGAAGCTCCAGGCGATGGGCTACGAGCCCCTGCTCCAGAGCGTCGACCATCTTGGCGGCCGGGGCCGCGACAGGGAGGCCGTGCCCCGCGAGCCCTGGAACAACATCATCGTCGAGATCCCCGGGGCCGGCCGCGAGAAGGAGGTGCTGCTCTGGGGCGCCCACTTCGACGCCGTCGTCGGCTCTCCCGGTGCCGACGACAACGGCACGGGCGTCGCCACGCTGCTCGAAGCCGCCCGCGTGCTCAAGGATCGCCGGATGCAGCGCACCGTGCGCCTGTGCTTCTTCAATCTCGAAGAGGTCGGCCTGGTCGGCGCGAGGGCCTACACCCAGCATGTGCAGCCCGCCCTTGAGGACCCGGCTCACCCCGAGCACCACGCCATCGTCGGCATGATCTCGATGGACATGCTGGGGTTTTATTCCGACAAGCCCGACAGCCAGAAGAGCCCCATCGGCGAGTCCCGTTTCTTCAAGGCCCCCACCGTCGCCGACTTCATCGGCGTCGCCGGCGTCCTGCGGCACCGCCGGTTCTCGCAGGCCCTGGACAAGGCAATGCGGGCCGCCGAGCCGACACTCAAGACCGTCGTTGTGGATTTCCTGCCAATCGCCCCGCCGGATCTGCTGCGCTCCGACCACGCGCCGTTTCTGGCCCTGGGCGTCCCGGCCGTCATCGTTTCCGACACGGCCAACTTCCGCTCGCCGCACTACCACAAGCCCACCGACACCATCGAGACGCTCGACGCCGAGCGATTCGCGGTCACGGCCCGCGGCCTGATCGCCGCCCTGTACACGCTCGCCGGACCCGAGGGGACCGAGCTGATCGACCTCGCCCCGCCGCCCGCTCCGGACGCGCCGCCCGCTCCGGACGCGCCGGCCGCTCCGGACGCGCCAGCACCCGAACCCGCCGCCACGCCGTGAACGAGCATGGCAGCAGCCATGCATGCTTCACCCCGTTCAGTTGCAGCCGGCGAACCAGGCGGACCGGAAGTCAGGGCGTGTCGCCACGCCGCGATCGCAAGCCCGGATCGGATGCGATCGGGGCGCCTGAAACGCCAACGCGACCGTACAGACCTACGGCAAACGACAAGTCCCCGGGGCCAATCCGGCTCCGGGGACTCGAAAATGGTCAGATGAACGACGACCCTCGGATCATTCGTCGGCGGGCGACAGCTTGCGGCCCAAGGCCCGCTTGCGATTGATCATCTTGCGGCCGTTCTTGGTCTTCATGCGGTTGCGAAAGCCGTGGCGGCGCTTGCGCGTCTTGCGGCTGAAACGCTTCGGGTAGTGCATGCCCATGAAACACCTGCCTGTGCTGAGGTCCGCTCGTACGGAGCGGTCCGGGTCAAGATTCGGACAAGCCGCCAGTGGTCCCGACGGGTCGTGAGTCTAGCCACCAAGACGTCGCATCTCCACTCTCGCCCACTGGGAAGCCCAATCCTGAAGCGTCCGAAAAGCCCGTATCTACAAGTTTATCCACCTAAAACGGTGGATCACCGGCGGGCACGAAGCAAATAATCAGGTATACTCGATTCCGTCGGGCGTGCGGCCCGGCTGGTTGGCCGTGGGTGCGATTGCTCGCCTGCCGCCGGGTCGGTGCTCGCGGAAAAGCCGCGGGGATCGCCTGATCGACAGGTCGAGCAACGGCGCCCGTGGTCAGGGTAGATCCTGGCCCGTGTTGTCGGGGCGTCCGCGTGCCGCACGCCGCGTGCCCCCCGGCGGCCAAAAGTCCGGGTGCGCCATGTTGAGCGAAGCTCTGACCGAGTTGCAGTTGCGGCTGGGCTACACCTTTGCCGATCCCGCCATGCTCGTGCGGGCCTTGACGCACGCCTCGACGACCGACAGCCGAAAGGACTCAAACGAGCGGCTGGAGTTCCTGGGCGACGCCGTCCTTGGGCTGGTGTGCTGCGAAATGATCTTCGAGCTCTATCCCGACGAGCTCGAGGGGGAAATGACCAAGATCAAATCGACAGTCGTTTCCCGCCAGACCTGCGCGGTGATTGCACGCGAGTTCGGGCTCGAAAATTACCTGATTCTGGGCAAGGGAATGCTCGGGCAGCGCAGCCTGCCCCAGAGCCTCGCCGCGGCGACGCTCGAAGCGATTGTGTGCGCGATCTACTTGGACGGCGGGATCACGGCCGCCCGGGCGTTCCTTGGCCCGATCCTGACGCCCCTGATCCGTCGGGCGGCCCGGAGCGGGCACCAGGAGAACTTCAAGAGCGTGCTGCAGCAGACGGCGCAGGTCCGCTTCGGCCGCTCGCCGGTATACCACGTGCTGGACGAGAAGGGCCCAGATCACGCCAAGTGCTTCGAGGTGTGCGTGGAGATCGACGGCCGGAAGTTCAGGCCCTGCTGGGGGAACGCCAAAAAGACGGCCGAGCAGGCCGCCGCGTTAAGTGCCTTGGACGAACTCGGCGTGACGACCGTTGAGGCAGATGGACACATCCGGATCCTCCCCGACGCCATCGCCGGCTCGATCGAGACGCCCACGGGCTGAGGCGGAGGCCAGAATCCGGACACACAGGTCCGCCGTTTCGCAACCTTGCAGAAAGTTTCCGCCGCCAAAGCCGCCCGGGCGTGAATCGCCAGCTTGCATGTCCCGATCTATCGATATACTGACTGTTCCGCCGATCGTCCGCAAGCCCTCAGACATGCTCAACAGATTCGCCAAGTCGCTCGCCGTCATGCTCCTGCTGGTGCAGGTGCTGGCATGCTTCGCCCGAGGCGAACAGGGCCTGTGCATCCCCACGGGCGACTGCGGGCACCACGGGGCCCAGCACCACGACGTGGCGCACCATCACGCCCACGATACCGGTGCGGACCACGACTGCGACGCCCCCGCGGGCCTGCCGACGGCTTGGGCGATTCAAGACTGCGATTGCTGCGTCCATCTGCCCGCCCCCAGCGACCACCAGCCCGGGCCGACGAGTCGGGCTGAGGCCGGCCCGACGCGCATGATGCTGATCGCGATCGCCCCGGCGATCGTCGAGACGCTGATGGCCCGTCCGTCAGCGGTGGTGTGGACCTCGCCCCCCGACCCCGGGTTCGGGGCGGTAGCACGCGCCCGCAAAGTCACGCGGCTGTTGATCTGAGCGTCCGCTCGGTGAGCGCGCCTGCCCGGCGTGCAGCCGGTCCGTCGTCGGCGCGAACGCTTGCGCCGTGGGCTTCATCCCATCACATTTTCACACCGGCCGCCCACAACCGGGCCGGGCCCCGCAATCCGGCGGGTGCATGACGCAACTCCATGTCTAGATCACACCGACATTTCCTTGCTTCTGCCGCGATCACGGCGAGCCTCGCGGCCGCGGGATGCGCGACGTACCGGCCCGTCCCGCTCGACGCGGGGGCCCACAGCGCCTCGTTCCGGGCCCGCACTCCCGACCCCGAGCCCGCGTCGGCCTGGCTTGCACGGCTCGCCGGGCAGCAGCCGGGGGGAAGCGAGCAATCACCCGAGCGTTTCGACCTCTCCGACGGCGTGTCGCTCGCCGAGGCCCAAGCCGTCGCGATGGTGTACAGCGCGGATCTCCGGCTCGCGAGGCTGAAGGCCGGTGTGACGCTCGCGGGGGCCACGAATGCCGGACTGTGGCAGGACCCGACGCTGCGTGTCGATCTGACTCGCATCATCCAGAGCGCGGCCAATCCGTGGAAGGTCTTCTCGTCCGTCGGGTTCACGGTCCCGCTCAGCGGACGGCTGGAGATCGAGAAGCGCCGCGCCGGCGTTGAGCACGCCGGCGAGCTTGTCCGCGTCGCGCAGCGCGAGTGGCAGACGGGCATCGAGCTGCGCCGGGCGTGGTGCCGGTGGTCGGCCGCGACGGCCCGGGCCGATTCGGCGGCGGAAGTTCTCGGGAACGTCGGCTCGCTGCAAGCCGTCATGGACGCCATGGAGTCGGCGGGCGAGCTCTCCCGCATCGAGGCCCGGCTGTTCCGGATGGAGCGGCTGGCCCGCGTCGCGGAGCTCGAGCAGGCGAGGGCCGAGGCCGCCGAGGGCGAGCTGACGATCAAGGGGCTCATGGGCATGGCCCCCGGCGCGCCGCTTCGGTTCGAGCCAACGCTGGTCGCCGCGGGCGCGGAGAATGGCTGGAACGACGTCACCCGGCCCGTCGAGAATCGCCCGATGGTGGAGATGGCGCGGGTCGAATATGAGGTGGCCGAGCGGACGCTCGAGCTGGAAGTCCGCAGGCAGTATCCGGACCTGACGATCGGGCCGGGCTACGGCTCCGAGGACGGGCAGGACCAGTTTCTGCTTGGGCTGGCGGCCCCGCTGCCGGTGCTCAACGCCAACCGTCGGGCGATCGCCGAGGCCACGGCGGCCCGCGAGCTGGCGCGGGCGGGCGTCGAGGCGGCCGTCGAACGCATGGAGGGCGAACTCGCGTTGGCGCGTCTGGCGCTCGAGAGCTCGTCGCGTCGCCGCGCGGCCCTCGAACGCGAGCTCCTGCCGATGGTCGACGCCCAGCTCGAGGACGTCCGCGGCGTAGCCCGCCTGGGCGAGGTCAACACGCCGGTATTGATCGAGAGCCTGCGGCGGCGGCACGACGCCCTGCTGGCGCTCGTCGGCACGCGACGAGACGAGACGCTCGCGCATATCCGCATCGACGAACTGCTCGGCCCGCGCCGCCCGGCCGGCACCGACCCCGCGACGCTGAATCAAGGAGACGGACGATGAGAACGATGCTGCTGATCGGTGTGCTGGCGATGCTGCCCTTGGGCTCGTGCACGCGCGAGGAGCCCGCGGGCGACAAGAAGAGTTCCACAGAGATGTCCGGCGAGCCCGCCAAGGGGCCGTCCAACCGCGTGGACATCCCGGGGCCGGTGCGGTCGAACCTGGGGATCACCTTCGCGACCGTCGAGACTCGGGCCGTCGCGCAGACGCTGCGGGTGCCGGGGCGCTTCGAGCTGCTCCCCACGGCCCGGCGCGAAGCGCGGGCGCCGCTGGGCGGGCGTGTCGAGCTGCTTGTCGAGCCCAACCAGCGCGTCGAGACGGGGGCGGTGCTGTACCGGCTGGACTCTTCGGGCTGGCGCGACCTGCACGAAAGGATCGCCGCGAGCAAAGCGAGGCTGGACTCGATGACGCCGCTGCGGGCCGCCCACCGGGTGCACGAGGAAACGCTGGGGTCCAAGGTCGGCCTGTGGCAGGAGCGGCTCACGCAGTTGGAATCGATACGGGCCGCGGGGGGCGGCAGCGCCGACAAGTTCATCGAGGCCCGCGCGACTATGGCGGCCACGCAGGCCGAACTCGCCGACGTCATGGAGAAGGACGCGGAGCTCGAGGCGACCGAGAAGTCGCTCGCGTCGGAGCTGCGTTCGCTCGAGGGCCGGCGCGAGCAGGTCGAGCGGGCCGCGGGCGGCGGCGGCCAGCCGGCCCCGGGTGTGCTGGAGGTCCGGGCCGCGGCCCCGGGCGTTGTCGAGTCGATCGCCGTCAGCACGGGCGGTCTGGCCGAGGAGTCCGGGCTGGTGCTCACGCTCGTCCAGCCCGAGAAGGTGCGTTTCACGGCCCGGGCCCCGCAGGCCGAGCTGGGCCGGTTGCGCGAAGGTCTCGAGGCCCGTGTCGTGCCGCCGGCGGGCGGCTCGATCGACCCGCAGGCGGCCCTGAGCGCCGAGCTGCGGCTTGGCCTGACGGCTGATCCCGACCTGCGGACCATCGAGCTGTTCGTCGAGCCCAAGACGCTCGGGAGCTGGGCCCGCGCTGGCGTGGCGGCCCACCTGGAAGTCACGCTCGCGGGCGCGAGCGCCGAGCTGGCGGTCCCCTCGGCGTGCATCGTGCGCGACGGCGCGACGCCCATCTTCTTCCGTCGCGACCCCGCCGACCCCGACAAGGTCATCCGTATGACCGCCGACGTGGGCATGACCGACGGGCGATGGACCGTCATTCAGTCGGGCATCCGGGAGGGCGACCAGATCGTCCTTGCGGGCAACTACGCCCTCATGCTCGCCACCAGCGGCGCGGCGCTCAAGGGCGGGCACTTCCACTCCGACGGGACGTGGCACGAGGACAACTGACGCCCGTTCCTGCTTCACTCGCCCCACCCCCACCCCCACCTCCACCCGACCTGGCCGACCCAGGACCAAGATCAACAGCAAGGACACACCCGCGTGCTGGCACGACTCATCCAACTCTCGCTCAAGCACGCCGGCCTGGTCATCGTGCTGGCGGGGCTGACGGTCCTCTTCGCGGGCCTGGTGGCCCCGAAGATGAGCGTCGACGTGTTCCCCGAGCTCAACGCCCCGACGGTGGTTGTGATGACCGAGGCCGGCGGGCTGGCCGCCGACGAGGTCGAGCTCAACGTGACGTTCCCGATCGAGACGGCGGTGAACGGGCTGCCCGGCACGCGGCGCGTCCGCTCCAGCAGCGCGACGGGTCTGAGCTTCGTGTGGGTCGAGTTCGACTGGGGCTCCGACCTCTACCGGGCCCGCCAGATGGTCGCCGAGCGCCTCTCGGCGGTGCAGGACCGCCTGCCCCCCACTGCGCACGCGGAGATTACTCCGGTGACAAGCATCACCGGCGAGATCATGCTGCTGGCCCTCTCATCCCCGGACGGGGCACGCTCGGCGCTGGATATCCGCGGATTCGCCGAGTATGAGCTGCGGAACAAGCTCCTTGCCATCCCGGGCGTGGCCCAGGTCGTCGCGATCGGCGGCGACCTCCCCCAGTATCAGGTCAACGTCCGTCAGGCCGACCTCGCTCTCTACGGGCTGAGCGTCTCGGAGGTCGTCGAGGCGGCCCGCCAGGCCCACTCGACGGCCAGCGCCGGCTATCTGCCCGACGTCCAGAGCCAGGAGCTGCCCATCCGCCAGATGGCCCGCGTCCGCGGCGTCGACGACATCAAGGCCACCGTCGTCAAGTTCGCCGCCGGGGCACCGGTCACCATCGGCCAGGTCGCCAACGTGACGCTCGGGGCCGCCCCCAAGCGCGGGACGGCGGCCGATCGGGGCGTGCCCGCGGTCGTCGTGAGCGTGCAGAAATCGCCCAACACCAACACGCTCGCGCTGACCCGCGAGGTCGACCGCGTGCTGGATCAGGTCGAGCGGGCCATGCCCTCGGGGATAGTGCTCAACCGCGACCCGTTCCGGGCCTCGCGGTTTATCGAGCGCTCGCTGCGCAACGTGCTGGTGGTCCTCCGCGACGCGACGGTGATCGTCGCGATCATCCTCGTGCTGTTCCTGATGAACTGGCGGACCACGGTCATCACGCTCACGGCCCTGCCGCTGTCGCTCGCCGTCGCGCTGCTGGTGCTCTGGGCCTGGGGGCTCTCGATCAACGTCATGACCCTGGGCGGGCTGGCGGTGGCGATCGGCGAGCTGGTCGACGACGCGATCATCGACGTCGAGAACGTCTATCGACGCCTCCGCGAGAATGCTGCTTTGCCCGAGGCCTCCAGGCGCGGCATCGTCGAGGTCATCTACTCGGGAAGCAACGAGGTCCGCTCCAGCGTCGTCTTCGCCACCTTCATCATCTGCATGGTCTTCGTCCCCCTGCTCTTTCTCGAAGGCCTCGAGGGCCGCTTCTTCCGGCCCCTTGGCATCGCGTACATCGTCTCGATCATGGCCTCGCTGCTGGTCGCTCTCACCGTGACACCCGCCATGTGCCGCTTCCTGCTCGCTCGGGTCGCGGCCCCCGCGCCGGGCGTCAACGACCACGACACCCGCCTGGTGCGCTGGCTCAAGGCCCGGTTTCAACCTCTTCTGCTCGGCTCCCTGAAGCAGCGCGGCCTCGTCCTGGGCGTCGCCGGCATCCTCACAGCGCTTGCCCTCTGGCTGGGCTCCACGTTCGGGACCTCGTTCCTCCCGACGTTCAACGAGGGGACGTACACCATCTATCTCATGGCCCCGCCCGGCACCTCGCTCCAGGAGAGCGACCGGCTGGCCAGGGGCGTCGACTCGCAGCTCAGGCTCATCGAGGGCGTGCAGTCGGTCACCCGCCGCACCGGGCGGGCCGAGCGCGACGAGCACGCCGAGCCCGTCTCGAGCTCGGACATCGAGGTGACGCTCAAGCCCGGGGCCGAGCAGGCCAAGGTCCGGGCCGCGATCGACCGCATCCTCTCCAACGTCCCTGGCATCACGACGATGGTCGGCCAGCCCATCGAGCACCGCCTCAGCCACGTGCTCTCGGGCACACCCGCCGCCGTCGCCATCAACGTCTTCGGCGATGATCTCGACACGCTCCGCACGCTGGCCAAGCGCATCGAGGGCGAGCTCAAGGCCCTCCCGGGCACCCGCGATGTGGCGGCCAACCGCGAGGTGCTCATCACCTCCCTGCCCGTCCGCTACCGCCACCAGGACCTGGCGAGCGTGGGCCTCACGCCCGGTGCCGCGGCGACGCAGGTCCAGCAGGCGCTCTTCGGCGAGACCGTCGCGCAGATCTCCGACGGGGCGCGTCGCTACGACCTGGTCGTCCGGCTGGATCCTTCCGAGCGCGAGCGTGTCGATCAGGTCCAGTCGCTCCTGCTTCGTGGGCCCGCCGGCGCGGTCGTCCCGCTCTCGCAGGTCGCCGACATCGGCCCCGAGCGTACCAGCAACCTCATCGCTCGCGAGAACGCCCAGCGCAAGGCCGTCGTCTCCGTCAACGTCGCCGACGGATACAACCTGGGCGACCTGGTCGCCAAGGTGCGAGAGCGCGTCGACCCGATCGTCGCCGCCGCGGGCTGCACGGTGCACTACGGCGGGCAGTTCGAGGCCCAGCAGTCGGCGTCGAGAACCATCTACACCATGGGCGCGGTCGTCGCCGGCCTCATGCTCCTGCTCCTGCGGATGTCCACCGGCTCGCTCCGGGTCGCGGGGCTGGTCATGCTCAACCTCCCGCTGGCCCTCATCGGCGGGATCGCCGCCGTCTATCTCACCGCCTCGGCCCACCCGGTCGACAACGCGCTCAACCTCCTGGGCCTCGGGCGCGGACGCTATGTGGCCCCCGTCATCTCGATCGCCAGCATGATCGGCTTCATCACGCTCTTCGGGATCGCCGTCCGCAACGGCATCCTGCTGGTCAACCACTACGACCACCTTCTGAAGATCGAGGGGGCCACACCGCCCGAGGCGATCCTCCGCGGCACGATGGAGCGGCTGGTCCCCATCCTCATGACCGCCCTCACGGCGGCCCTGGGCCTGTTTCCCCTCGCGATGGCCATGGGCAAACCCGGCAGCGAGCTCCTGGCCCCACTCGCGGTGGTCGTGCTGGGTGGCTTGGTAAGCTCGACGGTGCTGAACCTCTTTGTTGTCCCCGCCGGATACGCACTCGTCACGGGTGTGAAGTATGCTCGGGGCAAGGGTGCGCTGGCGGCGACACCGGCCGCAGTGCCGGAAACCTGATGACCGATATCGAATCGAGAACCCCCTTTCTGGAGATCCCGCAATGAAGACGACCACGACGATGGCGACCCTGCTGGCCCTGGGCCTGGCCCTGCCCCTTGGCGCGTGCGAGAAGAGCGAGCCGCAGGGCCCCGCCGCCCCGCTGGCCCCCGAGGCCGCCCCCGCTGGCGGACGCACCCCCCCTGGCGCCACGCCCCCCGCCGCCGACCCGGCCCCGGCCAAGGGCACGATGACCGACGATCACTCGAAGGACGAGGCCCACGAGCTTGGCAGGTTCACCCTCGGCGGCTGGACCGTGGTGGCGGTGCAGGAGGGCAAGGTCGAGGCCGGCAAAGAGGCCCACTTTGACGTGGATCTCTCGGGCTCGACCGACAAGCCCGCCGCGGTGCGTGTCTGGATCGGCACCCAGGACGGCAAGGGCTCGATGAAGTCCAAGGCCGACGGCGACGGCAAAGAGTTCCACGCCCACGCCGACGCCCCCAGCCCCCTGAGCGCCGACGCGAAGCTGTGGATCGAGATCGAGACCAGCAAGGGCGAGAAGCTGGTTGGGTCGGTTGCGATCAAGCGATAAGCGGAGATGAGCCAGGCGGCATCGAATGTCCGTGCCACCGAAGTCGGCTCGCCTTGAGGCCGAATTCGATGCGCTAGACGTGGTGCCGAAACTTCAGGTGCAGATTTCCCGAAGTCGATCGCAAAGCGGATCGACTTCGGGGGCACGCTTGATGGGGGATGCGTCGTCTGCTGGGGAGTGGCCTTGCCCACTATTTTCGGACAGTGCTTTTGGAGGTCAGAGGGTACGTTGGAGGACTGAGAGCGGGGTGTTGTATCCGATGGAGCTGTGGATTCGGTGGCGGTTGTAGAAGCCGTCGATGTAGGCGCTGAGGTGGTCGCGTGCGTGCTGGAGGTTCGCGTAGCGGGTGTCGCCGACCAGCTCGGCCTTGAGGGTGGAGAAGAACGACTCCATCGGTGCGTTGTCGTAGCAGTCCCCCTTGCGGCTCATCGACTGGACCATGCCGTTCCGCGCCAGCAGGCCTCTGTAGAGCAGGCTGTCGTACTGCACCCCGCGGTCGGAGTGGCAGAGGGTGCCCTTGGGCGGTCTGCGTGAAGCGACGGCTGCGTTGAGCGCAGCGCACACCAGCTGCGCGGGCATCGCGTCGTCCAGGGCCCACCCCACGACAGCACGTGAGTGGAGGTCCACCACCGCCGCGAGGTAAGCAAAGCCGCCTTTGAGAGGGATGTAGGTGATGTCGGCGAGCCAGACCGCGTCGGGGCGATCGGCGTGGAACGCGCGGTTGAGGAGGTTGGGTGCGGGCTTCACGGTGGCCGACGAGTCGGTGGTGCGTGGGCGGAAGCGTCGGCACCGGCGCGAACGCAGCCCCTGCTCACGCATGAGCTTGGCCGCGGTGTTGCGGCAGATCGTCACGCCGTGGGAGCGGAGGTGGTGGGCCACGCGCGGGCTGCCGTAGACGCCGCGGGTGGTTGCGTGGACGGTGCGGATCTCTTCGGCCAGGACCGCGCGACGGTAGTCGCGCCGCGACGGCCCCCGTGACCGTGCGTGGTAGTAGCCGGAGGTGCTGACGCCCAGGACGCGGCAGCAGGTTCTGATGGGGTAGTCGCCGGCGAGGCGCTCACGGATGAAGGTGTAGATCACCGCTGCCCCCCATCCGCCCCAACCTTCTTCGCCTGACCCGCTGCCTGCTTGAGGTCCTCCGCAGCGAAGAAGGCGGTCGCTTTTGTTGGGGTGTGACGCTCCCTGGGGGGTTGGCGGACCTCCGCCTCGAGCTGCCGGATGCGTGCGTGGGGGTCGGGCTGCGATGGGGCGTCGGCGCTGGATGATGGCACGGGGCTCTTCACCGGGGTCTTGCGTGAGGTGCCGAGCTGCTCCTTCATCCATCGCCGCAGCGTCCAGGTGGCGACACCGAGCTCGTGGGAGACCTTCTCGACGACCGCGCCGGGAGCGGAAGCGAGCCTGACGGCCGTCTCCTTGAACTGAGGCGTGAAGACCTTGCGGGGCATGTTCGGACTCCTGAGGAACCGTAACCGCGGTCCGTCGGTGTCCGAAAGCCGTGGGCAGGGTCACCCGTGCCACCGAAG